>NZ_PQSS01000012.1 GCF_002920535.1 Streptomyces sp. Ru71 | reverse complement strand
CACCGCCCGCACCGCGTCGGTCGTCTCGCTCAGCCCGGGCAGCGGGCGGCCGCGCACGGCGGCGAGCGTCTCGGCGAGCCGCACCGCCTCGATGACATGCGCGGAGGAGACGACACGGTCCTCCTCCCGCAGCAGTCCGGCCACCTTGGTCAGCCACCGCTCGACGGGCCGGTCCGGCGCGGAGAACAGATGCCCGTACCACCCCGGGGAGTCGATACCGGCCCCGTACCCGCTGGCCCGGGACAGCCTGCGGTTCGTCCACGGCACCCATGTCATGTCGGCCTTGACCTTGGGCAGCCCCTTCAGCAGCGCCCTGTCCGCGGCGACGGTGGTGCGCCGGCGCAGCGCGGGCACGTGCCAGGCGCCGCACACCACGGCCACGTCGTCGCCGAACTCCTTGAGCGCGGCGCGCAGCCGCAGCCGCATATGGGCCTCGCGCACCACGTCCCGGTCGTGACCGCCGCTGCCGTAGGTCTCCCGCAGCGCTCCCATGGCCTCCTCGACCACGGTGAACGGCGCGAACGGGTCCTCCTGCCCCGGCCCCCGGTGCTCGACGACGTCCTCCCACCAGCGCTCCGGATCGTCGTACCCGGCGGCCTCGGCGAGCACGGCGAGCGGATCGAGACGCATCCCGTCCACGCCCCCGTGCGGCGCCTCGCTCCGGTGGTCCAGCCCCGCGTTCCCGTCCCCCTCGGGCCGGCGGTCCCGCCCGGCGCTCCCCTCCTCGTCCCCTTCGGGCCGACGGTCCCGCCCGGCGCTCCCGTCCCCGTCCCCCTCGGGCCGGTCGAGGTCCCGGGCGGGCTCCTGGGGTTTTCTCCCAGGCCAGTGAGTGCGTGGCCGGCAGGTCGATGAAGCGGGCCGGGACGTCGTGGGCCAGGGCCCAGCGCAGGGCGACCCACTCCGGGGAGAACTCGGCGAGCGGCCAGAACGCCGAGCGGCCGGGTTCGTCCACCGCGTGGGCGAGCAGCGCCACCGGCGGGCGCATGTCCTCCTCCGCGGCCAGCGGGACCAGCGCGTCGGCCTCGGGCGGCCCCTCGATCAGCACGGCCCGCGGCCGGGCCGCGTCCAATGCCGCCCGCACGGCCCGGGCCGAGCCGGGCCCGTGGTGCCGCACGCCCAGCAGCAGCGGTGCCGGGCCCGGCCATCCGCGCCGGGCCTCCTCGCCGTCCGTCATCGCATCCCCCTCTCCCTCATCGCATCCCCCTCCACCGCACCGCGGGTCCCCTCCCCCGCACCGCGGGTCCGCTCCCCCGCACCGCGGGTCCCCCCACCCGCGCGGCGCGTGTCCTCCCCCTCGCGACCACGACGCCTCGCCGTCCCCGTACGCCCTCCACCGCGCCGGCCCCGACCCTCACCCGTTGCCCTGCGAGCCGCCGCTGCCGCCGCTGCCCCCGTTGCCGCCGCTGCCGGCCGAGCGGCCCCATCCCAGGTCGTCGTCCCCACGCATCAGGCGCTCACCTCCCGGCAGGCCCGGTAGAAGTCGGTCCAGCCGTCGCGCTCGCGGACCACCGCCTCCAGGTACTCCTGCCACACCACCCGGTCGGCCGCCGGATCACGGACGACCGCGCCGAGGATGCCCGAGGCGACATCGCTCGGCCGCAGCACGCCGTCACCGAAGTGGGCGGCGAGGGCCAGCCCGCCGGTGACGACGGAGATCGCCTCGGCGGTGGAGAGCGTGCCGCTGGGCGACTTGACCTTCGTACGCCCGTCGGCGGTGACGCCGTCGCGCAGTTCACGGAAGACGGTGACCACGCGGCGGATCTCGTCGACGCCGTCGGGCACGGCCGGCAGGTCGAGCGAGCGGCCGATCTGGTCGACGCGCCGGGAGACGATGTCGACCTCGGCCTCGACGCTCGCCGGCAGCGGCAGCACGACCGTGTTGAAGCGGCGGCGCAGCGCGCTGGAGAGGTCGTTGACCCCGCGGTCGCGGTCGTTGGCCGTGGCGATCAGGTTGAAGCCGCGGACCGCCTGGACCTCCTGCCCCAGCTCCGGTATCGGCAGGGTCTTCTCCGACAGGATCGTGATCAGCGTGTCCTGCACATCGGCCGGGATGCGGGTGAGTTCCTCGACGCGGGCGGTCATGCCCTCGGCCATGGCGCGCATGACGGGGCTCGGCACCAGGGCGTCGCGGCTGGGGCCGTGCGCGAGCAGCTGCGCGTAGTTCCAGCCGTAGCGGATGGCCTCCTCCGGGGTGCCGGCGGTGCCCTGCACGAGCAGGGTGGAGTCGCCGCTGACGGCCGCGGCGAGATGCTCGGACACCCATGTCTTCGCGGTGCCGGGTACGCCGAGCAGGAGCAGGGCGCGGTCGGTGGCGAGCGTGGTGACGGCGACCTCGACGATGCGGCGCGGTCCGACGTACTTGGGTGTGACGACCGTGCCGTCGGGCAGCGTGCCGCCGAGCAGGTAGGTGGCCACCGCCCACGGCGACAGCTTCCAGCGCGCCGGGCGCGGGCGGTCGTCCTGCGCGGCGAGTGCGGCGAGTTCATGGGCGAAGGCGTCCTCGGCGTGCGGCCGCAACGCCTCGGCCGGTTCCGTCTCCTTCGCTTCGACGGAAGTCGGATCCACGGTCACAGACATGGCGAAGTCCCCCTCCAGCTGGGCCGGTCGGCGATCTGTGTCCACCCTGCACCACCCCACTGACAATGCGTTCCGACCTGCGCAAACGCGCTCGCCGGGCCGATTGTCAGTGGGGGGATCTACCTTCGATGGCATGACTCAGCAGGGGGTGCGCTGGAGTGCGGACCAGGTGCTGGCACTGGCACCTGACGCCGCGTCGCGCAAAGCGGGAAGCAAGCTCGGCGCGGCCGGGCCGTGGTCGGAGGCGGGCTGTTCCGGCGAGGGGGCGGTGTGGGGGCTGTGCGCGGGAAGCGGCAGTACGCCGTACCGGACGGCCGTGGACCTGGCGGACCCTTCCGGTCCCGCGTACCTGTGCAGTTGCCCGAGCCGGAAGTTCCCGTGCAAGCACGCGCTCGGGCTGCTGCTGCTCTGGTCGTCCGGCGACGGCTCGGTGCCGGGAGCCGAGCCGCCGGCCTGGGTCGCGCAGTGGACCCGGGAGAGAAGGGAGCGGGCGGAGCGGAAGCGGGCGGCGGACGAGGGTGCTGCCGCGTCCTCCGCCGCCGACCCGGAGGCGGCGCGCAGGCGGGCCGAGCGCCGGGCGGAGCGGATCACCGCCGGGGCCACGGAGCTGGAACAGCGACTGGCGGACCTGCTGCGGTCCGGTCTGGCCTCGGCCGAGCAGGCGGGGTACGGGCTGTGGGAGGAGACGGCAGCGCGGATGGTCGACGCGCAGGCGCCGGGGCTGGTCGCGCGGGTGCGGGAGTTGGGGGCGATCCCCGGTTCCGGTCCGGGCTGGCCGGTGCGGCTGTTGGAGGAGTGCGCGCTGCTGCACCTCCTCGACCAGGGGTGGCTGCGCCGCGAGGAGCTGCCCGAGGACCTGTCGGCGACGGTCCGCTCCCGGGTCGGCCTGCCCGCCGCGCCGGACGGCCCGCCGGTGCGCGACCAGTGGCTGGTCCTCGCGCAGTACGACACGGGCGACGCGAAGCTGACGACGCGCCGGATCTGGCTGTACGGCGCCGCCACCGACCGCACGGCGCTGGTGCTGTCGTACGGCGCCGCCGGCCGCGCCCCGGAGCTGACGCTGCCGGTCGGTCTGGCGCTCGACGCGGAGGTGTCCGCCTACCCGGGGGACAGCCGGCGGCGGGTGTCGCTGGGCGAGCTGTTCGCCGCGCCCGCGCCGACGGCCGTACGTCCCAAGGGGGTGACGACCGGGCAGGCCACCGCCCGTTACGGCGAAGCGCTGCGGGAGGACCCGTGGCTGGAGTCGGTCCCGGTGACGCTGGAGTCGGTGATACCCACGCCGGCCGGTGACTCCTGGCAGCTCGCGGACGCGGACGGCGCCGGCGCGCTGCCGCTGGCCCCGGCAGCGGCCGCCCGCCCCGGCCTGTGGCGGCTGGTCGCGCTCTCCGGTGGCGCGGCGGTGACGGTCTTCGGCGAGTGCGGCCACCGCGGCTTCACCCCGCTCACCGCCTGGGCCCAGGACACCGGGGACGCCGTCCCCGTGTTCTGAGCGCCTGCCGGGAGCCCGTCCCGCCCCGTCTCTCCCTCCACCGAAAGGAAGCCCATGAACACGACGGCGGCTCCCCTGACCCGACCCGGGTCGGGCAGCTGGGAGGAGCTGGTCACCGCGGCCCTGCTCGGCACCGACCGGCGGACTCCGCCGGCACCGGCGGGCGGCCGGGAGGCCCCGGTGGCGCTGCTGGACGCCGCGGCCACGGCGACCGTGCGCCGGCGTGCCGGGCTGCGGCCCGCCGCTGCCGCGCCCCGGCCGGAGCCGGCCCCCGTCGACCCGCGCCCGCCGCTACCCGCTGCGGCGGCCCGCAGACTCGGCCGGCTGCTGGCCGACCGGCCCGGCGCGGGCGGTGGCCGCAGAGGCACGGCTCCCGACCTGATGGAGCTGCTGCCGCAGTGGCTGGCCGCGGCCAACGCCCGTGGCTGGGCGCCGCCGCACCAGGCGCTGCCCGCACTGCTGGACGCGGCCCGCGGCCGGACGGATCTGCGGCCAGCGGTACTGGAGTTCGCCGGGCCGCGCGCGCTGTGGCTGGCCCGGCTCAACCCCGACTGGCGGTTCGCCCTGCGGGCCGCGCCCGGCGGCGGTACGACGCTGCCGCATCCGCAGGGGCGGGAGGAGATCGAGCGGCTGTGGCAGGAGGGCCTGTTCGCCGAACGGGTCGCCCTGCTCTCCGCGCTGCGCTCCCGCGATCCCGAGGGGGCCCGTGCGCTGCTGGCCGGGACCTGGGCCACCGAGCGCGCCGAGGACCGGCTGATGTTCCTCGACTCCCTGCGCACGGGTCTCGGCCCGGATGACGAGCCGTTCCTGGAGCAGGCCCTCGGCGACCGCAGCCGCAACGTCCGCTCGACGGCGGCCGAACTGCTCTCGGCGCTGCCCGCGTCGGCGCTGGCCGCACGGATGGCGGTCCGGGCGGGCGCCTGCGTGGCCCTGGACCGCACGCGCGAGGAACCGACGATCGTGGTGGAGGCGCCGCACGAGTGCGACGCGGACATGGAGCGCGACGGCGTGCAGCCCACGGCGCCGACGGGGCGGGGTGAACGGTCGTGGTGGCTCGGCCAGTTGGTGGAGGCCGCTCCGCTGAGCACCTGGTCCGCGCGGCTCGGCGGCCGCACGCCCGGCGAGATCCTGGCCCTGCCGGTCGCCGACGACTGGCAGGGCGAACTGCACGCCGCCTGGTGCCGGGCGGCGGTACGGCAGCGGGACGGGGTCTGGGCACGGGCGCTGCTCGGGGAACCGTCGGCGCCCGAGGCGGGCGGACCGGGAGCGGTCTCCCTGGCGGAACGCGCCAAGCTGCTCGGCACGCTCCAGGCCGGCGAACGGGCCGAGTGGGTGGCCGGGTTCATCGCGGCGCACGGTCTGTCGGAGGCGTTCCAGCTGCTCGGGGTGTGCGCGGTGCCGTGGGCGCCGTCGCTCGGGCGGGCGGTGGTCGACGCGTTGAACATCGCCCGGGACGCGGGGAGTTATCCGTGGAGCTTCAGCGGAGTGATGGGACTGGCCGAGCGCTGCCTGGATCCGGCGGAGGCCGGACGGCTCGACGGGCTGCTCGCGGTCCCGGACGAGCCGGAGGACGCCTCACCGGGAGCCGGGGGCTACTGGGCGGAGGCGTTCCAGCGGCTGGTCACGACACTGCGCCTGCGTGCGGTGATGGCACGGGAGCTGGAGGCGCCATGACGCCGAGCAGCAGCTACGGTCAGTCACCGGAGCCCGCCGAAGCAGCGGGCCCGCGGACCCCGCGGCTGCGCCGGTCCACCGAAACCCACCGTCACGGCAGCCCACTGAGCCACCAGCACAGCGGACCGCCGAAGGCCGTCCCGACGACCCGCGGGCCGCCGGCCGCCGCCCCGGCCGCCCGCAACGCTGCTCAGGCCTCCGCAGGCTGGCGGACGTTCGCCCGGACCCAGTCCACGATCGACTGGGTCGTCGCGCCGGGGGTGAAGATCTCCGCGACGCCCTTCTCCTTCAGCGGCGGGATGTCGGCCTCGGGGATGATGCCGCCGCCGAAGACCAGGATGTCCGCGGCGTCCCGCTCCTTGAGCAGCTCGATCACGGCCGCGAAGAGCGTGTTGTGCGCCCCGGAGAGGATGGACAGACCGATCGCGTCGGCGTCCTCCTGGATCGCGGTGTCGACGATCTGCTCGGGCGTCTGGTGGAGCCCGGTGTAGATCACCTCCATGCCCGCGTCGCGCAGCGCACGCGCGATGACCTTCGCCCCGCGATCGTGGCCGTCGAGCCCCGGCTTCGCCACCACGACGCGGATCGGACCGGCTGCCACACCCATCACTGCCTCCATGAAGCGACTGCATTCATCCCTACCGACGAGTACCTCGGTACCCACACCGGCCGGGGAAGTGAACGAACGTTATCGCCAGCATCCCGCAACCGGCAGTTTCGCGGTGCACAGCGAGGGGGAAATCACACAGTGGGACATGTTCATCGCGCAGGGTTCCCGGTTTCCGGGAGTCATGCGCCGGACACTTTCGGGGCACTCGTACCCCGGAAGGAACACGCGCCACGGGAGCCGCAACGAGGTCGCCGTGCCGCCCCGCCGCCCTACGAGCGGCCCGGTGGCGCGGCGTATCGACACAGGAGCACATCGCACACGCCGCAGGACCCCCCTCGAAGGCCTCGGCCACGGCTTCCACGAGGGCACACGGGAGACAGGGCCGTTCCCCCGGGTGCCGACAGGAGGTCGGCCATGAAGGTCACCAGGGTTCTGTATCCCTTTCTCCCCCTCTGTCAGCGCTTCCTGCCGAACCGGCTGGCCGGACTCTCGGTGGCCCTGCTGAAGGCGACCGCCCTGGAGCTCGCGATCCTCACCGGGCACCTCCTGCTGTATCCCTCGGGCATCGTCCAGGAGCGTCGGGGCCGTGCCGCCCTGCCGGCTCCGCCCGTCCGCGGCGCCCGCACCTCCCTCGACGCCGGCTCCCTCGACGCCACCACCGGAGCCGACGACACCGGAGCCGACGGCACCGACGACAGCCCGGACCCGGCCCGGCTGCCGGCCCCGGCGCATCCGCCCGTGGTGCTGCTGCACGGCTTCATCGACAACCGGTCCGTGTTCCTGCTGCTGCGCCGCAATCTCGCCCAGCACGGCAGGCAGCGTGTCGAGTCGCTCAACTACTCGCCGCTGACCTGCGACATCCGGATCGCGGCCGAGCTGCTGGGCCGGCACATCGAGGAGATATGCGAGCGCACGGGCAGTGAGCGGGTGGACGTGGTCGGGCACAGCCTGGGCGGCCTCATCGCCCGCTACTACGTGCAGCGCCTGGCCGGCGATCACCGTGTGCGCACGCTGGTGACGCTGGGTACACCGCACTCCGGCACCCGGGTGGCGCCGCTGGCCAACGCCCATCCGATCGTGCGCCAGATGCGGCCCGGCTCGCCGGTGCTGCTGGAGCTGGCCCAGCCGGCGCCCGGCTGCCGGACACGGTTCGTGAGCTTCTGGAGCGACCTGGACCATCTGATGGACCCGCTGGAGTCGGCCTGCATCGACCACCCCGACCTGCTCGCGCAGAACATCCGGGTGACGGGCATCGGCCATCTGGCCCTGCCGGTCCACCCGGCCGTGGCGGCCGGCATACGCCAGGCCCTCGACGCGGAGCTCCCCGGAACGGACACCGGCGCGCACACGGGCGGCCTGACCGTGGCCTGAGCTGGAAGGCCGACCGGTCGCGACCGACGCTCCGGTCACCCCGTGTGACCGGACGGCCCCGCTCCGGAACAGGTCCTCGGCCGTCGGGAAGCGTCTCGACGGTGACGGATTGTCGAACAGTCTTCGAACGCAAGGCCAAGCCCGCGTCTGGACAGGCCAAAAGACGACCGAATGCCCGTTTCCTGCGCGCGGGAAACCAGACGAAGATTGTCGTGCCCGCGTACCGCCGGGTACAGTCGCCGCACTGCTCTGGCAGCCCCTGTTGTCGAGGCGAAAGAGAAGTTGGTGAACGACCGTCACCCGTCGGGGACCATGACCACCCCGGCTCCGGCTTCCGACGCCGCCTCGGCGCAGTACGCGTCGTACGGCGGGCAGGACGCCCCGTACGGCGACTTCACCACGTACAGCGGGTACGACGCGAGCGGTTTTTCCAACGGCGCCCACAGCACAGGGACGTTCGCGACCGACCCGCTCTTCGGCAGCATGCCCGCTGACGGCGGCTACGACACCGGCCAGTGGGCCACCGGCGGTCACCAGGCCCTGCACCAGGACCCGTACGCGGCCCAGCACCACGCCGCCTACGACACCGGCGCCTATGACACGACCGCGTGGACGGCCGACTACCAGCATCTGTCGGCCATTCCGCCGCAGGCCACCGCCGCCGATGTCTCCGGGCAGTGGGACGCGTCCGCCTGGCTCCAGCCCGACCAGTCCACCGCCGACGCCACCCAGCAGTGGGACTGGGGCACGCAGGCCTACGACACCGGCGTCTACGACGCGACGCAGTGGAACTCCGGTGGCGCCACTGACATGACCGGCGGTTACGCACACCAGCCGGAACCTTTCGACCAGCAGGACCAGCACGACCAGCACACCGCAGCCGCCACCGCCACCTTCGACCAGGTCTCCTACGAGGAACACGGGGACACCGAGGGCGAGTTGGCGTCCACCGGTGAGCTGCCCGCCGTCGACCTGGCCTCCGCACCGCTCCTGGAGGAGCAGGAGGAGAACACCCCGCGCCCGGCATCCCGCGCGGCGGCACGGGGCGCGTCCCGCTCCCGCCGCCGTACGCCCGCCAAGCGGTCGGCGCTGCTGACCATCGCCGTACCGTCGGCGTGTGTGGTGGGTGTCGCCGGCGCCGCCGCCGCCTCCGTCGGAGCGCTGAGCGACGACGGCGGCTCGGACACCTCCGTCACCGCCTCCGACGCGCACGCGGTGAAACCGTCCGCCGCCAACAACAAGCTGGACACCCAGCTCGCGAGCCTGTCCGCCGGCGCCGACGACTTCGCCGACCGGGCCAGCCGGACGCAGGAGCGCATCGACCTCAAGGCGCAGCAGGAGCTGGAGCGCAAGAAGGCCGCGGAGGAGGCGGCGCGCAAGGAGCGGATGCGCCCCAAGTTCGCGCTGCCGGTCCTCCAGCACGGTCTGAGCGCCTACTTCGGGCAGGCCGGCATCAACTGGATGTCGGTGCACACCGGTATCGACTTCCCGGTGTCGTACGGCACCACGGTGATGGCCGCGACCGACGGCGTCGTGCGCACGCAGTGGAACAGCGCCTACGGCAACATGATGATCGTGACCGCGAAGGACGGCACGGAGACGTGGTACTGCCACCTCTCCAGCTACCGCGTGTCCTCCGGTACGAGCGTCAAGGCCGGCCAGCCGATCGCGTACTCCGGCAACTCGGGCAACTCCACCGGCCCGCACCTGCACTTCGAGGTACGCCCCGGCGGCGGCTCGGCGATCAACCCGCTGCCGTGGCTGCGCAGCCACGGTCTGGACCCGACCTGAGCCCGTCCGGGGGCCGAAGCCCCCGGAACCGCACGGGACTTACAGCTTCTCCACCGGCGCGTACCTGAGCAGCAGCCGCTTCGGCTTGCCGTCGCCGAAGTCGATCGTCGCCTCGGCCTTGTCGGCGGTGCCCTTCACCGCGACGACCGTGCCCAGCCCGAACTGGTCGTGCGTGACCCGGTCCCCGACGGCCAGCGCGACCACCGGCTTGTCCCCGGCACGGCGGGTGGCGAACCCGGACGCGCCCGCGGCGGAGGAACGCGAGCGGGACGAGGACAGCGACGCGGCGATGCCCGAGGCGGGCCCGGAGGAGACCGGAGCGGCCCCGCCCGTGCGCTTCCACTCGACGTGGTGCGGCGGGATCTCCTCCAGGAACCGGGAGGGCGGGTTGTACGACGGCTGGCCCCACGCGCTGCGCATCGCCGACCGGGTGAGATACAGCCGCTCCCGGGCGCGGGTGATGCCGACGTAGGCGAGGCGGCGCTCCTCCTCCAGTTCCTTGGTCTGGCCGAGGGCGCGCATGTGCGGGAAGACGCCGTCCTCCATGCCGGTGAGGAAGACGACCGGGAACTCCAGGCCCTTGGCGGTGTGCAGGGTCATCAGGGTGATGACGCCGGAGCCTTCCTCGTCCTCGTCGGGGATCTGGTCGGAGTCGGCGACCAGGGCGACCTGTTCGAGGAAGTCCGAGAGGGTGCCCTCCTCCCGCTCCTGCTCGAACTCCAGGGCCACGGCGGCCAGTTCCTGGAGGTTCTCGATGCGGGTCTCGTCCTGGGGGTCGGTGGAGGCCTGCAGCTCGGCGAGGTAGCCGGTGCGCTCCAGGACGGCTTCCAGGATCGTGGCGGGACCGGCGCCCGACTCGACGATCGTGCGCAGCTCCTCCATCAGCGTGTTGAACCGCTTGACGGCGTTCGTGGAGCGCGCGGCCATGCCGTACGCCTCGTCGACCCGCTTCAGGGCCTGCGGGAAGCTGATCTTCTCGCGCTGGGCGAGGGCGTCGACCATCGCCTCGGCGCGCTCGCCGATGCCCCGCTTGGGCACGTTGAGGATGCGGCGCAGCGGGACGGAGTCCTCGGGGTTGGCGAGGACGCGCAGGTAGGCCAGGACGTCACGGACCTCCTTGCGCTCGTAGAAGCGGACGCCGCCGACGACCTTGTAGGGCAGGCCGACGCGGATGAAGACCTCTTCGAAGACACGGGACTGGGCGTTGGTGCGGTAGAAGACGGCGACGTCACCCGACTTGGCCTCGCCCGCGTCGACCAGGCGGTCTATCTCGTCGGCGACGAACTGGGCCTCGTCGTGCTCGGTGTCGGCGACGTAGCCGGTGATGCGGGCGCCCTGGCCGGCGTTGGTCCACAGGTTCTTCGGGCGGCGGGACTCGTTGCGCTCGATGACCGCGTTGGCGGCGGACAGGATGGTCTGCGTGGAGCGGTAGTTCTGCTCCAGCAGGATCGTCGTGGCGTCCGGGTAGTCCTCCTCGAACTGGAGGATGTTGCGGATCGTCGCGCCGCGGAAGGCGTAGATCGACTGGTCGGCGTCACCCACCACGCACAGCTCGGCGGGCGGGGTGTCGTACTCGCTGGGCGGGAGGTCCTCGTCGTACTCCCCCGTGCCGACGAGCTCGCGCACCAGGGCGTACTGGGCGTGGTTGGTGTCCTGGTACTCGTCGACCAGGACGTGCCGGAAGCGGCGGCGGTAGTGCTCGGCCACGTCGGGGAAGGCGCGCAGCAGGTTGACCGTCGTCATGATCAGGTCGTCGAAGTCGAGGGCGTTGGCCTCGCGCAGCCGCGACTGGTACAGGGCGTAGGCCTGGGCGAGGGTCTTCTCGAAGCCGTCGGCGGCCTGGGCGGCGAAGTCCTCCTCGTCGATCAGCTCGTTCTTCAGGTTGCTGATCTTGGCGCTGAAGGACTTGGGCGGGAAGCGCTTGGGGTCGAGCTCCAGGTCGCGGCAGACCAGGGCCATCAGGCGCTTGGAGTCGGCGGCGTCGTAGATCGAGAACGACGAGGTGAAGCCGAGCTTCTTGGACTCGCGGCGCAGGATGCGCACGCACGCGCTGTGGAAGGTCATCACCCACATCGCGTTGGCGCGCGGGCCGACGAGCTGCTCGACGCGCTCCTTCATCTCGCCCGCGGCCTTGTTGGTGAAGGTGATCGCGAGGATCTGGCCCGGGTGGACGTCCCGCTCGGCGAGCAGGTACGCGATGCGGTGGGTGAGCACGCGGGTCTTGCCGGAGCCGGCGCCGGCGACGATGAGCAGCGGGGAGCCGGAGTGCACGACGGCGGCGCGCTGGTTGTCGTTGAGCCCGTCCAGCAGCGCGGCGGAGTCGATCGCGGGGCGCGGGGCGCCGTCGCGGTAGTACTCGTCCCGGTCCGGCGGCACGTCGAACTTCCCGCCGAACAGATCGTCCGGAAGCGGCTCCGGAGCGTGATCGTCCTCGGGCGGCGGCGGGGGTTCCTCCGCGTGGGCCCGCGGGGCCTGGAGGTCCGCCAGGAAGCTGTCGTCAAAGAGGCTGCTCATCGCTCTCCGAGTCTAGGGCGCCCCACTGACAACCTGTGGCCCGTCCGGGGAACATCACACGTCACCGTGCGGCAGCGGTCGGTGACGGGCCAGGTCACTGAGCATCACCGTCCGGCCACGGCACGCCATGGTCACGGAAATGTATCGGGCATATCACGCACCAACCTTCACAGCAGGCACACGAGTTGGCTACCGTGCCGCCCAGGCCGTACGACCTCCACCGGCGAACGTCGCCGGGCCGCGCGGCCTCCGCCGAGTCCGGCACGCCCGCGCGGCGTCCGGAGCCGGGGACCCGACCGAGACCTGGGGTGAATCGGACCTCCCGCGCACGGGAGCCGTAGGGCGCACCTTCCACCCGCCCGAACCCGACAGCTAACCCGGTAGGCGGCGCGTTGGAAGGAGTCGCCTCCCTTGGCGTCGCACCGCAAGTCGCGTCCCGCCGGCACCCTCACCGGAATACGCACCCCCGCCCTGGCCACGGCCGCCCTCACCTCCGTCGCCCTGCTCTCGCAGACGGCCGGCGCCGCGCCCGCGGACGACAGGCCCAGCCTGGAGGAGGTCGAGAAGAAGGTCGACGACCTCTACCGGCAGGCGGAGACCGCGACCGACAAGTACAACGCGGCCAAGGAGCGGACCGCGAAGCAGCGCACGCGGGCCGACGCCCTGATGGACGACGTCGCCCGGCGCACCCAGAAGCTCAACGAGGCGCGGGAGCAGCTGGGGTCCTTCGCCGCCGCCCAGTACCGCACCGGCGGCGCCTCCCTGCCCGGCACGGCGACCTTCCTGCTCGCCGACTCCCCGCAGCAGTACTTCGACCAGAGCCACCTGATGGACCGGCTGACCAGCCACCAGAAGGAGGCCGTCGACGACTACGTCACCCAGCAGTCGGAGACGATGAGGCAGCGCCGCGAGGCCACCGACAGCCTGCGCACGCTCACCGAGTCGCAGAACGATCTGCGCACCGCCAAGGCCACCGTGCAGAAGAAGCTCGCCGACGCGCGTGAGCTGCTGGCGCGGCTGACCGCCGAGGAGAAGGCGCGGCTCGCGGCGATCGAGCGGCGCAAGCAGGAGGAGGCCGCGCGCAAGGCCGCGGAACTGGCCCGGCAGCAGGAGGCCGCCCAGCAGGCCCAGCAGCAGGACGGCGGCGGCTCCTCGACCGGCACCGGCGGCACGAGCACGGGAACGGGCACCGGCACCGGGAGCACGAGCACCGGCTCCCAGGCCGACAAGGCGCTCGCCTTCGCCCGCGCGCAGATCGGCAAGCCGTACGTGTGGGGCGCCACCGGCCCCGACTCCTACGACTGCTCCGGTCTCACCCAGGCCGCCTGGAAGGCCGCCGGCGTCGACCTGCCGCGCACCACCTACGACCAGGTGAACGCCGGCACGACCGTCCCGCTGTCCCAGGCCCAGCCCGGCGACCTGGTGTTCTTCTACGACGACGTCAGCCACGTCGGCGTCTACATCGGCGGCGGCATGATGATCCACGCCCCCAAGCCCGGCGCCTATGTGCGCGAGGAGTCCATCTACTACGACGGCGAGTCGGCCATCCACAGCGTCGTACGCCCGGCCTGACGGTTTGCACCGGCCGGTGCGCGTGCCCCGTGCGCGGGGTGCGCCGTCGGTTCCTAGCATCGACGGCATGTCCGTTTCCTCGCGCCGGCAGGCCGCGTCCGGCTCCCCGTACCCGCTGCGCGCGTGGTGGTCGCAGCGCACCCCGGCCGCCGGGGCCGCCGTGATGGCCACCGGCATCGTGTCGATAGGGCTGCGGCTGACCGGGTACGAGCTGCTGTCCCGGATCTGGCTGGTGGCGGCCTGCGCCGGCTGGCTGGGCCTGGCCGCGGAGTTCGCCCTGCGGCTGCTGACGGACCGCCCGCGCTGGGAGGCCGAGGCGGCCACGCCGGGCGCGCTGACGTCGGTGGCCGCGACGACGGTGCTGGGCGCCCGGTTCGTGCTGCTGGGCTGGACCACGCTCGCCGAGGCGCTGCTGGCGCTGGCGGCGGTGCTGTGGCCGGTGCTGACCGTCACGGTCATCGGGCACTGGAAGCCGCGCATGCCGGGCGCGGTGTTCCTCGCCTGCGTGGCCACGCAGGGACTGGCCGTGCTCGCCGCCGTCCTCGCGGGCACCCTGGCGACGGCCTGGCTCGCGCACACGGCTCTGGTGCTGTTCGCGCTCGGCCTGCTGCTCTACGGCATCGCCCTGGCCCGTTTCGACCTGCGGCAGGTGTGGGAGGGGCCCGGCGACCACTGGATCGCGGGCGGCGCGCTGGCGATCTCCGCGCTCGCCGGGGCGAAGCTGCTCGCCGCCGACAGCGCGCGGCTGTATCTGTGGAACGACGACGACCGCGGCGTCCTGCGGTTCCTGACCGTCGCTCTACTGATCCTCGACCTGGTCTGGTACGTACTCCTAGCGGTTGCCGAGGTGGTGCGGCCCCGGCTCACCTATGACACCCGCCGGTGGGCCACGGTGTTCCCGCTCGGTATGACGGCGGCGGCGACGCTGTCCGTCGCCGCCGCTGTCGACGTGCCGTGGCTCAAAGAGCTGGGTGAGGCGCTGCTGTGGATCGCGGTGGCCGCCTGGCTGGCCGTGGCCGCGGGGGCCGCCGCCTCGGCCCGTTACGCGCTCACGTCCACAGCACCGCGATGAAGATGTTCGCCATGGTGAGCAGGCCGACCAGCGCGAACACCGGCTTGTCCACCTTCTCCTCGTCGCGTTTGACGTAGGTCAGGGCGAGGATCACGACCAGCAGCGCCAGCTTGATGCCGATCTTGACGTTGTTGACGGAGTGGTCGTCGGCCTTGTTCAGTCCCACCAGGGCCACGCCGGTGACGAGCATCACCAGGGCGCCGTGCAGCATCGCGGGGACGAAGCGGGCCGTGCCCTGGACCATCGCCTTCCGCTGGGTGAGGAACCCGCCCAGGAGCGAGGCGATACCGATGATGTGACAGGCGACTAAAAAATGGATGAGTATGTCCATGGGGCCGGAGCCTAGCCATATTCGGTCCGTAGCACTCCGCCGCCCCTGCCGTCCCTCGGACCGCCGCATCGGTCGGCCCACTGCGTGAAATCGCCGCCATGGGACCGGGATCACGGTCGGATGCGGTCACCTCGCGGTCCACTCGCGCCAGTTCCGTACACGCCGTCACCTTCCCGTCACTCACGGGTTTAGCGTCCTCCACCAGGTGGCCGGCTCCCCACCGCCGTCCGGGCCAGGGGCGGCCGTCGGTCACCACCGCCGAAGGGCCCGGCGGTGCCCCGCTCCCCTGTCGGGTCACCGCCGGGCGTGCCCCCGCTCGGCCGGCTCTGAGGCGGCAACCGGCGTCGCAGGAAAGGACGTGCAGTCCACGTGGCAGCGCACCGCAAGCCCCGACAACGCCCGCTCGGCGGCCAGACGGCCCGTACGGCGTTCACCGTCGCCCTCGCGGGCGCGGCGACGGCGACGGCGTTCGACGGCACCGGCCACGCCGAGCCCCCACTGACGCCGGCCCAGGTCAAGGCCCAGGTCGACAAGCTGTACCAGCAGGCCGAGGTGGCCACCGAGAAGTACAACGGCGCCCAGGAGAAGGCGGGGGCGGCCGAGCGCCGGCTGAAGGACCTGCAGGACGAGACGGCACGCAAGCAGCAGCGGCTGAACGAGGCCCGGGACGCGCTGGGTTCCGTCGCAAGCGCCCAGTACCGCAGCGGCGGCCTCGACCCCGCGCTGCAGCTCGCGCTCTCCGACAGCCCCGAGCGGTACCTGGACGGCGCCGCGCTCGCCGAACGCGCCGGCCACCGGCAGGCCACGGCCGTCGCCCAGGTGCGGGGTCAACTGCGCGAGATCGAGCGGCTGCGCGGCGCCGCGCGCGTGGAACTCGCCTCGCTGCGCTCCCGTCGGGCGGAGCTGAAGCGGCAGAAGCAGACGATCACCGCCAAGCTGGACGAGGCCCGCCGGCTGCTGTCCCGGCTGACCGCCGAGGAGCGGCGGCGGATCGGCGCCCAGACGCCCGGCACGGACCGCGCCTCACGCGACGCGGCCGGCGCACGCGAGGCCCTCACCGCGCCGGGGTCCGTGACCGCCGAGGCCCCCGACGCACGGGCGGCGGCCGCCGTCGCCTACGCCTACAGCAAGCTCGGCAGCCCCTACGTGTGGGGCGCGACCGGCCCGAACGCCTTCGACTGCTCGGGCCTGGTGCAGGCCGCCTACCGCTCCGCCGGGGTCTCCCTGCCGCGCACGACCTACGCGCAGATCGGCGCCGGCCGCCGCGTCTCCCGCTCCGAACTGCGCCCGGGCGACCTGGTGTTCTTCTACTCCGGCATCAGCCACGTCGGCATCTACGTGGGCGGCGGGCAGATGATCCACGCCCCCAACCCGTCGGCCCCGGTGCGCCTCGCCCCCATCGACCAGATGCCGTTCGCGGGCGCGACACGGGTGGTGTGAGCCCGGCGGTCGCCTCGGCCTCGCCTTCCGGGGTCAGACCAGCCGGCGGGCCGTCGCCCAGCGGGTCAGCTCGTGGCGGTTGGACAGCTGGAGCTTGCGCAGCACCGCCGAGACATGGGACTCGACCGTCTTCACCGAGATGAACAGCTGCTTGGCGATCTCCTTGTAGGCGTAGCCCCGGGCGATCAGCCGCAGCACCTCGCGCTCGCGCTGGGTGAGCCGGTCGAGGTCCTCGTCGACCGGCGGGGCGTCGGTGGAGGCGAAGGCGTCCAGGACGAACCCGGCCAGGCGCGGGGAGAACACCGCGTCGCCCTCCTGGACCCGGAAGATCGAGTCGACGAGGTCGCTGCCGGTGATCGTCTTCGTCACGTATCCGCGGGCGCCGCCGCGGATCACGCCGATCACGTCCTCCGCGGCGTCCGACACGGACAGCGCCAGGAAGCGCACGGGCTGCTCGGCGTCGGCCATCAACGCCGCACACCGGCGCAGCACTTCGACGCCGCCGCCGCCCGGCAGGTGGACGTCGAGGAGGACCACCTCGGGCCGGGTCGCGGTGATGACGGTGACCGCCTGGTCGACGTCCGCGGCCTCGCCGACGACCTCGACGCCCGTCTCCTCGGTCCGGCCGATCTCGGCCTGCACGCCGGTGCGGAACATGCGGTGGTCGTCGACGAGGACCACACGCACCCGGCGCTCGCCCGTGCCGCCGGTCTCCGCCGTACCGTTCGCCTCGGTCGGGTCGCTCATGACGTCTTCTCCGCCCTCTCCATCTCCAGCTCGACCTCGGTGCCGCCGCCCGGCACCGCGCGCAGCCGCGCCGTGCCGCCGTTGCGCTCCATCCGGCCGATGATCGACTCTCTCACGCCCATGCGGTCGGCGGGTATCGCGTCGAGGTCGAAGCCGGGGCCCCGGTCCCGTACGGACACGAACACCGTCCTGCCCTCGACTTCGGCGAAGACCTGCACCGGGCCGCCCTCGCCACCGTACTTGGCGGCGTTCACCATCGCTTCCCTCGCGGCCTGCATCTGCGCGGCGATCCGCTCGTCGAGCGGGCAGTCGCCGACGACGACCACCTCGATGGCCACGCCGTGCTTGTCCTCCACCTCGGCGGCGTTGCGCTTGACGGCGTCGGCGAGCGTGGCCGGCTCGTCGGCCTCGTCCTTGCCGGTGCCCTCCGGCTTGTACAGCCAGGTGCGCAGGTCGCGTTCTTGGGCGCGGGCCAGGCGGCGCACCTCGCCCGGGTTGTCGGCGTTGCGCTGGATCAGGGTCAGGGTGTGCAGCACCGAGTCGTGGACATGGGCGGCGACCTCCGCGCGCTCCTGGGCGCGGATGCGCATCAGGCGCTCCTCGGACAGGTCCTGGGTCATGCGCACCAGATACGGGCCGGCCAGCAGCGTTATCCCGACGAGGACCGCGAGCGCGGCCTGCAGCACCGAGCCGAGGTGCGCGGCGGAGCCCTGCAGGACGAAGATGCCGGACACGCCGGCCGTCACCAGCAGCACGCCGCCCACGGTCCGCAGCAGGGTCAGGGTGCGCCGGCGGCGGCCCACCTCGACCCAGCGGGCCCGGCGGGCGTTGTCCGCCTGCCGCCACACCAGGGCGACACCCGCGGCGACGAGCACCGCGGGCAGCAGATACGCCTTGGCGCCGTTGCCGATGTTCACGCTGCTCACGAAGATCAGGGCCACGACGACCATGAGGAGCAGGGCGACGATCTGGCCCTTGTCGGGCTTGCGGGCGACGAGTCTGCGCCGGCCGTCGGGCGATATCTCGGTGCCGACCAGGGCCGGTGGCTTCTGCGCGTCGACGCCGCCGACGCCGAGCGGCACGAAGAACCAGAACGCCGCGTACAGCAGAGCGCCGAGGCCGTCGGCCATGAACAGGCCCACGAAGACCAGGCGGACCCAGATCACGGGCAGCCCGAGATGCCCCGCGAGCCCCCGCGCCACGCCACCGAGCCAGCGTCCGTCGCTGCTGCGGTAGAGCTTGCGCGGCGGCCGCGGATCGTCGAGGGGCGCTGCTGCGGCTTCCGGCATGCCATCGATGGTCACACGGCGGGCGGTGCGGAGCATCAGGGTCGGCCCCCGAGACGCCCCTGATCTTCGCTCCGGGTGGGGGCGGCGTGTCGCGGGCGTCCGGGTCAGGGGCGATATCAGGGTCGGGCCAGGGTCGTCCCGACTGCCGCGGCGGCGCCCCGACCGTCACCATGGACCCATGACCGATCACCAGCACGCAGCGGACGGGGTGCCCGGGCCGGGTGCCGCGTCCGGCGCGACGGCCGCGACCGGGGAGCCGGACACCGGCCCGGCCGGGCCGCCGCACGGCTTCCGGCGCGACCACCGGCACCGGACGATCGCCGGGGTGTGCGCCGGGCTGGGGCGGCGCTGCGACATGGACCCGGTGATCTTCCGGATCACGCTCGCCGTGCTGGCCGCGGCCGGCGGCATCGGTCTGATCTTCTACGGCTTCGCCTGGCTGTTCGTCCCCTACGACGACGAGGACGAGAACGAGGTGCGCAAGCTCCTCACCGGGCGGGTCGACGGACAGGCGCTGGCGGCCGTGCTGTTCGCGCTCGTCGGCTGCGGGGTGTTCCTGTCGATGCTGCGCAACGGCGGGGTGCTCACCTTCGCCGTGGTGCTCTCGCTGCTGCTGGCCGGCGCCGGGTACTGGTCGCAGCGGCGCGGCGGGACGAGCCCCGACCCGTTGGCCGCGCAGGCCGCGGCGGACGCCCCGCCGGAAGCGCAGGCGCCGCCGGCCGCTGCCGCCTACCCGTCCTGGTGGCGCGACCCCATAGTCAAGGACGGCACCCATGTCGGTGGCACGGGGTATCTGTGGGGACCCGGCGACCCGCACGACCGGGACGTCGCGGCGGCCGTCAACATCAGCCGCGGTGTGCCCCCGGAGCGCACGGCACCCGAGCGTGCCACGGTCCGGCCGGTACCGCGCGGTCCGCGCTGGATAGGCGGCTGGGTGTTCCTGCTGGCGCTGGTCGCTGGCGGCCTCGGCACCGGGCTGACCTGGCACGACCACCCGCTCGGCACCAGCCTGCAGGCGGGGCTGGCCGGGGCGCTGGTGGTGTTCGGGGCCGGGATCGCCGTCAGCGCGTTCCTCGGACGCACGGGTGCGGGGTCGATCTTCTGGTCCCTGGTCACGGCGGCGCTGCTCACCGCGTCGGCGGCGCTGCCGCACGACATCGGCACGCAGTGGACGCGGACGACGTGGCGGCCGGCGGCGGTGGCGGACATCCAGCCGAAGTACCACCTGGGCACGGGCGTCGGCACGCTCGACCTGTCCCGGATCGAGGTGGCTCCGGGCCGTACGGTCGCCACGGTGGCCGACGTGGGCGTGGGCAAGGTGCGGGTGATCGTGCCGCCGGAGGTGACGGTGACGGCGGACATCGAAGTGGGGGTGGGTGACATCCAGTTGCCGGGTGACGAGGCGAACGACGTGGACGTGGAGCCGGGCAGGCACCAGCAGGTGACCCTGAGACCGGTCACCGGCCCGAAGAAGGCCGGCACGCTCGACCTGGACCTGCAGGCCGGCGTCGGACAGGTGGAGGTGACCCGTGCTGCGTCATGAGTTCCAGCCCGGCCGGCTGGTCGCCGGCCTCGCCCTCACCGTCGCGGGAGTCCTGTACGCGGGCGACGCGGGCGGCCTGTGGCACACGCCGTGGTTCACCGCGATCCCCCTCGTCGTGGGGGGCCTGTGCCTGGCGGGCGCGGTGGGCGTGGTCTGCCGGGGGATACGCCGCCGCGGCCCGGGCTGACCGGCCGGGGCCGGCCGGACACCCCACGGGCGTCCGGGCCCGGCGCCGTCCTGCCCGGCAGTCCTACTGGTACGCCCTGGCCCGCCGGCGTGCCCGCAGCAGCGCGTCGACCGAGAACAGCGGGGTGCCGGCCAGGACCAGGGGGAGCCAGGCCATCAGATAAGCCAGGTCGTTGCCGTAGTAGTAGGGGGTGGTGGCCCAGGACACCGTCAGCCACAGGCTCAGCGAGATCAAGACGCCGCCGAGTGCGGCGAGGCGGCCCAGGAAGCCGAGCAGGATGCCTATGCCGGCGGCCAGCTCACCGAAGGCGATGGCGTAGCCGAAGCCGACGGGACTCTTCAGCGCCAGGTCGACCAGCGCCGGGATGGCCGCCGAGTCGCGGACGGAGCGCATCGTGTCGCCGATGGACCCCGCGCCGGAGGCCTGCATGAAGCCGCTGTCGGTGAGCTTGTCCAGACCCGCGTAGACGAAGGTGACGCCCAGGAACACCCGCAGCGGCAGCAGGGCGTAGCGGGCGGCGGAGTCCCGCCAGGTGGCGCCGCCGGGGAGGTGGGGGGTGCGTGTGTCCGTACGCATGCTGTGAGTCATCTCTTCCAGCCGCCTCTCGCCCGCCGGTGCCGTCACCCGACGATACGTACGCAAGCGGCGATCGGCTCAATCCGTCCGGGACTCGGCCAATCCGCTCACTCGGTCACGTCGATGGTGTAGCGGTTCGTCTCCGCGCCCGCCGCGGTCACCACCTGCACCTCGACCCGGCCCGGCTCGACGTCGGCGGGGACCGGCACGGTCAGCACGGTGTCGGTGGGGTTGCTGAAGCCGCCGGTGACCGGGATCAGCGGGACGTGCACATGCACCGCCCCGATGCGCACCGTCATCCTGGACAGCCGGTCGGCGCCCTGCGCGCCCGGCGGGACGAACCCGGCGCCGCGGATCTCGATGTCGTCGCCCTGGCGGATCGGCGCGTCCAGGTCGCCGGCCTCCCGGGCCCGGACGACGGAGAGGATCACGGGACGGCCGCCCTCGGCGTACTTGGCGGCGACATAGGTCGCGGCCGAGATCAGCACCACCACCGCCAGCCCCCACGGCAGGTCGGGCAGCTGGTCGGGGCGCCGGGCCAGCCGTACCGCCGTGAACACCAGGGCGACCGCGCTGATCACGACGTACTGGAGGTCGGCGAAGGCGCCCCGGCCGGAGTCGTCGGTGAGCAGGTCGGCGGCGCGCGGGCGGTCCGCGCGGACCTTCTGCAGCCGCTGCCCGAGCACTCGCAGCGCCACCACGCGCCGCACCAGCACGGCGATCCCGCAGACCACGGCCAGCACGGTCACCGTGCCGGCGCCACGGGAGAGTTCGAGGCCGGAGATCAGGGCGTCGCGGCGGCGGTGCCCAGAGGCCGCCGCGAGCTGCCCGGCCAGGACGAGCACCGCGTAGGCCACGAAGAGGACCCAGCAGGCGGCCACCGCGCGGGAGGTCGACAGCCGGTTGTCCTCACCGATCACGGGCGCCAGCACTCCGCCGCGGGCGCGGTGGAACCAGGACGCCGCCGTCAGGGCGAGGGCGACGAGCAGCGCGGCGAGCAGCCCGGCGGTGCGGGCCGCGCTCCAGCCGGCGCCGATCGCGGTCAGGGACTGGACCAGCAGCAGGACGACGACCGCCGCCCAGACCGGGTACACGGTGCGCCGCCACAGCCCGGTCAGCCAGGCGTCGCCCTCGGCGCGGCCCCGCTCGGCGACCAGGGCGGCGGACTGGGTGAGTTCCTCGGAGACCCACTGCCGGGAGGCGGACGCGGAGTGCGCCACGGCGGCCGGCAGGCCCTCACCGGCGGCGAACTCGTCGCGTTTGACGAGGAACGCCGCGACCGCGCGCCGGTGTCCCTCGCGCGCCCCGTGCGGGCAGTCCC
This sequence comes from Streptomyces sp. Ru71, assembly GCF_002920535.1. Classification (GTDB taxonomy): domain Bacteria; phylum Actinomycetota; class Actinomycetes; order Streptomycetales; family Streptomycetaceae; genus Streptomyces. The sequence goes on along the minus strand of NZ_PQSS01000012.1, from coordinate 123,235 downwards.
CGCAGGTGCAGCCGCCCTCGTGCGCGCCCGCCGGCGCACCGCCTCTCGCCTCCTGCACCGCCACGTCCGAGCCTGCCTTCCCCACGACCCTGATCACCGACGCCGATCACCGGCGGCCTGTGCCGGACATCCGGCCACCGGTGGACAACTCCCCCCGCGACGAGCGAATTGTGCCCTACCCGGCGCACTCCCCGGCCGCCAGGTCTGGTCAGCGCGGGTGAATCCGGCGTCGCCGTGTTGACCCTGGGGCCTCAGGTGAGCAGGTCCGGCTCGCTGCGGGTGATGTCCTGCCACATCGGCTGGTAGTTGATCCACGCCACCAGATCCCCGCCGAGCTGTTCGCGCGTCGCGGTGGCCAGCTTGTGGTCGATCAGGACGGGCCGCCCGGCGGCCTTGGCGGCCAGCTGGACCTGGCAGGAGCGTTCCATCGTCACGAACCACCAGGCGGCGGCGTCCACCGAGTCGCCCACGGTCAGCAGCCCGTGGTTGCGCAGCACGAGCGCCTTGCGCGAGCCGAGCGCGTCCGCGATCCTGCGGCCCTCCTCGGCGTCGACGGCGACGCCGGTGTAGGCGTCGTACAGCGCGACGTCCTCGTAGAAGGCGCAGCTCTCCTGGGTGATCGGGTCGATGAGCTCGCCCAGGGCGGCCAGCGCGCGCCCGTGCACGGAGTGACAGTGGGCGACGGCGACGACGTCCGGGCGGGCGGCGTGCACCCGGGCGTGGACGGTGAAGGCGGCCTGGTTGACGTGGTAGCGGCCCTCGATCACCTGGCCGTCGGAGTTGGCGAGCACCAGGTCGCTGACGGTGACGTGCCGGAAGGGCAGACCGAAGGGGTTGACCCAGAAGCAGTCGGTGAACTCGGGGTCGCGTGCGGTGATGTGCCCGGAGACGCCGTCCTCGAAGCCGAGCCGGCCGAAGATCCGCAGCGCCCCCGCGAGCCGCTCCTTGCGGTACCGGCGCTCGTCCTCGACGGAGGCGTGCTTGGGCGGCATCGCGAACAGCAGCCGGTCGCTGGGCAGGGGTGGGGGCGGAGTGGGCCCGGGCATTGGTCCTCCGGCACTCGATGGCTTTACGGGCGGGAAGTTACCGCCGGTCAGCCGAGGAGAACAGACCCAGCCGAAAGACGACAGGAGATGTCGCCTTTGGGCGACAGAATCGCCGTATGGCAGCTGACTGGACAGACTTCACCGCCGCCGAGCCGGACTTCGCCCGGATCGTCGAGGAACGCTTCCGCGCCTTCACCCACCACGTCCTCGTCACCCTGCGCAGGGACGGCTCCCCGCGCACCTCCGGGCTGGAGGTCGACTTCCGGCACGGCCACCTCTGGCTGGGGATGATGGACGGCTCGCTCAAGGCGCGTGACCTGCACCGCGACCCCCGCTTCGCGCTCCAGGCGAACCCCGGGGAGGGCACCGGGATGGGCGGCGGGGACGTACGGATCAGCGGGCGGGCGTACGAGGTGCCGGACGGCCCCGAGAAGTCCGCATACGCGAAAGAGGCGGAACCGCCGCAGCCGTTCCACCTCTTCCGTACCGAGCCGACCGAAGTCGTCAGGACCTATGTGGAGGACGAGAAGTACCTCGTCACCCAGGTCTGGAAGCCCGGTGAGCCCCTGCGCACGCTCAAGCGCACGTAGGCCCCGTCGTTTGGATCATCCCGGCGTCGCGGGGTCTGGCACGCGCATCTGCCGCGTTGTCGTCGGTTGCCAACGCTCCGCGTTGTCGCCCTCCTCCGCCTTGCAGCTGCACGCTCCCCCACGCTCGAATCAAGCTCGCGCGGGGGCACCCCCATCGCCCCCGCTCGGGCCGGCCGAGAGGCACCGTTTCTCGCAGCCGGCCTGATCCAAACGACAGGGCCTAGGCCCTACTCCCACTCGATGGTCCCCGGCGGCTTGGAGGTCACGTCGAGGACCACACGGTTGACGTCGCGCACCTCGTTGGTGATCCGGGTGGAGATCTTGGCGAGGACGTCGTACGGCAGCCGGGACCAGTCGGCGGTCATGGCGTCCTCGGAGGACACCGGGCGCAGCACGATCGGGTGGCCGTAGGTGCGGCCGTCGCCCTGGACACCGACGCTGCGGACGTCGGCGAGCAGGACCACCGGACACTGCCAGATGTCGCGGTCGAGGCCGGCCGCGGTCAGCTCCTCGCGGGCGATGGCGTCGGCCTCGCGCAGCAGGTCCAGGCGCTCCTTGGTGACCTCGCCGACGATGCGGATGCCGAGGCCGGGTCCCGGGAAGGGCTGGCGCTGGACGATCTCCTCCGGCAGGCCGAGCTCCTGGCCGACCATGCGGACCTCGTCCTTGAACAGCTTGCGCAGCGGCTCGATCAGCTTGAACTCAAGGTCCTCGGGCAGGCCGCCCACGTTGTGGTGCGACTTGATGTTGGCGGTGCCGGTGCCGCCGCCGGACTCGACCACGTCCGGGTACAGGGTGCCCTGGACCAGGAACTCCACGGCCGGGCCCTCGTCGGCGACGATCTCGGCCTGGGCCTGCTCGAAGACGCGGATGAACTCGCGGCCGATGATCTTCCGCTTCTCCTCGGGGTCGGTGACCCCCTTGAGCGCGGTGAGGAAGCGCTCCTCGGCGTCGACGACCTTCAGCTTGACGCCGGTCGCGGCGACGAAGTCCTTCTCGACCTGCTCGGTCTCGCCCTTGCGCATCAGACCGTGGTCGACGTAGACGCAGGTCAGCTGGTCGCCGATGGCCTTCTGGACCAGGGCGGCGGCCACCGCGGAGTCCACGCCGCCGGACAGGCCGCAGATCGCGCGCTTGTCGCCGACCAGCTCACGGATCGCCTCGACCTGCTCGTCGATGACGTTGCCCGTGGTCCAGTTCGGCTCCAGGCCCGCGCCGCGGTACAGGAAGTGCTCCAGCACCTGCTGGCCGTGCGTGGAGTGCATGACCTCGGGGTGGTACTGGACGCCGTAGAGCTTCTTGTCGTCGTTCTCGAAGGCGGCGACCGGGACGACGTCCGTGGAGGCCGTCACCGTGAAGCCCTCGGGGGCGGCGGAGCAGGCGTCGCCGTGCGACATCCACACCGACTGCTCGGCCGGGGTGCCCTCGAAGAGCGTGGAGGAGTTCCGGGAGACGTGCAGCAGCGTCCGGCCGTACTCGCGGGCGCCGCTGTTGTCGACGGTGCCGCCGAGGGCCTGGGCCATCAGCTGGAAGCCGTAGCACATGCCGAAGACGGGGACGCCGGACTCGAAGATCTCGCGGTCCAGGCGGGGGGCGCCCTCCTCGTACACGGACGAGGGGCCGCCGGAGAGGATGATCGCCGCCGGGTTCTTGGCGAGCATCTCGGCCACCGGCATGGTGCTCGGGACGATCTCGCTGTAGACCCGGGCCTCGCGGACGCGACGGGCGATGAGCTGGGCGTACTGCGCGCCGAAGTCGACGACCAGAACGGTGTCGGGGGCGGCGGCAGCGGGGGACGCTGATGACACGGGAGCCTTCCGGCGGTGGGGCGGGGTCTCTGTGCTGGCCAATTCTACCGAGGTGGGGGCGCGCAGCGGTCCGCGCGGCCCGCAGCGGGCCCGACAGTCGCGCATCTCACCATCCGGGCGATGTTGGACACCCCCGCCGTGCACGGCATACTGGGCCCATGCTCCAGCACCAGACCTTCGTCTTTACCTATGGCAACCGGCCCGCCGGCTGCCATGGTCGTGCTGCTTGAGCAACTGACAAGCGACTTCCCAGGCGCCCCGGGCCGACAAGGTCCGGGGCGCCTGGTGTTTTCCGGATCTTGCCGCTCCGGGGCACCCCGTCCTCACGAGGAGCCCTTCATGACCGTCACCGCCACCGACGTGACCGGCGCGCACACCGCCGAGGCCGCCGATGTGATCACCGGCGCCCGGGAGCGCATCGACGCGCTCGACGACCGGATCATCGGCCTGATCCAGGAACGCATGGCCGTCTCGGCCGTGATCCAGGAGGCCCGGATCTCCTCCGGCGGCCGCCGGGTGAACCTCTCGCGCGAGATGGAGATCCTCGGCCACTACCGCGAGGCGCTCGGCAAGCCGGGCACCGCGCTCGCGATGACGCTGCTGGAGCTGTGCCGGGGCCGCGTCTGAGCCGACGCCCGCACCTCCCTGCCCGTCGCTCCTGAGTTCGCATGCGCCCTCACCCGTACGGCGCGTGACCCGCACCGGGCTGCTTCGTTGGTACCGGTGTCCGTGCCAGCCAGGGGCGGGCCCGAAAGAACCACGCGTGGCTCGCTGGAGCGATGAGGCGTACGGATCGTGCTGTGCGTCGTGGGACCTCGCTCCAGGGAAGTGACCGGACGGCAGGGGACAGCAGCCCGGTCACCCAAGAGAACGGCCGGCTCCGGGGACGCCCGGGGCCGGCCGGCGGGACCCGCCGACAGGCACTGCACGCACCAGGGCCGGGTCGACGGTCCCGTCGAACATCGAGACCAGCGGCGCAACCCCCCGGCGCCGCTTCCCAGGCACCGGCGCTGCCCTGACGTCGGTGCTGACGAGAGAAGGGCCCCGCGGCGAGCTCCCGCGGGGCCCTTCCGTCGTACGCGCCGGACGCGTGGCTCTGTCGTACGCGCCGGACGCGTGGCTCTGTCGTACGCGCCGGACGCGTGGCTCCGTCGTGCGCGCCGGCCGGGCGGCGACCGGAGGAGATCAGATCCGGGACACCGTCCCGCAGTCCCTCGACCGGTCCGGGTCCAGGTCCTTGCTGCGGTCGTAGGGGTCCGTCGCCGCTCCTGTCGGCGGGGCGCCCGTGGGCGCGGCCGAGTCGAACTGTGGGTGCAGAAAGCCGTCGTGGATCCCGCAGGCCGAGTTGCCGACCTCCTGGTCGTAGTCGGTCACGGCGATCCTGCCGGGGGTGACCCGGTACCGGTCCGGGTCGTACAGGTCGATGTCGAGCACCCGGCGGACGACGGTGCGGGTCACCTCGGTCGAGCCGTCGGTGCGCACCAGCGGATAGACGAAGGTGTAGTCGGCGTGGATGCGGGCGGAGCCGTGCTCGCCGGGCGCGAGGGTCATCCGGCCGCGGGTCTTGACCACCGTCCCGACGAGCCGGACGTCACCGGGCCGGAAGCGGGTGAACATCAGCAGCGGGTCGTGCTCCTTGTCCGGCCGGCGCAGCGACGCGTCCAGCCGTGTGCGCAGCTCCGTCTCGTGGGGCTCGATGACGGACAGCGCCTCGGCGGGCCGCTCGCCGCGCAGGGTGGCCGGGTCGAGGTTGGCGTCGACGAGCAGGGTCCTGGTCTGCTCCAGCGCCTTGGCGACCTCGGCCTTGGAGTGCACGCCGACGGCCCGGGCCGGGGGCGGGACGATGCCGGTCTCGCCGTCGGCCCAGCGCTCGGCCGGGGACCCGGCGAACGGGCGGTCGAGGGTCGGGTGGTCGGGGGCGGCGGACTCCGGCGCGGTCGGGCGCGCGGTCTCCGGCGGCAGCGGGGGCGCGGTGGCGGCCTGCGCCGAGCCGGTGCGGAACGGGTCGCCGGGCAGCAGCGACGGCTTCATCGCGACGACGGCCACGGCGACCGCGACGGGTATGCCGAGCAGCGCCCACAGCCGCCGGCGGCGGGCCGCCCTGCCGTCCGGCTCGCGCCACGCGGGACCGGTGCGCCATCCCTCGGGGACGCCGCTCGCGCCGCGGGCGGCCGCGGACGGCTCCTTGGGCGCGGTGGCACGGATGTCGAGTTCGGTGTCGCGGACGAACTTCTCCCACACGTCGTCCGGGACGTGGGCGGTCTCGTCGTCTGAGGGCTTGTCAGGCACGGGGGTCAGTTCTACGACGTACGGCGACCCGGTCACAAGTCGCCCCCGCTTGTGACGCAGCTCTCATAAAAGCGCCGTGAGGGCGGCACAACCATTCACAGGCCTCACCGATCCAACCTGCTGAACCCAGGGCCACACCCGCGCCGCCACGCGGAGCCCTCCCAAAACTGGACTCCTTGAGGTCTTCATGAAGCTTCGCCGTGCCATGGCCACCGCGGCCGCTACGGCAGTGATAGCCCCGCTGGCGCTGCTCTCGGCGCCGGCGGCCTTCGCGGAGGACGGCTCCACGACGTCCGCCACCCCGACCGACTCCGTTTCGCAGAGCGCGTCCGCGTCGGCCTCCCAGTCGGAGTCCGCGTCGTCGAGCGCGAGCGCCTCGACGTCCGCGTCGGCCTCCGCCTCGCAGAGCCAGAGCTCCACGCCGTCGGCCTCCGCCTCGACGTCCGCCCCCGCTTCGGCGACGCCGACCCCGAGCGCTACGGAGGGCACCGACCCGGGCGACGGCGACGAGCCCGAGGACTGCAAGGACTCGAAGGTCGACGTCAGCATCTCCGGCCTGCCCGGCAAGATCGCCGTGGGCAGCGGCTGGCACAAGTTCTCCCTGGACGTGGTCAACAACTCCAAGTCCACGCTGCAGGACCTGGCCTACTTCGCCGGCGCCTCCACCGACAAGAACGGCGACAACCTCTTCAAGTCCGGCCAGGTCCGCCTGCAGGCCTGGGACCCGGACGCCAAGACCTGGGCCGACCTGAACGAGGACGGCTACGCGGTGGGCTTCGTCGGCTACACCGACGAGCTGAAGCCGGGCTACGAGGTCGACATCCCGATGCGCCTCAACGTGAAGGCGTCCGCCCCGGTGGGCTCCGGCTTCACGCTCGGCGCGACGATCTACGGCGACAGCGACGCCCAGTGCACCGGCTTCGGTGACGTGGCGTACAAGTTCCAGATCGTCTCCGCCGGCACCGACACCGACGGCACCAAGCCGCAGGAAGGCGGCGAGGCCCCGATCACGGACAAGAAGCCCACCGGCACCACGCCGAAGGTCACCGGCAGCCTCGCCGAGACCGGCTCCAGCTCCGCGCTGCCGATGATCGGCCTGGTCGGCGGTGCCGCGGTCGTCGCCGGCGCCGGTGCGCTGGTCGTCGTCCGCCGCCGCAAGGGTGGCGCGACCGCGTAACAGCATCGCGTGTGACGCAAAGGGACCTGCGCTCGGAGGGGGGCGCGGGTCCCTTCGTCGTACGGCGACGAGCGGGGCCCTACTTCTTCGGCGGCACCGTCGGCATGCCCAGGAAGGGCAGGCGCAGCGCGCCGAAGGCGTCGGCGGGCACCGCAGGGTACTTCGGCTCGACCGGCTTGAGCCGCTCGTAGGCCGCGGACTGCGCCGGGCGCGGGTCGGCCTCGCCCTTGTTGGGCCAGTACGACATCGCCCGCTCGGCCTGCGCGGTGATGGTCAGGGACGGGTTGACGCCCAGGTTCGCGGAGACCGCGGCGCCGTCCACGACCGAGATGCCGGGGTGGCCGTAGAGCCGGTGGTAGGGGTCGATCACGCCGGTCTCGGGCGAGTCGCCGATCGGGCAGCCGCCGAGGAAGTGCGCGGTGAGCGGGGTGCCCATCAGCTCGCCGACGTTGGAGCCGGCGAAGCCGTTGATCTCGGCGGCCAGCGCCGTGGCGCCCTCGGTGGCGGCCCTGATCTGCTTGGGGTTGGGCGAGCCGTGGCCCTGGCGGGCGGTGAGCAGGCCCTTGCCGACGCCGTCCGGCTTCAGATACGTCGTCAGCGAGTTGTCCAGCGACTGCATCACCAGGCCGATGATGGTCCGCTCCGACCACTTGCGGTTGGACAGCGAGCGCAGCACCAGCATCGGGTGCCGGGCGGCGTTGGCGAGCCAGGCGCCGACGCGGGAGCGGCCCTCGGCGAAGGGGACCTGGAGGATGGACAGGCTGCCCATCGAGTTGGAGCCCTTGCCGTAGCGGACCGGCTCGATGTGGGTGTTCTCGTCGGGGTGGATGGACGAGGTGATGGCGACGCCGCGGGTGAAGTCGGCCCGGGGCTCGCCCGTGGCCTTGCGGTAGCGCCGGTCGTCGGTCTGCGCGCCGACCAGCGCCTCGGAGTTGGTGCGGGTCAGCTCGCCCAGCCGCGGCGAGAGGTAGGGCAGGTTGCCGTTGGCCTTCATCCGGTGCAGCAGGGTCTGGGTGCCGTAGGTGCCGGCGGCGAGGACGACGCGGCGGGCGGTGAAGGTGCGGCCCCGGCCCTTCTTCTTGTCGTCGGTGGGCAGGGTGGCGACCGCGTACCCGCCGCGGGAGTCGTCGGTGACGGACACGACGGTGGTCATGGGGTGCACCACCGCGCCGGCCTTCTCGGCGAGGTAGAGGTAGTTCTCGTTCAGGGTGTTCTTGGCGCCGTGCCGGCAGCCGGTCATGCACTCGCCGCACTCGGTGCAGGCCCGCCGGGACGGGCCCGCCCCGCCGAAGTACGGGTCGTCGACCTCCCGGCCCGGCTCCGCCTTCGCCTGGCCGTCGGCGTCCTGGCCGTCGCCGAAGAACACGCCGACCGGCGCCATGTGGAAGGTGTCGCCGCAGCCCATCCGCTCCGCCGCCGCCTTCAGATGCACGTCGGAGGGGGTCATGGTCGGGTTGAGGCGCACCCCGAGCATGCGCTGCGCCTGGTCGTAGTACGGCGCCAGCTCCTCCTGCCAGTCGGTGATGTGCCGCCACTGGGGGTCGTCGAAGAAGGGCTTCGGCGGGACGTAGAGGGTGTTGGCGTAGTTCAGGGAACCGCCGCCGACGCCCGCGCCCGCCAGCACCATGACGTTGCCGAGCAGGTGGATGCGCTGGATGCCGTAGAGGCCGAGCCTGGGGGCCCAGAGGTAGTTCTTCAGGTCCCAGCTGTTCTTCGGCAGGGTCTCCCGGGTGAAACGGCGGCCGGCCTCCAGGACACCGACGCGGTAGCCCTTCTCGGTGAGCCTCAGGGCGGTGACCGAACCACCGAACCCCGAGCCGACCACGATCACGTCGTAGTCGTACCCGTCCTCGTCCCGGGTCTGGACAGACTTCTCCTGCGACACGTGCTCTCCTCGTCGAGAACGGGTGGCCAAGAACAACCGGCCTAGCGGAAGCGGAAGGCCTTCATCAGCTTCAGGCTGCGGGTCATGAACGCCGCGTACTGTTCGTCGGTCATGCCCAGCGACGGGGCCATGGGCAGCAGCCGCTGGTGGGCGAGGGTCTGGGCCTCGGTGTACTTGAGGATGCCCTCGGAGCCGTGCCGGCGACCGAGGCCGGAATCCTTCATCCCGCCCATCGGGGACTGCACGCTGCCGTACGCCGGGGCGTAGCCCTCGTTGAGGTTGACGGTGCCGGTGCGCAGACGGGCGGCGACGGCCCGGCCGCGGCGGGCGTCCTTGGTCCACACCGAGGAGTTCAGGCCGTACGGCGTGGCGTTGGCCTGCTCGATCGCCTCGTCCTCGGTGCGGAAGCGGTAGATCGAGACGACCGGGCCGAAGGTCTCCTCGGTGCACACGGACATCGGCTCGGTGACGCCGTCGAGGATGGTCGGCTCGTAGAAGTACGGGCCGATGTCCGGGCGGGCGACCCCGCCGGCGACGACCTTGGCGCCCTTGGCGACGGCCTCCTCGACATGCCGCTCGACGGTCTTCAGCTGCCGCTCCCCGACCAGCGAGCCCATGTCGGCGCCGTAGGCGAGGGAGGTGCCCAGGCGCATGGCCTTGGTGCGGGCGGCGAAGCGCTCCAGGAAGGCGTCCGCGATCGACTCGTGGACGTAGAGCCGCTCGATGGAGATGCACAGCTGTCCGGCGGAGGAGAAGCAGGCGCGCACCGCGCCCGCGGCGGCCTTGTCCAGATCGGCGTCCTCAAGCACCAGCATGGCGTTCTTGCCGCCGAGTTCGAGGGAGACGCCGACCAGGCGGGCGGCGGCGCGTTCGGCGACCTCGCGGCCGGTACGGGTGGAGCCGGTGAAGGAGACGTAGTCGGCGTGGCGCACGACCTCCGGGCCGATCACCGGGCCGTCGCCGATGACGACCTGGAAGACCTCGGCCGGCAGGCCCGCCTCGATGAGCAGGTCACGGGCCCACAGCGCGGTCAGGCAGGTCTCCGTGTCCGGCTTCATGACGACGGCGTTGCCCGCGATGAACGCCGGGAGCGCGTCGCCGACGGACAACTCCAACGGATAGTTCCAGGGGGCGATCTGGCCGACGACCCCGCGCGGGTGGCGCAGCTCGGTGACCTTGGTCAGGGTCGGCACGGCACCGGTGTGCCGCTTGGGCTTGAGGTAGGCGGGGGCCTTGCGGCCGTAGTGGCGGGCGGCGACGGCGACGGCCTGCACCTCCTCGTGGGCGTGCAGCCGGGCCTTGCCCGTCTCCAGCTGGATCAGGTCCAGTACCTCGGCCTGCCGCTGGAGGACGAGGTCGTGGAAGCGCAGCAGGACGGCGGCCCGCTGGCGCACCGGCACCTGCGCCCACACGGCCTGGGCGGCGCGGGCGGCCGCGTAGGCCTGCTCCACGTCCTCGGGGGTGGACTTGGGCAGGTCGGCGAGCTTCTCACCGGTGAACGGCGTGTGGTTGGCGGTCCGGCCGGAGCCGGCCACGCCCTTGGTGAGCTGGGCGACCAGCTCGGGGGTGACCACGTCGGCGGCGGTGCGGGCGCCCTGGGGTGCGGGGGCGAGGGGGTTGGTGCCGGTCTTGGCCGGTGCCTGCGCGTCCGTCATGAGCCGCAGGGTATGCCGCGGCGGAGCCTTTGTGTACCCGTCGGTAACGGGGATTCACCGAGTGCACACATCACGCCAGCGATTGCTGGCAACAAATGCGCTGATCAGGGCGTTGTGGCGGCACTCCGGGGTTCTTCCGCGGCGGTCCCGAGCTCCAGGCGCTCCCGCGCGCCCTTGAACAGCGCCGTGCCGTCCTTCTCCTCGGCCGTGCCCTTGGGCATGTCCACCCGCAGCTCGTACAGCCGCCCGTCGCCGGTGCGGACGAAGAGCTGCAGAACGCGTGTCCGGTGACCGCCCGCCCTGTAGGCGGTGTCGGCGTAGGCGGCCTCGTTGCCGTCGAGACTGGTCCGGGTGAGCTGGGTGCGGGCGTCGCCGTGCTGCTCCCGCCAGGTGCGCTCCGCCTGCCGCGCCCGCTCCATCGGGGCGCCGGGGGCCTTGTCCCACTCGGCCAGGCGGGCCTGTACGGCCCCGTCGGCGCCGTACACCACCAGGCGCGGCCGGTCGCCGGCCCCGCTCTGCCGGGCCGTGCGGCGGTAGCCGTCGGGCAGCACGAGCACCGCGTCCAGCTCCGGCTCCTCGTGCGCGACCCAGGTCTCACCGGCGGAGGCGGCGGGCGCCGAACTGTAGGTGGCGTGCAGCTCGGTGGCTCCCGCGTCGGAGCCGTGGCCGAGATAGGCGGACGTGCCGTACCAGACGCCGCCGGCCGCGAGGAGGGCGAGCGCGGCGAGGGCCACCGGGTGGCGCAGGGGGGAGCGGCGGGGGCGGCGGGGCGTGGGCGCGGTGACTCCGTCCGGCAGGCCGGGGGGTTGCGCCGGGGCGCCGGGGCCGGTGTCCCCGGTCGGCTCGGGTATGGAGGCGGGCTGTACCGGGCCGGGGTCCTCCGCCGGCTCGGCTTGGGGCGCGGGGTGCACGGGCCCCGGCTCGGTTGTCGGATCGGCCTCCTGAGTGGGCCTCGGCTCTGCCTCGGGCCTCCCCTCGCCACCCCCGGCCGCCGCCGCCAGCGCCGCCGCGGTCTGCTCGGCGCCGGGCCGCCGCTCCGGTTCGCGCTCCAGCAGCCCCACCAGGAGCGGGGCGAGCGGACCGGCCCGCCGGGGCTCGGGCACGTCCGCGGTGAGGATCGCGGCCAGCGTGGACTCCACCGTCGTACGGCGGAACGGCGACCAGCCCTCCACCGCCGCGTACAGCAGCACCCCCAGCGACCACAGGTCCGAGGCGGGACCGGCGCCGCGCCCCGACATCCGCTCCGGGGCGATGAACTCCAGCGAGCCGACGAACTCCCCGGTTCCGGTGAGGGACTCCTCGCCCTGGACGTGCGCGATGCCGAAGTCGGTGAGGACGACCCGGCCGTGCGGTCCGAGCAGCACATTGGCCGGTTTCACGTCCCGGTGCACGATGCCGACGGCGTGCGCGGCGCGCAGCGCGCCGAGGACGGCGCCGCCGATCCGGGCCGCCTCGGCCGGCGGCAGCGGGCCGCGCCCCAGCACCTCGTGCAGGGACTCGCCGCGCACGAACTCCATGACGATCCACGGCAGTCCGTCCTCGACGACCACGTCGTGGATGGCGACCGCTGAGGGATGGTCGACGCGCGCCGCGGCCCGCGCCTCCCGGTAGAGGCGGTGCGCGGCACGCCGGTGGCTGTCGTCCTCCGGGTCACCGGGCAGCCGGGGCTGCTTGACGGCGACGTAGCGGTCCACCTTCTCGTCGTGGGCCCGCCACACCGTGCCCATGCCACCGGAGCCGATCCGCTCGACCAGCCGGTAGCGCCCACCGACGAGCCGGTCCCGCCCGTCGCCCACGGCCCCCTGGTAGCTCATCCCCCATGCCTATCGCGCCGGGCGCCGCCTTGTCGACGCGGCCTCAAGCCCCCGGGCCTCACGGCTTGTCGACATCGAAGTTGGCGATCACCACCCGCGCCACCTCCTCGCCCCGGGCCGTGACGTCGCCCTTGCCCGGGTAGCTCACGTTCAGCCGGTACATGTCGCCGGCCTTGGTGCGGTAGTAGAAGATCTGCACCTGGCGCGGGCGGGGGTGCTCGCTGTCGTTCGTGGTGTACGTGAGGGTGTTCCGGGCGGCCTCGCGGCCGTGGAAACTCTCGTTGCCCTCCGGCTTGGTCCGCGGACCGGCCGGCATCTCCCAGTCGTACTTGCCGCTCTGCTTGAACTCGCCGTCGTCGGCGTACATCTGGGCGGTCGACGAGTCCGCGATCTTCCCGCTGCTGTCCTCGGCCTTCTTGTCCAGGGACAGCCCGATCCAGATGCTGCCACTGGCGTCCGTGTACGTCACCCAGTGGCCCTGGTCGTTCTTCGGGTCGGGCACCGCGCGCTCGTACCCCTCGGGTACGGCGACCGTCGCGGCCAGCGCGCTCTCGTGCCTGGTCTGCCACCCGCCGGGCAGCGGCCCGGCGAACGGGTCGGCGAGCACCAGATACGCCGCGACGGCGGCGGCGACCACGGCGGCGCCGATCCCGGCCCACGCCTTGCGTCCCAGTCGCACGCCTCGCCCGCCCCCCTCGACGTACCGCACGACCTGCGTCGGCTGGGGTTCGGGCGGGGCTGCGGCGGCCTGGAGCAGCGTGCGGACCTGCGTGGCGGACGGGCGGTGCGCCGGGTCCTTGCGCAGCAGTCCGTTGATGGCCTCGGCGAGCGGACCCGAGGCCGAGGCGGGCGGGGCGGGCGTGGCGTTGAGGACGGACTGGAGGGTGGCGGGGGTGTTGCTGCGGCGGAACGGCGAGACGCCCTCCGTCGCCGCGTACAGCACCACGCCGAGCGACCACAGGTCGGAGGCGGGGCCCGGGCGTTGGCCGAGGACGCGCTCCGGGGCGATGTACTCCGGGGAGCCGACGAAGCCGCCGGTGTCGGTCAGGTTGGTCTCGCCCTCGATCTGGGCGATGCCGAAGTCGGTCAGCACGATCCGGTCGTGGCCGCCGAGCAGGATGTTGTCCGGTTTGACGTCCCGGTGCAGGATGCCGGCCGCGTGCGCGGCCTCCAGCGCGCCGAGCACCTCCAGGCCGATCCGGGCGGCCTCGCGCGCGTCGAGCGTGCCCTCCTGCAGGACGGCGCCGAGCGAACGGCCCCGCACCAGCTCCATCACGATCCAGGGCCGGCCGTCGACCACGGCCACGTCGTGCACGTTGACGACCGCCGGGTGGTCCAGCCGGGCCGCCGCGCGTGCCTCGCGGCGCATCCGCTCGAACGCGTTGTCCCGCTCGCGGTCGGGCAGTTGGTCGGGGACCCGGGGTTCCTTGACGGCGACCTCCCGGTCCACCGTCTCGTCCTTGGCCCGCCACACCGTGCCCATGCCGCCGTGGCCGAGCTTGGCGAGCAGCCGGTAGCGGCCGGCGATGAGCCGCCCGGCGCCCGGGTCGTCCTGGACGGGGGACGGGTGCGCCTCGCCCTGGGCTGGGGACGGGTGCGCCTCGCCCTGGACGGGCGGCGCCTGGGCCGGTACGGGCGGCGCCTGGGCCGGGACCGCGGCCGGGTTCGGCGGCTGGAGGACAAAGCTGGTCGTCTCGTCGGCCCCGTGGCCGGCGCCCCCGTTGCTGCTCATGCGACCATCCATACCGTGCGGGGCGCCTTCGCTCCACCGGGAACCGGAAGTGGTCACAGACCCGTGACCGTTCGGGAACGGCTGGTCGGGGCGCGTTCAGGAACCGGTGAACGTGTCGACGGCCACGTCGAAGTACTCCCGCGCCTCGCGGACCTTCCCGACCGGTGCCGACACCCACACGTCGTAGAGCCGGCCGTCCTCCTCCCAGCACACGTCGTAGCTGTGCCGGGCGCCCTCCGCCGCGGTGAAGCCGTTCCAGGTGAACTCCCACAGCGCGGCGGGCCGTCCGTCGTGCGTGGTCTCGGTGACGGTGCCGGCGCGGTAACCGGGGTTGGTGTCGGGCCCCTTGTCGGCCTGGCGGCGCATCACACCGAGGGGGCCGCCGGGTTCCGGGTCGCTGACCTTGACGCCGAGGCGGAAGGACTCGTCCGGGGAGAGGTAGAAGACCCGCTCGCCCTGCGGCCGGCGCACGAAGCCGTCGGGCACGGCGAGGCGGAAGCCGGCCGGGTCGTCGGCGATGCGGTAACCGGAGGGCGCGGTGGGCCGCTCCCCGTCGGCGGTGGCGGAACCGGAGCCCGAGCTGTTGTCGCCGGTGCCGGCCGGGGAGGTGGACGGGGACTGGGTGACCGTGACCGTGGCGGCGGGCTCGGGCGAGCCGTGCGCGGACGCCGGGGAGCCCGCCCCGCCCGAGACGACCGGCGTACCGCCCGTGTCGCCGCCCTGCATCAGCAGCGCCGCCGCCGACACGCCCGCCGCGGCCATCGCCGCGACCAGGAACGCGGCCACGAGCAGGCTCCGCGTGGAGCGCTCGGGCTGCGGGCCGGGATCGGCCGGCGCCCCGGAGCGGGGCAGGTCGCTCTGGGGCGGCGTGTAGCCCGGCGCGGCATCCTGCACCGTGTCCGGCACACGTCCCGGTGCGCCGTCAGGCTCCGGGGCCCGAGCCGCCGTCAGCTCCGCCTGAGCCGTGGGCGGGAGGTGCCCCGTCTCGCGGTAGGCGCGCAGCATCCGCTCGGCCTGAAGGGCGTCCAGCCGCCGCTCCGGGTCCCGCTCCAGCAGTCCGCGTACGACGGGCAGCAGCGGCGCGGCCTGCGCCGGCGTGCGGATCTCGTCGACCACCACGGCGTGCAGGATGCCGCCCAGCGAATCGCGCCGGAACGGCGATTCGCCGCTCAGGACGGTGCACAGCAGGGCGCCCAGCGACCACAGGTCGGAGGCGGGCCCGGTGGCGTCCCCGGCCATCCGCTCGGGCGCGGTGTACTCGGGCGAGCCGACGAAGGACCCGGTCTCGGTCAGCGTGGTGGCGCCCGCGACCCGGGCGATGCCGAAGTCGGTGAGGACGACACGGTCGGTGCCCGTCTCGATCAGCACGTTCGCCGGTTTCAGATCGCGGTGCAGCACGCCCGCCGCGTGTGCCGCGCGCAGCGCGCCGAGCAGGGCCAGGCCGATCCGGGCGGCCTCGGCCGCGTCGACCGGGCCGTCGCGGGCGATCCGATCGGCGAGCGTTCCGCCGTCGACCAGCTCCATGACGAGGTACGGGCGCCGGCCGTCCTCGACCACGTCGTGCACCACGACGATGTTCGGGTGGCGCAGCTGGGCCACCGCGCGCGCCTCGCGCAGCGTCCGCTCGCGCTGCTGCCGCGCCTGTTCGGCGGAGAGGGTGTCGTCGAGGGCGATCTCCTTCACCGCCACCCGGCGGCCGAGCAGCTCGTCGGTGGCCTGCCACACGATGCCCATTCCGCCCCGGCCCAGCCGTGTCTGCAGCCGGTAACGGCCCGCGATCACGCGGGCCTCGTCCCCCTCGGTCCCCATGCGCCCCATCATGCCGCACCGGACGCCCCGCCTCCGGGACGCCCACCGGCCAACCCGGGAGACGGGTCTCCCACCGGCCAACCCGGGAGACGGGTCCCCCACCGGCCAACCCGGGAGACGCAACGCCCGATCGGCCGAGACGGCATGCCACCGGCCGGCCGGCTACGGGGTGGCGTTCTCCTGCCAGCTGCGCAGGATCACCTTGAACTGTTGCTGGGTGGTGTCCCAGTCCTCGGTCGGACCGGACAGGAGCAGGGCGTACTCGGTGCCGTCGTCCCCGATGTACGCCTCGTCGACGGCCCGGCGCGGCCCCGGGAACGGGGTGTCCTTGGCCAGCGCGGTGTAGGAGTACTCCCACAGGGAGGCCCGGTGGTCGCGGTAGGTGACGACCTCCAGCTTCTCCTGCCGGTAGTCGACGAGCCGGTGCAGCTGCACGTCCAGGGACCGCTGGTGCTGGTACGGGTCGTTGAAGTCGGGGTCGGTGTCGATCGCGACGCGCAGGAAGTGGTCGCCGCCGTCGGGGCTGTAGTCGATCTGCGTCAGGCCGTCCTTGTCGCTGAACAGCTTCCGCTTCCAGCCGTTGGGCAGGGCGAGCCCGAAGCCCCGCGGGTCGCTGACGCGCTGCCAGTTGTCGGGGACGGGGCCCTGGTCGCCGGTGGTGTCCGTGGGGGTCGGCGAGGGGGAGGTGACGGCGGGTGGGGCGTCCTTGCCGCGGCCGTGGCCCCACTGCTGGAGCACCACGGCGGTACCGGCGCCGACGATCGCCGCCAGCGCGACGACCAGCGCGACGGTACGCAGCCGACGGCGGCGCCGGGGCGGCCGCGCCGGCAGGTTCGTGGCTCCGACGGCCGTCGGCCCGGTCGCCGGGCGGTGCGGCGTGGCCGCCTCGGTGACGTAGCCGGCTGCCGTGTCGTGCCGGGGCCCGGTGTGCCGGTCATACCCCGGTCCACCGTGCTGGTCGTACCCGGTCCCGCCCTGCCGGTCGTACCCGTTCCCGGTCCGCGGGTCGTAGCGGGGGCCGCCGTGCTGGGTCGGCACATACGCCTGTGCCTCGCTGGGCCGGCGTCCCTCCGCCGCCTCCGCGAGCATCTGCTCGGCGGCGTGCGCGTCGGGCCGGGTGGCCGGGTCCTTGCGCAGCAGCGCGGCGATGACGGGCGCGAGGGGACCGGCGTACTGCGGCTCGGCGGCCTCCTCCTCGACGACGGCCTGCATGGTGGACAGCGGCGAGGTGCGCCGGAACGGCGAGCGGCCCTCCACCGCCGTGTACAGCGTCGCGCCGAGCGCCCACAGGTCGGAGGACGGGCCGGGGTCGTGGCCGCGGACCCGCTCGGGGGCGAGGTAGTCGACGGAGCCGACGACCTCGCCGGTGCGCGTGATGGTCGTGTCGCCCTCGATCTGGGCGATGCCGAAGTCGGTGAGCAGGACCCGCCCGTCGTGGGAGAGCAGCACGTTCCCGGGCTTGACGTCGCGGTGCAGGACGCCCGCGGTGTGCGCGGCGCGCAGGGCGCGCAGCACCCACATCCCGATCCGGGCGGCCTCGGTGGGCTCCAGACGGCCGTTCTCCTTGACGGCGTCGGCGAGCGAGTGCCCCTCGACCAGCTCCATCACGATCCACGGGCGGCCGTCGTGCTCCAGTACGTCGTGCACGGTGACGACGGCGGAGTGGTTGATGCGCGCCGCCGCGCGCGCCTCGGCACGGGTGCGGGCGAGCAGGACCTGCTGGTCGCTGTCGGAGACGTAGAGCGCGGCGGTCAGCTCTTTGATCGCGACCGCCCGGTGCAACAGCTCGTCGTGGGCACGCCACACCCGGCCCATGCCGCCGCTGCCGATGGAGTCGGCGAGCCGGTAGCGGCCCGCGAGGAGCAGGCCCTGCATCTGATTCACGTTGCCCCGCAATGCTCTTGACAGGCTCAGGGTAAAGACAGGGCCGCGTCCGGGGAACCAGCGGGGGGCCACGGTGACCTCACTGTGACGGTTGTCGCTTTGAGTGACGACAGGCAACCAATGAGGCGCCTGGGGCGTACGGCGTTCAGCCCGTGTACTGGTAACTGGCCGACGCCTGCTCGTAGAGCCGGGTCACCTCGTCCCGCTCGGCCTCCGGGCCGCGCACCTGCACCACGTGGTAGCGGCCGCCGACCAGCAGCGCCATGTTGCGCACGTACAGCTCGCGGCCGTCGGCGCCGGTCCAGGTGAACTGCCCCTCGGCCGTGGTCCGTCCACCGACCTGAATCGTCTTCAGGCCGGTCGCGGTGGCCCAGGAGGAGTCCCGGTAGGGCTGGAGCTCGGGCTCCCGCTCGCGCTGGTAGGTCATCGGGTCGCTGCCGTACCGGGCGGCGCTGTCCCGGCCGGGGACGACGATCAGCTCGAAACCGCCGTGCGTGTACGTCACCTGACCGCGGCCGTTGCCCGGGGTGCGCTGCCAGCCGCTCGCGACGGCGACGCGGAAGCCGGCTGGGTCGTCGCGCAGGGTGAACCCGTCGGCGACGGCGGGCCCGGTGGTCTGCGCGTCGGTGGAACCGGTCGACGCCGCCGGGCCGTTGCTCTCCTGCCCGCCGGGCGAGGTCTGCTCCGGGCGGGGCTCGCTGCTCGCGGTCGGCTCCCGGGAGGCGGACCCCGCCGCACCGGTCCGGTCGGCGCCGTTGTCCTCGGTTCCGCCGGGCTTGGGCAGGAAGAACACGGCGTACGCGACCGCCGCCGCCAGCAGGAGCAGGATCAGCAGGAGCAGCGTGCGGCCCAGGCTGCGCGGCGAACGCTCCTTCGCGCCCGCCCTCTTGTGCCGGCCGTGCGCGGCGGGCAGCCCGGCACGCCGCCGGCGCACCAGCTCGCCCCGGCGCCGTACGACGGGCAGCCTGCGGGGGTCGGCGGGCGGCGCCGCCACGACGTGCACCCCGGCCTCCGGCTCGGGCGCCGACCGCACCAGGGAGCGCAGCCAGCCGCTCAGCTCCTCGAAGTCGATGCGCTCGGTGGGGTCCTGACGCAGCAGGGACTCCACGACCGGCCGCAGCGGGCCGCACTCCTCGGCGAAGGCGGGCGGCTCGGCGCACACCATCTGCACCAGCTCGGCCGTCGACTCCTCCGGATACGGCGCGTGCCCCTGCACGGCCCGGAACAGCAGCGCGCCGAGCGCCCACAGGTCGGTCGCGGGCCCGATGGGGGCGGCCAGCTGCCAGTTCTCGTGCACCGGCCCGGCCTGTTCCGGCGCCCAGCGCTCGGTGACGGGCCCCACCACCGCCATCCGCGCCTGCCGTGCCCGCTCGGCGGCCAGCGCGGTACGCGGACCATGCCCGGCTGGGGCTCCGGGGGCGGGGGCGCCCCAGGGCGCGGCGGTCGCCTGGCCCGGGGCGGGCGGTGCGGTGCCGGCGCTGTCCGGGGGTGTGCGGCGCCGGGGTGCCGCGCACGCCGTAGGGGTCGGCGATACGGCCCGGGGGCGCGGGATCGTGTCCGCCGGTGCCGTCGGGGGCGTACGGCGACGGCTGGGTCGTGCCGCCGCCGGGATGCGTGGCGGGGCCCGTCCCGGCCGGGGGCCGGGCGCCGGGCAGGGCCGTGCGACCGTCGTACGCGCCCCGCTGGGCCTCGTACGCGCCCCGCTGGGCCTCCTGCACCCTGGCCGCCGCCCGCGCGCCCGCCCGGTACGCGGCGATCGCGCCGGCCCGCGCCGCCCGTACGTCCTCGGCGCTGTCGTCCGCCGCCCCGGCCGGCGCACCGGCACCAGGCGCCGGGACTCCGGGGCCCGGCAGTCCACGGGCGGCCCGTGCCTGGATGGCGGCCCGGCGCGCGCTCTCGGCGTCCAGGCCCGCACCGGCCTCCTCGGGCCGCCCCGGCCGGGGGACGCGCCCGGCACCGGCCTCCGCCGCGCTCCCGGCACCGGCTCCCTCGCCGCCCGGACCGGGCCCGAAGGCGGCCTCGCCCCGCTGCTCCACCGGCACCGGGTCGTATCCGCACAGCGCCTCCTCGGCCGCGCCGACCGCGAGACCGGTGAGCATGACCCGGCCGTCGTCGCAGACCAGGACGGTACGGGCGGTGATGTTGCGGTGCACCCAGCCGTGCGCGTGCAGCACCCGCAGCGCCATCAGCACGTCGGAGGCGACCTCGGCCGCCCGGTACGGCGACAGCGGCTGCTCGGCCAGCAGCGCGGCCAGCGGACGCGCGGCCACCAGCTCGCTGACGATCCACAGGGAACCGCCCTCGGCGAACACGTCGAAGACCTGGTCCAGGCGCGGATGGTCGGGTATCCGCGCCGCGGCCTGCACGGCCTCGACCGCCCGCCGCACCGCGGGATCCACCGGCCGCCGCACGTCCGCGCCCGCGCCCGGGCCCCGCCCCGCGCCCCGGCGCTCACGCGGGGTGAACCCGGCCGGCAGGCCCTCCGCGTCCAGCACCTCCGCCTCGACGACCTCCGGCAACGGCACCTGCCGGACGAGGACTTCCTGCCCGCTGTAGGTGTCGAAGGCCCGGGTCTCGGTGAGTTCGTACGCGTCGGACGGCGGCAGCGGCAGGCGATAGCGGTCGGCGAGGACCCGTCCCGCGTACTCGTCCACGTCGCCACCCCCGCCGCCCGGTCGGTCAATTCCGTTCGCCACGCGTACCGTTTGGGACATCCGCCGATGCGTACGGTCCGCAAGCACTCACGATACGTGCCGGAGGCAACCCGCAAAGAGGGGTTGCCGGATCTCAGCCGACGAACGCGCGGACGGCCGGCGTCACTTCTTCGGCTGGAAGCTCTCCGTCAGCGTCTGCCAGGTCTGCCGGCGCAGGTCGCTGTCCCAGTCGGCGGCCTTCGCCGTGTACATCAGCCCGTAGCCCAGGCGGTCGTTCACCACGAAGCCCCGGTCGACCGTCCGGTACCGCGTGCCGTCCTCGGTGTAGGTGAACTCCCAGTCGGCGGTGTTCCACCCCCGGTAGCCCACCTTCTCTATCCGGATCTTCTGGTACTGGGAACGCACCATGCCGCGCTCCTGGTTCCGCCAGTCCGCGACCGGGTCGTCCTTCGGCGTGGTCGTCCAGCCCACCAGCAGCTTCTGACCGCCGGGACCGGTGAACCGGTCCCCCGCCGAGCCGGTCGACTGGTACGCCCACCCCGCGGGCAGCCCGATCGTGTAGCCCTGGCCGCTGCGGTGGGTGCTCGCCACCGGCGCCCCGCCACCGGCGGCCGCCCCGGCGCTCGCGCCGGGCGTACCCGCCCCGCTCGCGGCCGGCGGCGTCGCGGCCGAGGCGGAGGAGGCCGACGAGGCGGAAGAGGCGGAACCCCCGGCCCGGGCCCCGTCCCGCTCGTCCACCTTGGTGTTCCCGGAGGCGCTCGCGGCGGACCCGGTCGGCCTGCCCTGCGCGCCCTTGCTGTCGCTGTCGTCCCCGCTCAGCGCGAAGGCCAGCACGGTGCCGAGCACGGCGAGCGCCGCGACGACCGCGATGATCACCAGTGTGCGCTTGGGCACGACGTCCGTGAGCGGCGCCCGGGGCACCGGCCGCGGCGACAGGTCCAGGTCCGGCGGCGGCACCACGTTCCACCCGGAACCGCCGCCACTGGTGCGGCCCTTGGCGGCAGCGGCCCCCTTCTCGCCGCCGGCCGCGGTGGACGTCGCCTTGGTGCCCTCCGCCGCTGCCGCGGACGCGCCGCCGTCACCGGACGCACCACGAGCGGCCGCACCGGACGACCCCGCCGAGGCGGCCGCCTTGCGCACGGAACGCAGCGCCCCGCGCAGCCGCTCCGCCGCCTCCTCGCCCCGCTTGCCCGTGGGCCCGGCCGGCTGCGGCGGCAACGGCACGACCTTCGTCGCGTCCGCCGCCGGCGCCGGCCCGGCCTCGGTCCCCTCCGGGGCGTTGATCACGGACTTGAGCAGCGCCCGGGCACCCGCGTCGTCCAGCCGCTCGGCCGGGTCCTTGGTGAGCAGCCCGTAGATGACGTCCTTGAGCGGCCCGGCGTTCTTCGGCTCCTCCAGCGGCTCGGTCATCACCGCGGTGAGCGTGGCGATCGCCGATCCCTTGTCGTAGGGCGGGGTGCCCTCCACCGCCGCGTACAGCAGCCCGCCGAGCGACCACAGGTCGGCCGCCGGCCCCGGCTTGTGCCCGCGCGCCCGCTCCGGGGAGATGTAGGAGGGCGCACCGACGAGCATGCCGGTGGAGGTGATGGACGGGTCGCCCTCGACCTGCGCGATGCCGAAGTCGGTGAGCACGACCCGGCCGTCCTCGGCGATGAGCACGTTGGACGGCTTCACATCGCGGTGCAGGATGCCCTCGCGGTGCGCCGAGCGCAGCACGTCGAGGACGGCGAGCCCGACCTCGGCCGCGCGCCGGGGCTCCAGCAGCCCGTCCTCGCGGATGACCTCGGCGAGGGACTTGCCCTCGACGAGCTCCATCACGATCCAGGGCCGGTCGTCCTCCTGGACCACGTCGAACACGGTCACCGCGCTGGTGTTGCGGATCCGCGCGATCGCCTTGGCCTCACGCAGCGTCCGCGTGATGAGCCGGCGCTTCTCCTCCTCGTCGATGTTCGACGGGAAGCGCAGCTCCTTGACCGCGACCGTCCGCCCGAGGGTCTCGTCCGTGGCCCGCCACACGGTGCCCATGCCACCGCGCCCGAGCACGCCCTCCAACCGGTACCGCCCGGCGAGGAGACGCTCGCTCCTGTCCTGACGAGAGTCCTGACGAGTGTCCTGACGAGGTGTCCCCGCCCGCTCCGCCTCCGACATGCGTCCCCTCAAACCAACCCGCCCTGACAGAGCCTCCATTGTCCCTCACCCGACAAGTGCCCGACGCACCCAGGGTGCCCCTGGAACGCGCACGGCCCGACGGGCCCCACGGCAGGGGGCGGAGCCGGTCCCACCCGAGTGAATCCCTCATTCCGTATGCCTGCATGATGGGGCGGCGAGAAGGGGGCGACACGAAGGCGACAACAGACGACAACAGGCGACAAAGGGATTCCCGAGGAGGCCGCGATGGTGCCGCTACGCACCCGGCTCGCCGTTTTCACGACAGCCGCCGTCCTCCTCTGCCTGCCCCCGACGGACGCCGGCACGACCCCTGCCGCGACTCCGACCATGGCCCCGGCGGAGGCCCGCACGGCCCCCGACGCCGTCCTCCCTCTTCTTCTCACCCGCGGCCGTGCCCCCGCCGCCGCCCTGCTGGTCCGTGAGGGCACCGGCAGCCGTTACGTCCACGCCGGGGCCGGGATCTCCCGCGCCGACCACTTCCGGGCCGGCAGCCTCACCAAGACCTTCGTCGCGACCGTCGTCGTGCAACTGGCCGCCGAGCACCGGCTGTCCCTGTCGGACACCGTGGAGCAGCACCTGCCCGGGCTGGTGCGCGGCGCGGGCAACGACGGGCGCGCGCTGACCCTGCGTTCCCTGCTCACCCACACCAGCGGGCTGTACGACTTCACCCGGCTCACCGGGGGCACCGTCCCCGTCACTCCGCTTCAGGCCGTGCGCGTGGCGCTCACCCACCCTCCGGCCGACCCAGGCCGCTTCTCCTACTCCAACACCAACTACGTCCTGCTCGGGATGGTGATCCGGCAGGTCACCGGTCACTCCTACGCCGCCGAGGCCGAGCGGCGCGTCCTCGCTCCCCTGCGTCTGTCCGGCACCTCCTTCCCCGGCTCCCGCACCACGCTGCCCTCGCCGCACGGCCGCGCCTACGCCGCCGACGGCTCCGACGTCACCGCGCTCGACCCGCGGGCGGCCGGGGCCGCGGGCGAGCTGGTGACCACGCTCGCCGACCTGGACCGCTTCTACGCGGCGCTGCTCGGCGGCGAGCTGCTGCCCCCGCACTGGCTGCGCGAGATGCTCGACACCCGTGCCGCACAAGGCGTGTACGGCATGGGCCTGTACCCGGTGAAGCTGCCGTGCGGCACCACGGTGTGGGGGCACAACGGTCGGATATCCGGCAGCTACGTGCGCACCGCGGCCACCGTCGACGGCCGTCATGTCCTCACCTTCCGGGTGAACACGACCGCGATCGCAGACCCCCGCCTCGAACCGGCCCTGCTCTCCGCCGAGTTCTGCCCTCGCACCCGTTAGAACGGACGGGCGCCGAACGGAGATCCCGCCCGGCGCCACTCTTTCGGGTGATACGGCACGCTCCCACCCGGACCGGCAGGTACGCGCCTACAACGGCACGATGTCCGGCGCCCCCAGCCGGGCCGCGTCCGCCGTCTGGTCGTCCGGCTGGCGCTGCGACTCCCGCTCGGCCTCCACCCGCTTCTCGTAGTGCTCGACCTCGCGCTCGATCTGGCCCTTGTCCCACCCGAGCACCGGCGCCATCAGCTCGGCCGCCTCACGGGCGCTGCGCGTGCCGCGGTCGAAGGTCTCGATGGAGATGCGGGTGCGCCGGGTCAGCACGTCGTCCAGGTGCCGCGCCCCCTCGTGGGAGGCGGCGTAGACGATCTCGGCGCGCAGGTAGTCGTCGGCGGACTGCAGCGGCTCACCGAGGGTGGGATCCTTCGCGATGAGGTCGAGGAGCTCCTCGGCCATCGAGCCGTAACGGTTCAGCAGGTGCTCGACCCGGACCACGTGCAGTCCGGTCCGCGCGGCGATGCGCGCCCGCGCGTTCCACAGCGCCCGGTAGCCCTCCGCGCCCAGCAGCGGGATCTCCTCGGTGACGCAGTCGGCGACGCGCATGTCGAGCCCGTGCACCGCCTCGTCGACGGCGTCCTTGGCCATCACCCGGTACGTCGTGTACTTGCCGCCGGCGACGACGACCAGCCCGGGCGCCGGGTGCGCCACGGTGTGCTCGCGCGACAGCTTGCTGGTGGCGTCGGACTCGCCGGCCAGCAGCGGCCGCAGCCCCGCGTACACGCCCTCGACGTCGTCCCGGGTGAGCGGCACCGCGAGGACGGAGTTGACGTGCTCCAGCAGGTAGTCGATGTCGGCGCTGGAGGCGGCCGGGTGCGCCTTGTCGAGGTTCCACTCGGTGTCGGTGGTGCCGACGATCCAGTGCCGGCCCCAGGGGATGACGAACAGCACCGACTTCTCGGTGCGCAGGATCAGCCCGGTGGAGGAGCTGATGCGGTCGCGCGGCACGACCAGGTGGATGCCCTTGGAGGCGCGGACGTGGAACTGGCCGCGCTCCCCCACCATGGCCTGGGTGTCGTCGGTCCACACGCCCGTGGCGTTGACGATCTGCTTGGCGCGGACCTCGTACTCGCCGCCGCCCTCGACGTCCTTGACCCGGGCCCCGACGACCCGCTCGCCCTCACGCAGGAACCCCGTCACCCGGGCCCGGTTGGCCACCTTCGCGCCGTAGGACGACGCCGTGCGCACCAGGGTGGCGACAAAACGCGCGTCGTCCATCTGCGCGTCGTAGTACTGCAAGGCTCCGACCAGCGCGTCCTTCTTCAAGCAGGGCGCCACCCGCAAGGCGTGACGCCTGGTCAGGTGACGGTGCAGGGGCAGGCCCCGGCCGTGCCCGCGGGCCATGGACATCGCGTCGTAGAGCGCCACGCCCGAGCCGGCGTACCACCGCTCCCAGCCCTTGTGCTGGAGCGGGTAGAGGAACGGCACCGGCTTCACGAGATGGGGCGCGATCCGCTCCAGCAGCAGGCCGCGCTCCTTCAGTGCCTCCCGTACGAGGGCGAAGTCGAGCATCTCCAGATAGCGCAGGCCGCCGTGGATCAGCTTGCTGGACCTGCTGGACGTGCCCGAGGCCCAGTCGCGCGCCTCGACCAGGCCTGTGGACAGTCCTCGGGTGACCGCGTCGAGGGCGGTGCCCGCACCGACGACTCCACCGCCGATGACCAGCACGTCCAGTTCCCGCTCGGCCATCGCCGCGAGGGACTCGGCGCGCTGCGCCGGCCCCAGTGTCGCTGTCCTCACCGCTGCCTCCCGCATCTCATCCGCGTCGGCCGCACCCGTCGGGCGAAGCCCGGTTCCCCTCCCTCATGCCCAAATTTTGACGGTCTTGCCCGACTTCAGCCACCACGGCCCACAGCCTGTGGACAACAGCCCTGCCACGCCCACGGAAACGCACACGAACAATCCCCCTAATCGGTCATATTTACCCGTAGTCTGACATTGCGCTCGCTCAATCTGTCCACCGGGCTTGCGCACCTGTCCCGCTTCGGTTATTGGGAAGGACGGCCCACGCCATGCCCGCAGATCTCGCCGTCATCGGACTCGGCCCGCTCGGCCTGCCCCTGGCCCAGGCCGCCGTCGCCGCCGGCATCCCCACCGTCGGCTACCGCACCGGCCCGGAGGCCTCCTCCCTCACCCCCGCCGAACTGCGCCGGATGCTCTCGGGGGGCTTCCGGCAGCCCACCGGCCCCGCCGAGCTGGGCCGCGTCCGCACCGCCGTCATCTGCGCCCCCACCCCGCGCGGCGCCGACGGCGAGCTGGACCTCGGCCAGGTCGAGACGGCCGCGCGCACCCTGGCCGAGCGGCTGCGCCCGCACACGACCGTGATCCTCGAATCCCCGGTGCCGCCCGGTACGACGGAGGACTTCCTGCGGCCGCTGCTGGAGCGCGGCTCGGGCCTGCGCGCGGGCCGCGACTTCCACCTCGCCTATTC
Organism: Streptomyces sp. Ru71; assembly: GCF_002920535.1. Lineage (GTDB taxonomy): Bacteria > Actinomycetota > Actinomycetes > Streptomycetales > Streptomycetaceae > Streptomyces. The sequence continues at coordinate 96,933 of NZ_PQSS01000012.1, read as the reverse complement.
ACCCAGTCGAGTGGATCCCGGCAACCGCGACCACACGCCGGCCACCACCCCCAAGGTCATCGGCGGCCTCACCCCCGCGTGCACCGAGTCGGCGGCGGCCTTCTACAGCCGGCTCACCGACAAGGTGGTACGCGCGCGTGGCCTGAAGGAGGCCGAGACCGTGCAGGTCCTGGAGACCAACTACCGGCACGTCAACATGGCGCTAGTGAACGAGATGGCCGTCCTGTGCCACGAGCTGGGCGTCGACCTGTGGGACGTCGTCCGCTGCGCGGAGACCAAGCCGTTCGGCTTCCAGGCCTTCCGCCCCGGCCCCGGCGTCGGCGGCCACTCCGTGCCGCAGGACCTGTCGAGCAAGACGGTCCGCGGGCTGCGCATGGTGGAACTGGCCCAGCAGGTCAACAGCCGCATGCCCCGCTACGTCGTCCAGCGCGCCGCCGCCCTGCTCAACGAGCACGGCAAGTCCGCGCGCGGCGCCCGCGTGCTGCTGCTCGGCGTCACCTACAAGCCCGACCTCGCCGACCAGCAGGGCACGCCCGCCGAGGAGATCGCGACGGCGCTAATGAAGCTCGGCGCGGCCGTCAGCTACCACGACCCGCTCGTCCCGTCCTGGAACGTCCTGGACCGCCCGGTCCCCCGCGCCGACTCCCTCTACGAGGCCGCCGCCGACGCCGACCTGACAATCCTGCTCCAGCAGCACCGCACGTACGACCTCCAGGGCCTGTCGGTGAAGGCCCAGCTGCTGCTGGACACGCGGGGGGCCACGCCCACGGGGGCGGCGCACCGGTTGTGACCGGGGGCGCGCGGTGGTGCGAGACGGCCGGGCTGGTGGCGTGGGGGATCGCACGCCGGTAACTTGGAGGCAGGTGGAGCCCACCGCAGAGGGCACTGCGGGAGGTTCGTGGATGGATCAGGGAGTGTCCGCCCCTGGCTCTCGCAGGGACGGCCGCTCACCATCACACCGACATAGGTGGAGCCCACCGCAGGGGCTACTGCGGCAGGCTCCTGATGGTTCACGGGTGTCCGTCCCTACTCTCTATAGGGACGGCCGCTCACCATCCGAAGAGTCGCAAGATCCACCTCCTCCGGAACTTCACCAGCCGAAGCCGGATCTCGTCCCAGCGAGTGGGCTTGCGATGGCGTCCCATGGGCGCCCCCGTCCACGACACCGCCCAGTGCCCGGTGGACCGTCCGTTCGGAACGCGGGCCGGGCCCCGCGGGCGCGGGTCCGGAACCATGTCCTTGGAAGGGGGCGACCCAGAGAGCTGGGGTCGCCGATCACGGACACTACCGCCCCCTTACGCCCGTTCGGCCCACATTCGCCCTGAACGCAACCACGCGCCCCCTCCCGCGCCATGCGCCCCCTGACCAGGCACGACACGCGCGCACGCATGCGAAAGGGCCGGTCACCCCGCCCGGGGTGACCGGCCCTTCTCAGCCGTCCGCTGTGGCGACTAGCGCCGGTGCTGCGAGTCCGCCACCGTCACCTCGACGCGCTGGAACTCCTTCAGCTCGCTGTAGCCGGTGGTGGCCATCGCGCGGCGCAGGGCGCCGAAGAAGTTCATCGAGCCGTCCGGCGTGTGCGAGGGACCCGTGAGGATCTCCTCGATCGTGCCGACCGTGCCCAGGTCGACCTTCTGGCCGCGCGGCAGCTCCTCGTTGACGGCCTCCATGCCCCAGTGGTGGCCCTTGCCCGGCGCGTCCGTGCCGCGGGCCAGCGGGGAGCCCATCATCACCGCGTCGGCGCCGCAGGCGATCGCCTTCGGCAGGTCGCCGGACCAGCCGACGCCGCCGTCCGCGATCACGTGCACGTACCGGCCGCCGGACTCGTCCATGTAGTCGCGGCGGGCGGCGGCCACGTCGGCGACCGCGGTGGCCATCGGGACCTGGATGCCCAGCACGTTGCGCGTGGTGTGCGCGGCGCCGCCGCCGAAGCCGACCAGGACGCCCGCCGCGCCGGTGCGCATCAGGTGGAGAGCGGCGGTGTACGTGGCGCAGCCGCCGACGATCACCGGGACGTCGAGCTCGTAGATGAACTGCTTGAGGTTCAGCGGCTCGTGCGAGGAGGACACGTGCTCCGCCGACACCGTCGTACCGCGGATGACGAAGATGTCCACGCCCGCGTCCACGACGGCCTTGGAGAACTGGGCCGTGCGCTGCGGGGAGAGCGCGGCCGCGGTGACCACGCCCGAGTCGCGCACCTCCTTGATGCGCTGCCCGATCAGCTCCTCCTTGATCGGCGCCGCGTACACCTCCTGCAGGCGGCGGGTCGCGGCCTCGGCCGGCAGCTCGGCGATCTCGTCGAGCAGCGGCTGCGGGTCCTCGTAGCGCGTCCACAGGCCTTCGAGGTTCAGCACGCCGAGGCCGCCGAGCTCGCCGATGCGGATCGCGGTCGCCGGGGAGACGACGGAGTCCATGGGGGCGGCCAGGAAGGGCAGCTCGAAGCGGTAGGCGTCGATCTGCCAGGCGATCGAGACCTCCTTCGGGTCCCGCGTACGGCGGCTGGGGACGACGGCGATGTCGTCGAAGGCGTACGCCCGGCGGCCGCGCTTGCCGCGCCCGATCTCGATCTCAGTCACGTTGGTGGCCTTTCCCTGATGCGTTGCAGCGCCTTCCAGTATCCCCGACCGGTACGACAACGGCGGCCCCGGATGCTCCGGGACCGCCGTCCGCCGGCCTCAGACGCGCCGCACGCGCGCGTGGGTCACGCCTTGCTGCTGTAGTTCGGCGCCTCGACCGTCATCTGGATGTCGTGCGGGTGGCTCTCCTTCAGACCCGCCGAGGTGATCCGCACGAAGCGGCCCTTGGACTCCATCTCCTCGATGGTGGCGGCGCCGACGTAGCCCATGGTCTGGCGCAGACCGCCGACGAGCTGGTGCAGCACGTTGGCGAGCGGGCCGCGGTAGGGCACCTGGCCCTCGACGCCCTCGGGGACGAGCTTGTCGTCGGAGCCGACGTCGGCCTGGAAGTAGCGGTCCTTGGAGTACGACTTGGCCTGGCCACGGGACTGCATGGCGCCGAGCGAGCCCATGCCGCGGTAGGACTTGAACTGCTTGCCGTTGATGAACAGCAGCTCGCCGGGCGACTCCTCACAGCCGGCGAGGAGGCTGCCGAGCATGACGGTGTCGGCGCCGGCGGCCAGCGCCTTGCCGATGTCGCCGGAGTACTGCAGACCGCCGTCGCCGATGAGCGGGACGCCTGCGGGGCGAGCCGCGAGGGAGGCCTCGTAGATGGCGGTGACCTGGGGGACACCGATGCCGGCGACCACGCGGGTGGTGCAGATGGAGCCGGGGCCCACGCCGACCTTGATGCCGTCGACACCGGCGTCGATCAGCGCCTGGGCGCCGTCGCGGGTGGCGACGTTGCCGCCGATCACGTCGACGTTCACGCTGGACTTGATCTTCGCCATCCAGCTCAGGGCGTTGCTGTTGTGACCGTGGGAGGTGTCGACGACCAGGAAGTCCACACCGGCGGCTGCGAGCGCCTGGGCGCGCTCCAGCGCCTCCGGGCTGGCACCGACGGCGGCACCGACGAGCAGGCGGCCCTCGGCGTCCTTGGCGGCGTTCGGGTACTTCTCCGCCTTGACGAAGTCCTTGACCGTGATCAGGCCCTTGAGGACGCCCTCGTCGTCGACCAGCGGCAGCTTCTCGATCTTGTGCTTGCGCAGCAGCTCCATGGCCTCGACGCCGGAGATGCCGACCTTGCCGGTGACCAGCGGCATCGGCGTCATGACCTCGCTCACCGGGCGGGAGCGGTCGGTCTCGAAGGCCATGTCGCGGTTGGTGACGATGCCGAGCAGCTTGCGGTTGCCGTCCGTGACGGGCACACCGCTGATGCGGAACTTGGCGCACAGCGCGTCGGCCTCGGCGAGCGTGGCCTCCGGGTGGATGGTGATGGGGTTGGCCACCATGCCGGACTCGGAGCGCTTGACCAGGTCGACCTGGTTGACCTGGTCCTCGATGGACAGGTTGCGGTGCAGGACGCCGACGCCGCCCAGACGGGCCATCGCGATCGCCATGCGGGACTCGGTCACCTTGTCCATCGCCGCCGAGAGCAGCGGGATGTTGACCCGGACGTTGCGGGAGATACGGGACGAGGTGTCGACCGCGTTGGGGAGCACCTCGGATGCGCCCGGCAGCAGCAGCACGTCGTCGTAGGTCAGCCCGAGTGTCGCGAATTTACCGGGCACTCCGTCGACGTTTGCAGTCATGACACCTTCCCCAAATGGCCTTGATCGGTGCGGATGTCCATGCTAACGGGAGATGGACCCGTCTCATTCCACGGTCATGGACGCCTTCCGGCTTCGGATGTTCCTACGAAAACCGCGGATCGTCTGTTCAACTGAGGCGCCGATCCGGCCAGGGACAGGCGCAGTTACTGCTCGGCGAGCGCCCGCAGCCGGCTCAGCGCGCGGTGCTGCGCCACCCGGACCGCGCCGGGTGACATTCCCAACATCTGGCCGGTCTCCTCGGCGGTGAGGCCCACCGCGATGCGCAGCAGCAGCAGCTCGCGCTGGTTCTCGGGCAGGTTGGCCAGCAGTTTCTTCGCCCACTCGGCGTCGCTGCTGAGCAGGGCGCGCTCCTCGGGGCCGAGCGAGTCGTCGGGCCGTTCGGGCATCTCGTCGGACGGCACCGCCGTCGAACCCGGGTGGCGCATGGCCGCCCGCTGCAGGTCGGCGACCTTGTGGGCGGCGATGGCGAAGACGAACGCCTCGAAGGGCCGGCCGGTGTCCTTGTAGCGCGGCAGCGCGAGCAGGACGGCGACGCAGACCTCCTGGGCGAGGTCCTCGACGAAGTGCCGGGCGTCACCGGGCAGCCGGGACAGCCGGGTGCGGCAGTAACGCAGCGCCAGCGGGTGGACGTGGGCGAGCAGGTCGTGCGTGGCCTGCTCGTCGCCGTCGACGGCGCGGTGCACGAGGGGGCCGATCGCCCCCTGGGCAGGAGTGGCCGCCTCGTCGTCACGCATCGGTCCATGGTGCCCTGCGGCTCTGACGTCCGTGGCACCGCGCTCGGCGTTGTGCACCGAAGCGTTATGAGCAGGTGCGCCGGAACTCATCCCCTGCGCCCTCCCCTTCCGCTCGACCGACTCGTCCCCGAGGAACTCCACACCTCAAGGATGCGGCATCGGCGCCGAAACGAGCAGCGGGCGTCCGCGGGGAGTCCGCCACGGGGCGGGGAACGCCTGTACGCGCGTGTGCGAGGACGTGCGCTCGCCCCGCCCGGCCTCCTGGTCGACGGCCCCCTGCCGAGGGCGCTCCGGACGCGCCCGACCTGGGACGCGGGGCGGGGTCCGCCCTGACGGCGCCGGGCAGCGACCGCACGAGGAGACACGCCATGCCCCGGGCACGCGTGGCTGCGGTACGGCACGGCCGGCCGTCGCCGGAACCCCGGGCAACCCGCGGCGGTGCGCCGTATCGGCCGGGGGCCGGGGACGGAGCGCGGTCCGGCGCCGTGGAACGCCCCGGGCCGTGCCACACCGTGCGGAGGACCGACGGGGGTACGGCACGGCCGGTCGTTGGAGGAAACACCGGCACCGGAGTCCCGCCCCGGCGGCCGCTTGTCGTACGGAGCCACGAGTGCCGGGAGGCGTACGCGGCGGGGCCCACCGGTCGGCGTGCGTGCGCCCGGCATGCCGTCGACGCGCACGAGAGGGTGGGGTTCCGGCACCGACAAGACGTGCCCTTGCCCGGCGGGCCCACAGCGGCGTACCGAACCGGCCCGGCACAGGTCAGAGCACCCCGTATCCCCGGCTGGACACCCCCGAGACACAGCCCGCCCCGGCGACCCGCCCGGACACCCCCGGCACGCCGCGCGGCGCGGACCGCGCACCAGGCACCCCCGGCCGCCCGCGCGACGCCGCTTGCGTTCGTCGCGCGGGCGAGCGTCGCGCGTCACCCCGTTCGCCCACGTGGACAAGGCACCGTCGCCCCTCGCCGACCCGGTGCGGCGGACAGGCCCTAGCGGACCAGGCCCCAGCGGAAGCCGAGCGCCACCGCGTGGGCGCGGTCGGAGGCGCCGAGTTTCTTGAACAGGCGCCGGGCGTGGGTCTTGACGGTGTCCTCGGAGAGGAACAGCTCACGGCCGATCTCGGCGTTGGAGCGGCCGTGGCTCATGCCCTCCAGCACCTGGATCTCACGTGCGGTGAGGGTGGGCGCGGCGCCCATCTCCGCCGAGCGCAGGCGGCGCGGGGCCAGGCGCCAGGTCGGGTCGGCGAGCGCCTGCGTGACCGTGGCGCGCAGTTCGGCGCGCGAGGCGTCCTTGTGCAGATAGCCACGGGCACCGGCGGCGACCGCGAGGGCGACGCCGTCGAGGTCCTCGGCGACGGTCAGCATGATGATGCGCGCGCCCGGGTCCGCGGAGAGCAGCCGGCGCACGGTCTCGACGCCGCCGAGGCCCGGCATCCGGACGTCCATCAGGATGAGGTCGGAGCGGTCGGCGCCCCAGCGGCGGAGGACTTCCTCGCCGTTGGCCGCCGTCGTCACGCGCTCGACGCCGGGCACGGTCGCGACCGCGCGGCGGAGCGCCTCTCGGGCAAGCGGGGAGTCGTCGCAGACGAGGACGGAAGTCATGGCCGCCCTCCGCAGCTGATGCGCGTCACCTTGTGCCTCCAGGCTGGTACGAAATCGTCACCTGTGCGGTCGACCGTCTCGGACGCCTGCCCGAGCCCTTGTGTTTTCAACCGCCTCCGCACTCTCAACGACGGTCACTCGAAAGAGTTACGGGGCCGTCTGCCATCTTCGGCACTCTACGTGAGGGGGCGGACACGGTGGAGACACACAGGGCCAACCCTCAAGCTTTCATCACAACCATGCCCCATTTGGCCCCATTTCTTCCCATGCGCTGGTGTCTGAGGCTAGATTCGCAATGAGTCATATTTTCATCTCCTTAGATCGTAGTTGTACGGTCGTGGGCACCGTATCCACTCAGAACGGCTGCAAGGGGTCACGTAATGGCAGATTTCTCCCGCCTTCCCGGACCGAACGCGGACCTGTGGGACTGGCAGCTGCTGGCTGCCTGCCGCGGTGTGGACAGCTCCCTCTTCTTTCATCCGGAGGGTGAGCGCGGTGCGGCGCGGAGTGCTCGCGAGAACTCGGCCAAGGAGGTCTGCATGAGGTGCCCGGTCCGCGCGCAGTGCGCGGCTCACGCCTTGGCGGTGCGCGAACCGTACGGCGTGTGGGGCGGGTTGACCGAGGACGAGCGCGAAGAGCTCATGGGGCGGGCGCGCAACCGCCTGGTGACGGCGTCGGCGGCCGGCGGGCACGCCGGTTCGAACGCCTGAAAGAACGTTTCTGCAACCATCCAGGGCACGCAGACGCGCGTGCCCTCACCTTGTGCCCCTACCGCCGCGCCGTCCGGGCCAGCTGCTCCAGCGTGGCCGCCACCGCCGGCACCTGCGCCAGATCGGGCAGGGTCAGGGCGACGATCTCCCGCCGCACCGACGGTTCAAGCGTCAACATGCGTACGCCACGGGGCCGTACGGACTCCACCGCGAGCTGGGGCAGGACGGCGACGCCGAGGCCGGCGCCGACCAGGCCGACCACCGCGGGGTAGTCGTCGGTGGCGAAGTCGATACGCGGCGCGAAGCCCGCACTCCGGCAGACCTCGACCAGCTGGCCCCGGCAGCGCGGGCAGCCCGCGATCCACGGCTCGTCGGCCAGCGCGCCGATCGCGAGCGACCCCGAGGAAGCGGTGCGCGCGAGCGGGTGCCGCTCCGGCAGCAGCGCGACGAGACGGTCCGTCAGCAAGGGCCGCACGACGAGGTCGTCCCACTCCTCCGCGCCCGCCGCGCCCTCGTAGCGGAAGGCGAGCGCGATGTCGCAGTCGCCGTCGCGCAGCAGCTCCACCGACCGTGGCGGCTCGGCCTCCTCCAGGGAGACCCGGGTGCCGGGGTGGGCGGCGCGCAGGGCGGCCAGCGCGGTGGGGACGAGGGTGGAGCTGCCGCTGGGGAAGGACACCAGCCGCACCCGTCCGGCGCGCAGCCCGGCGATGGCGGCGACCTCCTCCTCGGCGGCGGTCAGCCCGGCGAGGATGCCGGTGGCGTGCCGCACCAGGGCCTCGCCGGCCTGGGTCAGCCGCATCTCGCGTCCGGTGCGCACCAGCAGCGGGGTGCCGACCGAGCCCTCCAGGGCCTTCATCTGCTGGCTGACGGCGGGCTGGGTGCAGCCCAGCTCACGGGCCGCCGCCGAGAAGGACCCGGTGGTGGCTACGGCGCGCAGGACACGGAGATGACGAGCCTCGATCACCCCTCAAGCATAAGCCAGGCTTGGGTGCTCCGCCGGAAAAGTCGTCGACACTTTGAGGTGGGCTCGCCTACCGTGCCCCCATGAAGCTTCTGTCTCTCAACGTGGGCCAGGCCCGGCCCGTGCCCTACACGGACCAGCCGGAGGGGCTGACCGGCATCGACAAGCGCCCCGTGGAGGGGCCGGTCAAGGTGACGGCGCCGGGGCCGAAGGGGGTCGGCGCGAGCGGGCTGGCCGGGGACGCGGTGTGCGACACGCGCCACCACGGCGGTGACGACCAGGCGGTGTACGCCTTCGCGCGCGAGGACCTGGACGCCTGGGAGCGCGAGCTGGGCCGGCCGCTGCGCAACGGCGTCTTCGGCGAGAACCTCACCACGCGGGGCGTGGACGTGTCCGGAGCGCTGATCGGCGAGCGCTGGCGGATCGGCCCCGACGTGGTCCTGGAGGTCGCCTCCGGGCGCATCCCCTGCCGCACCTTCCAAGGGCACCTGGGCGAGCGGGGCTGGGTGCGCCGGTTCACGCACCGGGGGGCGCCGGGGGCGTATCTGCGGGTGATCCAGCCCGGCGAGATCCGCGCGGGTGACGCGATCGAGGTGGTGCACCGGCCGGACCACGACGTGACCGTGGCGGTGCAGTTCCGCGCCGTCACCACCGAGCGGGAGCTGCTGCCGCGGCTGCTCGTGGCGGGGGCGGCGCTGGACCCGGAGGTGCTGGCGGCGGCGCACAAGTACGTCGGCCGGCACGGCGGCTGACCGGACGTCAGAGGGGGGTCGGGGGCACCGGGTGTGTCAGTGCGGGTAACTAGTCTTGGCGCATGACAACGGCTCTGATTACGGGATCGACCGCGGGGATCGGTGCCGCGTTCGCGCGGCGGCTGGCGGCTGACGGGCACGACCTGGTGCTGGTGGCCCGGGACACCAAGCGGCTGCGCGAGCAGGCGACCGAGCTGCACGACCGGCACGGCGTCGAGGCGGAGGTGCTGACCGCCGACCTGGCGACGGACGAGGGCATCGAGGCGGTGGCCACCCGCCTCGGTGACCGCCGCAACCCGGTCGACCTGCTGATCAACAACGCCGGCTTCGGCAACAAGGGCCGCTATCTCGACGTGCCCATGGCCGACGAGCTGAAGATGCTGAAGGTGCACTGCGAGGCGGTGCTGCGGCTGACGTCGGCGGCGACCGGGGCCATGCGCGAGCGCGGCCGGGGCGGGGTCGTCAACGTGGCGTCGGTGGCCGCGTTCGTGCCGCGGGGCACGTACGGGGCGTCCAAGGCGTGGGTCGTGCAGTTCACCCAGGGCGCGGCACGGGACCTGGCCGGCAGCGGGGTCCGGCTGATGGCGCTGTGCCCGGGCTTCGTGCGGACGGAGTTCCACCAGCGGGCCGGGATGGGCACGGACAACATCCCGAACTGGATGTGGCTGGACGCCGACAAGGTGGTGGCCGCCGCGCTGGCGGACCTGGCGCGCGGCAGAACGCTGTCCATCCCGGACCCCCGTTACAAGGCCCTGATGGGCGCGGCGAAGCTGGTGCCGCGCGGGCTGCTGGGCGGGCTCACCTCGCGCACGGGGCGGAAGTACGGGCCGCAGTGAGGCTTCCGCACGACGGGTGACGCCGCCGGTCCGGTGGGAAAATGAGCCTGACGAACACCGGACCCACGGGGGACCGGAGGCGGCGCCATGACCTTCGTACAGCTCATCGACTGCAAGACCAGCCGGTTCGACGAGATGAACCGGTTGATGGACAAGTGGGTCGAACAGACCAAGGGCAAGCGGACCGCGACGCACGACATCATCGGCAAGGACCGGTCGGACGCGTCCCACTTCATCGAGATCGTGGAGTTCCCCTCGTACGAGGAGGCGATGCAGAACTCCAACCTGCCCGAGACGGACAAGATCTTCCGGGAGATGGTCGCGCTCTGCGACGAGATGCCGACCTTCACGGACCTGGACGTGGTCCGCGAGGACCAGCTGAACGCGGCGACCGTGCGCACGCTCTTCGAGCGGATGGCGGGCAAGGGCGAGGTCGAGCTGGACGACATCGTCAGCGACGACTACCGCGACCACGACCCGGCCAAGGAAGAGGTCGACATCGGCCGCGACGGCTTCCGGCGCGACCTTCAGATGTGGCGCGACGCCTTCGACTTCTCGTTCCGCATCGACGACCAGATCACCGAAGGCGACCGGGTCTGCTCCCGCTGGACCTGGCAGGGGACGCAGAAGGCGGAGTTCATGGGCGTTCCGTCGTCCGGCGACACGGTGACGATGACCGGGGTGACGATCTACCGCGTCGACGGGGACGGGCGGGTCTGCGAAGGCTGGTGGGAGTACGACCGGGCGGGGCTGATGGAGCAGCTGGGGGTACTCGGCGACTGAACCGCCCGCGAAGGGGGAAGGCCCCGGTCACCGACGAGGTGACCGGGGCCTTCTTCGAGCGTGACGGCTCAGTGGGCGTGGCCGTGGCTGTGGCCGTGGCCCGCGGCGGCCTCTTCCTCTTCCTTCTTCTCGACGACCAGGGTCTCGGTCGTGAGCAGCAGGGAGGCGATGGAGGCGGCGTTCTCCAGGGCGGAGCGGGTGACCTTGACCGGGTCGATGACGCCGGCCTTGATCAGGTCGCCGTACTCGCCGGTGGCGGCGTTGTAGCCCTGCCCCTTCTCCAGGTCCTTGACCTTGGAGACGATGACGTAGCCCTCAAGGCCCGCGTTCTCGGCGATCCAGCGCAGCGGCTCGACGACGGCGTTACGGACGACGGAGACACCGGTGGCCTCGTCGCCGGTCTTGTCGAGGTTGCCCTCAAGGACCTTGGAGGCGTGGACCAGCGCGGAGCCACCACCGGAGACGATGCCCTCCTCGACCGCGGCGCGGGTCGCGGAGATGGCGTCCTCCAGACGGTGCTTCTTCTCCTTCAGCTCCACCTCGGTGGCGGCGCCGACCTTGATCACGCACACGCCGCCGGCCAGCTTCGCGAGGCGCTCCTGGAGCTTCTCGCGGTCCCAGTCGGAGTCGGTGTTCTCGATCTCGGCCTTGATCTGCGCGACGCGGCCCTGCACGTCCTCGGACTTGCCGGCGCCCTCGACGATCGTGGTGTCGTCCTTGGTGACGGTCACGCGGCGGGCGGTGCCGAGCACGTCGAGGCCGACCTGGTCGAGCTTGAGGCCGACCTCCTCGGAGATGACGGTGGCGCCGGTGAGGACGGCCATGTCCTGCAGCATCGCCTTGCGGCGGTCGCCGAAGCCGGGGGCCTTCACCGCGACGGCGTTGAAGGTGCCGCGGATCTTGTTGACGACCAGGGTCGACAGGGCCTCGCCCTCGACGTCCTCGGCGATGATCAGCAGCGGCTTGGAGGAGCCGGCCTGGATGACCTTCTCCAGCAGCGGCAGCAGGTCCGCGATGGCGGAGATCTTGCCCTGGGTGATCAGGATGTACGGGTCGTCGAGGACGGCCTCCATACGCTCCTGGTCGGTCACGAAGTACGGGGACAGGTAGCCCTTGTCGAAGGCCATGCCCTCGGTGAAGTCCAGCTCCAGACCGAAGGTGTTGGACTCCTCGACGGTGATGACACCGTCCTTGCCGACCTTGTCCATCGCCTCGGCGATGAGCTCGCCGACCTGCTGGTCCTGGGCGGACAGCGCGGCGACGGCGGCGATGTCGGACTTCTCGTCGATCGGGCGCGCGGTGGCGAGCAGGTCGTCGGAGACGGCCTTGACCGCGGCGTCGATGCCCTTCTTCAGGGCGGCCGGGGAGGCGCCGGCGGCGACGTTCTTCAGACCCTCGCGGACCAGGGCCTGGGCCAGCACGGTCGCGGTGGTCGTACCGTCACCCGCGATGTCGTTGGTCTTGGTCGCCACCTCCTTGACCAGCTGGGCACCGAGGTTCTCGTACGGGTCCTCGATCTCCACCTCACGGGCGATGGTCACGCCGTCGTTGGTGATGGTCGGGGCGCCGAACTTCTTGTCGATGACGACGTTGCGGCCCTTGGGGCCGATCGTCACCTTGACCGTGTCGGCCAGCTTGTTGACGCCGCGCTCGAGGGCGCGACGGGCGTCCTCGTCGAACTTCAGGATCTTCGCCATGGCAGCGGGAGCCCTCTCGGAAATCTTGGGAGTAAAGCGACTGCGCCCCGGCGCCCGGCTTCGTTATCGGTCGCAGGGGCCAGGGGCGCAGCTGAAAGGCAGAACTTCGGGTGAAGCGTGCTTACTTCTCGATGATCGCGAGCACGTCGCGGGCCGAGAGAACGAGGTACTCCTCGTTGTTGTACTTCACCTCGGTGCCGCCGTACTTGCTGTAGAGCACCACGTCGCCGACCTTGACGTCGAGCGGCAGACGGTTGCCGTCCTCGAAGCGGCCCGGGCCCACGGCCAGGACGACGCCCTCCTGGGGCTTCTCCTTGGCGGTGTCCGGAATGACCAGGCCAGAGGCCGTGGTCTGCTCGGCGTCGAGCGGCTGGACCACGATGCGGTCCTCAAGCGGCTTGATGGCAACCTTGGAGCTGGCGGTCGTCACGATCCGACCTCCCCCTTCGGAGATCTCACGGGGTTAACTGTCTGAGGTGGCGACCAGGTCGATCCGTCGTCGCGGGTGCCGGACCTGCCCGTCGCGTGTTTGGCACTCTCCAGGGGGGAGTGCCAGAGCCGAGACTATGACTGCGATTAGCACTCGGTCAAGCGGAGTGCCAATTGCCGTGCGGCGCGTCCGCCGACGCGCGCCCCGGGCGCCCCGCTACAGGTAGTCCTCCAGGCGGCCCACGGTCAGTCCCGCAGCCTGGATCCGGCGCAGCAGACGTACCGTGCGCGCGCGCAGGGTCGGGCCCGAGGTCTCGTCCGGGTCGACGGCGATGATGTCGCCCGGGGTCAGGCGGTGCTCGCCGCCGGCGTACGCCAGGTTGCCGTCGCCCTCCAGCGACACCCGCCACAGCACGATGGCCGAGATGCCGCAGTCGGCCGCCGCCCGCAGGGTCGTCGCGTCGTAGGCGCCGTAGGGCGGGCGGAAGAGGCGGGGGCGCACGCCGAAGCGGTCGTGGAGCTTGCGCTGCTGCCCGCAGATCTCGGCGCGCTGCCCGGCGTACGGCAGGCCCCGCATGGCGGGGTGGTCGAGCGTGTGGTTCTCCAGCGTCGCGCCCACCGCCCGCAGCCGCCCGAAGTGCGCGTACCCCGGCCCGACCACGCTGTCGGTGAGGAACATGGCCACCGGCAGGCGCAGTTCGCGGACCAGGCCCACGAACCGGGGGTCGCGTTCGGCGCCGTCGTCGTAGGTGAGGAAGACGACCTTGTCGCGGGTCGGCACCCGGTCGACGACGGCCGGCAGCCCGGAGCCCGCGGCGAGCGGAACGCGGCGCGAGGCCGGTGAGGGCGCGGGGGCCGGCGGCCGTTCCAGACCCCAGCGGCGGTACGGCGGCTCGGCGGCGGGGGCGTGCGTGCCGACCCGTTCCGCCGCCTTCTTGCCGAGCCGTTCGATCGGGTCGACCGACTGGGCGCACCCCGTCAGGCACCCCGTCAGGCAGACCACCGCCGCCAGGAATCCGGCCACCAGCCCCCGCGTCCTCACAGGTAGTCCTCCAGGCGTGCCACCGCGTACCCCTTGTCCGTCACCTTCTTCAGGAACCGGCGGACCATGTCGGGCATGGTGCCCTTCCAGTCGTCCCGGCCGCGGAAGTGCGTCAGGACGATGTCGCCGGGGTGGAGGTCCCGGTCCCACTCGCGGTACTCCCAGTGGTCGACGAAAACCTCCTCGTCCCAGAGTGGGGCGTACTTGATCCCGCAGGACTTAGCGGCACGCAGCGTGTCCTGGTTGTAGTTGCCGTACGGCGGGCGGAAGACGGTCGGGCGCTTGCCGTAGTGCCGCGCGATGACGTCCTGCATGTCGCAGATCTCGTGCTTCTGCTCGGCGTAGGACAGGCCCGGCAGGTAGGGGTGGTGCAGCGTGTGGTTGTTCAGGGTCACGCCCCTGGCCTGCATCTTCTTGAAGTAGCCGTAGTCGTCCTTGATCAGGTAGTTGCTGAGGAAGGCGGTGTACGGGATGCGCAGGTCGCTCATCATGCGCAGGAACGCCGGGTCCTTCTCCGCGCCGTCATCGATCGTGAGGAAGACGATCTTCTGGTCGGTCGGGATGCGGGTGAAGACCGGGGGCAGGCCGAGTTCCTCGTGGTCGGTGACCTCGAAGCCCTGACGGGTGTGGATCCTCGGCTTCTGCCGGGGCGGCGGCGGAGCGGCCAGCGGCACCTCGGACAGGCCCCAGCGCCGGGCGGCCGCCGCGCGGGCGGCCTGCTGGGCGCGCAGCTTCGTGGCGTAGGAGTCGAGGGCGCGCGCCGGGGGCGCCTGCAGGGCCCGCTGCTGACCGGCGGCCGGGTCGACGTCCGGGCCCGCGCCGGGGGCGCAGCCGGAGGCGAGGGCGGCGGCCGCGAGCGCGGCGAGGCCGCCGCGGAGGACACCGTGCCTACGGGTCCTGTTTTTGTCATTTTGTACGACTACTCGCATGGACCCGGATCCTGGCAGCCCGCCTCCCCCGAGCCGCCCCGACACCACCGGCCACCGCCCACCATCCACCGACTGGCCCACACCCACGGGCCGCCGGGACAGCCGCCCGCAGCCCACACCCAGCCCCGCCCCGCCGGGCCCGCACCGCCGCCCGCCGCCCGCCGCCCGCACTCCCCGCCCGCTGGCCGACAATGACCCGGTGAACGACCTCGCCCCGCTCCTCACCCCCGAAGGCCGCGCTCTGCTCGACCAGGTGCGCGACACCGACCCCGCCGACGAGCTCGCCGTCGCCACCCGGCTGCGCCGGGAGCACCCGGCGGAGCTGGTGTCGGCCGCGCTCGGCCAGGCGCGGCTGCGGCAGCGGGCGGTGGCGAAGTTCGGGGCCGAGGACGCCGCGCGGATGTTCTTCACGCCCCACGGCGTCGAGCAGTCCACGCGGGCGAGCGTCGCCGCGTACCGGGCGGCCCGGATGAAGGACCTGGGCGTCACCTCCGTCGCCGACCTGTGCTGCGGCATCGGCGGCGACGCGCTCGCCCTCGCCCGCGCCGGCATCCGCGTCCTCGCCGTGGACCGCGACCCGCTGACGGCGGCGGCGGCCCGCGCCAACGCCGAGGCGCTCGGGCTCACCGACCTGATCGAGGTACGGGAGGCGGACGTCACCGAGGTGGACACCGCCGGCTACGACGCGGTGTTCGTGGACCCGGCCCGGCGCGGCGGCCGCGGCCGCATCTTCGACCCGGAGGCCTACTCGCCTCCCCTGTCCTGGGCCGTGCGGGCGGCGCTCCAGGCTCCGCACGCCGCGCTGAAGATCGCCCCCGGCATCCCGCACGAGGCGGTCCCGGCCGAGGCCGAGGCGGAGTGGATCTCCGACGGCGGCGATGTGAAGGAGGCGGTGCTGTGGTTCGGCACCGACGCGCCGGGAACGGTACGGGCGACGCTGCTGCCGGGGCCGTACACACTGCCCGGCCGCGGCCTGCCCGATCCCGCCGTCCGCCCCGTCGGGCGCTACCTCTACGAGCCCGACGGCGCCGTCATCCGCGCCCACCTGGTCGCCGAGGTCGCCGAGGAGGTCGACGGCGGACTGCTGGACCCGACGATCGCCTACGTCACCTCCGACGAGCTGCGGGAGACGCCGTACGCCTCGGCCTACGAGATCACCGACCGGCTCCCCTTCAACGTCAAGAAGCTGAAGGCGCTGCTGCGGGAGCGTGAGGTGGGTGTGCTGACCGTGAAGAAGCGGGGCTCGGCGGTCGAGCCGGAGGAGCTGCGCCGCAAGGTGCTGCCGAAGCCGCACGGGACACACGCGGTCACGGTCTTCCTCACGCGCGTCGCGGGCGCCCCCACCATGCTGCTCGGCCGGCCGGCCTAACCGCACTCGGCCGCGCGCCTGCGCAGCAGCTCCCGTTCCCGTTGGTTGCCGGTCAGGGACGCCGCGCGTTCGAACTCCGCGCGGGCCTCGGCCGTACGGCCCAGGCGCTCCAGCAGGTCGCCGCGGACGCTGGGCAGCAGGTGGTAGCCGGGCAGCCGGTCCGCGAGGGCGTCGACGATCTCCAGGGCCGGACCCGGGCCGTCCGCCATGGACACGGCCACCGCACGGTTCAGTTCCACGACCGGCGAGGGGGCGCGGGCGGCGAGCAGGCCGTACAGGGTCGCGATGGCCGCCCAGTCGGTGTCCTCGTAGGTGAGCGCGCGGGCGTGGCAGGCGGCGATGGCCGCCTGCAGGGCGTACGGCCCGGGGGGACCGTCGGCGGCGGCCTCGGCGCGGCCCAGCGCGGCCACGCCGCGGGCGATGAGCAGGCGGTTCCAGCGGGTGCGGTTCTGGTCCCTGAGCAGGACCGGCTCGCCGTTCGGTCCGGTGCGCGCGGCGGCCCGGGCGGACTGGAACTCCAGCAGCGCCGCCAGCCCGTGCACCTCCGCCTCCTTCGGCATCAGCTGGGCGAGCTGACGGGCCAGCCGCAGCGCGTCCTCGCACAGCGCCGGGCGCAGCCAGTCGTCGCCGGCGGTGGCCGCGTACCCCTCGTTGAAGATCAGGTAGATGACGTCGAGGACCGAGCCGAGGCGGGCGGCGCGGTCGGGGCCGTAGGGCACCTCGAAGGCGACCTTCTTCGCGGCCAGGGTCCGTTTGGCGCGCACGATCCGCTGGGCGACGGTCGGCTCGGGCACCAGGAAGGCGCGGGCGATCTCGGCGGTGGTCAGACCGCCGAGGAGGCGCAGGGTGAGCGCGATGCGGGCCTCGGCGGACAGCACCGGGTGGCAGGCGGTGAAGACGAGGCGGAGCAGGTCGTCGTCGATGGCGTCGGGGTCGGCGGGCTCCTCGGCCGGAACCGCAGTCTCCAGTCCGCGGCCGATCTCCGCCAGCTTGCGGGCGTGGTTCTCCCGGCGCCGGATCAGGTCGACGGCGCGGCGGCGGGCGGTGGTGGTCAGCCAGGCGCCCGGGTTGTCGGGCACTCCGTCGCGCGGCCACTGCTCCAGGGCGGCGACGAGGGCGTCCTGGGCGAGTTCCTCGGCGACGCCGACGTCGCGGACGATCCGGGCGACGGCCGCGATGACCCGCGGCGACTCCAGCCGGAAGACGGTCTCGATGGCACCGCGCGGGTCGGCGGTGGGCTGTGCGGTCACAGCCCACCATCGAACACCCGACGGGGCCGCCGTCCAAGCGGAACTCAGCCCTCCATGACCTCCCGCAGCTCGCAGGTGACCGTCCACTCCGCCTCGTGGACCTTCAGGAACCGCTTGGTCCACTCGACGGCCTCGGCCTTGTCCTTGCACTGCATCAGCGCGTAGCCGCCGATGACCTCCTTGGTCTCGGTGAACGGCCCGTCGGTGAGGGAGAGCTGCCCGCCCTCGTAGTGCACCCGGGTGCCCTGGGCGCTCGGGGTCAGCCCGGCGGTGTCGAGCAGCACGCCGGCCTTGGTCATCTCCTCGATCAGCTCCCCCATGCGCTGCATCAGCTCGGCGCTGGGGCCGCCGGCGGGCGCGTTGTTCTCGTCGATCCGCACGAGCGACAGGTAGCGGGGCATGGTGACTCCTCGGTGTCCTCGCGGCCGGGTGCTTCCCGGCCTCTCACCCCTGCGTCGAACGGGAGACGACGGGATCGACACCCCCGCCGGATTTTTTTCCGGCTTCTTTTTCAGCCCCATCTCACGGCCGGTACGGGGAGGTGCCCCGTCACCGTCAGGCCGCCGGCGCCCCGGTGCTCGCCCGGACCACCAGGCTGGTGGCGAGCTCCACCCGGCTGGCCACCGGCGCCTCCTCGCCGCGCCCCAGCTCCAGCACCAGCCGGGCCGCCGCCTCGGCCATCTCCGTCAGCGGCTGCCGTACGGTCGTCAGCGGCGGCCCCACCCAGCGGGCCACCGGCAGATCGTCGAAGCCGACCACGCTCAGGTCCTCGGGGATGCGCAGGCCCAGCTCGCGCGCGGCCTCGTACAGGCCGAGCGCCTGCAGGTCGTTGCCGGCGAAGACGGCCGTCGGCCGCTCGGGCAGCCGCAGCAGCTCACGGCCGAGCCGGTAGCCGGCCTCGTGGTGGAAGTCGCCGGTCTTGACCAGCGCCGGGTCGGCGGGCAGCCCGGCGGTCTCCAGCGCGGCCCGGTAGCCGTCGACGCGGGCGCGGCTGCACATCATCCGCAGCGGTCCGCTGATCGCGCCGATCCGGGTGTGGCCGAGATCGATCAGATGGCGGGTGGCGGCCAGGCCCCCCTGCCAGTTGGTGGCGCCGATGGACGGCACATCGGCGCCGGGGTCGCCGGCCGGGTCCATCACCACGAACGGGATGGACCGGCTGGTCAGCAGCGCCCGCTGGGACTCGTCGAGGTCGGACAGCACGAGGATCACCCCGTGCGGGCGGCGCGCGGCGACCTGGTCGGCCCAGGTCCGCCCGGGCGTGAGCCGGCCGGCGCTCTCGCTGAGCACCACGCTCAGACCGGCGTCCCGGGCGACGTTCTCCACGCCCCGGATGACCTCCATCGCCCAGGCGCTCTCCAGCTCGTGGAAGACCAGGTCGATCAGCGGCGAGCGGCCGGCCTCGGCCCGCCGGCGCCGGTAGCCGTGGGCGCGCAGCAGCTCCTCGACCCGGCTGCGGGTGGCCGGGGCGACATCGGCGCGGCCGTTGAGGACCTTCGAAACTGTCGGGGCCGACACGCCGGCCTCGCGGGCGATCTCGGCGAGCGTCGCGGTCTGGCTGGACCGGCCTCTGGTCGGTGTTTCGGCGGGCTCCGGGGCAGTCATGGCCGCGATCGTATCCCCGCGGGCGCCTGTGACGTAGCCCTGACGGCGTACCGGTTCACCAAAAGCTGCGCCACCGAAGGCGAAACATTCGAGGCTCGGGGCCCTCCGGTCAGCCCTCCCCGCCGACTCGAACCGCCACCGATGCACCGCGCGCTGCACCAACTCACCGTCGGGCTCGGGAAGTTCGGGCAGGTCGGCGTCGTACGGGGCGTCCCACCAGGTGATGACCAGCACCCTGTCCTGCGGGGCGCGAAAGGTCTCCCGGCGCAACGGCTCGGCGGCCAGCTCCTGCGCCCGCGCCCAGGCAAGCAACTCCCCACCCCGGCCCTCGGCCGCCCGCGCCTCCCACATCAGCGCGACCGTCATGAGTACAGGTTGTCCTTGCTGACCTCGTGCACATGGTCGTGGCCGGGCACATGCGGGTCCGTCACCGGCAGCGAGGAGTCCGCCGACAGGTCCCAGCTGGACGCCGCCCGGTTGCGGGCCACCATCTCGGCGCCGAGCGCCGCGACCATCGCGCCGTTGTCCGTGCACAGCTTGGGGCGCGGCACGCGCAGCCGGATGCCGGCCTTCTCGCAGCGCTCCTGGGCCAGCGCGCGCAGCCGGGAGTTGGCGGCCACGCCGCCGCCGATCATCAGGTGGTCGACGCCCTCGTCCTTGCAGGCCCGCACGGCCTTGCGAGTGAGCACGTCCACCACGGCCTCCTGGAAGGACGCGGCGACATCGCGCACCGGCACCTCCTCGCCCGCGGCCCGCCTGGCCTCGATCCAGCGGGCGACGGCCGTCTTCAGCCCGGAGAAGGAGAAGTCGTACGCCGGGTCGCGCGGCCCGGTCAGACCGCGCGGGAACGCGATCGCCTCCGGGTCACCCTCGCGCGCGTACCGGTCGATGACCGGGCCGCCGGGGAAGCCCAGGTTCAGCACGCGGGCGATCTTGTCGAAGGCCTCGCCGGCCGCGTCGTCGATGGTCGCGCCCATCGGGCGGACGTCGGAGGTGATGTCGGAGGACAGCAGCAGCGAGGAGTGGCCGCCGGAGACCAGCAGCGCCATCGTCGGCTCGGGCAGAGGACCGTGCTCCAGCTGGTCCACGCAGATGTGCGAGGCGAGGTGGTTGACGCCGTACAGCGGCTTGCCGAGGGCGTAGGCGTACGCCTTGGCCGCCGACACACCGACCAGCAGGGCGCCGGCCAGGCCGGGACCGGCGGTGACGGCGATGCCGTCGAGGTCCTTGGCGCTGACGCCGGCCTCCTTCAGCGCGCGGTCGATGGTGGGGACCATCGCCTCCAGGTGGGCGCGGGAGGCGACCTCGGGGACGACACCGCCGAAGCGGGCGTGCTCGTCGACGCTGGAGGCGACGGCGTCGGCCAGCAGGGTGGTGCCGCGGACGACGCCGACGCCGGTCTCGTCACAGGAGGTCTCGATCCCCAGGACCAGGGGTTCGTCAGCCATTGATCTCGGTTCCTTGTACGGAGGAAGAAGGGTCGGTCAGGCGCATCACCAGGGCGTCCACGTTGCCGGGCTGGTAGTAGCCGCGCCGGAAGCCGATGGGCTCGAAGCCGAAGCGCTCGTAGAGCTTCTGCGCGCGGGTGTTGTCCACCCGGCACTCCAGCATCACCTCGGCGCACTCGAAGGCGGTCGCGGCCCGCAGCAGCTCGGTCAGCAGCCGGCTGCCGAGCCCGGTGCCCTGCTGGTCGCGGGCGACGGCGATGGTCTGCACGTCGGCCTGCTCCCCGGAGGAGGCGAGCCCGGCGTAGCCGACGATCCGCTCCCCGGCCTGGGCCACGACGTAGCGCCGGCTCGCCCCGGGCCCCCGGGAGTGGGCGAGCTCGGACCAGAACATGCCACGCGACCAGGCGTCCTCCGGGAACAGGTCGCGCTCCAGCTCCAGCACGGGATCGATGTCCCACCAGCGCATCTCGCGCAGCACGGTGTCGGTCACTTGGGGGTGACCACCTTGTAGTTCTTGGGGACCTGGGCGTCGGGCCGGCGCAGATACAGCGGTCGCGGCTTGTCGAGCTCCTCGCCGGCGGCCAGCTTCCCGGCGGCGAGCCGGGCCAGCGCGGCGGCGGAGACGTGCTCGGGTTCGTGGACCTGCGGGAAGGTGTCCGGGTACAGCAGCGCGCCCGCGCCGACGGCCGGGAGACCGGCGACCCGGTCGGCGATGTCGGCGGGCCGGTCCACGGCCGGGTCGGTCAGCCGGGTGCGGGAGTCGGCGTACATGGCCCAGTAGACCTCCTTGCGCCGGGCGTCGGTCGCCACGACGAAGGGGCCGGAGTCGAGGTCGGCGGCGAAGGCCAGACCGTCCAGCGTGCACACACCGTGCACGGGCACGCCGAGCGCGAGGCCGAAGGTGTCGGCGGTCATCAGGCCCACGCGCAGCCCGGTGTACGGGCCCGGGCCGATGCCGACGGCGATGTCGGTGACGGCGTCCAGCTTCAGTCCGGCCTCGGCGAGCACACGGTCCACGGCCGGCAGCAGCAGCTCGCCGTGCCGGCGCGCGTCCACCTGACTCGTAGAGGCGATGACGTCCGTACCGTCGTGCAGCGCGACGGTGACGGCGGGTGTGGCGGTATCCAGAGCGAGCAAGAGCACGCAAACAGCCTACGGCGCCACGGGGCCCGTGTCGGACGCGCGGGAGGGGCGGGCAGCGGCTGCTACCGTCGCCGGGACGACCGTTTTCTTGGCATTTGTGGCGAGGTGGACGAGGGTGGCAAGCAGCAGCGCGGGGATCGTGGCCGGGCTCACCGCGGCGGCCCTCGCGACGGTCGGCTTCCTCGGCTGGCAGGCGTCGGCGAGGGGACCGGCCGGGCCGGGCGACACCGCGAAGCCGACCGTGCCGCCCGCGGTGAGCGCCTCCAAGGCGCCGCGGGACAAGAAGAACCCGACGGCGCTGCCCGACGGCACCGGCAGCGGGCCGCGGGTCGTGTACTCACTGGACGACGACCGGGTGTGGCTGGTCGAGGAGGGGAACGACGTCCGGCGCACGTTCCGGGTGGAGCCCGGCAGCGTGGACCCGGCGCCGGGCGTCTACATGGTCACCTCCCGCTCGGGCGAGGTCACCGGCACGGACGGCATCCCCGTCGAGCACGTCGTCCGCTTCACGAGCGTGGGCGGCGTGGCGATCGGGTTCAGCGCGCGGGTGGGCCCGCCGACGCAGGCGCCCGACGACGGCGTCAGGACGGGCGGCGTCCGCGAGTCCCGCCCGGACGGCGACGCGATGTGGCGCTTCGCGACGATCGGACGCCGGGTGGTGGTGATCCGCTAGGCCGCGTCGGACCGCGCGGCGGCCTGGGGGTGAATCGGCCAGGGCCCGGGGGTGATCCGCTAGGCCGCCGCGCGGCGGCCCGTGTCGTGGGACGTGCGGTCCGGCTCCGGCTCCCGGGGCGGGCGGGACACCGCGGCCGCTGCCGCGCAGGAGGCCAGCAGCTCGCGCATGGACACCGAGGGCAGCGCGCTCGGGGCGGGGTGGTGCTGCGGCTCGGGGGTTTCGGCAGCGGACATTGGGGCGCCTCCTGAGGGTCGGGGGCGGGCGTAGTTAGGCACACCTAACTACGAGCTGGATACCATGTGACCACGCCCCCGACCCCGGGCGCAACATCTTGCCGACACTGTGTCGGAACGTACGAGCGCGGCCGTCAGGCCGCCAGCACGCTCAGATCCGCCCCCGCCCAGCGTTCGCCCAGACCGGTGAGCGTCACGTGCCGCACCTCGTCCGTGGTGTCGCCCACGGCGCGGTGGATGACGACCTGGAGCCGGTCCTCGGTCAGCTCCTCGACCTTGCCCTCTCCCCACTCCACGACGATCACCGAGTCGGTCAGCGAGACGTCCAGGTCCAGGTCCTCCATCTCGTCCAGCCCGCCGTTCAGCCGGTAGGCGTCGACGTGGACCAGGGGCGGACCGTCACCCAGCGAAGGGTGCACACGGGCGATCACGAACGTCGGCGAGGTGACCGCGCCCCGCACGCCGAGCCCCTCGCCGAGGCCGCGCGTCAGAGTGGTCTTGCCCGCGCCCAGCTCCCCGGAGAGCATCACGAGGTCACCGGCGCGCAGCAGCTTGGCGAGCCGGCGGCCCAGCTCCCGCATCTGCTCGGGGGACGTGACGGTCAGCTCGGTCTCAGCCGGGTTGTGCGGTGCTGCTGGTGCTTCCATAGCCATTCACGGTAGCTCCTGCCGGCACGGCACCCGCACGGGTGAGGAGGTCGGCGAGGCGGTCGGTGACCACTTCCGGGTGTTCCAGCATCACCAGGTGCCCGGCGTCCGGCACCAGCACCAGCTCGGCCTCGGGCAGCAGGTCGGCGATGGCCTCGCTGTGCTCGCTCGGCGTGACCAGGTCGTCCACCCCGGCCAGCACCAGCACCGGCTTGTCGCGGAAGCAGGCCAGCGCCTCGGTCTTGTCGTGGTCGGTGAACGCCGGGTAGAACTCGGCGACCACGTCGATCGGGGTGCCCTCGATCATCCGCTCGGCGAACCGGGCGACGGCCGGGTCGACGTCCCGGGAGGCGAACGAGTACCGCTTGATGATCCCGGCGAACAGGTCGGCGGTCGCCCGCCGCCCCTTCTCCACCAGCTCCGCCCGCTGCCCCAGCGCCTTCAGCACGCCCGGCAGCACCCGCCGTACGGCGTTGACGCCGGCGACCGGAAGACCGAAGTTGACCTCGCCCAGCCGCCCGGACGACGTCCCCACGAACGCGGTGGCGACGACGCGGTCGCGGATCAGCTCGGGGTACTGCGCGGCCAGCGCCATCACCGTCATACCGCCCATGGAGTGCCCGACGAGCACGATCGGCCCCTCCGGCACGGCCGCGTCGAGGACGGCCTTCAGGTCCTGCCCCAGCTGGTCGATGGTGAGCGCCGTGTCGCCCTCGGTCTGCGCCACCCCGCGCCCGGAGCGCCCGTGGCTGCGCTGGTCCCAGTGCACGGTCCGCACGACCCCGCGCAGCGCGGCCCGCTGGAAGTGCCAGGAGTCCTGGTTGAGGCAGTAGCCGTGGCTGAAGACGACGGTGACGGGGGCCGGCGCCTTGCGGCCGAACAGCCGCCGGCGCCGGGGTGCGGAGCCGCCCTCGGGCTCGACGTCGTCGACCTCGTAGTACAGCTCGGTGCCGTCGTCGGCGTACGCCTTGCCGGGGGTGCCGCGCAGCGCGCCGTAGGGGCCGGCGGAGTCGAGGGCGAGCCGGGCCTTGGCGCGCATGCCGCGGCCGACGGTCATCCGCTCTATGGCGACGCCGGCGGCCGCGCCCGCGGCGAGCACACCTATCGCGGCGCCCGCGATGCCGGTGGCCCGGCGCCAGCCGGAGCCGCCCACGGCGGCCGCGGCGGCCGCGGCGGACACGGCGGACTCCACAGGGCTCTCGCTCACGTACCGCTCCTCTTCACCGGGCTGCTGCTGGTCACTCGTCGCCGGGTCGCGCGACCGGTTCCTCGTTCACATAGACGCGGGGAACGCGCGCCCCGATGCGCGTGACGATCTCGTACGCGATGGTGCCGGCGGCCTGCGCCCAGTCCTCGGCGGTCGGCTCGCCGCGGTCGCCCGGCCCGAACAGGACGGCCTCGCTGCCTGGCTCGGGCGTGTCGCCGCCGAGGTCGACGACGAACTGGTCCATGGCGATCCGCCCGGCGGCCGTGCGCCACTTGCCGTCCACCAGCACCGGTCCGGCGCCGGAGGCGTGCCGCGGGATGCCGTCGCCGTAGCCGAGCGGGACGAGGCCCAGGGTGGTCTCGCCGGGGGTGACGTAGTGGTGCCCGTAGCTGACGCCGTGCCCGCCGGGCACCTGCTTCACCAGGGCCAGCGAGGCGGACAGGGTCATCACCGGGCGCAGCCCGAAGTCGGCGGGGGTGCCGAGTTCGGGGCTTGGCGAGACGCCGTACATGGCGATACCGGGACGTACCAGGTCGAAGTGCGTCTCGGGAAGCGTGAGCATCGCGGGCGAGTTGGCGATGTGCCGCACCTCGGGGCGTACGCCCCGCTCCTCGGCGTACGCCGTCATCTCCCGGAAGCGGGCGAGCTGGGCGGCGATGGAGGGGTGCCCGGGCTCGTCGGCGCACGCGAAGTGCGACCACAGTCCGGTGACCCGGACGACGCCCGCACGCTCGGCGTCGAGGGCAGCGCCGACCAGTTCGGGCCAGTCGGCGGGCTGGCAGCCGTTGCGCCCGAGGCCGGTGTCGGCCTTGAGCTGCACGCGGGCGGGGCGGGTGGCGGTGCGCGCCGCGTCAAGGAGCTCGCGCAGCGCCCACATTCCGCTGACCGAGATGTCGATGCCGGCCTCGATCGCCTGCCGCCAGGGCCCGCCGGGGGTCCACAGCCAGCACATCACCCGGACGTCTGCCGGAATGCCGGACTCCGGTGCTCGTACGGCGAGGGCCTCCTCGGGCGTGGCGGTGCCGATCCAGGTGGCACCGGCCGCGACGGCGGCGCGGGCGCACGGGATCGCGCCGTGGCCGTACCCGTCGGCCTTGACCACGGCCATGAAGGCAGCGCCCGGCGCCTTCGCGCGCAGGGTGCGCACATTGGCCCGCAGGGCGGCCAGATCGATCTCGGCACGGGCACGCAGGGGCCCGCTCCACGCCATCGCAGTCTCACTCATCGCGCCCCCAGTCTCTCAGAGCGGCGAAACGGGCTCGCCGCGCCGGTGGCGCGGGCCCTCGTACGTACGTAGCTGCGGGCATTCGTGCCTCCCCCAAGCTCTTCGAGCAGGGGGTACCCCCAGGGCGGCACGGGTGGGCGCAGCTGCACCCCGTCGCGCCGGGCTGCGCGACCTACGGCGGTCACCCCGACACCGGTCAGCACTCAACGCCGCCCCGCTGACCCAACCCCCGGCCGGCCAGAACCCCGCACATCCCGCCAAGCCAAAGGAATCGCCGACGCCACGTCATGCGCACCCACCGGCACCCCCCGTGCCGCGAACCGCCCCGCGAGCCCGTGCAGATACGCCCCCGCACTCCCCGCGTCCCGCGCCGAAAGCCCCGCCGCCAGCAACGACCCCGTCAGCCCCGACAGCACATCCCCGCTCCCCGCGGTCGCCAGCCACGGCGTCCCCGTCGAGTTCACCCGTACGGCCCCGCCCCCGGGGTCGGCGACCAGCGTGGTCGACCCCTTCAGCAGCACCGTCGCCCGATACCGCCCCGCCAGCTCCCGCACCGCCGCGAGCCGCGCCCCCTCGACCTCCTCACGCGCGACACCGAGCAGCGCCGCGGCCTCCCCGGCGTGCGGGGTCATCAGCGTCGGCGCCGTACGCGCGCGTACCGCCTCACGGTCGGCGAGCCGCAGCCCGTCCGCGTCGATCAGCACCGGTACGTCGGTCTCCACCACCTCGGCCACCGTCCCCGCGTCGTCCCCGGCCCCCGGCCCGACGACCCACGCCTGTACGCGCCCCGCCTTCCTGGGCCCCTGGTCGGACACGAGCGTCTCCGGGAAGCGCGCGATGACGGCGTCGCCCGCGGGCCCGACGTACCGCACGGCCCCTGCGCCACCCCGCAGCGCCCCCGACACGGCGAGCACCGCGGCCCCCGGATAGCGCGCCGACCCGGCGGCGATCCCGACGACGCCGCGCCGGTACTTGTCGCTCTCCGCGGCCGGCACCGGCAGCAGCCGGGCCACGTCGGCGTGCTGCAGCGCCTCCAGTTCGGCCCGCTCGGGCAGCGTGAGCCCGATGTCGACCAGCCGGACGCTGCCCGCGTACTCCCGCGCCGGATCGACCAGCAGCCCCGGCTTGTGCGTGCCGAAGGTGACGGTCAGGTCGGCCCGCACGGCGGCGCCCCGCACCTCCCCGGTGTCCACGTCCACCCCGCTCGGCAGGTCGACGGCGACGACGGCGGCCCGCGCCCGCTCGGCGGCGACGGCGAGCGGCACCGCGTCCGGCCGCAGCCCGCCCTTCCCTCCGATCCCGACGATCCCGTCCAGGACGAGGTCGGCGTGCTCGATCAGCCGCTCGGCGCCGTCCGTGCCGGTGACCCGGCCGCCGGCCCGGCGCAGCGCGGCCAGCCCTCCGGCGTGTGCCCGTCCGGGCGTGAGCAGTACGGCGGTGACGCCGGCCCCCCGCCGGGCGAGCCGCGCCCCGGCGTACAGGGCGTCACCTCCGTTGTCCCCGCTGCCGACGAGCAGCACGACCCGGCTGCCGTACACCCGTCCGAGCAGTTCGGCGCAGGCGGCGGCGAGACCGGCGGCGGCCCGCTGCATCAGGGCGCCCTCCGGTAGCCGTGCCATGAGCTCCCGCTCGGCTGCCCTGACCGTCTCAACGCTGTACGCGGTACGCATACGCCCGAGTCTGCCCCGAGAACCGGCTGATGTGCGCGCGTCCGCGACGCCGCCGCACCGGCCGGGGCCACTCCTTAATGGTTTGCCACCGGCAGATGGGGCCGGATAGGAAGCTCGCATGCTGAAGGGCGGCAAGATCGGGCTCAGGGCCCGGCACGAGGAAGACATCCCGATCCTGCGGGCAGAGCTCTACAACGACGTGGTCAACGCCGCGCGGGCAGAGGGCGGTCCGTGGCGGCCGGTGGCGCCCGGCTCGAAGGACCCGCGGCTCGTGGGGGACGACCAGAACCAGGGAAGCGTCCCGTTCTCCGTGGTGGAGCTGGAGGGCGACACGCTGATCGGCACCGCGACCCTGTGGGGCATCGACAACCACAACCGGTCCGCCCACATCGGGCTGGGGCTGCTGCCGTCCTGCCGCGGCAAGGGCTACGGCACCGACGTGGTCGCGGCGCTGTGCCAGTACGGCTTCGTCGTACGCAGCCTGCACCGGCTGCAGATCGAGACGCTGGCCGACAACACCGCGATGCTGCGCGCCGCCGAACGCAACGGCTTCGTCCGCGAGGGCGTACTGCGCTCCTCGGCCTGGGTGATGGGCGAGTTCCTCGACGAGGTGCTGCTCGGGCTCCTCGCCAAGGACTGGAAGCCGACTGCGAACGCCTAAGAAATCCAGCGGGGCCCCGCCGTCACCCCTCGGCGATCACCACCGCCGAGGCCACCCCGGCGTCGTGACTGAGCGACACATGCCAGGAGCGCACCCCGAGTTCGGCCGCCCGCGCGGCGACGGTGCCCTTCACCCGTAGCCGGGGCTGCCCGCTGTCCTCCACGAACACCTCGGCGTCGGTCCAGTGCAGTCCGGGCGGCGCCCCGAGGGCCTTGGCCAGCGCCTCCTTGGCGGCGAAGCGGACGGCCAGCGAGGCGACTCCGCGCCGCTCGCCGCTCGGCAGCAGCAGCTCCCGCTCCACGAACAGCCGGTCGGCCAGCCCGGGCGTGCGCTCCAGCGACGCCGCGAACCGCTCGATCTCGGCCACGTCGATCCCGACCCCGATGATGCTCATGCCGAGCAGCCTACGGCCGCGCCGCCCTCCCCATGCCGTCCCGGCTGTGGCAGTGTGCGGGCGACACGGACTGCATCTTCTGCCGACTGATCCGGGAAGACACGGCGCACTGGGTGGCCCGGGCGCCCGTGGCCTGCGCGTTCACCCCGACGAACCCCCTGGCGCCGCGGCGTGCGTGCCCCCGTGGACCCTTACTCCACCGTCACCGACTTGGCCAGGTTGCGCGGCTGGTCCACCTCGTTGCCCCGGGCCGTGGCCAGCTCGCACGCGAAGACCTGCAAGGGCACCGTCGCCACCAGGGGCTGGAGCAGCGTCGGGGTGGCCGGGATGCGGATCAGGTGGTCGGCGTAGGGGACGACCGCCTCGTCGCCCTCCTCCGCGATCACGATCGTGCGGGCACCCCGCGCCCGGATCTCCTGGATGTTGGAGACGATCTTGTCGTGCAGGACGGACCGGCCCCGCGGGGACGGGACGACCACCACCACGGGCAGGTCCTCCTCGATCAGCGCGATCGGCCCGTGCTTCAGCTCGCCCGCCGCGAAGCCCTCGGCGTGCATGTAGGCCAGTTCCTTGAGTTTCAGGGCGCCTTCCAGCGCGACCGGGTAGCCGACGTGCCGGCCCAGGAACAGCACCGTGTTCTTGGCCGCGAGCGAGCGCGCCAGCTCACGGACCGGTTCCATCGTCTCCAGCACCCGCTCCACCGCGCCGGTGATGTTCGACAGGTCGCGGATGACCGCCCGGATCTCGTCGCCCCACTTGGTGCCCCGGACCTGGCCCAGGTACAGGGCGACCAGGTAGCAGGCCACCAGCTGGGTCAGGAACGCCTTCGTGGAGGCCACCGCGACCTCGGGGCCCGCGTGCGTGTACAGCACCGCGTCCGACTCGCGGGGAATGGTCGAGCCGTTGGTGTTGCAGATGGCCAGCACCTTGGAACCCTGCTCCCGGGCGTGCCGCAGCGCCATCAGCGTGTCCATGGTCTCGCCGGACTGGGAGATGGCGATGACCAGCGTCTGCGCGTCCAGGATCGGGTCGCGGTAGCGGAACTCGCTGGCCAGCTCCACCTCGCACGGGATGCGCGTCCAGTGCTCGATGGCGTACTTGGCGATCAGCCCCGCGTGGAAGGCCGTACCGCAGGCGACGATGACGACCTTGTCGACCTCGCGCAGTTCGGCGGCCGAGATCCGCACCTCGTCCAGGGTGAGGGAGCCGGACGGGTCGATGCGGCCCAGGAGCGTGTCGGCGACCGCCTTCGGCTGCTCGGCGATCTCCTTGAGCATGAAGTAGTCGTAGCCGCCCTTCTCGGCGGCGGAGGCGTCCCAGTCGACGTGGTAGGAGCGGACCTCGGCCGGGCTGCCGTCGAACCCGGTGACGGTCACGCCGTCCCGGCGCAGCTCCACGACCTGGTCCTGGCCCAGCTCGATGGCGGAGCGGGTGTGCTCGATGAACGCCGCGACATCGGAGGCGAGGAAGGACTCGTCCTCCCCGACACCCACCACCAGCGGCGAGTTGCGCCGCGCCCCCACCACCACGTCCGGCTCGTCCGCGTGGGCCGCGACCAGTGTGAACGCGCCCTCCAGCCGCCGGCACACCAGCCGCATGGCCTCCGCGAGATCGGCGCAGGAGGAGTACTCCTCGGCCAGCAGATGCGCCACGACCTCGGTGTCCGTCTCCGAACTCAGCTCGTGGCCGCGCTCCTCAAGCTCCGCCCGCAGCACCGCGAAGTTCTCGATGATGCCGTTGTGCACGACCGCGACCCGGCCCGCGTTGTCCAGGTGCGGATGGGCGTTGGCGTCGGTCGGTCCGCCGTGGGTGGCCCAGCGGGTGTGGCCGATGCCGGTCGTGCCGGCCGGCAGCGGCCGTTCGAGCAGCTCCTTCTCCAGGTTGACCAGCTTCCCGGCCCGCTTGGCCGCCGCCAGTCCGCCGTCCGCGAGCACGGCGACACCCGCCGAGTCGTAGCCGCGGTACTCCAGCCGCTTCAGCCCGGCCATCACCACATCGAGCGCCGACTGCGCCCCCACGTATCCCACGATTCCGCACATGGCTCCGCAGCCTACGGTCCGTCACGGCCGTAAAACCCCTTCAGCGTGCCCGAATTCGGAAATTCCCACGGGGATACGAACCCCCTGGAAGGGTCAACGGCGGCGCGGGGACGGCGGCTGGAGGCCGAAGCTCGCCGACTTCAGCCAGTGCCGCATACGGGTGGCGACGGGGCGTTCGACGAAGCGGTGGGCCAGGTAGGACAGCAGGACCAGGGCGCCGGTCGTGACGCCGACCAGCGTCCAGGGCGCGACCCGGTCGCCGTAGTGGTGGGCGACGGTCATGCCGATGACGTCGTGCAGCAGATACAGCGGGAAGGTCATGGTCCCGGCGACGGTCAGCCAGCGCCAGCGGATGCGGCTGGTCCAGCCGAGCGCGATCACGGCGATCAGCGCGAAGAACGCCGTGATCGCCAGGATCAGCCAGCCACGCCACGGCGACCAGGCGTCCCAGTCGTTGCGGCCGCCGTCCGGGGCGAGCAGGAAGTGCAGGGCGAGCAGCCACGACATCACGACGATGCCCCACAGCAGCGGCGTCGGCCGGAACCGGTGCATGAGGTAGAAGGCCATGCCCGCGATGAAGTACGGCGCGGACGCCGGGTTGACCAGCAGCGTGAGCAGCGGGATGTGGGCGGCGGGCGCCAGCACCGCGGCCACCGTCCACAGCCCGCAGAAGACGACCACCCGCTGGTGGGTCAGGCCCTTCCACACCACGACCGCGAAGGTGAGGTAGAAGCACAGCTCGGGCCACAGGGTCCAGTAGACCGAGTCGAGGTCCTTCACCCCGAGCGGGTGCTGGAGCATCGTGAGGTTGGCGAAGACGATCCGCGGATTGGGGTGCCCGAACGGGGTGTCGACGAGGAAGACGACGCACGCCGCGACGAGGACCGAGATCCAGTACATCGGGTACAGCCGGGTAACCCGGGAGATGAAGAAGTCGCGCGGGCTGCGCCCCCAGGCGCTCATGCAGATGACGAAGCCGCTGATCAGGAAGAACAGGTCGACGCCGAGCCGGCCGTAGGCGAAGTAGGCGTGCGCCTCGGGGAAGACGCTCTGGTAGGGGCGGCCCCAGATGTGCTCCACCGTGGACGGCTTCTGGCCGACGAAGTGGAACAGCACGACCGCGAGGGCGGCCAGGAAGCGCAGCCCGTCCAGTGCCGCCAGGCGCTGGCCGCCGGTGCGCCGCTCGGCCGCGGGCGCCCCGGGGGGCGAGGGCACGGCGGGTGCGGTCGGCCCGTCCTCTCCTCTTCGGCCCGTGGGCGGGTCGAGGAGTCGGGTGCTGTCCGCCTGGCTCATCCGTTCACCGTTTCGTCGTCACTCGCGTGTCCGTGTGCCTCCCCCCGGGCAGCGTTCCATCCCGAACGGTACGGATGACGCCCGAGCCCCCCGCGTCCGGGGACCCCACACAGCACCGGCACACGGCGGTCACGCGCCGGTCATGGGATTCCCACCGGGTGACGACATCCCGGTGGGAACGGCGAGTGCGGCTCAGCCGAGCTTGGTGAGCTGGGCCTGGACGATCTCGTCCGGGAACGGCCAGTCCTTGCCCGTCGCGGCGGAGGCCATGTTGTACGCCGAGAAGTAGGCGAGGGTGGCGCCCTTGCGGACGACCACGGCCTTGGCCGGCGCCTTGACGCCTTCGTCCGCGTCCACCAGCAGGGTCAGCGCGAGGGCCTCGTCACCGCCCTGGGGCGCGGTGGTGGCCGTGACCTTGCCGACCTTGGTCGTGTCGCTGCCGACGGTCCAGGCGTAGCCGTTCGCGCAGGCCGTCGCGGCGGTCTTGAGCGCCGCGAACGCCTTCTCGGCGCCGCCGTCGTCGTAGGAGGCGAGCGTCACGATGGCCTTCGCCCGGTCGATACCGGCGACCAGGGCCTCCTCGACGCCGGCCTTCGGGTCCGGCTTCTTCCGGTCGGCGAGCCAGCTGCGCTTCACGGTGGCGGCGGGCTGACCCTCGTACGTCCCGGCCTGGAGGTGACCCAGCGGCGCGCACTCCGGCTTGTCGGTCTTGACCTTGGCCTGCGTGATGTCGTCCTGGAGCGGCACCTTGGTGAAGACCTTGCCGCTCTTGACGTCCGCCTGGGTCAGCGCGGCCTTCTCCAGCTCGGCGCCGGTCAGCGCCTTGGCCGGGGCCTGCGCGGGCGACGCGGAGGCCGTCTTGTCGGCCTGCGCGGTCTTGCCGTCGTCCGCCTTGTCACCGCCGTCGGAACCACAGGCGGAGACGAGGAGCGCGAGCGCGGCGGCCGAGGCGGCGAGACCGGCCCGGCGAACGGTGGTGAGACTCACGAAAGAACTGCTCTCTCTTCAGGACAGCGCTGTATTTTGCGTGAACATTACACACAGCAGGCACACAGATGATCATCGGAACATTCATTCGCGACCCGAACGTGACGCCCACGTGATCCACTCGTCGGCCGGGGGACAGAAGAGGACCCGGCGCTTCCCCGGGCGTGACGCAGCCCACCTCCCGCCGCGTTCAAACTCCGTTAACAATGGACTGTGATCTCTCCGGTCTCCTCGATGCCCCGGAGCGCCCACCGGAACCGTCCGGAGGCGACTCCCTACGTCGACCTCACCCGCGCCGAGTGGAGCGCGCTGCGCGACAAGACGCCGCTGCCGCTGAGCGCCGAGGAGGTCGAGCGGCTGCGCGGCCTCGGTGACGTCATCGACCTCGACGAGGTCCGGGACATCTACCTGCCGCTGTCCCGGCTGCTCAACCTCTACGTGGGTGCCACCGACGGCCTGCGAGGAGCGCTGAACACCTTCCTCGGCGAGCAGGGTTCCCAGTCCGGCACCCCCTTCGTCATAGGGGTCGCCGGCTCGGTCGCCGTGGGGAAGTCCACGGTCGCCCGCCTGCTGCAGGCCCTGCTCTCGCGCTGGCCCGAGCACCCGCGCGTCGAGCTGGTCACCACGGACGGCTTCCTGCTCCCGACCAAGGAGCTCCAGGCCCGCGGCCTGATGTCCCGCAAGGGCTTCCCCGAGTCGTACGACCGCCGCGCCCTGACCCGTTTCGTCGCCGACATCAAGGCCGGCAAGGACGAGGTCACCGCGCCCGTCTACTCCCACCTGATCTACGACATCGTCCCCGGCGAGAAGCTCGTCGTACGGCGGCCCGACATCCTGATCGTGGAAGGGCTCAACGTCCTGCAGCCGGCCCTGCCCGGCAAGGACGGCCGCACCCGGGTCGGCCTCGCCGACTACTTCGACTTCAGCGTGTACGTCGACGCACGCACCGAGGACATCGAGAGCTGGTACCTGAGCCGCTTCCGCAAGCTGCGCGAGACCGCGTTCCAGGACCCCTCGTCGTACTTCCGCAAGTACACGCAGGTCTCCGAGGAGGAGGCCCTCGACTACGCCCGCACCATGTGGCGGACGATCAACAAGCCGAACCTCGTCGAGAACATCGCCCCCACCCGGGGCCGCGCCACCCTCGTCGTGCGCAAGGGCCCGGACCACAAGGTGCAGCGCCTGAGCCTGCGGAAACTGTAGAGCCGCCTGTTACAAAGGCCTCATGCTGCATCTGCGCCTGATCACGCCGCCCGACACGACGGACGACGTGCTCCGCCTGATCGACAAGACCGTCGGCACCACACACGTCGTGGTCCTGCCGGACGCCGCCCGCAACCCCGCCGGGGACGTCGTACTGTGCGACGTCGCCCGCGAGGCCGGCGACGAACTGCTGTCCGGGCTGCAGGAACTGGGCCTGGAACGCACCGGCTCGATCGCCGTGGAGAACATCGACCTGTCGCTGTCCCGGCGGGCCGACGAGGCGGAGGCCGAGGCACCCGGCGAGGGCGCGGACGCGGTGCTGTGGGAGCACCTCACCGACGCCACCCACGACGAGTCGACGCTGTCGATCACCTACGTCGCCTTCATCACGCTGGCCACGATGATCGCGGCGTGCGGTGTGGTGCTGGACAACGCGATCCTGATCGTCGGCGCGATGGCCGTCGGCCCGGAGTTCGGACCGCTGGCCGGCATCTGCACGGCGATCGTGCAGCGCGCGCCGCGCCTGGCCCTGCGCTCCCTGATCGCGCTGCTGGCCGGCTTCGCTGCGGCCATGGCGGTGACCGTCGGCTTCAGCCTCTTCATGGACGCCGTCGGCCTGTTCACCAAGGCCCAGTTGGAGGCGGAGCGGCCCAACACCGGCTTCATCTACGCACCGGACTGGTTCTCGTTCGTCGTGGCGGTCCTGGCGGGCTGCGCCGGCACCCTGTCACTGACCTCGTCGAAGTCCGGCGCGCTGGTCGGCGTCGCCATCTCCGTCACCACGGTCCCGGCCGCCGCGAACGCGGCCGTCGCCCTGATCTACGGCGACACCCACCAGACGCTCCGCTCGACGGAACAACTCCTGCTGAACCTCTTGGGAATCATCCTGGCAGGAACGCTGACCCTGCTGGCCCAGAAGTACTTCTGGAGGGCCCTGTCGAAGGAACGGCAGAGCAGCCAACCGTAAGGGGCGCGGGGCTCTGTTCGACATGCGGCTCCGCCGCGTTGGCGCGACCAGCCACAACGACGCCGCAGCCCGCAACGCACAGAACCCGCCACCCCGAACCCGGCGAATTACCCCAACGCCGACTTCACAACATCGGCCAGCCGCCCGGCAACCGACCGAGCCTGCTCGATGTCCGCCGCCTCGACCATGACCCGGACCAACGGCTCGGTACCAGAAGGCCGCAGCAACACCCGCCCGGTCTCACCGAGCTCCCGCTCCGCGTCGGAAACGGCCGCCGCCAGCTCACCCGACGTCTTCACTCGGGCCTTGTCCACATCCCGCACATTGATCAGCACCTGCGGCAACCGCTCCATCACAGAAGCCAGCTCCCGCAGCGACCGCCCCGTCTCGGCGACCCGCGCCGCGAGCAGCAGGCCCGTCAGCGTCCCGTCACCCGTCGTCGCGTGGTCAAGAATGATCACGTGCCCGGACTGCTCGCCGCCGAGCGCGTACCCGTGCTCCTTCATCTCCTCCAGCACATACCGGTCACCGACCGCGGTCTGGACGAGCTTGAGCCCCTCCCGCTCCAGCGCCAGCTTGAAGCCGAGGTTGGACATCACGGTCGCGACGACGGTGTCGGCGCGCAGCACGGACCGCTCCCGCATGGCGAGGGCCAGCACGGCGAGGATCTGGTCGCCGTCGACCTCCTCACCGGTGTGGTCGACGGCGAGGCAGCGGTCGGCGTCGCCGTCGTGGGCGACGCCGAAGTGCGCGCCGTGCTCGATGACCGCGGCCTTGAGCAGGTCGAGGTGGGTGGAACCGCAACCGTCGTTGATGTTGAGCCCGTCCGGCTCGGCACCGATGGTGATCACCTCGGCGCCGGCCCGGGTGAACGCCTCCGGGGAGACCCGGGCGGCGGCGCCGTGCGCCTCGTCCAGGACGATCTTCAGCCCGTCGAGCCGGTTCGGCAGGACGCCGATGAGGTGGTCGACGTACCGGTCGAAGCCCTCCTCGTAGTCCCGGACACGGCCCACGCCGGCCCCGGTCGGTCGGTCCCACGGCTCGCCGTGGCGGTGGGAGTCGTACACCGCCTCGATCTTGTCCTCCAGCTCGTCGGCCAGTTTGTGGCCGCCGCGGGCGAAGAACTTGATGCCGTTGTCGGGCATGGCGTTGTGGCTGGCGGAGAGCATCACGCCGAGGTCGGCGCCGAGCGCGCCGGTGAGGAACGCGACGGCCGGGGTCGGCAGCACGCCGACGCGCAGCACGTCGACGCCGGCGCTGGCGAGACCGGCGACGACGGCGGCCTCCAGGAACTCCCCGGACGCGCGCGGGTCACGGCCGACCACCGCGGTCGGCCTGTGGCCCTCGAAGGTGCCCGCCTCGGCCAGTACGTGTGCCGCCGCGACGGACAGGCCGAGTGCCATCTCGGCGGTCAGATCCGCGTTGGCGACACCGCGCACGCCGTCCGTGCCGAAGAGTCGTCCCACGTGTCCTCCTGAGGAAGCGTCAGTTACGAAGAGCGGCGCGCTGGTGCGGCCCACGCGCGTGCCGTTCGTGACCCGGGACTGCGCCGCCCGGGCACGGAATCGCACAAGCTGATGAGCGTCTTGTGCCGTTATACGCCTGAAGGCTGTGATAAACGAACGCCCCGGCGGCACACTGGCGTGCCGCCGGGGCGTTCGGAGTACGCAGGGGGCAACCGAAACGGAACCCGGATACGTACGAGCAGGCAGCGAAGCTTAGCGCTTGCTGTACTGCGGGGCCTTGCGGGCCTTCTTCAGACCGGCCTTCTTGCGCTCGACCGCACGGTCGTCGCGCTTGAGGAAGCCGGCCTTCTTCAGCGGGCCGCGGTTGTTGTCGACGTCGGCCTCGTTCAGGGCGCGGGCGACACCGAGGCGCAGGGCACCGGCCTGGCCGGAGACGCCGCCGCCGGAGATGCGGGCGATGACGTCGTAACGGCCCTCAAGCTCCAGCACCTTGAACGGCTCGTTGACTTCCTGCTGGTGCACCTTGTTCGGGAAGTAGTCCTCAAGGGCGCGACCGTTGATCTTCCACTTGCCGGTGCCCGGGACGATCCGGACACGGGCGATGGCCTCCTTGCGGCGGCCCAGGCCGGCGGCGGGCTGGGGCTCGCCGAAGCGGGAGGCGAGGGACTCCGAGGTGTACTCACCCTCGACGGGGACCTCGGACTCGGTGGTGTAGCTGTCGATGTCAAGCTCTTCGAGCGGCTGCTCGGCAGTGGTCTCGGCCACGATTCTCCTCAGATTCTCTTCAGTCTTAGGGGGTGGCCGGACTTACTGCGCGACCTGGGTGATCTCGAACGGCACCGGCTGCTGCGCAGCGTGCGGGTGCTGGTCACCCTTGTAGACCTTCAGCTTCGAGAGCATCTGACGGCCCAGGGAGTTCTTGGGGAGCATGCCCTTGACGGCCTTCTCGATGGCCTTCTCGGGGTTCTTCTCCAGCAGCTCGTCGTAGCGGACGGAGCGCAGACCACCCGGGTAGCCGGAGTGGCGGTACGCCATCTTCTGGGTCCGCTTGTTGCCGGACAGGTGCACCTTGTCGGCGTTGATGATGATGACGAAGTCACCAGCGTCGACGTGCGGCGCGTAGATCGGCTTGTGCTTGCCCCGCAGAAGGGTGGCGGCAGTGCTGGCGAGACGGCCCAGGACAACGTCCTGAGCGTCGATGACGTGCCACTGGCGCGTCACATCGCCGGGCTTGGGGCTGTACGTACGCACGGTTCGTAGCCTTCGCTTCGAGTGAATGGTCCTAGACAAGGTCACCGAAACGATCACGACAGCCTAGACCGCACAGCGGCGACGCATACCGCGTAGTGGGGTCGCTGGTCATCGGCCCGGTGGACCGGTGTAAGGGCCCGTCCCGTGAGAATGAGCAAGCCAATACACAACGAACAAGCAGAATACCGGGGCACAGGGGGTGGGTCAAAACGGCCCAGCAGAGCCCCGCCGGACCGCACCGAACATGACACCTCTCGGGCCCCGTCTAAGATGCGCCCCATGAGCTATGGGCAGGGGGGACCCCAGCAGCCCCAGTGGGATCCCTGGAAACCGAACTCCCAGCAGCCGTGGAACAGCGGCGACGACGGCCAGACCCCCGACTGGGCGGCACTCGCCGAGGCCTCCGAGGCGCGCAACAGACGCCGCCGGATGCTGTTCATCGGCGGCGGCGCGCTGGCCACCCTCGCGGTCGGCGCCGCGGTCGCCCTCGCCGTGACCTCGGCGGACGACCCCGTGACCGGTGGCGACCCGAGCCCCCTGCCGCCCACGGCGTCCATCCCCGGCGAGAGCGCCACGGCCCCGTCGTTCGCACCGACGAGCGCCCCGCCCCCGCTGAACCCGAAGGACTTCGTCTCCGACAAGAAGAAGGACACCGCGCCGCTCGGCCCGGACATCCTCTTCCCCGGCTCGCAGCTCACCGTGGGCTCGACCGTCTACAAGAAGGGCCCGACGGCCGACACCACCACCTGCGCGGCGGCCGCCCGGGGCACCCTGCCCAAGGCGCTCACCGCGGGCGGCTGCACCCGGCTGATGCGCGTCACCTACACCCAGGGCGGCATCGCGGTCACGGTCGGTGTCGCAGTGTTCGACACCGAGGCGCAGGCCCTCAAGGCCAGGCGAGCCAGCTCCCCCAAGACGGGCATGGTGCAGCCGCTGTCCGGCAAGGGCGTCAAGCCGTTCTGCGACGGCGCGGTGTGCCGCTCCACGACGAACTCCTACGGCCGCTACGCCTACTTCACCCTGACCGGCTTCACCAGCGGCAAGAACGTCACCACCAAGGACACCAAGGCGTTCAGCTCGGGCAACGACCTCGCCCTGTTCGCCTTCAACCAGATCAAGCGGCGCGGCGAGGCCCAGGCGTCGGCGGCGGTGGCGAACGGCTGATCGGCAGGACGCGTCGGGCAGGTTAACTTCTCCCGACAGCTCCTCCACAGGCGTTTCCCGGGCCCCTCACGCGTGCCAGCATCGGGGATCATGTCCGAAGCGATCCTGCTCGTGGGGGGTCAGGGCACCCGGCTGCGCCCCCTGACCAGCCACATCCCCAAGCCGCTGCTGCCCGTCGCCGGGGTGCCGTTCCTCACCCACCAGCTGGCCCGGGCCGCCGCGGCGGGCGTCACCCGCATCATCCTCGCCACCTCC
Source organism: Streptomyces sp. Ru71 (assembly GCF_002920535.1). Taxonomy (GTDB): domain Bacteria; phylum Actinomycetota; class Actinomycetes; order Streptomycetales; family Streptomycetaceae; genus Streptomyces. Next base: position 58,076 of record NZ_PQSS01000012.1, on the reverse strand, counting down.
TACCTCGCCGAACTCTTCGAGGCGGAGTACGGCAACGGCGCCCGGCTCGGCCTGGAGCTGGAGTACGTCACCGAGGAGAGCGCCCTGGGCACCGGCGGCGCCATCCGCAACGCCGCCCGGCGCCTGCGCAGCGCCCCCGACGCCCCGGTGCTCGTCTTCAACGGCGACATCCTCTCCGGCGTCGACATCGCCGCCCTGCGCGCCCACCACCAGGCCTCCGGCGCGGACGTCACCCTGCACCTGAAGCGCGTCGCCGACCCGCGCGCCTTCGGCCTGGTCCCCACCGACCCCGACGGCCGGGTCACCGCGTTCCTGGAGAAACCGCAGACCCCGGCGGAGATCATCACCGACCAGATCAACGCCGGCTGCTACGTCTTCACCCGCTCGGTCATCGACCGCATCCCGCCGGACCGGGTCGTCTCCGTCGAGCGCGAGACCTTCCCCGAGCTGCTGGCCGCCTCGGCCCACCTGCGCGGTGTGGTGGACGACAGCTACTGGCTGGACCTCGGCACCCCGGCCGCCTTCGTCCAGGGCTCCGCCGACCTGGTCCGCGGCCGCGTCACCTCTCCCGCCCTGCCCGGCACCCCCGGCGACGCCCTGGTCCTGCCCGGCGCCCGCGTCCACCCCGGCGCGCTCCTCAGCGGCGGCACGGTCGTCTCCCCGGGCGCGCTGATCGAGGAGGGAGCGGTGGTGGAGGGCAGCGTGGTGATGACGGGCGCCCACATCGCCCCCGGCGCCACGATCCACGCCTCGGCGGTGGGCCGCCACGCCCACGTGGGCGCCGGCACGTCCCTGGACGCGGCGGTCATCGGCGACGGCGCGGAACTCTCCGAGGGCAACGAGATCCCCCCGGGGGTCCGCATCGCCTGCGGGGCACGCATAGCGCCGTACAGCGTGCGCCTGTCGGCGGCGCCGGCGCCCTGCGGTGCTGAGCACAACCCGGCGGGTCGCCTGGCCTAGCGCACGGCAGCCGACCCAGGGGCGCGGGGCGCTGTCTGATCTGCGGCTCCCGCCGCGTGGGCGCGACCAGCCACGACGGCGTAGCACAAGGACGACGACAGAACCCGGCACCGCCTAACAGCAGCCGCCCCCCAGGGGCAGGCTGCGCTTGTTCCGCGCCACCCGGCTCCGCTCGGCGAGCAGCGCATCGGCCGGATACCCGACCTCCTCCAACGTCAGCCCGTGCGGCCGCACCACATGCACGGCAGAGTCCCGCACCCCCGCGGCCAGCACCTTCCCCGGCCACTCCGCGGGCCGATGCCCGTCCCCCACGAACAGCAGCGCCCCGATCAACGACCGCACCATGTTGTGACAGAACGCGTCCGCCCGAACCGTCGCGGTGATGATCCCGTCGTCACCCCGCGACAGGCTCAGCTCCTGCAGGGTGCGGATCGTGGTCGCCCCCTCCCGCTTCTTGCAGTAGGCGGCGAAGTCGTGCTCGCCCAGCAGCCCCTGGGCGGCCTCGTTCATGGCGTCGACGTCGAGCGGCCAGTCGTGCCACAGGACATGGTTGCGCAGCAGCGGATCGACACCACCGGGGTTGTCCGTCACCCGGTACGCGTACCGCCGCCAGATCGCCGAGAACCGGGCGTTGAAGCCGCTCGGCGCGGGCCGCAGCGCCCACACCCGCACATCCTTCGGCAGCCGCCCAGCGAGCCGCTTCAGCAGCTTCTCGTGGTGCTCGCGCCAGACCTCCTCGGGCAGATCCACGTGCGCCACCTGCCCACGCGCGTGCACCCCGGCGTCGGTACGGCCGGCGACGGTCAGCTCGTACGTCTCCCGGGAGCGGGTGACGGTCCGCAGCGCGTCCTCGATCTCCCCCTGCACGGTGCGCCGGCCCCCGGCCTGCTTGGCCCACCCGGAGAAGTCGGTGCCGTCGTAGGACAGATCGAGGCGGACACGGACGTACCCGGGCTGTACTTCTTCGCTCACACGGAAATCCTCTCAGGTACGCGAAAGCGGGCCCGCCCCGAAGGGCGAACCCGCTTTACGTCAGGCAGAGCCTCAGGCGTCCTTGGACTCCTCGGCCGGAGCCTCGGTGGCCTCGGTCTCCTCGACCTTGGTCTCCTCGGCCTTGGCCTCGTCGGCCTCCTTGACCGCGCGCTTGGTGGCGGCCTCGGCCTCACCCACGGCCTTCTGCTGCACCGTCAGCGCCTCGACCAGCTCGATGACAGCCATGGGCGCGTTGTCGCCACGGCGGTTACCGATCTTGGTGATGCGGGTGTAACCACCCGGACGGTTCTCGTAACGCGGGCCGATCTCGGTGAAGAGCGTGTGGACGACGCCCTTGTCCGTGATGACCTGGAGCACCTGGCGGCGGTTGTGAAGGTCACCCTTCTTCGCCTTGGTGATCAGACGCTCCGCGTACGGGCGCAGGCGGCGGGCCTTCGCCTCGGTGGTGGTGATACGGCCGTGCTCGAAGAGGCTCTTCGCCAGGTTCGCGAGGAGCAGCTTCTCGTGCGCGGCGCTGCCGCCCAGACGGGCACCCTTGGTGGGCTTCGGCATGTTCTATCTCCTGTGTCTCTGCCCCGGCCGTATCAGGTACCGGAGTCAGTATCCGAGCGAGCGGTTGCCCGTCGGAGATCCAGGCCCCCGAAGGGGCCTGGAAGGGGCGCGGGGAACTGCGCGACCAGCCACAACCGGCCCGCAGACGCAGTACGGCCTCCCCGCGGAGCGCTTAGTACTGCTCGGTCTCCACGAAACCGGCGTCCGCGTCGTCGTCCGCGCCGAAGGCGTCAGCCGCAGCGGTCGGGTCGAACCCGGGAGGCGAGTCCTTGAGCGCGAGACCCATACCCGCCAGCTTCGCCTTGACCTCGTCGATGGACTTCGCACCGAAGTTGCGGATGTCCAGCAGGTCCGCCTCGGACCGCGCGACGAGCTCACCCACGGAGTGGATGCCCTCACGCTTGAGGCAGTTGTAGGAGCGGACCGTGAGCTCCAGCTCCTCGATCGGCAGCGCCAGGTCGGCGGCAAGGGCGGCGTCCGTCGGGGACGGGCCCATGTCGATGCCCTCGGCGTCGATGTTGAGCTCGCGGGCCAGACCGAACAGCTCGACCAGGGTCTTGCCGGCCGACGCCATGGCGTCACGCGGACGCATGGCCTGCTTGGTCTCGACGTCGACGATCAGCTTGTCGAAGTCGGTGCGCTGCTCGACACGCGTGGCCTCGACCTTGTACGTGACCTTCAGCACCGGCGAGTAGATGGAGTCGACCGGGATACGGCCGATCTCCTGGCCCGCCTGCTTGTTCTGCACGGCGGAGACGTAGCCGCGACCGCGCTCGACGGTCAGCTCCATCTCCAGCTTGCCCTTGCCGTTGAGCGTGGCGAGGACCAGGTCGGGGTTGTGCACCTCGACACCGGCCGGGGGCGCGATGTCGGCGGCGGTGACCAGACCCGGGCCCTGCTTGCGCAGGTACATCACGACCGGCTCGTCGTGCTCCGAGGAGACGACCAGCTGCTTGATGTTGAGGATCAGGTCGGTGACGTCCTCCTTGACGCCCGGCACGGTGGTGAACTCGTGCAGGACACCGTCGATACGGATCGACGTGACCGCCGCACCCGGGATCGACGACAGGAGGGTCCGGCGCAGGGAGTTGCCGAGGGTGTAGCCGAAGCCCGGCTCCAGCGGCTCGATCACGAACCGGGAGCGGAACTCGTCGACGACCTCTTCGGTCAACGAGGGACGCTGAGCGATCAGCATGTGTGGATCAGATCCTTCATTCGTGGACGCCCGCTATTTGACGCCCGACGGAAGCCGCGCCCGTGAGAAGCGCGGGTACTGCAAGGGTACGGGCGGCACGACCCGAAGGAGCCGTACCGCCCGAGAGGCCCGGTGAAGCGAGGTCAGACGCGACGACGCTTCGGCGGACGGCAGCCGTTGTGCGGGGTCGGGGTGACGTCCTGGATGGAGCCGACCTCAAGACCCGTGGCCTGCAGGGAGCGGATCGCGGTCTCACGACCGGAACCCGGGCCCTTCACAAACACGTCGACCTTGCGCATGCCGTGCTCCTGGGCGCGGCGGGCAGCCGACTCGGCGGCCATCTGCGCGGCGAACGGCGTGGACTTCCGGGAGCCCTTGAAGCCGACGTGGCCGGCGGAGGCCCAGGAGATCACGTTGCCGGACGGGTCCGTGATGGAGACGATCGTGTTGTTGAACGTGCTCTTGATGTGCGCGTGGCCGTGAGCGACGTTCTTCTTTTCCTTGCGGCGCACCTTCTTGGCAGCGCCCTGACGACCCTTGGGGGGCATCTACTAACTCCTACGGGAGGTGGTCGGTCCTACAGCGAAGACCGTGGACAGATGTCCGCTGCGGACTACTTCTTGCCCGGCTTCTTCTTGCCGGCGATGGCGCGACGCGGGCCCTTGCGGGTACGAGCGTTGGTGCTGGTGCGCTGACCGCGGACGGGCAGACCGCGACGGTGACGCAGACCCTGGTAGCAGCCGATCTCGACCTTGCGGCGGATGTCGGCCTGGATCTCGCGACGGAGGTCACCCTCGGTCTTGATGTTGTTGTCGACGTACTCGCGGATCGCGACGAGCTGCTCCTCGGAGAGGTCGCGGACGCGGGTGTTCGGGTCGACGCCGGTCGCAGCCAGCGTCTCCTTCGAGAGGGTCCGGCCGATGCCGAACACGTAGGTGAGGGCGACCTCCACGCGCTTTTCGCGCGGGATGTCGACACCGGAAACGCGTGCCATTCAATGGCTCCTGGTGATCTTCGGAGGTCTTCCGCAGAACCGGTTCCCAGCCGCCGTATCAGGTACGAACTGGGTCCCCGGCCTCCGAACCGGGGGTGTCAGGCGATCGCTCGCCTGGGTTCTGCGTATGTACATAGTTCAGCTCGCGTCGCGCGAAAACTCTGCGATAGAGGTGCAGAGGGTTCGATCGGCTGCGATCAGCCCTGGCGCTGCTTGTGGCGCGGGTTCTCGCAAATGATCATGACCCGGCCGTGACGGCGGATCACCCTGCACTTGTCGCAGATCTTCTTGACGCTCGGCTTGACCTTCATGGGGTGAGGTTCTCCGGGTCAGTGCCATCGCTCCGGGCGGGCCCGGGGCGCGGGCAAGATCTACTTGTACCGGTAGACGATCCGGCCACGCGTCAGGTCGTACGGAGACAGCTCCACCACGACCCGGTCGTCAGGGAGGATGCGGATGTAGTGCATGCGCATCTTGCCGCTGATGTGTGCCAGGACCTGGTGGCCGTTCTGGAGCTCGACCTTGAACATGGCGTTCGGCAGAGACTCGACGACAGTGCCCTCGATCTCGATGGCACCTTGCTTCTTGGCCACGCTTCGCCCTTCGAATCGACTACCTTGATCGACTCCGCTGTGCACCGTTAGTGAGCATGCGGACATGCGGGTGCACAAGAGCCGACGAGTCAGTCTACGTCAGCCCTCCCGAAAAGGCGAAACGAGGAAGTCTGCCCTACGAGGGAGATCGTCATGCAAGGGGGGCGAAACTCGGGACCCACGCCTCCGACGGCCCCCCACAGCTCAGGCCAGCGGCCCCCACAGCTCAGGCCAGCGGGTCCGGAGCCGCCGTGATGCCGTACTCGGCCAGCTTTGCCTTGCCGCCGTCCGGGGCCGTCAGGACGAGGGGGCCCGCTTCCGTCAGGGCGACGGAGTGCTCCCAGTGGGAGGACCAGGTGCCGTCGGTCGTGATGACCGTCCAGTCGTCGGAGAGGACCTCGGTCTTCGGAGTGCCCAGGGAGACCATCGGCTCGATCGCCAGGCAGAAGCCGGGGACCAGCTTGGGGCCCTTGCCGCGGCGGCGGTCGACGTAGTTCAGCAGGTGCGGGTCCATGTGCATCTCGGTGCCGATGCCGTGGCCGCCGTAGTCCTCGATGATCCCGTAGCGGCCGCCGCCCGGCTTGGGCTGGCGGCGGATGTACGTCTCGACGGCCCGGGAGATGTCGACGAGGCGGTTGCCGACCTTCATCGCGGCGATGCCGGCCCACATCGACTCTTCCGTCACCCGGGACAGCTCGACCAGCTCCGGGGAGTGACCGGAGCCCACGAACGCGGTGTAGGCGGCGTCGCCGTGCCAGCCGTCGACGATCGCGCCGCAGTCGATGGAGATGATGTCGCCGTCCTTCAGCACGACATCATCCGAAGGGATGCCGTGGACGACGACCTCGTTGACGGACGTGCAGATCGTCGCGGGGAAGCCGCCGTACCCGAGGAAGTTCGGCTTGGCCCCGTGCTCGGCGAGCACCTTGCGCGCGACCTCGTCCAGATCCTTGGTCGTGGCGCCCGGCACCGCGGCTTCCCGGGTGGCCTGGTGGATGGCGGCGACGACCAGACCCGCCGCACGCATCTTCGCGATCTGCTCGGGCGTCTTGATCTGCACCATGGGGGGCCTGCGCTCTCCGTCACTCACGTCAACCGGTTACCAACACAACACTACGGCCGTGACGCCCCACAGGGCGCCACGGCCGGATGCGGACCGACGACTACTGGTCGTCGCCCTCGCGCTTCAGCGCTTCCAGCGCCCGCTGCGTGACCTCTTCCACGTCGCCCATCGCCGAGATCGTCACGACCAGGCCCTGGGCCTTGTAGTAGTCGATGATCGGCTCGGTCTGCGAGTGGTAGACCTCCAGCCGCGTGCGCACCGTCTCCTCGGAGTCGTCGTCACGCTGGTACAGCTCGCCGCCGCAGACGTCGCAGACGCCCTCCTTGGCCGGCTTCTTGTACGACACGTGGAAGACGTGCGCCGAGTCGTTGCGGCAGATGCGACGGCCGGCGATGCGCTTGACGACCTCGTCCTCGGGGGCTTCCAGGTCGAGGACGGCGTCCAGCTTGATGTTCTCGGTGGTCAGCAGCTCGTCCAGCGCCTCGGCCTGCGAGACGTTGCGCGGGAAGCCGTCCAGCAGGAAGCCGTTGACGGCGTCCGGCTGCTCCATGCGGTCCTTCGCCATCGCGATGGTGACCTCGTCGGGAACGAGGTTGCCGGCGTCCATGTAGGACTTCGCGAGCTTCCCGAGCTCCGTCTGCCGGCTGATGTTGGCGCGGAACAGGTCGCCCGTGGAGATGTGCGGGACGCCAAGCTTCTCGGTGAGTCGCGTGGCCTGCGTGCCCTTTCCAGCACCCGGCGGCCCGACGAGGACGATTCGCATCAGCGGAGGAACCCTTCGTAATTGCGCTGCTGGAGCTGGCTCTCGATCTGCTTCACCGTCTCAAGACCCACACCCACGATGATCAGGATGCTGGTCCCACCGAACGGGAAGTTCTGGCTCGCCCCGAAGCCCACCAACGCCATCGTCGGCACGAGAGCGATCAGTCCCAAGTACAGCGAACCCGGCCAGGTGATCCGGTTGAGCACGTACGAGAGGTACTCAGCGGTCGGTCGGCCAGCCCGGATGCCCGGGATGAAGCCACCATACTTCTTCATGTTGTCGGCGACTTCCTCGGGGTTGAAGGAGATCGCCACATAGAAGAACGCGAAGAAAACGATGAGCAAGAAGTACAAAGTGATGTAAATCGGGTGGTCGCCCTTCACCAGGTTCTGCTGGATCCAGGTCTTCCACCCCGAGTTACCGCCGGAGAACTGCGCAATCAGTGCCGGAATGTAGAGCAGCGACGAGGCGAAGATGACGGGAATCACACCCGCCTGGTTCACCTTCAGCGGGATGTAGGTCGACGTACCGCCGTAGGAACGGCGGCCGATCATCCGCTTCGCGTACTGCACCGGGATACGGCGCTGGGCCTGCTCCACGAAGACCACGAGCCCGACCATCACCAGGCCGACCAGGATCACCGTGCCGAACTCGATCCAGCCGCCGGCCAGGTCGCCGGACTTCTTGATGGACCACAGGGCGGACGGGAAGGTCGCGGCGATCGAGATGAACATCAGGATCGACATGCCGTTGCCGATACCGCGGTCGGTGATCAGCTCACCCAGCCACATCACGACGGCCGTACCGGCGGTCATGCAGACGACCATGGTGATGGTGGAGAAGATCGCCCGGTCGGGAACGATCTGCGAGGCGACGGTGCAGCCGTTGAAGAGGGCGCCGCTGCGGGCGGTGGCCACCAGACCGGTGCCCTGCAGCACCGCCAGGGCGATGGTCAGGTAACGCGTGTACTGGGTGATCTTCGCCGTGCCGGCCTGGCCCTCCTTCTTGAGGGCCTCCAGGCGCGGGATCACCACGGTCAGCAGCTGCAGGATGATGCTCGCCGTGATGTACGGCATGATGCCCAGCGCGAAGACGGTGATCTGCAGCAGCGCACCGCCGCTGAACATGTTGACCAGTCCGAACAGGCCCTGGTTGCCGGACGCCTCGTCCACGCACTGCTGGACGGACTTGTAGTCCACGCCGGGGATCGGGATGTGGGTACCAACCCGGTAGACCACGATGATGCCGAGCGTGAAGAGCAGCTTCTTGCGCAGGTCGGGCGTCTTGAACGCCCGGGCGAACGCGGTGAGCACGGTGCCTCCTGCGACCCCCGCGCAACTGCGTCGAAGGGCGGTCTTGAGGTTCGACGAATACGAAAAGAAACAGTGGACGCTACCTTACCGGCGACACTGCTCCCCTAGGAACGACCAACCGGGGATACCCCAATTGTGGAGTATCCCCGGTTGACGTGTTACGTCATCGGGCTCAGACGAGCTCGGTGACCGTGCCGCCGGCGGCGGTGATCTTCTCCTTGGCGGAGCCGGAGACGGCGTCGACCGTCACCTGCAGCGCCACGGAGATCTCGCCCTGGCCGAGGACCTTGACGAGGCTGTTCTTGCGAACGGCACCCTTGGCGACGAGACCCTCGACGGTGACCTCGCCACCCTCCGGGTACAGCGCGGCCAGCTTGTCGAGGTTCACGACCTGGTACTCGGTCTTGAACGGGTTCTTGAAGCCCTTCAGCTTCGGGAGACGCATGTGGAGCGGCATCTGGCCACCCTCGAAGCGCTCCGGAACCTGGTAGCGGGCCTTGGTGCCCTTGGTACCACGACCGGCCGTCTTACCCTTCGACGCCTCACCACGACCCACACGGGTCTTGGCGGTCTTGGCGCCCGGGGCGGGACGGAGGTTGTGGATCTTCAGCGGGTTGTTCTCCGCCATGATCAGTCGACCTCCTCGACCGTCACGAGGTGGCGGACGGTGTGCACCATGCCGCGGAACTCGGGGCGGTCCTCCTTGACGACCACGTCACCCAGGCGCTTGAGGCCCAGGGTACGCAGGGTGTCACGGTGGTTCTGCTTGCTGCCGATGTAGGACTTGACCTGCGTGATCTTGAGCTGCGCCATGATTACGCACCCGCCCCGGCACGCGCACGCAGCAGAGCCGCGGGAGCGACGTCCTCCAGGGGCAGACCACGGCGGGCCGCGATCTCCTCGGGACGCTGCAGGCCCTTCAGGGCCTCCACGGTCGCGTGCACGATGTTGATCGCGTTGTCGGAGCCGAGCGACTTCGACAGCACGTCGTGGATACCGGCGCACTCCAGCACCGCACGCACCGGACCACCGGCGATAACACCGGTACCCGGGGACGCGGGCTTGAGCAGCACGACGCCGGCAGCCTTCTCACCCTGGATCGGGTGCGGGATGGTGCCCTGGATACGGGGGACCTTGAAGAAGTGCTTCTTGGCCTCCTCAACGCCCTTGGCGATGGCGGCCGGCACCTCCTTGGCCTTGCCGTAACCGACACCCACGGTGCCGTCACCGTCGCCCACCACGACCAGCGCGGTGAAGCTGAAGCGACGACCACCCTTCACAACCTTGGCGACGCGGTTGATCGCGACGACGCGCTCAACGTACGCGGTCTTCTCGGCGGCAGCAGCGCCGCCGTCACGGCCCTTCCGGTCCCGCCGCTCGCCGCCACCGGCACCGCTTCCGCGGCGCTGGGGTCCAGCCATTGGATTACCTCTCTCTTTCCGCTAGCTACAAGCGGCTCAGAACTTGAGCCCGGCCTCGCGGGCGGCGTCCGCCAGGGCGGCGATGCGCCCGGCGTACTGGTTGCCACCACGGTCGAACACGACGGCCTCGACACCGGCGGCCTTGGCGCGCTCGGCGACCAGGGCACCGACCTGCTTGGCCTGCGCGGACTTGTCGCCCTCGCCACCGCGGATCGAGCTGTCCAGGGTGGACGCCGACGCCAGGGTGTGGCCCTTCAGGTCGTCGATCACCTGCGCCACGATGTGGCGGTTGGAGCGGGTCACGACCAGGCGGGGACGCTCCGCGGTACCGGAGACCTTCTTGCGGATCCGAAGGTGACGACGCTTGATAGCAGCACGCTTGTAAGCGTCGCCCTTGAGGATCTTCTGCCCGTATGCCATGGCTTACTTACCCGCCTTTCCGACCTTGCGGCGGATGACTTCGCCCTCGTACTTGACGCCCTTGGCCTTGTACGGGTCGGGCTTGCGCAGCTTGCGGATGTTGGCCGCAACCTCGCCGACCTTCTGCTTGTCGATGCCCTCGACCGAGAAACGGGTCGGGGTCTCCACCTTGAAGGTGATGCCCTCGGGGGCCTCGACGGTGATCGGGTGGCTGTAACCGAGGGCGAACTCCAGGTTCGAGCCCTTGGCGGTCACGCGGTAACCCACACCGCTGATTTCGAGCTTCTTGACGTATCCCTGGGTCACACCGGTGATCATGTTCGCCACCAGCGTGCGGGACAGGCCGTGCAGGGCCTTGCTCTGCCGCTCGTCGTTCGGGCGGGTCACCTGGAGGGTGTTGTCCTCGCCCTTAGCGATCTCGATCGGCGCGACGACGGTGTGGGTCAGCTCGCCCTTGGGGCCCTTGACCTTGACCGTACGGCCGTCGATGGTGACGTCCACGCCGGCGGGAACCGGGATGGGGAGCTTGCCGATACGCGACATAGCTGTTTCCTCCGTTCCCTTCCGTTACCAGACGTAGGCGAGGACTTCCCCACCCACGCCCTTCTTCTGCGCCTGCTTGTCGGTGAGCAGACCGTGGGACGTGGAGATGATCGCCACGCCGAGGCCGCCGAGCACCTTCGGCAGGTTGGTGGACTTCGCGTAAACCCGGAGACCAGGCTTCGAGATCCGCTTGATGCCCGCGATGGAGCGCTCACGGTTCGGGCCGAACTTCAGGTCGAGCACGAGGTTCTTGCCGACCTCGGCGTCCTCGACACGCCAGCCCGTGATGAAGCCCTCCTGCTGGAGGATCTCCGCGATGTGCGACTTGATCTTCGAGTGCGGCATCGACACGGAGTCGTGGTATGCCGAGTTCGCGTTCCGCAGACGCGTAAGCATGTCTGCGATCGGATCAGTCATGGTCATGAATTGGCCTGTGGCCTTTCTCGCCGGGGTTTCCTATATGCGCCATCCCTCTCCCCGTACATGGACGGGACGGGTGCGGCGCGGGGACCTACGGCGTAGTAAGTCGTTCAGGGCGGCAGAGGCCCAACCCTCCCAGCCTAAGCCATGAGAGCTGAGGCCTCTGCCGTCCCGGTTGCTTACCGAGAGGTCCAGGTATCCCTAACTAGGGGATTACCAGGAGCTCTTGGTCACGCCCGGCAGCTCGCCACGGTGAGCCATCTCACGGAGGCACACGCGGCAGAGGCCGAACTTGCGGTACACGGAGTGGGGACGGCCGCAGCGCTGGCAGCGGGTGTAGCCACGCACACCGAACTTGGGCTTGCGAGCAGCCTTCGCGATGAGAGCCTTCTTCGCCATCTCGCTCACGCCTCCTTGAACGGGAAGCCGAGGTGACGGAGGAGCGCGCGGCCCTCTTCGTCGTTGGTCGCCGTGGTGACCACGGTGATGTCCATACCCCGGACGCGGTCGATCTTGTCCTGGTCGATCTCGTGGAACATGACCTGCTCCGTGAGACCGAAGGTGTAGTTGCCACGGCCGTCGAACTGCTTGGGGGACAGGCCGCGGAAGTCGCGGATGCGCGGGAGCGCGAGCGACAGGGTGCGGTCCAGGAACTCCCACATGCGGTCGCCACGGAGCGTGACGTGGGCACCGATCGGCTGGCCCTCACGCAGCTTGAACTGCGCGATGGACTTGCGGGCCTTGGTGACGGCCGGCTTCTGACCGGTGATCGTGGTGAGGTCGCGGATGGCGCCCTCGATCAGCTTGGAGTCGCGGGCGGCGTCGCCCACACCCATGTTGACCACGATCTTGACGAGGCCGGGAACCTGCATGACGTTCTCGTACTTGAACTCGTCACGCAGCTTGCCCGCGATCTCCTCGCGGTACTTCGTCTTCAGACGCGGAGTGGTGGTGGTAGCCATCAGATGTCCTCACCCGTCCGCTTGGCAACGCGGATCTTGTTGCCCTCTTCGTCGAAGCGGTAGCCGACACGCGTGACGACCTTCTGACCGTCCTTCTCCACGACCAGCTGGACGTTGGAGACGTGGATCGGGGCCTCGGTGGTCACGATGCCGCCGGCCTGGGAACCGCGAGCGGTCGGGCCGGCCTTGGTGTGCTTCTTGACCCGGTTGACACCCTCGACCAGGACGCGCTCCTCGCGCGGGTAAGCGGCAATGACCTTGCCCTGCTTGCCCTTGTCCTTGCCGGTGATGACCTGGACCAGGTCGCCCTTCTTGATCTTCATGCTTACAGCACCTCCGGAGCCAGCGAGATGATCTTCATGAACTTCTTCTCGCGCAGCTCACGCCCGACCGGGCCGAAGATGCGGGTGCCGCGAGGGTCGCCGTCGTTCTTCAGAATGACGGCGGCGTTCTCGTCGAAGCGGATGTACGAGCCGTCCGGACGGCGGCGCTCCTTGACGGTGCGAACGATGACCGCCTTGACGACGTCACCCTTCTTCACGTTGCCACCGGGGATCGCGTCCTTGACGGTGGCGACGATGACGTCACCGATGCCCGCGTAGCGGCGACCGGAGCCACCGAGCACACGGATGCAAAGGATCTCCTTCGCACCAGTGTTGTCGGCGACACGCAGTCGCGACTCCTGCTGGATCACGTCTATCTCCTGATCGTCTGCCGGTTCCCCGGGGGCCGTCTCTCGACGGCCCCCGGAGCCTGGCGGAACTGACCTGCGGGGTTTGCCCCGCAGGAATTACTTGGCCTTTTCGAGGATCTCGACGACGCGCCAGCGCTTCGTCGCGGACAGCGGCCGGGTCTCCATCAGGAGGACGCGGTCGCCGACACCCGCGGCGTTCTGCTCGTCGTGCGCCTTGAGCTTGTTGGTACGGCGGATGACCTTGCCGTACAGCGCGTGCTTGACGCGGTCCTCGACGGCGACGACGACGGTCTTGTCCATCTTGTCGCTGACGACCAGACCCTCACGGGTCTTGCGGAATCCGCGCTCTTCCTTCTTCTCAGTCACGTTGCTCTCGCTCATCAGGCGTTCTCCACCGTCTCGATGCCGAGCTCACGCTCACGCATGAGGGTGTAGATCCGGGCGATGTCCTTGCGGACCGCCTTGAGACGGCCGTGGTTTTCGAGCTGGCCCGTCGCCGCCTGGAAGCGGAGGTTGAACAGCTCTTCCTTGGCCTCGCGAAGCTTCGCCAGAAGCTCCTCGTTGCCCAGCTCGCGCAGCTCGGACGCCTTGGTACCGGCCGACATCACGCTTCACCTGCCTCGCGCTTGACGATCCGGCACTTCATCGGCAGCTTGTGGGCCGCACGCGTCAGCGCCTCACGGGCGATCTTCTCGTTGGGGTACGACAGCTCGAACATCACGCGTCCGGGCTTGACGTTGGCGATCCACCACTCCGGAGAACCCTTACCGGAACCCATGCGGGTCTCGGCCGGCTTCTTGGTGAGGGGACGGTCCGGGTAGATGTTGATCCAGACCTTGCCGCCACGCTTGATGTGACGGGTCATGGCGATACGAGCCGCTTCGATCTGGCGGTTCGTGACGTACGCCGGGGTCAGCGCCTGGATGCCGTACTCGCCGAACGCAACCTGCGTCCCACCCTTGGACATACCGTTGCGCTTCGGGTGGTGCTGCTTGCGGTGCTTGACCCTACGGGGGATCAGCATTTCGGTCAGGCCTCCGTTCCGGTGCTCTCAGCCGGAGCGGACGCGGGAGCCTCGGCCTTGGGGGCCTCGGCGCCGGCAGCCTGCTGCGGCTTGCGACCGCGCCGCTCGCCACCACGGCCACCACGGGCCGGGCGGTCGGCACCGCCACGGGCCGGGCGGTTACCCGCACGGGCCGCAGCGTTCTCGGCGCGGACCTCGGCGATGTTCTTGACGTCGCCCTTGTAGATCCAGACCTTCACGCCGATGCGGCCGAAGGTCGTCTTGGCCTCGAAGAAGCCGTAGTCCACGTTCGCGCGGAGCGTGTGCAGGGGCACACGGCCCTCGCGGTAGAACTCCGAGCGGGACATCTCGGCGCCACCGAGGCGGCCACCGCACTGGATCTTGATGCCCTTGGCGCCGGCCTTCATCGCCGACTGCATGCTCTTACGCATGGCGCGGCGGAAGGAGACGCGGGAGGAGAGCTGCTCGGCCACGGCCTGGGCAACCAGCTGAGCGTCGGTCTCGGGGTTCTTGACCTCAAGAATGTTCAGCTGGACCTGCTTGCCGGTGAGCTTTTCGAGGTCGCCGCGGATGCGGTCGGCCTCGGCGCCACGGCGGCCGATGACGATGCCCGGACGAGCGGTGTGGATGTCCACACGCACGCGGTCACGGGTGCGCTCGATCTCGACCTTGGAGATGCCGGCGCGCTCCATGCCGGACGTCATCATCCGACGGATGGCGACGTCTTCCTTGACGTAGTCCTTGTACAGCTTGTCGGCGTACCACCGGGACTTGAAGTCCGTGGTGACACCGAGCCGGAACCCGTGCGGGTTTACCTTCTGGCCCATTACCGGGTTCCTTCCTTGCTGCTGACGACCACGGTGATGTGGCTGGTCCGCTTGCGGATCCGGTAGGCACGGCCCTGGGCACGCGGACGGAACCGCTTCAGGGTCGGGCCCTCGTCGACGTAGGCCTCGGAAACGAAGAGGCTGTCGACATCGGTGTGGTCGTAGTTGTGCGCGGCGTTGGCGATGGCGCTGTCGAGCACCTTGCCCACCGGCACCGAGGCGGCCTGCGGAGCGAATCGCAGGACGGCCTGGGCCTCCGTGGCGTCCATGCCACGGATGAGGTCCACCACGCGGCGGGCCTTCATGGGCGTGACGCGGATGTACCGCGCCTGGGCCCTGGCTTCCATGGTTGTCCCTTCAGTTACTTACGTGTCTGAATGCGATCCGCTACTAGCGGCGCTTCGACTTCCGGTCTTCCTTGACGTGACCCCGGAAGGTGCGCGTCGGCGAGAACTCGCCGAGCTTGTGGCCGACCATCGACTCGGTGACGAACACCGGGATGTGGGTCTTGCCGTTGTGCACCGCGATGGTGTGACCCAGCATGCTGGGGATGATCATCGAGCGGCGGGACCAGGTCTTGATGACGTTCTTGGTTCCGGCTTCGTTCTGGGCGTCCACCTTCTTGAGCAGGTGGTCGTCGACGAAGGGCCCCTTCTTCAAGCTACGAGGCATCTCAACCCGTCCTTAGCGCTTCTTGTTCGTCTTGCGGCGGCGGACGATGTACTTGTTGCTCGCCTTCTTGGGAGAACGAGTACGACCTTCCTTCTGACCCCAGGGGCTGACCGGGTGGCGACCACCGGAGGTCTTGCCCTCACCACCACCGTGGGGGTGGTCAACCGGGTTCATCGCCACACCGCGAACGGTCGGGCGGACGCCCAGCCAGCGCTTGCGGCCGGCCTTGCCCCAGTTGATGTTGCTCTGCTCGGCGTTGCCGACCTCGCCGACGGTGGCGCGGCAGCGCACGTCGACCAGGCGGATCTCACCGGAGGGCATGCGGAGGTGGGCCATCGAGCCCTCCTTCGCGAGCAGCTGCACCGAGGCACCGGCGGAGCGGGCGAACTTGGCGCCGCCGCCCGGACGAAGCTCCACGGAGTGGATCGTCGTACCGACCGGGATGTTGCGCAGCGCCAGGTTGTTGCCGGGCTTGATGTCGGCGCCGGGGCCGTTCTCGATCCGGTCGCCCTGGTTCAGCCCACGGGGGGCCAGGATGTAGCGCTTCTCGCCGTCCGCGTAGTGCAGGAGCGCGATGCGCGCGGTGCGGTTCGGGTCGTACTCGATGTGCGCGACCTTCGCCGGCACGCCGTCCTTGTCGTGACGACGGAAGTCGATCACGCGGTAGGCGCGCTTGTGGCCACCACCCTGGTGGCGGACGGTCACACGACCGGCGTTGTTACGGCCGCCCTTGCTGTGCAGAGGGCGGACCAGCGACTTCTCCGGCGTGGACCGCGTGACCTCGACGAAGTCGGCAACGCTGGCGCCACGACGGCCCGGCGTAGTCGGCTTGTACTTGCGGATTCCCATTTCTCAGTCCTCGTCCGATATCGGACGATCCGACCCGCTTACGCGGTCGGACCGCCGAAGATGTCGATACGGTCGCCCTCGGCGAGGGTCACGATCGCGCGCTTGGTCGCCGCACGCTGGCCGAAGCCGGTGCGGGTCCGCTTGCGCTTGCCCTGGCGGTTGATCGTGTTGACCCCGGTGACCTTGACCTCGAAGACCGACTCGACGGCCTGCTTGATCTGGGTCTTGTTCGAGCGCGGGTCGACGATGAACGTGTACTTGTTCTCGTCGAGGAGCGCGTAGCTCTTCTCGGAGACGACCGGCTTCAGCAGGACGTCACGGGGGTCCGTGAACGACTTGCTCAGCGGGGTCTCGACGGTGTTCTTGCCCTCGGCGGCGTGACGACGCGCCTTGGCGACGCGCGCGGCCTTGGCGGCCTTGGCGGCCTTCGAGGCGATAGCGGGGTGACGGATGGCCATCAGACCTCGCTCCCTTCGGTGTCGTTGGCCTTCGGGCCGGCGACGAAGGACTCGAAAGCGGCCTGGGTGAAGACCACGTCGTCCGAGACGAGAACGTCGTACGTGTTCAGCTGGCCCGGCTCCAGGATGTGGACCTGGGGCAGGTTGCGGGCGGACAGCCACGCGGCCTCGTCCGAGCGCTCGGCGACCAGGAGCAGGTTCTTGCGCTCCGAGATCTTGCCGAACAGGCTCTTGGCGGCCTTGGTGGAGATCGCACCCTCGACCACGCCGGCGACGACGTGGATGCGGTTGTGACGCGCCCGGTCGGTGAGGGCACCGCGCAGAGCGGCGGCCTTCATCTTCTTCGGGGTCCGCTGCGAGTAGTCACGCGGCACGGGACCGTGCACGACGCCACCACCGGCGAACTGCGGCGCGCGGGTCGAACCCTGGCGGGCGCGACCGGTGCCCTTCTGGCGGTACGGCTTCTTGCCGCCACCACGGACTTCACCGCGGGTCTTGGTCTTGTGCGTGCCCTGGCGGGCAGCGGCCAGCTGCGCGACGACGACCTGGTGGATCAGCGGAACGCTGACCTTGGCGTCGAAGATCTCCGCGGGGAGCTCGACGGAACCGGCCTTCTCGCCAGCCGGCGAAAGGATGTCAACAGTGCTCATCGGTTACCTCAGGCCCCCTTGGCCGCGGTGCGGACCAGGACGAGGCCGCCGTTCGGACCGGGAACCGCGCCCTTGATGAGCAGCAGACCCTTCTCCGCGTCAACGGCGTGGACGGTCAGGTTCTGGGTGGTGACCCGCTCGTTGCCCATGCGACCCGCCATGCGGAGGCCCTTGAACACACGGCCCGGGGTGGCGCAGCCACCGATGGAACCGGGCGAGCGGTGCTTGCGCTGGGTGCCGTGACCGGCGCCGAGGCCACCGAAGTTGTGACGCTTCATGACACCGGCGAAGCCCTTGCCCTTGCTCTTGCCGGTGACGTCGACCTTCACGCCGGCCTCGAACACCTCAGCGGTGATCTCCTGGCCCAGCGTGTACTCGGAGGCGTCCGCGGTGCGGATCTCGACGAGGTGGCGACGGGGGGTGACGTCGGCCTTGGCGAAGTGACCCTTGAGGGGCTTGTTCACCTTGCGCGGGTCGATCTCGCCGAAGGCGATCTGGACCGACTCGTAGCCGTCGACGTCGTTGGTACGAACCTGGGTCACGACGTTGGGGCCGGCCTTGACGACGGTGACCGGAACAACACGGTTGTTCTCGTCCCACACCTGCGTCATGCCGAGCTTCTCGCCCAGGATGCCCTTGATCTGCTTAGCCATTCTCAGCCCACCAGCCTCAGAGCTTGATCTCGATGTCGACACCGGCCGGGAGGTCGAGTCGCATCAGAGAGTCAACGGTCTTGGGGGTCGGGTCGAGGATGTCGATCAGGCGCTTGTGCGTGCGCATCTCGAAGTGCTCGCGCGAGTCCTTGTACTTGTGCGGCGACTTGATGACGCAGTACACGTTCTTCTCAGTGGGCAGCGGCACCGGGCCCGCGACCGACGCACCAGTGCGGGTCACCGTCTCGACGATCTTCTTCGCCGAGGAGTCGATGACCTCGTGGTCGTAGGCCTTGAGCCGGATGCGGATCTTCTGTCCCGCCATGGCTACTCAGTAGTCCTGTCTCTCTACAGCTCTGGAACCAGGTGTTCCTTTGACTTTCGCCGACCCACGCGGTCGGGCGTGTCGCACTCCCGCTGACACAGATGTCCCTTGTTCGAACATCCCTTGTCCTGGGGAAGAGGTTCACCGGGCGCCTGGCCAGTGCCGCACCACACTTCCCGGAAGATTCCCGTACGTCCGCCCCAGCGCTGCCCGAGGGCAGTTAGGACGACGAGTACTGTGGGACTCGCTTCCGGTCCTCCCGGCGGGAGGCGCGCAGCATCAACACTCGACCGAGCAACTCCGACAGTCTGCCATATGGGGCAGGCCGGATGCCAATCGAGCCGAAGAGATTACCCCGGGGGTGACGAAGGTCAAACCCGGGGCGGGCTGTCCCCCTGGAGGAGGCCCTCCAGGACCAGGTCACAGGCCCGGTAGGCGGCCCTGCCCCAGCCCGGGGCGTCGGACCGGGGCTCCAGGATCCGGGCCAGATGTGCGACGCGCCACATGCGGTGGACGTGAGCGGGTTCGCCCCCGACAAGCCGGGCGGCGCCACGCAGAGCGCCCACGACCCTCTCGCCCCCCTCCCCGACGGTGATCGCCGCGGTGACCAGCTCGTGCAGGAACGCGGTCAGCTGAAGATCGGCCCCGATCCGGCACATACGGCGGACAAGACCCGGCTCGCCGAGCAGCTCCGGATCATCGGGCACGCCGGCGATCCCGCCGGACCAGAGGAGCAGGGACGCCCCGGTGACCTCGTGCTCCCGGAAGTACCCGAGCTGATCGGCGACGGCGGCGAGGTGATCGCCGGCCTGGAGGAGGCTCCGGACGCCGCCGAGCACGCTGTCGAGGTCATGCCGCCGGGCTGCGAGAAACTCGCCGACGGAGACATCCGCCAGGCGGACGTCGTCCCCCGCGGCCTGAACGGCCCCGATCTCGACGAGCCCGCCGAGGGGGGCGAGGACGGCACGGAGGATCCGGTCGAGGTCGGACACGCTCACGCTCCTGCCCCGTCCACCCACTGCAGCATCGTGCTCACGACGAGGGCGAGCTGCGCGGTGTCCGTCAGCCGCAGGGAGTGATCGTCGACGACACCGGTAGCGAGGTCACCCAGCTGCAACTGTGCCTCCCCGGTCTCCCAGACGATCAGCTCGCCCAGCCGCTCAGGCCCGTCGATACGCAGGGAGGCGCTGAGCTTGTCCCGTCCGGCGACGGGCCCCTGCCAGCCGACAAAAGGTCCGTCGAGATAGAGGCAGGCCCCGTCGACGTCGCACCCCTTGCAGCACGTGCCTGGACGAGATCGTCACGCCTCAATGCCATTCCTCGGGGTTAAGGGCGGCCGCGACGAAGGTGTCACCAGAGGTGACGACCAGGTCACGTTGCACGACTCGACGCATGACCTTTTCGCGGTCAAACTCTCGGAACTCGAAGATGAAATGCTCAGAGATTGCCGGCCGGTCCAGCGGAAAGCCGTCGAGGTCCACCGACGAGTTCGCCCGATCCGCCCCTTGACAGAGAACGGACACGAAAAGCGGGAAGTGATCCAATTGCAACAGTAGATCCGCTTCGCCAATAACCCCCGCAATTCCGATCTGCCCTGTGACCGCCCCACACAAGTCATCCAGGCAGTCCACCATGGCATCCCAGTTCTGCCCGAAGTAGCCCGGAAATTGCAGATGTCGCGCGAATGACTGGTAGATGCTCTGCGGTGTCATCAGCTCGCGAGCTTCGATCCGGTAGATTCTCCCACCTCGATCTTCCAGGCACCCAAGCTGCCGATCAATCTCCGCGTGCCCTCGAGGAACGAAAACGACCCACGGCTCCGACGTCCCCGTGATATCAAAGCCACTCATTCAAAATCACCCTGTAAATTCACCGACATAATAGAAGGTTCCATAGTGGTCCGGCGTATAGTAGGCCGGCCCGGGTCCATCCTTGGGCGTCAGGAGACGCTCAGTACCCCTTATTTCCTTACCGCATCCAGGAGCACTGCACCGCGGGAGGTCAACCTTGGCGTTTACATCCCACTCCTTATATTTTCCTCCCGGCAGCTGATTCAGGTTGTTACCCCAGTTGGAGTTGCCATGGTAGCCGTCGATCTTCCCGATTCCTCCTGGACGGGCGTTGACCTTGTTCAGCATGTCCACAGCATGCTGGGGAGCAGGGCCGGGGAGAATTCCGGGACCGCCAGGGCTTCCGGTTTCGCCGCCATGCAGATGACACAAGGGGGCCAATCCCAGCGGGTCGGACCAGGTGTGCGGATTGTGTACATAGGCGACGGGATTCGGAGCTGGGAGCAGACCGAGTGGATCCGGGCTGGTGTACCGACCGGTCTCGGGGTCGTAGTGCCGGTGATGGTTGTAGTGAAGACCGGTTTCCGGGTCGTGGTACTGGCCTGGGAAACGCAGCGGGGTGTAGGCGGTCGCGTCGCGACTCCAAGCGGTGATCCCCCAGAGGGTGGAGCGAGTGTGCCAGGCGACCTCCCCGTCGGGGGATATCAGCTCGGTCGGGGTACCGACCAAGTCGGTGACGATGGCAAAAAAGCGCTCGTCAATGGTTTCCTGCGGCGCCTCGACAGTCCAGATGCGTTCAGCCTGACTCAGCGGCGCGAGCCCGTCGTGGTTCCAGGTGAGCGTCGTGCGCACACCCGCATCACCCTGCTCGGTCGTCTGTTCGCAGAGTGTGTTGCCGTCCCAGGTGAAGATGGTGCGTTCGATGACGGAATGCCCGTCGGCGCCCAGACGGAGCTTTGCGGTTCGTCTCCCCAGAGGGTCATAGGTGTAACGCCAGCGCGTGCCGTCCGGAGTGATTACGGATGTGAGCCGGTCTTCAGCATCCCATTCGTACCGCCAGATGTCGGGCTTGCGGGAGAGCCGGCTCTTACGGCGCAGCACCACCCGTCCCAGACGGTCGTACTCGTAGTGGACGCCGCCGGCGCGTTCCAACCGCGTGCCCACGTAGTCACGTGACCCGGCGGCCTCATGGCCTGGATGCTGCCCCGGCCACACAGCCTCGGTCTGGTTACCGGCCGCGTCATACGCGTAGCGCTCGTTCCAGCCCTCCGCATGCACCGCCGTAACCCGCCCGTTGGCGTCGAGCTCCAAGCGCCGGCGTCGCTTGCCTGCCTCCTGGACACTCGCGAGGTAGCCGTCCGGTCGGTAGGAGTACGCACGCTTGGCAACCTGACGCCCTCCAGGAGCTTTGCCTTCCACTGCCACCAGCCGGTTGAGCATGTCGTAGGCGGATGTCACGGTGAGGGCGCCGTCCACACAACGGGTGACCTCGCGGTCTGCGGCGTCATGTGTGAAATCGATGGTGTGGCCGCCCGTTTCCAGCCGAACGCTGCGACCGGCGGCGTCATATGCCCATGTGCTGCGAGCACCCGAAGGCGTTGTGCGCAGTGTCCGGTTGCCCGATGCGTCGTAGCCGAAGCACATAGTCCGGCCGTCGACGGTCTCTCTGATGCGGCGACCGACCGCGTCAAGCTCCACGTACAAGCTGCTGTGCGGGGCAACGGCTTCCGTTAGGGAACCGTTCGCTGCGTAGGTGTAGACGGTGGTCGTACCGTCCGCGTCCTTGGCGGTGATCTGCCCCAGCGCGTCCCTCTGGTAATGCACCCGCTGGCCAAGAGCATTGGTCCGGCAGACCAGTCGACCTGCCGCATCGTAGTCGTAGCGTGTGGTCCGGCCGTCGAAATCGGACTCGGCAAGTAGTCGCCCTGCCGTGTCATAGGAGTAGTTCCAGGTCAAACCCTGCGGGTTGGTCACCTGGGCGAGACGCAGCTGGGGATCGTGCTCAAAGGTGTAACGCTCTCCCCTCGGACCGATCCGGGCACTGAGTCGGTCGAAGTGGGTGTATTCGAGTGTCGTCACCTCGCCGACGGCGTCGACATGACGAACACAGTTTCCCTCGCCGTCGTACTCCCAGGTCTCCTCTGTTCCGTCCGGCGCGGTGCGGCTCGCCAACAGACCTTCGACGGTCCATTCCAGATGGGTCTCGGAACCCAGCGGGTCGGTGACCGTGGTGATCAGACCGAATCCGTTGTACGCATAGCGGGTGGTCTTGCCGAGGCTG
The DNA here is from genome assembly GCF_002920535.1 of Streptomyces sp. Ru71. GTDB lineage: Bacteria > Actinomycetota > Actinomycetes > Streptomycetales > Streptomycetaceae > Streptomyces. Next base: position 35,661 of record NZ_PQSS01000012.1, on the reverse strand, counting down.
TCGGTCACCGCCAGTGGCAGGCCGGCGGCGTTGTTGACGCAAGAAAGTGTGCGACCGGATGCGTCCCAGACTTCTACGACACTGCCGTCTGCGCTACGGCCGAAGTACGTGGTCGCGTCCACCGGATCGGTGATGGCGACCACGTTCCCACGCTCGTCATAGGAGTACTGCCAAGACGACCCGTCCGGCAGGACGATCGTCTGGGGAAGAGACCGGTCGTCGTACAGAACCCGAATGACCGAGCCATCAGGTCGGACTGTTTCGGTCGGCATCCCCGCCTCGTTGTTCACGAAAGTCGTGCGATGCCCCAGCTGATCGGTGGTCGCGACTACATGCTGATCACTGTCATAGGTGGTGGTCACCACTCCACCCACTGCGTCCATCTCACCGACGACCAGCAACCGCTCGTCGACCACGAAGCGGGACACCGCTCCTTCAGCCGTGGTGAGGGTGGTGATGCGGCAGTCGGGCCAGGCCGGGTCGACGCCGTCGTAGGTGAGGCTGATCGCGAGGTGGCCGGCCTCGCCACCCTCCGCGATGCAGCGGTCCCGGTCGTCGTACGCGTAGTGGTAGCGCCTCTGGTTCGTGTCTTCCCAAGAGGTGACCCGCAGTCGTTCGTCGTAGGTGAACCGCAGTGGGCGACCGGACGAGTTGGTGACCGAGGTCAGGTTGCCGTCGGTGTACCCGTACTCCTTGACTGTGACGTCAGAACCGTCCTCGGCGGCACCGTCGAGGACCAGCGCGGTGATACGGCCCTCGTCCACGGTCAGCCTGAGACGGTAGCCACCAGAGTGCTGGACGGCCTGCGGAGTGCCCTCGGCGTCGTACTCGAAGTGAAGGTAGTTGTGGTTCCGATCCGTGATGCGGTCGAGTAGGCATATGCCCTCACGTGGAGCGGTGAACACTCGACCGTGGCCGGTGAGGGGATCGACAACTCGATAGCCACCGTTCTCCAACCGATGCAATGGCCAGCAGGGCCCACTCTCCGGGAGAACTGGCGTTTCCGGGCTATCAGGATGCGGATAGGCCAGCAGCAGTCCGTCCTCGGTGACGAATACGACACCAAGGGCGTCGACTTCAAGGCGCTGGTCGATCGTGGATGCCCAACTCGGACCGAACCACCAGCCGCTACGGTAGTCGGAGGCGACGCGCCGGACGAAGGTGAAGGGCAGATTCCCCGGCAGAGTGACGTCGGCCTGGGGTAGGTACATCGCCCCAGACGCCATGTCGATCGGGTCGCTGCCCTTCGAACGCACCAAGCTCTTTGCTCGGTTGTATGCGCCCTTAGCGCCATCCGCGATGGCAGTGCGACCATTTTTGGCGAGGCCTCGAAGGGCATTGGCCATCCCTTTGAGGCGCATAGCCTTGAGGCCCTTCATGCCCTTGGCCAGCTTGCCGAGGCTGGTCAGCCCCTTGCCGCCAGGTATGCAGTCCAGTGCCGCGAAGGCCACATCCCATAGGGATGCTTGGCCCTTTGAATATCTGTAAAGGGTGTCGGCGAGGACGACGAGCGCGGCCACGAGGAGGATCGCGCCGAGGATCGGGCCGCCGATGATCATCGCGATGATGCCGACGACCGCGACGACGACCTTGCAGACGGCGACGATGGTGTCCCAGTTGTCCTCGAACCAGTCGCCGACGTCCTCCCACCAGGAGCGGTTCTGGATGCCGGCGTCCGAGGCGTCGTCGATCTTCTGCTTGGCCTCGCGGGCGGCCTCCTCGCGCATCTTGCGCGCGTCCTCGGCCATCTTCTTCGCCGCGTCCAGCGCGTTCTGCGCCGAGGTGACGTCCGACTGCGCCTTGTCGTGTGCCGTCTTGGCGTTCTGCGCGTCCCGCGTGGCCGCCCGCACCTTCGCCTCGTCCGGCTTGTCGCCGTCCGACTTGCTGCCGGTGGGGTCGTCCTTGTACTTGTCGGCCTCCTTCGTCGCCCGTGTCACCCACGAATCGGCCGACGACAGCCGCGACTTTGCAGAGCTGAGGTCGTGCTGGGCCTCCCGCGCCTTCGCCAGCGCCTTGTCCGCCAGCGCCTGCGCCCGCTCCAGCTTCGGCCAGAAGCCCGCGAGTGCGTCCCCGCACATCTCGTAGGACTTCTTCAGCTTCCGCAGGTTCTTCGGGACACCGGAGAACTCGTCCTGGAAGACCTTCGCCGACTTGCCCGCCCACTGCAGCACGGCGTCGTCCTCGGCCATCCCCTTGACCAGCCGCAACGCCTCACCGACGTCATCGGCGAAGTCATGCAGCTGGTTGGCCAGCGACCGCACCCGGTCCGGGTCCCCCGGCGTCGGGTCCTTGTCCAGATCCAGGACATGCCAGTCCCGCGGCCGATGCCCCGCCATACCGCAACCCCCGTCACGCGCACGTCACTTACCAACAGCCGTATGCAGACGTGAACTTACCTGGAACGACCGTTCGACGCGAGCAGGCAGCGGGAGGGCACCTCCCTCCGGGGCGGACTAAGGATCAGCGCATTGTTGTCAGACAGCGCTCGAACTCGATCAGTGACTGTTCAAGATCCTCTCGGCCCGCGTCGTCGGTGGGGAGTTGGGGCAAGTTGTCCGCTGCGAACCTCCTCGCTCCCAGGTAGACCGCTGCGGCAACCTCGTGATCAGTCGACCGGTCCACGAGCACGCCGTCGCGTGTGGTCTCGATCCATCCGTTCTCCACACGCTTGAACGACAGCGAGAACGACGACGGCCGCGGAGCTGTAGGAACGATCCCGCCCGAAAAGGAACCGCCGCAGGCCGTCCAGGAGCAGGGTGAGGGACAGGTAGATCATCATCGCCTGATCCGTGGGGCCACCTCGTGAGGTCGCCTCGCCGAGGTTGCCGGTGACGTCCACATGCCCCAAGTCGTAGCCGGAGGGAGGCGGCGGCACGTTCTCGTCTATCGAGAATCTGAACTCCATCGCCGAGGCCCCTTCTGGCAGTGCGCGTTCCGATGTCGGCGTCACCGCCGGGGTCGCCGGTGGGGAGTCGACACTGGTCGTCCGGGCGGTAGTGGATCCCTGGCTTCGTTCACTTCTTAAGACAGCGTTCGTCGATGCAGAGTGCTGTCAGCGGCTGGGGCTAGGGTCCCTGAAGTGAGTGACTACTACGACCTGTTCCTGGCGGTGGACCTGCCACCGGACCTGCCCGAGCCGGTGCTTCTGGAACTGAGGTGGCTCCTGGGACAGGCGGACACGCCGGCAGAGTTGAAGTCGGCCGACTGGGAGTCATGGGGCGGTCCCTGGCAGGCCTTCGCCGGTGGCTCGGCGAGCCATTCCTTCGACGGGGCCGATGTCTCCCTGCTGGTCCGTGCCATGGACAGGCCTGACCTCGACGGCGGCGAACCATGGGCCCTGACCATCCGGACGTGCGTCCACGAGGACGACTTCGGGGTGATGATGGACGTCGTCGGATGGCTTCTTCGACACGCGACCACGCAAGGGTGGGTCGGGTTCGTCCGTGACTCCGGCCTGGGCCAGGTCCAACATCTCGTACGCCACGAAGACGGCTTCGATCTTGTCGACGTCCGCCCGGCCGGCCAGCCGAAGCGCGTTCCCTGGTCATCGCGGTAGCCCGTCGTACGTCTCCCTTAGGACTCGGACAGCGGGCTCGGATGCGAGCGGTAGAGCACGGAGTACGGCCCCTGCCCCGAGGCGTCCAGCGCGTAGCCGTTGTCCTCCCAGGAGTCCTCCATCTCCTGGCCGGCCGCGAACGTGACGATCGCGGAGTACTCGTCGTCGGACTCAGGCAGCCGCCAGCCGGCCAGGTCGTCGGCCGTGAAGGGGCGACCGCACAGGTACAACCCCGGCCAGCGGCGCAGCGACAGCTCCACGAAGCGGGGCATGGCGTCCGGGAAGGAGGTGTCGACGACGAAGTCCGTCGCATGGCCGGTCAGGTCCACGCCGGGTCAGCGGCCCGACGCGTACGTCACGAAGTTCGCCCACGCCGTTGCCGTGAGCGCGAGTTGGGGGCCTGTCGTGTGCTTGGAGTCGCGGACGTGGACTGTGCCGGGAGCGTGGGCGATCTCGACGCAGGAGTTGCCGTCATTCCCGCCGCTGTAGCTGCTCTTGAACCACGCCAGCTCGGAAGTATCCCCGGCTGTGGTCTTGCGCGTCATGTCTCTCCCAGCAGTTTCTCGACGAAGGCCAGCGACTCCCTGGGCGAGAGCGCCTGAGCCCGGATCGTGCCATACCGCAGCTCAAGGATGCGCAGGTGTTTGGGGTCATGGGTCGGACGGCCGCTGAACGCGCCGTCGGAGCGGCCCACCGCCGTACCGTCCGCGAACTTCAGCAGCTCGATACGTCCGTCCAGCCCCGAGTGGGTGTCGCAGTTCATCGGCATCACCTGGAGCACGACGTTGTGCAACCGCCCCACCTCCAACAGCCGTTCGAGCTGGTGACGCCACACCATTGTGCCCCCGATGGGGCGACGCAGGGATCCCTCTTCCAGGACGAAGCTCAGAGCGGGCGCCGGCTCCCGCTCGAAGACCGACTGCCGGGCCAACCGCGCCGCCACCATGCGCTCCACGTCGTCCGGCGAGTACGGCGGCTGGGCCGCGCCGATCACTGCCCGCGCGTGGTCCGGCGTCTGGAGCAACCCGGCGATGATGTTGCACTCGTACACCCCGATCTCAACCGCCTGCGCCTCCAGCTTCGCCAGCTCGCGCACCCGCTTCGGATACCGGACCTTCTTCACGTCCTCCCACGTCGCCGCGATCAGCCCGCCCGCGCCCAGCACCTCGTCCGACGCGGTCAGGTAGTCCTGGCGAGGGATGCGCTTGCCGCCCTCGATCTTGTAGACCATGTCCTCGCTGTAGCCCACGATCCTGCCGAACTCGGCGGCGCGCAGGCCGGCCGCCTCGCGGGGCAGCTTCAGCTGGCGTCCCACCGTGGTGATGACGGCCACGCCCCACTCGTCGTCCGGGTCCACTTCCCAACCCGGCTCGTCCGCCTCACCCTTGAGCCGTACCGCCTCGCCGTCCACGGACATGCGCGCCCCTCCGTCGTCCCGTTCCCGCGCCGTACGTCGGCGCCCTACCCGTGGCAACCGTGCAGACAGCCAAGACAGCACCGGACAAGCACCGGACAGTGACCGTACGCAACCGCCCTGTCACTCACCACGGTAGGCATCTGCGGCCACTCTGAGTGACGTGAATCAGGAAATCGCCCACGCCGCAGTCGAACTCCCCGTCTCCGCCCCGCACTTCAGCGTGCTGCTGTCGTCCACGGCGCGTGGCGCCCGCCTCGCCCGGCTCCTCGCCGAGGCCCAGCTGCGCCGCTGGGGGCTGCCTGCCGAGCCCGCGAACGTGATCGTGGCCGAGCTGGCCGCCAACGCCGCCACCCACGGCCGCGTTCCGGGGCGCAACTTCCGTCTGACGCTGTACGTGATCGGCGGCACGCTCTGCATCGAGGTCACGGACACGCGCGGTGAGCGGCTTCCCGAGGTCCAACGCCCCGCCGTCAGTGCCGAATCCGGTCGCGGGCTGCTCCTCGTCGAGGCGCTCGCGGACCGGTGGGGAGTGCGGGAGGAACGGTTCCCGCGCAAGACCGTGTGGGCTGAGATCGGGACGGGGAACGCCGGATCGGGGTCGGACGCGACCCGGTGAGCCTCGTCCCGGCCCAGCGCGTGGTCAATGCTTTAAAGGACCGTGGGGGAAGTACCGACCAAACCCCGCCCCACCCCGCCGACACACCCCCGCGCGCCCGTCACTCGCACGAGTGGCTTTCCCCAACTGGGCTGGATTTCCGCCCCGTTCGGTGGCATATGCTCGCCGCGACCACAACCGCAGACATGCGACGGCCCCCGGCCGGGACTGGCATCCCGATCGAGGGCCTGACCACCGAGGAAGTAGAGCCCCCTTCCCGATGGATACCCAGCACTTTAGCGCGCCCCCATGCGCCCAGCCGCTGAATCGGCGCGGCATCACCCACATCAACTCCCGGCACACCGAACGCTTCACGGTCATCGGCAACCACCTCGCCCAGCACCGCGAGCTGAGCCTGACCGCGATCGGGCTCGCCGCCCACATCCAGTCGCTGCCCGCCGGTGCCCCCGTCGGCATCAAGGCGCTCGCCGCCCGCTTCCCGGAGGGCGAGACCCGTATCGCCGCCGCCCTGCGCGAGCTGGAGGCCCACGGCTACCTGGCCCGCATCCGGGAACGGCTGCCGAACGGGCGGGTCGTCACGTACACGGTGTCGTACAACCAGCCGACGGCCGAGCGGGCGGCCCCTCGCCGCGAGGCCCGGCCCACACCTCCGCCGCAGCCGCCTCCCGCACCGGTGAGCGAAGCCCCACCGGCGCCCCCGCCGCCACCCCTCCCGGAGCCGCAAGCCCCTGACCTGGACCGTCACCGCGCCGCCACGGCCGTCCTGGCCACCCTCCACCACCACGACCCCCGCCTGCTGCTCTCCGAGCGTGCCGTCCGTCAGCTCGCCCCGGCCGTCGCCGCCTGGCTGGAACGCGGCGCCCACCCCGACGCCGTACGCCATGCCCTGACCGCGAACCTCCCCCGCGAGCCCCTGCGCAACCCGGCGGCCCTGCTCGCCCACCGCCTCACCGACCTGCTGCCACCTCCCCCACCGGCCACGCCACCGCCCGCCGACCGCCCGGCCCCGCCCCTGCCGATCCACAACTGCGAGGGCTGCGAACGCGGGATCCGCACGCCACGACCAGGGGGCTACTGCCGCGACTGCCGCGAGGAACGCCTGCGCCAGGCAGCGGCGGCATGACGCGCGGAGTCACCGACCGCGTCCTTCATCCGAAGCAACCACCCCTCCCCCCGATCCCGCACCCCCAGCCACACCCGGCACCCCCGGAACCACCACGGCAGCTCCCGGAACGGTACGAACGTGAGGGTGTCCCTGATGGCGTCCTCGGCGACGCCGCCGGTGAGGCCCTCCGCACGCAGGGCGTCGTACAGCTGGGGCGTCAACGCGCCGTTGAGCCGGGCCGCCACGCCCGCCGCGGTGAAGGCGAAGCCCCGCTGGGCGATGTCCGGCAGCCGCATCGCCCGGAGGATCCGCGGTGACGCCTCCTCCAGCGAGCAGTTGAAGGCAAGTCCGATCACAGCCGTACCGAGGTGCCGCTCACCACGCTCGAACGCGGCGTCGACCTCGGCCGGGTCGTCGAGACGGATCAGGCCCTCGCCGGTGTTCCAGTCGGGTGCCGTCCCCATGCCGTGGGACCTAGCCCACGAACCGGAACGTAGACGTGATCGCGTCGAAGATGTCGAAGAAGGAGTCCGCCAGGTCCAGGACCTGGCTGCTGCCCGCCACCAGGGCGACCTTGCCCTCCTGGCCCGGTACCGGGATGAACGTCTGCATCAGGACGGCGCGGACGGTGCGGTTCAGGGCGTCGTCCGGTACGGCGATGTCCTCGATGCCGTAGGTCCGGGCCGCCGGGCCGACGCCGGGGATGTCGACGGTGGTGACCTTGCGCCAGGAGTCGCCCTCCCTCTTGGCCTCCTTGACCGCGAGGCCGGCGGCGATGGCGGACGGGTCGGTCGAGAGGGGGGCGCCCTCGCGGGTGCGGCCGCCGACCAGGGACACCGTCACCGAGCCGGTGATCGGCGTGTCGCCGCCGAAGCTCTCCGCCATGCAGCCGCAGTACATCGCGCCCGACTTCCACGCGTCGGCGGCGGCCCTCTGCAGGAAGGCGACGTACGTGTCCTTGTACGGGGCCAATTCGGGGCGCTGGGCGACGCGTTCGGTCACCATGCGGTGGATCGAGTCGTCGCGCGACTCCGGCCGCACGTCGAACTCCCACCACGACTCCGGCACCTTGATCCGGAACCCGCCCCGCTCGACGGTCAGCGTCTCCATGTAACGGGCCATGACGTGGGACTCCCCCGCTCGCTCGATCGTTCGGCCCCTCATGGTGCCATCACGTAGGTGTTCCTACTCAGGGGGCGGCCGGACCATCCGGGTACTCCCGCGCTTACCCGGCCCCGCCGCCCCCGGCTTGGATCGGCCCATGGCCTACCGCACCGCAGCCGCCCTCGGCGCCCTCTTCGTCACCGCCCTCGCCTTCGGCGCCTACGGGTGTACGTCGATGGAGGGCGGGCGTGTGCACTCCGCCGACGAGTACCGGGCGCGGGTCGACGCCACCAAGGAGGCCGGCGCGCGGACCGTCCTCGCGCTGAGCCCGGCGCCCGACCTCGGGGGCCACTGGCCGGACGAGCTCGCGCAGGAGGAGAGCAGCGGCTCCTGCGTGGACGACGGTGACGTCACCCGCGACCAGCCGACCTACAGCTGGGACCTGGACTTCGCCGACCCCGCCGCCTACCGGGCCGCCGTGGACCACCTGCGGCGCACCTGGCAGGAAGAGGGCCTGACCGTGAAGAACGTCCCCGCCCCCAAGCAGGGCGAGCCCGGCGCCGGCCTCCCCGGCATCACCACCACCGACAAGGCCGGCATCGACCTCAGCCTCCGCCCCGACTGGTACTCCGGCAAGCCGACGGTCCGAGCGGACGGCGGCTGCATGCGCCACCACGGCGCGTACGACGACATCAGCGGGACGGACTCCTAGGCCTCTCCTGGGCCTCTCCTAGGACTCCTCCTGCTCCTCCCCCACCGTCCAGCAGTCCGAGTCCCTCGGCGGGGCCGGGCGCAACGGGAGCCTGGTGAAGTCGATGGCCGCGTCGTAGGCCGGGTCCCCTGTGGGCAGGCGGTCCTGGTCGTCCGGGCGGTAGTACGCGCCGTACGCCCAGTACTCCGGCAGCTCGTGCCTCATGATCAGCAGGCCGCCGGCGTCCTGCCCGTACGTCGCGTTGATCCTTGCCACGGCCTCCGCGCGGGAGATCCCGCAGCGGTCGACCAGTACCTGCACCATCTCCCGGAAGTACGCCAGCATCTCCTCGTCGAGCTCGATCAGGAACTCCGTGCCAGGTGACGCCTCCCCCTGCGTCTCCCAGGCCTCCCACTCCTTCAGAGCCGCCTGCCACTCGTCCACGTGTCCTCCTGTGCGGATGGTTCGAGAAAGCACGAGAAGGGCCCGCCCCCACCACCGGGTGGAGACGGGCCCACAGCTCTAACGGCACATCACTTCACGAAGTAACCCGTGATGTCGGCGATCAGATCCACCGAACCCCACTGGTTGTAGAAGTTCACCTTGCCGTTCACCACCGGCACGATCACCAGGTTCGGGATCGTCTGGTCGGCGGTGAAGTTGAGGTTCGACGCCGACGTGCGCGTCGTGCCGTCGGGGTAGACCGAGACATAGCTCGACGACGTCGGGTTCGTCGCCGTCACGTTCAGGACGACGGCGGTCACGTCCGTACGCCGGGACGCCCTGGACGCCGGTCACCGGCAGCGTCACCACGCCCTGCGGTCCGACCGGGCCCTTGCGCACGCCCGTGCCGTACCGCGTGTCCATCAGCCGCAGCGGCCCGTGGTTGACGTGGGTCGAGCCGCTGGTGTCGGTCGTGTAGTAGCCGGTGACGTCCGCGAGGAGGTCGACCGTGCCCGCGTGGTTGAAGAACCGCACCTTGCCGTCGATCACCGGCACGGTCACCAGGTTCGGGATCGTCTGGCCGGCCGTGAAGTTGAGGTTCGACGCGGACGTGCGGTCGGTTCCGTTCGGGTAGACCGAGACGTAGCTGGTCGCCGTCGGGTTCGTCGCCGTCACGTTCAGGACCACCGCGCCGACGCCGGAGGACGGCACCACGCTGTTGCCGGTGACCTGGAGGACCACCTCACCGCCGGGGCCCACCTTGGCCTTCGGCACGCCCAGGCCGGAGCGGGTGTCCATCAGACGGGTCGGGGTGACCGGCTTGAACGTCTTCGGGCCGGGCACGGTCACGGTGACCGGCGCGGACGTCGTCACCTTGCCGGAGGTGTGCGTGGCACGGACGGCGACCGTGTGGTCGCCGTAGCCGGACAGGGTGAGCGAGGCGCTGCGGGCCGTGCCCGCGGTCGACGCGGCGACCTGGTCGTCGACCAGCACCTCGAACTTGTACACCAGGCTGTTCTGCGTGCTCGTCGACCAGTTGACCGTGGCCGGGCCGGGCGTCTGGTAGCCGCTACCCGCCTTCGTGGCCTCACCGCTCACCGAGGTGATCGACAGGTTCTGGACGCTGCCGCTGGCGTAGCCGCGGATGGTGCCCAGCTGCCCGTAGAGCAGGTTGCCGGGGCACTCGGTGTTGTAGCCGTCGCGGTGCCCGGACACGGCGTTGAAGGTGTAGTCCTGGCCCTGGGTGTACGACGTGCCGAAGTAATTGGTCTGCGTGGCACCGGAGTTCAGCGTGGCCTTGCCGGCCGGGTCGACGCCGTACTGGCCGAGCTTGTACGCGATGATGCGCGAGGCCGAGACCAGGGCCGCGTCCGACGGGCTCGCCTGGTTGTAGTCGCCGAGGAAGGTCACGGACGTCGACTGGGAGTTCCAGCCGTAGGTGTGCGCGCCGTAGACCGGCTGGTCGATACCGCCCTTGCGGCCCTCGAAGAGGGTGCCGCACTTGTCGACCAGGAAGTTGTAGCCGATGTCCCGCCAGCCGTTGGTCTTCACGTGGTACGTGTAGATGCCCCGGACGATCGCCGCGGACTCCGAGCAGTCGTACGGGTTGGCGTCGGCGGTGTGGTGGACGAAGGCGGCCTTGATCGTGTTGCCGTTCGGCAGGTAGATCGGCTCCTCGGGGCTGATGCTCTCGTCCGCGCCCCACTCCGCCCGGGTGACGACCGTCGGCTGCGGTGCCGTGGAGGCCGGGCCGGGGGTCGTCGGAGGCGTCTCCTGCACGAACGCGGCGGGCTCCGCGTCCACCTTCCCGGAGCTCGCCTTGGGCGTGCCCGGGTCGACCAGGTCGAGACGCAGCCCCGCCGGGAGCTTGCCGTTGCGGGCGCCGTCGCTGATGCGGACCTCGGCGCCGTCGGAGGCGCCCACCCACAGCGGCTCGGTGGAGCCGCGCGCGCCGGCGTGGTCGCCGTCGAGCATGGCCGGGTAGGGCTCCAGGTTCGTCCACTCGGTCCACTTGCCCGTCTCGGCGCTGCGGGCGCGGGCCTGGATGGTGCCCTGGATCTTCGCCTTCGGGTCGGTCCAGGAGACACCCAGGAGCCCGAAGCGGTCGGTGTCCCGCTGGGACAGCACGGCCTCGCCGTGGCCCTTGTCGGTCAGCGCGAGCTTGTGCACGGCGCTCCTGACGGGGCCGTTCTCCTCCCCTCGCGCGCTGTAGACGCTGGGGTGACGCGCTGGTGTGTCCCCGCTTCCGAAGACGGCGCCGTTCGCCATGGACTGGATGCCCAGAATCGCGGCGATGCCGAGGGCGGCCCCGGCGGCCGTGCGCCGCGCCCGGGCGGCGGCGGTACGACGTGCTCGACGTCCCGATCTCAAGTTGTTTCCCACCCCTGAACGGCCCCTCACGAGCCCTTAGATGGACATGACACGAATGAGTGGCGGAATGCTACAGGACGGGGTGGGAGCGCTTACCGCCAGGGCATGCAGAAGGGCCCGCACGACCGAAGTCGTACGGGCCCCTCAGTGGAGCTCGCAGCTGGAGCTACCGGGTCACAGGACCCTCAAGTAAGCGGAACTTACTTGACGATCTTGGTGACCTGGCCGGCGCCGACGGTCCGGCCACCCTCACGGATGGCGAACTTCAGGCCCTCCTCCATGGCGACGGGCTGGATCAGCTCGACGCGCATCTCGGTGTTGTCGCCCGGCATGACCATCTCGGTGCCCTCGGGGAGGTGCACGACGCCGGTCACGTCCGTGGTACGGAAGTAGAACTGCGGGCGGTAGTTGTTGAAGAACGGGGTGTGGCGGCCACCCTCGTCCTTCGACAGGATGTAGGCCTGGGCCTCGAACTCGGTGTGCGGGGTGACCGAACCCGGCTTGATGATGACCTGGCCGCGCTCGACGTCCTCGCGCTTGATGCCGCGGAGCAGGAGACCGACGTTCTCACCGGCCTGGCCCTCGTCGAGCAGCTTGCGGAACATCTCGATGCCGGTGACCGTGGTGGTGGTCTTCTCGGTCTTGATGCCGATGATGTCGACGGTCTCGTTGACCTTCAGGACACCACGCTCGATACGGCCGGTGACGACCGTACCGCGACCGGTGATCGTGAAGACGTCCTCGATCGGCATCAGGAACGGCTTGTCGACGTCACGCTCGGGCTCCGGGATGGACTCGTCGACGGCCTTCATCAGGTCGAGGACGGACTGCGTCCACTGAGCGTCGCCCTCCAGCGCCTTCAGCGCGGAGACGCGGACGACCGGCAGGTCGTCGCCCGGGAACTCGTACTCGGAGAGGAGCTCACGGACCTCAAGCTCGACGAGCTCCATGATCTCCTCGTCGTCCACCATGTCGGCCTTGTTCAGGGCGACGACGATGTACGGCACGCCGACCTGGCGAGCGAGGAGCACGTGCTCCTTGGTCTGCGGCATCGGGCCGTCGGTGGCGGCGACCACGAGGATGGCGCCGTCCATCTGCGCCGCACCCGTGATCATGTTCTTGATGTAGTCCGCGTGACCCGGGCAGTCGACGTGGGCGTAGTGACGCGCCTCGGTCTGGTACTCGACGTGCGCGATGGAGATGGTGATACCGCGCTGACGCTCCTCGGGCGCCTTGTCGATGTTGTCGAACGGGGTCGCCTCGTTCAGCTCCGGGTACGCGTCGTGCAGCACCTTGGTAATGGCGGCCGTGAGGGTCGTCTTACCGTGGTCGATGTGACCGATGGTGCCGATGTTGACGTGCGGCTTAGTCCGCTCGAACTTCGCCTTCGCCACTGGGGTCCTCCTGTGGAGTGGTTCTGGTACGCCTTACTTCATCGGCGCCAGGTGATCTTTGCTGTAAAGGCCCGGAACCCGGGGCAAACCCCGCGATTGCGGAAGTTTGCCCCGTGAGGCTCCGGAGTCAAGCCTACGGCGTGTGAACGCGGTGCGTTACTCGCCCTTGGCCTTCGCGATGATCTCCTCGGCGACGTTCCGCGGAACCTCGGCGTAGGAGTCGAACTGCATCGAGTAGCTTGCGCGACCCGACGTCTTGCTGCGGAGGTCGCCGACGTAGCCGAACATCTCCGACAGGGGCACGAGGCCCTTCACGACACGGGCACCGGCCCGCTCCTCCATGGCCTGGATCTGACCACGGCGGGAGTTGATGTCGCCGATGACCTCACCCATGTAGTCCTCGGGCGTGGTGACCTCGACGGCCATCATCGGCTCAAGGAGCACGGGGGAAGCCTTGCGCGCGGCCTCCTTGAAGGCCTGCGAACCGGCGATCTTGAAGGCGAGCTCGGAGGAGTCCACCTCGTGGTAGGCACCGTCGTGCAGGATCACGCGCACACCGGTCATCTCGTAGCCCGCGAGGATGCCGAACTGCATGGCCTCCTGGCAGCCGGCGTCCACCGAAGGGATGTACTCCTTCGGGATACGACCACCGGTCACCTTGTTCACGAACTCGTACGAGACGTCGCCGCCCTCAAGGGGCTCGATGCCGATCTGCACCTTGGCGAACTGACCCGTACCACCGGTCTGCTTCTTGTGCGTGAAGTCGACGCGCTCGACGGCCTTGCGGATCGTCTCGCGGTACGCCACCTGCGGCTTGCCGACGTTGGCCTCGACCTTGAACTCGCGCTTCATGCGGTCCACGAGCACCTCAAGGTGAAGCTCGCCCATACCGCCGATGACGGTCTGGCCGGTCTCCTCGTTGGTGTGGACCTGGAAGGACGGGTCCTCCTCGGCCAGGCGCTGGATCGCGACGCCCAGCTTCTCCTGGTCGCCCTTCGACTTCGGCTCGATCGCGACCTCGATGACCGGCGCCGGGAAGTCCATGGACTCCAGGATCACCGGGTTCTTCTCGTCGCAGAGCGTCTCACCGGTGGTGGTCTGCTTCAGGCCCATGACGGCGACGATGTCGCCGGCGCCCACCGACTCGATCTCCTCACGCTTGTTGGCGTGCATGCGGTAGATCTTGCCGATGCGCTCCTTCTTGCCCTTGACGGAGTTCAGCACCGAGGTGCCGGACTCCAGGCGGCCCGAGTAGACCCGGACGAAGGTGAGCTTGCCGAGGTGCGGGTCGCTCATGATCTTGAACGCCAGCGCCGACAGCGGCTCCTCGTCGGACGGCTTGCGGCGGACGACCTCCTCCGCGTCGTTGACCGCGTGGCCCTCGATGGCCTCGATGTCAACGGGGGAGGGCAGGTAGCGCACGACCGCGTCGAGCAGGGGCTGGACACCCTTGTTCTTGAACGCGGTACCGCAGAACACCGGGGTCACGGTGGTGCCGGTGCCCTTGCCGGACGCGATGGTGATACGACGGATCGCGGCGTGCAGCTGCTCCTCGGTGGGCTCCTGGCCCTCCAGGTACAGCTCCATGATCTCTTCGTCGTTCTCGGCCACGGCCTCCAGCAGCTTGCCGCGGTACTCCTCGGCAGCCTCGGTGTGCGTGTCCGGGATGTCGACGATGTCGTACATCTCGCCCTTGGTCGCCTCGGCGGACCACACGAGCGCCTTCATGCGGACCAGGTCCACGACGCCCTTGAAGTCGGCCTCGGCACCGATCGGGAGCTGCATGACGATCGGCTGCGCGCCCAGGCGGTCCGAGATCATGTCCACGCAGCGGTGGAACTCGGCGCCCGTGCGGTCGAGCTTGTTGACGAAGCAGATACGCGGAACGCCGTAGCGGTCCGCCTGACGCCACACCGTCTCGGACTGCGGCTCAACGCCGGCGACGCCGTCGAACACCGTCACGGCACCGTCGAGCACGCGCAGGGAGCGCTCCACCTCGACGGTGAAGTCGACGTGGCCCGGGGTGTCGATGATGTTGATGGTGTGGTCGACGTCTTCCAGCGGCCAGTGACAGGTGGTGGCAGCAGAGGTGATCGTGATGCCACGCTCCTGCTCCTGCTCCATCCAGTCCATGGTGGCAGCGCCGTCGTGGACCTCACCGATCTTGTAAGACACACCGGTGTAGAACAGGATCCGCTCGGTGGTGGTCGTCTTGCCCGCGTCGATGTGGGCCATGATCCCGATGTTGCGGACCCTGGCCAGGTCAAGTGAAGTGGTAGCCATAAGGCTTCAGTCTTCTCTCGGTCTCGATGTGGGTAGCGACTACCAGCGGTAGTGCGCGAAGGCCTTGTTGGACTCGGCCATCTTGTGGGTGTCCTCGCGCTTCTTCACAGCGGCGCCGAGGCCGTTGCTGGCGTCGAGAAGCTCGTTGAGCAGACGCTCGGTCATGGTCTTCTCGCGACGGGCGCGGGAGTAACCGACCAGCCAGCGCAGCGCCAGGGTGTTGGCACGGCCCGGCTTGACCTCGACCGGGACCTGGTAGGTGGCGCCACCGACACGGCGGGACTTGACCTCAAGGGTCGGCTTGATGTTCTCCAGAGCGCGCTTCAGCGTGATGACCGGGTCGTTGCCGGTCTTCTCGCGCAGGCCCTCCATGGCGCCGTAGACGATGCGCTCGGCGGTGGAGCGCTTGCCGTTCAGCAGCACCTTGTTGATCAGGGAGGTCACCAGAGGAGAACCGTAGACCGGGTCGATGATGACCGGGCGCTTCGGGGCGGGGCCCTTACGAGGCATTCTTACTTCTCCTTCTTGGCGCCGTAACGGCTGCGAGCCTGCTTGCGGTTCTTGACACCCTGGGTGTCGAGCGAGCCACGGATGATCTTGTAGCGAACACCCGGCAGGTCCTTCACACGGCCGCCGCGCACGAGCACGATGGAGTGCTCCTGCAGGTTGTGTCCCTCACCCGGAATGTAGGCCGTGACCTCGATGCCGCTGGTCAGACGCACACGCGCGACCTTACGGAGGGCCGAGTTCGGCTTCTTCGGGGTGGTCGTGAACACACGCGTGCAGACGCCACGGCGCTGAGGGGAACCCTCAAGTGCGGGCGTCTTGTTCTTCTCGACCTTGTCCTGCCGGCCCTTGCGGACCAGCTGCTGGATCGTAGGCACTACTTCTCCGGTTTCTGTGTGCCGATGGGTACAGCTAACCTGGAACGTCGCCGACCCACGCGGTCGGGTGTGTCGAATCGTGCGAGCTCCTGCCGAACGGCAGAAAGAGGCGCAGATCACGGTGGCCAGTCACGGCTCCCTCATGCGGTTGAAGGCACGCAGGAGAGCCAAGGCACACCCCAGGCACAAGGTCTGAGCGTACCTACCTCAAACGCTACGGTCAAAACAAATGGGCCGCGCCCGCAGTGCCCCTCGGCACATGTCAAGACCATCGGGCGCACGTGATCTTCGAATCGGCGGCCGCTGTCCGCTTCGAACACTTTTCTCACGTCCTTGCGCCGAGGCTCATCCGACCGCGAGGGACACGACGGTCAGCAGGATCAGTACGAGTGCCCAGCCGGCCGTGGCCAACCACCCCAGAACGAGACCGGTCAGCGCCAGCCCCTCCCCCAGCTCCCCCGTCCGGCGGATCTCGGACCGCGCCGCATGCCCCAGCACCACGGCCGGAATCCCGGTGAGCCCGAAGGTCGGCACGCACAGCAGCCCGCACACGGCGGCTCCCACGGCCTTCCCGTTCGTCCGCGGGCGGGGAACGGGCACAGCCGCCCCGGACGCGAAGACGGCGGGCAGGGACGGCGGCACGGGCCCCTGCGGCAGATCGGCGACGAGCAGGGCCAGCTCCCCCACCGTCCGGGCCGCGTACGCCCGCTCGACCCGCCGCTCGAACTCCTCCCGCTCCATCCGCCCCTCGCCGTATCCGGCTCTGAGCACATCCACGGCCCGCTCCCGGTCGGCATGCGAGGCGAGCATCCCCCGCCACCCCGGCTGAGCGGGCTGCCAGGGCTGCCACGGATACGGCGACTGCGACACGAGGACCTCCCCGGAGCGCCGGCGTCCCTCCATGATGCGCCGAACCGGCGCGTCCGGCATGGCAGAACGCCGAAGGGCGGCCACCCGCACGGGGTGACCGCCCTTCGGATCAAGCGGACGCTCGCTTACTGGTTGTACGGACCGTAGTCGTAGTCCTCCAGCGGAACGGCCTGGCCGGAGCCCGTGCCGAACGGCGAGTAGTCGATGTCGTCGTAGCCGACGGCCGAGTACATCGCGGCCTTGGCCTCCTCGGTCGGCTCGACCCGGATGTTGCGGTAGCGGGACAGGCCCGTACCGGCCGGGATGAGCTTACCGATGATGACGTTCTCCTTGAGGCCGATGAGCGAGTCGGACTTGGCGTTGATCGCCGCGTCGGTGAGGACTCGCGTCGTCTCCTGGAAGGACGCCGCCGACAGCCAGGACTCCGTGGCCAGCGAGGCCTTGGTGATACCCATGAGCTGCGGACGACCGGAGGCCGGGTGACCGCCCTCCTGGACCACACGACGGTTCTCGGTCTCGAACTTCGAGCGCTCGACCAGCTCGCCGGGCAGCAGCTCGGCGTCGCCGGACTCGATGATCGTCACACGGCGCAGCATCTGCCGGATGATGATCTCGATGTGCTTGTCGTGGATCGACACACCCTGCGAGTTGTACACCTTCTGGACCTCGCCGACCAGGTGGACCTGGACGGCACGCTGGCCCAGGATGCGCAGCACGTCGTGCGGGTTGGTGGCACCCACGGTGAGCTTCTGGCCCACCTCGACGTGCTCGCCCTCGCTGACCAGGAGACGGGCGCGCTTCGAGATCGGGTAGGCCGTCTCGTCGCTGCCGTCGTCCGGCGTGATGACGATCTTCTTGGTCTTCTCGGTCTCCTCGATCCGCACGCGGCCGGAGGCCTCGGAGATCGGGGCGACACCCTTCGGGGTACGGGCCTCGAAGAGCTCGACGACACGCGGCAGACCCTGGGTGATGTCGTCACCGGCCACACCACCGGTGTGGAAGGTACGCATCGTCAGCTGGGTACCGGGCTCACCGATGGACTGGGCGGCGATGATGCCGACCGCCTCACCGATGTCGACCAGCTTGCCGGTGGCCAGCGAACGGCCGTAGCACATGGCGCAGGTGCCGACCGCGGACTCACAGGTCAGGACCGAACGGGTCTTGACCTCCTCGATGCCGCGCAGGACCAGCTCGTCGATCAGGACGTCACCGAGGTCGGTGCCGGCCGGGGCCAGGACCTGGCCGTCGACCACGATGTCCTCGGCGAGGCAGCGCGCGTACACGCTGGTCTCGACGTCGTCCGCCTTGATGAGCACGCCCTCGGCGTTGCGCTCGGCGATCCGCAGACGCAGGCCGCGGTCGGTACCGCAGTCCTCCTCGCGGATGATGACGTCCTGGGAGACGTCGACCAGACGACGGGTGAGGTAACCCGAGTCGGCGGTACGCAGGGCGGTGTCCGCCAGACCCTTACGGGCACCGTGCGTGGAGATGAAGTACTCCAGCACGGACAGACCCTCACGGAAGGACGCCTTGATCGGACGCGGGATCGTCTCGTTCTTGGCGTTCGACACCAGACCACGCATACCGGCAATCTGACGCATCTGCATCATGTTGCCTCGGGCACCCGAGTTCACCATCATGAAGATCGGGTTGGTCTTCGGGAAGTTCTCGTTCATCGCCTCGGCGACCTCGTTGGTCGCGTTGGTCCAGATGCCGATCAGTTCCTGGGTGCGCTCGTCCTTGGTGATCAGACCACGCTCGTACTGGCGCTGGACCTTCTCGTCCGCGGCCTCCCAGCGGGCGACGATCTCCTTCTTCGCCTCGGGGACGACGACGTCGGAGATGGCCACGGTGACGCCGGAACGGGTCGCCCAGTAGAAGCCCGCCGCCTTCAGGTTGTCGAGCGTCGCCGCCACGATGACCTTCGGGTAGCGCTCGGCCAGGTCGTTGACGATCTGGGAGAGCTGCTTCTTGCCGACCTCGTAGTCGACGAACGGGTAGTCCTCGGGCAGCAGCTCGTTGAAGAGCGCACGGCCCAGCGTGGTCTTCAGCGTGAAGCTGTCACCCTGCTGCCACTCCGGCTCGCCCTCCTCGCGCACCGGCGGCACCCAGCCACGCGGCGGGATGGTGCCCACCGGGAAGCGGATGTCGATCGGCGTCTGCAGGGACAGCTCACCGGCGTCGAACGCCATGATCGCCTCGGCGACGGACGCGAACGCGCGGCCCTCGCCCTTCGGGTTGCGGCCCTCGGCGTCGGTGGTGAGGAAGAACAGACCGAGGACCATGTCCTGGGTCGGCATCGTCACCGGACGGCCGTCGGCCGGCTTGAGGATGTTGTTCGAGGACAGCATCAGGATGCGGGCCTCGGCCTGCGCCTCCGCGGACAGCGGCAGGTGCACGGCCATCTGGTCACCGTCGAAGTCCGCGTTGAACGCGGTGCACACGAGCGGGTGGATCTGGATGGCCTTGCCCTCGACCAGCTGCGGCTCGAAGGCCTGGATGCCGAGGCGGTGCAGGGTGGGAGCACGGTTCAGCAGGACCGGGTGCTCGGCGATGACCTCTTCGAGGACGTCGTACACGACCGTGCGGCCGCGCTCCACCATGCGCTTGGCGCTCTTGATGTTCTGCGCGTGGTTCAGGTCGACCAGGCGCTTCATCACGAACGGCTTGAACAGCTCCAGCGCCATCGCCTTCGGCAGACCGCACTGGTGCAGCTTCAGCTGCGGACCGACGACGATCACGGAACGCGCGGAGTAGTCCACACGCTTGCCGAGCAGGTTCTGACGGAAGCGACCCTGCTTGCCCTTCAGCATGTCGCTGAGGGACTTCAGCGGGCGGTTACCGGGACCGGTCACCGGCCGGCCGCGACGACCGTTGTCGAAGAGGGCGTCAACAGCCTCCTGAAGCATGCGCTTCTCGTTGTTGACGATGATCTCCGGAGCACCCAGGTCCAGCAGGCGCTTCAGACGGTTGTTGCGGTTGATGACACGGCGGTACAGGTCGTTCAGGTCGGAGGTCGCGAAGCGGCCACCGTCCAGCTGCACCATCGGACGCAGGTCCGGCGGGATGACCGGGACGCAGTCCAGGACCATGCCCTTGGGGCTGTTGGACGTCTGCAGGAACGCGGAGACGACCTTCAGGCGCTTGAGCGCACGGGTCTTCTTCTGGCCCTTGCCGGTCCGGATGATCTCGCGGAGCTTCTCCGCCTCCTCCTCCAGGTCGAAGGACTCCAGGCGCTTCTGCAGCGCCGCGGCACCCATCGAACCGTCGAAGTACGTGCCGAAGCGGTCACGCAGCTCGCGGTAGAGCAGCTCGTCGCCCTCCAGGTCCTGGACCTTGAGGTTCTTGAACCGGTTCCACACCTCGTCGAGGCGGTCGATCTCGCGCTGCGCGCGGTCGCGCAGCTGCTTCATCTCGCGCTCGGCACCCTCGCGCACCTTGCGGCGCACGTCGGCCTTGGCGCCCTCGGCCTCCAGCTCGGCCAGGTCGGTCTCAAGCTTCTTGGCGCGGGCCTCAAGGTCGGCGTCGCGGCGCTGCTCGATCTGCTGGCGCTCGACGGAGACGTGGGCCTCCAGCGAGGGCAGGTCGCGCTGACGGCGCTCCTCGTCGACGTACGTGATCATGTACGCCGCGAAGTAGATGACCTTCTCCAGGTCCTTCGGAGCGAGGTCCAGCAGGTAACCCAGGCGCGACGGGACGCCCTTGAAGTACCAGATGTGCGTGACGGGAGCGGCCAGCTCGATGTGGCCCATCCGCTCACGGCGCACCTTGGCGCGGGTGACCTCGACGCCACACCGCTCGCAGATGATGCCCTTGAAGCGGACGCGCTTGTACTTGCCGCAGTAGCACTCCCAGTCCCGGGTCGGACCGAAGATCTTCTCGCAGAAGAGTCCGTCCTTTTCGGGCTTGAGCGTGCGGTAGTTGATGGTCTCGGGCTTCTTGACCTCGCCGTGGCTCCACTGACGGATGTCGTCAGCGGTGGCCAGGCCGATCCGGAGCTCGTCGAAGAAGTTGACGTCGAGCACTATGCGTCAATCCCTCTCAGGGTCGTAAGTCTGTGGTCTGTACGGGGGCCTGGGGGTCGGCGGGGCCCCTTGTGGTTCAGGGGCCCCGCCGGACTCCCGTCAGACCTCTTCGACGCTGCTCGGCTCGCGCCGGGACAGGTCGATACCGAGCTCCTCCGCTGCGCGGAAGACGTCCTCGTCGGTGTCGCGCATCTCGATGGACATGCCGTCCGAGGACAGCACCTCCACGTTGAGGCACAGGGACTGCATTTCCTTGATGAGCACCTTGAAGGACTCGGGAATGCCGGGCTCAGGGATGTTCTCGCCCTTGACGATGGCCTCGTAGACCTTCACGCGGCCGGTGACGTCGTCGGACTTGATGGTCAGCAGCTCCTGGAGGGCGTACGCGGCGCCGTAGGCCTCAAGGGCCCACACCTCCATCTCACCGAAGCGCTGGCCACCGAACTGGGCCTTACCACCCAGCGGCTGCTGGGTGATCATCGAGTACGGACCGGTCGAACGGGCGTGCAGCTTGTCGTCGACCAGGTGGTGCAGCTTGAGGATGTACATGTAGCCGACCGAGATCGGGTCCGGGAACGGCTCACCGCTACGGCCGTCGAACAGCCGCGCCTTGCCGGACGGAAGCACCATGCGCTCGCCGTCGCGGTTCGGGATGGTGTGCTGCAGCAGACCCGCCAGCTCGTCCTCACGGGCACCGTCGAACACCGGGGTGGCGACGTTGGTGCCGGGCTCCACCTTGTCGGCGCCGATGGCCTGCAGGCGCTGGGCCCACTCGTCCGCCAGGCCGGAGACGTCCCAGCCGCGGCTGGCGAGCCAGCCGAGGTGGATCTCCAGGACCTGTCCCGGGTTCATTCGGGACGGCACACCCAGCGGGTTGAGGATGATGTCGACCGGGGTGCCGTCCTCCAGGAACGGCATGTCCTCGATCGGCAGGATCTTGGAGATGACACCCTTGTTGCCGTGACGGCCGGCGAGCTTGTCACCGTCGGTGATCTTGCGCTTCTGCGCCACGTACACGCGCACGAGCTGGTTCACACCGGGGGGAAGCTCGTCGCCCTCCTCGCGGTCGAAGACGCGCACGCCGATGACCTTGCCGGTCTCGCCGTGCGGCACCTTCAGCGAGGTGTCACGGACCTCACGGGCCTTCTCACCGAAGATCGCGCGCAGCAGGCGCTCCTCCGGCGTCAGCTCGGTCTCACCCTTGGGCGTGACCTTGCCGACCAGGATGTCACCGGCGATGACCTCGGCACCGATGCGGATGATGCCGCGCTCGTCGAGGTCGGCGAGGACCTCCTCGGAGACGTTCGGGATGTCCCGGGTGATCTCCTCGGGGCCGAGCTTGGTGTCACGGGCGTCGACCTCGTGCTCCTCGATGTGGATCGAGGAGAGGACGTCGTCCTGCACGAGGCGCTGCGACAGGATGATCGCGTCCTCGTAGTTGTGACCCTCCCACGGCATGAACGCCACGAGCAGGTTCTTGCCCAGCGCCATCTCGCCGTTCTGGGTGGCCGGACCGTCGGCGAGGACCTGGCCCTCGATGACGCGGTCGCCCTCGTTGACGATGACCTTCTGGTTGACCGAGGTGCCCTGGTTGGAGCGGGCGAACTTGGCCAGGCGGTACGTGATGTACGTGCCGTCGTCGTTGGCGGTGGTGATGTAGTCCGCGGAGACCTCCTGGACCACACCGGCCTTCTCGGCCTTGACCACGTCGCCGGCGTCGACCGCGGAGCGGTACTCCATGCCGGTGCCGACGAGCGGCGCCTCGGACTTAATCAGCGGCACGGCCTGGCGCATCATGTTCGCGCCCATGAGGGCACGGTTGGCGTCGTCGTGCTCAAGGAAGGGGATCATGGCCGTCGCGACCGACACCATCTGGCGCGGCGAGACGTCCATGTAGTCCACGTCCTCGGGGCCGACGTAGTCGACCTCGCCGCCACGGCGGCGGACCAGCACGCGGGCCTCGGCGAACCGGAGGTCGTCCGTCAGCGTGGCGTTGGCCTGCGCGATGACGAAGCGGTCCTCCTCGTCGGCGGTCAGGTAGTCGACCTCGTCGGTGACCTGGCCGTCGATGACCTTGCGGTACGGGGTCTCGACGAAACCGAACGCGTTGACCCGGCCGTAGGAGGCGAGCGAGCCGATCAGACCGATGTTCGGGCCTTCCGGCGTCTCGATCGGGCACATACGGCCGTAGTGCGACGGGTGCACGTCACGGACCTCGAAGCCGGCCCGCTCACGGGAGAGACCACCCGGGCCAAGCGCCGACAGACGGCGCTTGTGGGTGAGACCCGACAGCGGGTTGTTCTGGTCCATGAACTGCGACAGCTGGCTGGTGCCGAAGAACTCCTTGATGGAGGCGACGACCGGCCGGATGTTGATCAGGGTCTGCGGCGTGATCGCCTCGACGTCCTGGGTCGTCATCCGCTCGCGGACGACACGCTCCATACGCGCCAGACCCGTACGGACCTGGTTCTGGATGAGCTCGCCGACGCTGCGCAGGCGGCGGTTGCCGAAGTGGTCGATGTCGTCGGTCTCGACGACGATCGTCTGACCGCTGTCGCCGACCGTCTCGGTCTCGCCCGCGTGCAGCTTCACCAGGTACTTGATCGTCGAGATGATGTCCTCGACGGTCAGGATGCCCGCGTCGAGCGGGGCGTCCGCACCCAGCTTCTTGTTGACCTTGTAGCGGCCGACCTTGGCCAGGTCGTAGCGCTTGGGGTTGAAGTAGAGGTTCTCCAGCAGCGTCTGCGCGGCCTCACGCGTGGGGGGCTCGCCCGGACGCAGCTTGCGGTAGATGTCGAGCAGCGCGTCGTCCTGGCCCTGGGTGTGGTCCTTCTCCAGGGTGGCGCGCATGGACTCGTACTCGCCGAACTCCTCCAGGATCTGCTCGGTGGTCCAGCCGAGGGCCTTGAGGAGGACGGTCACGGACTGCTTGCGCTTGCGGTCGATGCGCACACCGACCATGTCGCGCTTGTCGATCTCCATCTCCAGCCAGGCACCCCGGGACGGGATGATCTTGGCGGAGAAGATGTCCTTGTCGGACGTCTTGTCGATGGAGGAGTCGAAGTAGACACCGGGGGAACGGACCAGCTGCGACACCACGACACGCTCGGTGCCGTTGATGACGAAGGTGCCCTTGTTCGTCATGAGCGGGAAGTCGCCCATGAAGACCGTCTGGGACTTGATCTCGCCGGTCTCGTTGTTGGTGAACTCGGCGGTGACGAAGAGTGGGGCCGCGTACGTGAAGTCGCGCTCCTTGCACTCGTCGATCGAGTTCTTCGGCGGCTCGAAGCGGTGGTCACGGAAGGTCAGCGACATCGACCCCGAGAAGTCCTCGATCGGGGAGATCTCCTCGAAGATCTCCTCCAGACCGGACTTGGTGGGGACGTCCTGACCGTTCTCGAGGGCCTCCTCGACGCGAGCCTTCCACGCGTCGTTGCCGAGCAGCCAGTCGAAGCTCTCGGTTTGCAGCGCGAGAAGGTTCGGAACCTCGAGGGGCTCCTTGATCTTTGCAAAGGAGATGCGCAGCGGGGCGGTGCTGGCAGCGTTGTTCGTATTCGCGGTCGAGGCGTTGCGCGAGGCGGCCAAGAGGGGGTCCTTCCGAGGGCTCGGACTCACTACGCGCGTACCGGCCCCTCCCCCGTACACAGAGACAGGCAGTGTCCGATCCGACCAAAGGGCCAGGTCAGAGACGATCTGTCGGTCAGTGTTCGAGTGAGGGCAGACCCCTGGTGACGGGCAGGGGACAGCTAACAGGCAGCGCAAAGGGTCAGTGTAGCCACTTGGCACACTGATGTCCAGTCCCGCATTTCGGAGACCTCACTCTTCTCAACGCCTGCGGCATGCCTGCCCTCAACGCACGTTGATACTGCCCTCTTCGTCGTCGATCCATGCCTCGGATTCGGATCCTTGTGACGACGCGTCCTGAGAATTGCGCGCTGCGTGCGGTTCGTCAAGGCCCCCCTTGCCCGAACCGGGGCGGCCGAGACACGACGAAGATCACCTTACCCCTCACGAACACAGGTGCAAGGCAGCCCGGGCCGTCCCCCGGGGAACGCCGAAGGGCGACCACCCGGATGGATGATCGCCCTTCGGTGCGTTCGCGTTACAGCCCCAGGGGGACGTTCTCACGTCCTGGACCCCAGAAGGCCGTCTCAGCGGTCGCGAAGGTCTTACTTGACCTCGACGGAGGCGCCGGCGCCCTCAAGGGCCTCCTTGGCCTTGTCGGCGGCTTCCTTGTTGACCTTCTCAAGAACCGGCTTCGGGGTGCCGTCGACGAGGTCCTTGGCCTCCTTCAGACCCAGCGAGGTCAGCTCACGCACGACCTTGATGACCTGGATCTTCTTGTCGCCGGCGCCGGTGAGGATGACGTCGAACTCGTCCTTCTCCTCGGCGGCCTCGGCGGCGGCGCCACCAGCGGCACCACCGGCGACGACGACCGGCGCGGCAGCGGCGGCGGTGACGTCGAACTTCTCCTCGAAGGCCTTCACGAACTCGGAGAGCTCGATGAGGGTCATCTCCTCGAACTGGGCAAGCAGCTCGTCCTGGGTGAGCTTCGCCATGATGGCGGTCCTTCCACTCGATCGGCAGGTGCCGGATGTACTGGGTGAGGCGGGCGTACGTTGGCCCGCTAAGACCCTCGCCTCACGTCAGGCGAGGATCGAAAAGCGAGCCGAATTACTCGGCACCGCCCTGCTCGTCCTGCTTGGCGCGCAGCGCGTCCACGGTGCGGACGAGCTTCGACGGCAGCGCCTGGAAGACGGAGGCAGCCTGGGACTGCTTCCCCTTGAAGGCACCGGCCAGCTTGGAGAGCAGAACCTCGCGGGACTCAAGGTCCGCAAGCTTCTTGATCTCGTCGGCGGTGAGGGCCTTGCCCTCAAGCACACCGCCCTTGATGACGAGATTCGGGTTGTCCTTGGCGAAGTCACGGAGACCCTTCGCCGACTCCACCGGGTCACCGGTGATGAAGGCGACGGCCGTCGGACCAGCGAACTGGTCGTCCAGCGTCGTGATCCCGGCCTCGTTGGCCGCAATCTTGGTCAGCGTGTTCTTCACCACGGCGTACTGGGCGTTCTCACCGAGCGAGCGGCGCAGCGTCTTGAGCTGCGCCACGGTGAGACCGCGGTACTCGGTCAGCACGGCGGCGTTGGAGTTGCGGAACTTGTCCGTCAGCTCGGCAACCGCGGCAGCCTTGTCGGGCCTCGCCATAGAGCCTCGGCCTCCTTCCGGGTGATTCGGACCGCGCGGACCCGAAGGAGGACTGGGGAAAACGAAACGCCCCGGCGCAGGCGCACGGGGCGGACTCGACCGGCAGCACACATGTGCGGGCACACACGCACTCCGGGAGTTCTTCCACTGTCACCTGCGCGGGTCGCCCGCATTTTCAGCGGATCCTTCGGCCACCGGCCCCTTTGTTGGGGCACGGCAACGACCAGCGGTCTTTGGCTTCTGTAGGAGAGTACGGGAACGGGGCGCCGTCGAGCAAATCCGCCCGTAAGGGGGATCAGCTCCGCATGGCCTCCTCCATCGCCTTCTTCATCATCTCCGCCAGATCGGCGACGTCCTTGGCGGGCGGGGCGGTCACCGTCACCGGCTTGTTGACGTCGAGGAACGTCACGGTCATGTCGAGCGGGCCCTTGTCGGCGTCGCCGCGCATGCGGAACTGCTTGGTGTGCTGCTCACCGTCGATCCACATGTCCATGGTGAGCCTGTCGACGCCGAGCTCCTCGTACGACTTGAGGCTCTCCTCGCGCTCCTTGCGGCCGGCCTCGTCCTGGCCGGCCAGGGACGCCTTGATGTCCGCCGGCGTGACCGTGCCGGCGTAGTGCGTCGTGCTCACACCGTCGATCTTCTCGGTGCCGACTTTCTTCACGTCCTTGGAGCCGGCGAGGAACGTGGACTCCGCCGCCGGGTTCTGCTGCGCCTGGCCGGCCGCCCCGAGCTCCTCCAGCTCCTTGGTGCTCTTGGACATGTCGAACTTGACCCAGGTCTTGCCGTCCAGCTCCTTCGCGGCGTCCTCGCCGCCGTTGAAGAACAGCGCCTTGTCGACGAGCCGTATCTCCACGTCGCCGGCGTCCTCGCCGCCCTCGACCGACATCTTCATGCTCATGGCGAGGGGCTTCAGGTTCATCGCCGCCTCGCCGTGCATCTTCCCCTCGCCCGCGACCGTGCCCCTCACGCGGTAGCGGAGCGAGGTGATGGCGTCGGCGTTCTTCGAGGCCGCGGCGACGGCCGCGGCCGGGGACATCTCCGGCGACTTCCCGTCGCTCTTGCCGCACCCGACGGCCCCGGTGAGCAGCAGCGCGGCCAGCGAGGCAGCGGATATCGCAGAAGACTTCTTCATGGTTTCCCCCCACACAAGACACAGCTGCCACACGGCAGCCTTGTGAGGGTAACGGTAAGAGCCCGGTAAGACGCGGGGTTTTTCAGCTACTCGTGGGGCCCATGAGGTCGGCGAAATCCTTCGTGTCGGCCGCCGGTGGCCGCTGTACGGCGACCCGGACGCCGTAGTCGTCGTAGGTCGCCGTCTGGGTCATCACACCGGTGCTCATCTCGGCCTTCTCGGTCTTCTTCACCAGCAGGTCGTGCTCGTCCACCCAGAGGTCGATGTGCTCACCGGTCACCCCGGCGTCGGTCAGCTGCTTCTTCAGGGCCGCGTCGGTGAGGGCGGCGACGTCGACGGTGCCCCGGTAGTGCCGGGTGCGGCGGCCGGCGACGGTCTCCTCGCCCATCGCGCGGGCGTCGCCGGCGGCCAGCAGCAGCTTCAAGGGCGGCACGGGGGCGGTGTTGCGCAGCTGGTCGCGCAGATGGCTGCCGGAGTCGTCGGGCAGCTCGGCGAGGTCGTCGTAGGCGTAGCGGATCCAGTGGCGGCCGCCGATGCGCCGGGCGAACTCGGCGCCCACCCGTGCGTAGTAGGCCTCGGGCAGCAGCCGCGCCTCCATGGTGGTGGAGCCCAGCGCCCGCAGCGGCTCGGCGAGGCTGCCGCCGGTGTAGGTGATGCTGAGCGTGCCGGTGGACTCGCCGGCCCAGTCCAGGGCGCCCTCGCTGCGCGTGGAGAGCAGGCCGGCCATGACGGTGGTGGATCGGATCCGGGCGGAACCGGCCCGGGCGGTGGCCCGCTCGACGCCCCGCAGGGCGGCCGCCGTACGGACGTCGAGGCTGGGCGACGCGGTGGGACGCGGCGGGCCGTCGTCGCCGCCGCAGCCCGTCACCGTGCTCAGTACGGCCGTCAGCAGGACCGGCACCATCCCCCGTCGGATGCTCCTCATCCGTCTCCCCTCCGCTCCCCCGCGATCTTTCACGCTAACCCGCCGGGGACGGCTTCGGGAACGGAACGGCCCGGCAGCCGGGGAGCGCGGACACGGGAACGGGAACGGGCCCCGCCCCCTGCGAGCAGGGTGCGGGGCCCGTGACCGACTTCGGTGAGCGTCAGGCTCAGACCGCGGCCGGGTCCTCCTCGACGAGGAGGTTGCGGGTGCGGTTCGGGTCGACCGGGATGCCGGGGCCCATGGTGGTGCTGACCGCGGCCTTCTTGATGTAGCGACCCTTGGCGGCGGACGGCTTCAGACGGAGGATCTCCTCCAGGGCCGCGCCGTAGTTCTCCACCAGCTTGGCGTCGTCGAAGGACGCCTTGCCGATGATGAAGTGCAGGTTCGCGTGCTTGTCGACACGGAACTCGATCTTGCCGCCCTTGATGTCGGTGACGGCCTTGGCCACGTCGGGGGTGACGGTGCCGGTCTTCGGGTTCGGCATCAGACCACGCGGACCGAGCACGCGGCCGAGGCGGCCGACCTTGCCCATGAGGTCCGGGGTGGCGACGACGGCGTCGAAGTCCAGACGGCCCTTCGCGACCTCGTCGATCAGTTCGTCGGAGCCGACGATGTCGGCGCCCGCGGCCTCCGCGGCCGCAGCACGGTCACCGGTCGCGAAGACCAGGACCCGGGCGGTCTTGCCGGTGCCGTGCGGCAGGTTCACGGTGCCACGGACCATCTGGTCGGCCTTGCGCGGGTCGACACCCAGACGGAAGGCGACCTCGACGGTGGCGTCGAACTTGGTCGTGGAGGTCTCCTTGGCGAGACGGACGGCTTCGAGCGGGGCGTACAGCTTCTCCCGGTCGACCTGGGCGTCCGCAGCCTTGAGAGCCTTGCTGCGCTTGCTCACGTGATGCTCCTGTGTGTGCTTAGGAGTTGTGGTGCGGGCCGAGCAGGCCCTTCCACTTCTGCTGGTGGGTGGGGTCAGCCCTCGACCGTGACGCCCATGGAACGGGCGGTGCCGGCGATGATCTTCTCGGCGGCGTCCAGGTCGTTGGCGTTGAGGTCGGGCATCTTGGTGGTGGCGATCTCGCGGACCTGGTCGCGGGTGATCTTGGCGACCTTGGTCTTGTGCGGCTCGCCGGAGCCCTTCTCAACGCCCGCGGCCTTGAGGATCATCTTGGCGGCCGGCGGGGTCTTGGTGATGAAGGTGAAGGAACGGTCCTCGTAGACCGTGATCTCCACCGGGATGACCCAGCCACGCTGCGACTCGGTCGCGGCGTTGTAGGCCTTGCAGAACTCCATGATGTTGACGCCGTGCTGACCCAGCGCGGGGCCGACCGGCGGGGCCGGGTTGGCGGCGCCGGCCTGGATCTGGAGCTTGATGAGCCCCGTGACCTTCTTCTTCTTGGGAGGCATGGCTCTCCGGGTCCTTTCACTTCGGGTCCATGCCTGCCTCCGGGGACCACCCGGACGCAGGCATACCGCACAACGATAACGGGTATGGATGTGCGGCCAAAAACCGTGCAGGTCAGGCGGTCGCCGGAGCGTTCGCCTGACCTGCGCGGAAGCGGTACGTCCAGAAAGAACTAGTTCTTCTGGATCTGGTCGAAGGAGAGCTCGACCGGCGTCTCGCGGCCGAAGATCTCCACCAGGCCCTTGACCTTCTTGGAGTCGGGGTTGATCTCGTTGATCGTGGCCTGCAGCGTGGCGAACGGGCCGTCGGTGACGGTGACCGAGTCGCCGACCTCGAAGTCCAGTACCTGGACCTCGACCTTGCGCTGCGGGGCCGGCTTGCCCTCGGCCTCGGCGGCCTCGCGGGCGGCCTTCTCCTCGGCCTCCGGGGCGAGCATCTTCACGATCTCGTCCAGCGACAGCGGGTACGGGTCGTAGGCGTTGCCCACGAAGCCGGTGACGCCGGGCGTGTTGCGGACGACGCCCCAGGACTCGTTCGTCAGGTCCATCCGGACGAGGACGTAACCGGGCAGCTTGTTCTGCTTGACGGTCTTGCGCTCGCCGTTCTTGATCTGGACGATCTCTTCCTCGGGCACCTCGGCCTGGTAGATGAAGTCCTCGACGTTCAGCGAGACGGCGCGCTGCTCCAGGTTGGCCTTCACGCGCTTCTCGTAACCGGCGTACGTGTGGATGACGTACCACTCGCCGGGCAGGGTGCGCAGCTCCTCGCGGAGCTTGGTGACCGGGTCGAGCTCCTCCTCGGGCTCGGCCTCCTCGGCCACGGCCTCGGTCTCGTCGCCCTCGGCCTCGCCGGCCTCGGTCTCCTCGACCTCGTCCTCCTCGTGGAGGGCGGCTTCCTCGGCGGCCTCGCCCGCCTCGGCGTCGGCAGCCTCTACCTCGTCCAGGTCCTCGTCCGCGCCCTCGACGATGTCGAGCTCGTCGTCGACCTCGACGCTCTCTCCGCGAGGCTCAACGGCGTCGTTCAGGTTCTGGTCAGACACGGTGGCTGCTTCTTCCTGGATACATAGGGGTGGAACACGCGAAAAGGGGCGCCGGATACCTCGGCGCCCTTCGCTTCTGGCTCAGCCGAAGACGTACTTGGCCGCGTGGTTGAGCCCATAGTCAATCACAGTCACCAGGGCGATCATGATGGCGACGAAGAAGATCACCACAGTCGTGTACGACGTCAGCTGGTTGCGCGTGGGCCAGACGACCTTGCGCAGCTCGGCGATGACCTGCCGATAGAAAGTGGCCAGGCGCTTGAGCGGACCCTTCTTGGCCCGCTTGCCGCCCTTGCGGGTCTTCTTCCGGCTCTCCGCCGCCTCGTCCTGGGCGTCAGGCGTGTCGATGGAGCCCACGGCATCCGCCATTCGTCCTCACCTGGTCCCGGGTCGTGGCCGTGCCGCGCCCGGTCTGAGCCGCACGGCGGTGCATTGCTGTACGTACATGCGCACACATCCTGGCGAAGGTGTGTGTAGCAGGGCCGGAGGGACTTGAACCCCCAACCGCCGGTTTTGGAGACCGGTGCTCTACCAATTGAGCTACGACCCTTTGTTGGTGTGTCCCCCAACGTACCGCATCCGCCCGGATGCTTGGTGTGCACCGGTTGCGGCGGCGGCTGGTGAAGGCCAACGAGGTGAGAGTGTACGTGGTCCGGAGCGCACAGTCGAACGGAAAGTGGCCACGGGGGTGGTTGGTTCTGATGTTCGCGACCGGACAGGCGCCGACAGACACCGGGCGGGCGCCGGTCGTGCCCGACGTTCCGTCAGGCGTTCGGTGGATGCCCACTCCGTGAAACCAGCGTGCCGCGCGCGTTTCGGGTCTGAAAGCATGGGCCGTATGAGCGCTGCAATCCCTCCCACCGAGCGCCGGGTCTCGGCCCGCATCGGCGCGATCTCCGAGTCCGCCACCCTCGCCGTGGACGCCAAGGCCAAGGCCCTGAAGGCCGCCGGGCGCCCGGTGATCGGCTTCGGCGCCGGTGAGCCCGACTTCCCGACTCCGGACTACATCGTCGAGGCGGCCGTCGAGGCCTGCAAGAACCCCAAGTACCACCGCTACACCCCGGCCGGCGGCCTGCCCGAGCTGAAGGCCGCCATCGCCGCGAAGACGCTGCGCGACTCCGGCTACGAGGTCGACGCCTCCCAGGTCCTGGTGACCAACGGCGGCAAGCAGGCGATCTACGAGGCGTTCGCCGCGATCCTCGACCCGGGCGACGAGGTCATCGTGCCGGCGCCGTACTGGACGACGTACCCCGAGTCGATCCGGCTGGCCGGCGGCGTCCCGGTCTTCGTGACCGCCGACGAGACCACCGGCTACCGCGTCTCCGTCGAGCAGCTGGAGGCCGCGCGCACCGAGAAGACGAAGGTCGTCCTCTTCGTCTCCCCGTCCAACCCGACCGGCGCGGTCTACTCCGAGCACGAGACCGAGGCCATCGGCCGCTGGGCCCACGAGCACGGCCTGTGGGTGCTCACCGACGAGATCTACGAGCACCTGGTCTACGGCGGTGCCTCCGCCGTGTCGCTGCCGGCGGTGCTGCCCGAGCTGCGCGACAAGTGCATCGTCGTCAACGGCGTGGCCAAGACGTACGCCATGACCGGCTGGCGCGTGGGCTGGATCATCGGCCCGAAGGACGTCGTCAAGGCCGCGACCAACCTGCAGTCGCACGCCACGTCCAACGTCTCCAACGTCGCCCAGGTGGCCGCGCTGGCCGCCGTCTCCGGTGACCTGGAGGCCGTCGCGAAGATGCGCGAGGCGTTCGACCGGCGCCGGAAGACCATCGTGCGGATGCTCAACGAGATCGACGGCGTGCTCTGCCCGGAGCCCGAGGGCGCCTTCTACGCCTACCCGTCGGTCAAGGCGCTGCTCGGCAAGGAGATCCGCGGCAAGCGCCCGCAGGACTCGGTCGAGCTGGCCGCGCTGATCCTGGAGGAGGCCGAGGTCGCGGTCGTCCCGGGCGAGGCCTTCGGCACGCCGGGCTACCTGCGGCTGTCGTACGCGCTCGGTGACGAGGACCTCGTCGAGGGCGTGAGCCGGATCCAGAAGCTGCTGGCGGAGGCCAGGGACTGACCTCCCCGCTGAGCTGGGCACGGGCCGTCTCCTCCGGGAGGCGGCCCGTTTCTTCGTGCGAGCAAGACCTCGATCGGGGAAAGAGCTACCGGGACGCCCGAGGCGTGCGGCAGGATCTGGGAATGGAGCGCGTACGTGATCTGTCTGCACTGCCCAAGGCCCATCTGCACCTGCACTTCACCGGCTCGATGCGGCCGGCCACCCTCCTGGAACTGGCCGACAAGCACGGCGTACGGCTGCCCGACGCGCTGACCGACGCGCTGGTCAGCGGGGAGCCGCCGCGGCTGCGGGCGACGGACGAGCGCGGCTGGTTCCGCTTCCAGCGGCTCTACGACGCCGCGCGCTCGTGCCTGCGGCAGCCGGAGGACATCCAGCGGCTGGTGCGGGAGGCGGCCGAGGAGGACCTGAAGGACGGCTCGCGCTGGCTGGAGATCCAGGTCGACCCCACCTCGTACGCCCCGCGGCTGGGCGGGCTGATCCCGGCGCTGGAGATCATCCTGGACGCGGTGGAGACCACCAGCCGGGAGACGGGGCTCGGGATGCGGGTGCTGGTCGCCGCCAACCGGATGAAGCACCCCCTGGACGCGCGCACCCTGGCCCGGCTGGCGGTGCGCTACGCCGACCGGGGCGTGGTCGGCTTCGGGCTCTCCAACGACGAGCGACGGGGCATGGCCCGCGACTTCGACCGGGCCTTCGCCATCGCCCGCGACGGCGGACTGCTGTCGGCACCCCACGGCGGCGAGCTGACCGGCCCGTCGTCGGTGCGGGACTGCCTGGACGACCTGCACGCCGACCGGCTCGGACACGGGGTGCGCGCCGCCGAGGACCCGTGGCTGATGCGGCGGCTGGCCGAGCAGGGCGTCACCTGCGAGGTGTGCCCGGCGTCCAATGTGGCGCTGGGGGTCTACGAGAAACCCGAGGACGTGCCACTGCGCACGCTGTACGAGGCGGGCGTGCCGATGGCGCTGGGCGCCGACGACCCGCTGCTGTTCGGCTCGCGGCTCGCCGCGCAGTACGAGATCGCGCGGCGGCACCACGGGTTCACCGACGAGGAGCTGGCGGAACTGGCCCGGCAGTCGCTGCGGGCGTCGGCTGCGCCGGAGGGGGTGCGGCGCGAGCTGCTGGCGGGGGTGGACGAGTGGCTGGACGACTGACGTCCGGCCCTACTGTGCGGTCATGGCGCCGATCACCATCGGCAGCGTGCTCTTGTCGAAGATGCCGCCGGCCAGGTTCTGCGGGACGGTCTTGCCGTTGACCTTCAGGGTGGGCGTGCCGGTCGCGCCCGAGGCGGTGAACGCCTTCTCGGAGGCGGTCACGAAGGCGCCGTACTTCATGCCCTTGACCGCGGCGTCGAACTGCGCGCCGCGCAGGCCCTTGACCTGGCCGGCCATCTGGAGCAGGAACGTGTCGGTGTAGCCGTCGACGCTCTCCTCGGGCTGGTGGGCGAAGAGCAGGTCGTGGAGTTCGACGAACCTGCCCTGGTCGAGGGCCGCGCGCAGGGCGTTGGCGGCCTTCTTCGAGCCCTGGCCGCCGAGGTTGGTGTCCAGGAAGCTGGCGAGGGTGTACTCGGCCCTGACCTGGCCCGAGCGGACCATCTCGCGCAGGGACTCGCCGCCGCCCCCGGTCTCGAACTGCTTGCAGACCGGGCAGCGCATGTCCTCGTACACGTGCACGACGGTCTTGGCGGTCGGGGATCCGACGCGGACGGTGGTGCCGTCGGGGGCGAGGGACTCGGGGAGGTCGGCGTCGGTGGCGTAGGTGTGGGCGGGGGCGGGGGCGGGCTGCGTCAGCTTTCCGCCGATGGGCTTGGCGTCGTCGTCGCCGCCGCCCGCTTCCGGCTTCCCGCCGCATGCCGTCGCTCCGGCTGCCAGGAGTACTGCCGCCGCCGAGAGCGCGGCGGCGGTACGGGTGCGGCGGGTGCCCTGCATGGTCGTTCCCCTCGATTTTCCTGACCGGTCGGGGTTCGACCCTATGTGATCTTTTGCTACAGGCTGACGCCCACCGTCACCGGCTCGTTGACCAGCGTGATGCCGAACGCCTCGCGGACGCCGGCGACGACCTCGCGGGCGAGGGTCAGGAGGTCCTCGGTGGTGGCCTCGCCGCGGTTGGTCAGGGCGAGGGTGTGCTTGGTGGAGATACGGGCGGGGCCGGTGCCGTAGCCCTTGGTGAAGCCGGCCTTGTCGATCAGCCAGGCGGCGGAGGTCTTGGTGTGGCCGTCGCCGGCGGGGTAGGCGGGGGGCTCGGTGTCGGCGCCGAGGCGGGCGTGGACGCGGGCGCGGAAGGCCTCGAAGGCGGTGTCCGTGAGGATCGGGTTGGTGAAGAAGGAGCCGGCGGACCAGGTGTCGTGGTCGTCGGGGTCCAGGACCATGCCCTTGCCGGCGCGCAGCTTCAGGACGGTCTCGCGGGCGTCCGCGAGGGGGACGCGGTCGCCGGGTTCCACGCCGAGGGCGCGGGCGGTCTCGGCGTAGCGGATCGGGGCGGAGAGGCCGTCGGCGTCCTCCAGCTCGAAGCGGACGCGGAGGACGACGTAGCGGTCGGGGTCCTGCTTGAAGCGGCTGTGGCGGTAGGAGAAGGCGCAGTCGGCGTTGGTGAGGGTGACCGTGCGGTGGGTGCGGCGGTCGTAGGCGATCACCTCGGTGATCGTGGCGGAGACGTCCTGGCCGTACGCGCCGACGTTCTGGATGGGGGTGGCGCCGGCGGAGCCGGGGATTCCGGCGAGGCATTCGATGCCGGCGAGGCCGGCCTCCACGGTGCGGGTGACGGCGTCGGTCCACACCTCGCCTGCGGCGAGCTCCAGGGTGGTGCCGCTCAGCTCGACACCTCGGGTGGCGATGCGGAGGGCGGTGCCGTCGAAGCCCTTGTCGCCGATGAGCAGGTTGGATCCGCCGCCGATGATCAGGAGGGGGGTGCGGTTGGCGTCGGCCTCGCGGACGGCGTCGATCACCTCGGCGTCGGTGGTCGCCGTGAGGAGGCGGGCGGCGGGGCCGCCGAGACGGAAGGTGGTCAGGGGGGGCGAGGGGGGCGTCTTGTCGTTCCTGCACGGGGGCAAGCCTATGCCTGCGGCGCTGGGTGCGGTTTCGGGTGCGGGTGCCTGCGGCGGCGTGTGCGGGTGGTGGGGGTGCGTCTCGGGTGCC
>NZ_PQSS01000011.1 GCF_002920535.1 Streptomyces sp. Ru71 | reverse complement strand
AAGGCGCTACACCAGCCACGACGCGACCGCAACGGGCCGCCGCAGGCATATAAGGGGCGCGGGGAACTGCGCGACCAGCCACAGCACAACCGCAACGGGCCGCCGCAGGCATATAAACGGGCGCGGGGAACTGCGCGAGCAACCACCACGCAACCCGCAGGCTACGCTGCGAAGTATGACCCCCTCGCCACACCCCGCCTACCGCCGGCTGAGCGTCGAGGAGCGGCGCAGCCAGCTGCTCACCGCCGCCCTGTCGCTGTTCGCGCACCGGGCCCCGGAGGACGTGTCCCTGGACGACGTCGCAGAGGCAGCCGGCGTCTCCCGCCCCCTGGTCTACCGCTACTTCCCCGGCGGCAAGCAGCAGCTCTACGAGGCCGCCCTCCGCTCCGCCGCCGAGCAGCTCCAGCTCTGCTTCGCCGAACCGCACGAGGGCCCCCTGCTCACCCGCCTCTCCCGCGCCCTGGACCGCTACCTCGCCTTCGTCGACGAGCACGACGCCGGCTTCAGCGCCCTCCTCCAGGGCGGCAGCGTCGTGGAGACGTCCCGCACGACGGCGATCGTGGACGGCGTACGAAGAGCCGCCGCCGACCACATCTACAGCCACCTCGGCGTCAGCGCACCCGGCCCCCGCCTGCGCATGACCGTCCGCATGTGGATCACCGCGGTCGAGGCCGCGTCCCTCATGTGGCTCGACGAGGACAAACAGCCCCCCGCCGACGACCTGCGCGACTGGCTGGTGGAACAGTTCGTCGCCGTCCTCGGCGTGACCGCGGGACGCGACCGGCAGACCGCCGACGTGATCGCCGCGCTCTCCGAGGATGTCTGAGACTGGTGCCGTGAAGAGCGAAGACACCCCCTTCGAGGGCGGCCCCATGGACGGCCGGGTCCTCCCGGTACTGCTCGGCCCCACCGGCCACCCCCCGAAGACGTACCGCATCCCGGTCCCGGACGCGGCCGGCGGCAAGCCCACCGTGCTGGTCTATCGTCGCGTCCCCCACGGCCAGAGCAAGCGCCTGGGCCTCACCCAGGGCTGGAAGTACGCGTTCGACCCCGAGGGCGACGCAGGCACCGGCCGCCTCCGCTGGCCCTGGTCCAAACCGGCGCCCCGAAACCACACCACGCCAGACACCACGCCGGACGGCAACCCACAGGACCCGCACGAGTGACACCCTTGCGCCGGTCCGCGCAGGCCGACGCGCACACCTCACGCGACCGTCCCAAGCTCACGGTGCGGAGCAGAGGGGCTGCCCGCACCGGAGGTGATGACGACGTGTCAGGAACACTGCGGCGTCTCGTCGGCACGACGATGACCGTGGCGCAGCTCGCCCTCACACCCACCCTCGCCACACCATCTCTCGCCGCACCCACCCTCACCGCGGCCACCCCAACACCCGCGCCGACACAGCAGCCGGCGCAGCCGTCGGCGCAGAACCGCCCCGGCGAGCGCTCCCTCCCCGACCTGCTGACGGACCTTCAAAAGCTCTACCAGCAGGCCGAACAGTCCACCGAGGCCTACAACGCCACCGAGGAAGCCCTCAAGCGCAACCGCGCCGAGGTGACCCGCCTGGACACCGCCCTGGCC
This sequence comes from Streptomyces sp. Ru71, assembly GCF_002920535.1. GTDB lineage: Bacteria > Actinomycetota > Actinomycetes > Streptomycetales > Streptomycetaceae > Streptomyces. Next base: position 146,040 of record NZ_PQSS01000011.1, on the reverse strand, counting down.
CAGGCCAGGCTGTCCCTGCACGCCGGCCGCGGCGCAGCCGGCCGGCTCGCCCGCCAGCAGTACCAGAACAGCAGCGACCTCTCCCCGTATCTGCGCCTGCTGCTCGCCCCGGACCCCCAGCACGCCCTCGACGAGGGCCATGTCATCGGCCGGCTGGCCCGCGAACGCGCCGAGACCGTCGGCCGACTCACCGGCAGCGAACGCCGGGCCGCCGACCTCGCCCGCCGCGCCCGCGCCGCCCTCGACCGGCAGCTGACGCTCATCGAGCAGCAGAAGAAGCAGCGCGACGACGTCCGCCGCCGGCTGTCCGACGTCGAGAAACTCCTGGCCTCGCTCACCCCCGGCCAGCTGACCGCCCTGACCGCGCTGGAGCGGTCCGGCACCGCCCAGGCGCAGCGCAGCCTGCTCGGCTCCGGTGCGCTGGGCGGCGACGACAAGCCGTCGCCCGAGGGCGAGCGGGCGATCCGGTACGCGCGGCGGCAGCTCGGCAAGCCGTACGCGTGGGGCGCCGAGGGCCCGAAGTCGTACGACTGCTCGGGGCTGACCTCACGGGCCTGGCAGGCCGCAGGCACCCCGATCCCGCGCACCAGCCAGGAGCAGTGGGCGCACCTGGAGCACGTGCCGCTGCGCGAGCTGCGCCCCGGCGACCTGGTCGTCTACTTCCCCAAGGCCACGCACGTGGCGCTGTACGTCGGCGAGGGCCAGGTGATCGAGGCGCCGCGCACCGGCGAGAAGATCAGGCTCTCCCCGATCGCGGCGCACCCCATCCTCGGAGCGGTCCGCCCCGACCAGGAGAAACCGACCGCCCTCTAGGGGACGACGGGGGCTGCCGGGGCCCCGGAGACCTCCGCGAGGTACGCGCCCGTCTTCTCGGGCTCGTAGAAGAAGTTCTCGAAGTCGGCCGGGTCGTTGAACGCGTTGGCGAACCGGTCGGCCACCGGCTGGAGCTCGCCCGCCGCGCCGATGAGGTTCAGGACGTGCTCCGGCGGCGGGGCCAGCATCGCGTTGGTCCACTTCACCACATGCTGCGCGGTCTGCCAGTAGCGGTCGAACGCCTGCTGCATGAAGTCCTCGTCGAACGGCTTGTCGCCGTGCTCCAGGATGGCGGCCAGGTAGGCGGCCGCGCACTTGGACGCCGAGTTGGAGCCCTGCCCGGTGATCGGGTCGTTGGCGACGACGACGTCGGCGACGCCGAGCACCGCGCCGCCGCCGGGCAGCCGGCCGATCGGCTTGCGCACGGTCGGGGCGTAGCGGCCGGCCAGCGTGCCGCCGGCGTCGGTCAGCTCGACCTTGGTGGCCCGCGCGTACTCCCAGGGCGTGTACCGCTCCATGAGTTCCAGGGTCAGGGAGAGGTGCTCCGCCGGGTCCTTGACGCCCTGGAAGACGTCCAGCGGGCCGCCGGGTATGCCCTCCCAGAACAGGATGTCGGCGCGGCCGGAGGTGGTGAACGTCGGCATGATGAACAGCTCGCCGACGCCGGGCACCAGGTTGCAGCGGACCGCGTCGAACTCGGGGTGCTCCGGGCGCGGGCCGAGACCGTGGACGTAGGCCACGGCCAGGGCGCGCTGCGGCTCGCTGTACGGGGAGCGCGAGGCGTCCCGCTCGAACATCGACACCAGTTCGCCCTTGCCGGCGGAGACCAGCACGAGGTCGTAGGCGCGGGAGAAGTAGTCGAGGTCGGAGACCGCCGCGCCGTGGATGACGAGCTGGCCGCCGCGCTGCGCGAAGGTCTCCATCCAGCCGGCCATCTTCACCCGCTGGTCCACGGACTGCGCGTACCCGTCGAGCCGGCCCACCCAGTCGATGGCGCGGGCCGCGGGGCCCTCCGCCCAGGAGCCGGGGGCGGCCACCGAGACGCCGAGTCCTTCGATCTTCGGGGCCTGGGACTCCCAGAAGTTCAGCTGGAGGTCACGCTCGTGCTGCAGCGCCGTGTGGAACATGCACTGCGTGGACATGACCCGGCCGGCGCGGATCTCGTCCGCGGTCCGGTTCGACATCAGGGTGACCTCGTAGCCGTGCGACTGCAGGCCGAGGGCGAGCTGGAGGCCGGACTGGCCGGCCCCGACGACGAGTATCTTCCGCATGCGGAACATCTCTCCTAGGTGAACTACTCGGGGGTTTCCGCGAGCGCGTGGGCCACGAGGGCGAGGAGCGTCTCGATCACCGATATCCGGCGCCGCGCGTCCATGATCATGACAGGTATGTGCGGAGGAATCGTGAGGGCCTCGCGCACGTCCTCGGGGTCGAAGCGCTCGGTGCCGTCGAAGTGGTTGACCGCGACGACGTACGGCAGCCCGCAGCTCTCGAAGTAGTCCAGCGCCGGGAAGCAGTCCTTCAGCCGGCGGGTGTCGGCCATCACGACGGCGCCGATCGCACCGCGCACCAGGTCGTCCCACATGAACCAGAACCGCTGCTGGCCGGGCGTACCGAACAGGTACAGCACCAGGTCGTCGTCGAGCGTGATGCGGCCGAAGTCCATGGCCACCGTGGTGGTCATCTTGCCCGGGGTGGCCGTGAGGTCGTCGGTCTCCTGGCTGGCCTCGGTCATCAGCGCCTCGGTCTGCAGAGGCGTGATCTCCGAGACGGACGTGACCAGCGTGGTCTTGCCGACGCCGAAACCTCCGGCCACGACTATCTTCGTGGCGATGGGGGCACGGGTGCGGTCCGTCTGCCAGGACTTCAGATCCTCGGCGGGCTCGGCGGAACGGGCCGCCTCGACGAGGGGGGAGACACCTGAGACACCACGAGCGGCGTCAGAGACGACGGAGTCCACTCAGCACCCTTTCCAGCAGCGCGCGGTCCGGACGGCCCGTGCCGTGGCCCGTGCCCGTTCCGTACACGCGGATCTTTCCCTGGTCCGCGAGGTCGCTCAGCAGCACGCGGACCACACCGAGCGGCATCTTCAGCAGCGCGGCGATCTCGGCCACCGTGCGCATACGGCGGCACAGTTCGACGATGGCCCGCATCTCCGGCATGACGCGGGTGGCGAGCGTACCGTTCGTCAGCTCTTTTCGCTCCTCGGGGGCGTCCAGCGCGGCCACGAACGTCTCGACGAGCAGGACGTGACCGAAGCGGGTACGGCCGCCGGTGAGCGAGTAGGGGCGCACCCTGGCGGGTTTGCGGTCGCCGCCGCGGACCGGCAAGTGGGTCTTCGCGGCATGGGACATACTGCTCATCGCTCGCTCCCGGTCGAGGAGGACTCCAGGGATTTGCGCAGTTCGCTGCGGAGTTCGGGGGTCAGGACGTGTCCGGCGCGGCCCACGAACAGGGCCATGTGGTACGCCACGACGCTCATGTCGCAGTCCGCGGAGCCGTGCACGCCGAGCAGCGAGCCGTCGCTGATCGACATCACGAACAGGCTGCCCTCCTCCATCGCGACCATGGTGTGCTTCACCGCGCCGCCGTCCATCAGCTTGGCGGCGCCGATGGTGAGGCTGCCGATGCCGGAGACGATGGTGGCGAGGTCGGCCGCGGAGCCACGGGGTCCGGCGGTCCGGCCGGTCTCACGGGTCTGGCGCGCTTCGAGGTTGCGGGCCTGGTCGGAGGAGAGCAGCAGCAGGCCGTCGGAGGAGACCACGGCCACCGAGACGATGCCGGGGACCTCCTCGACGAGGTTGTTCAACAGCCACTGCAGGTTGCGTGCTTCACTGCTCAGTCCGAAGGTACTGGGCGCGGTCAACTGCTTGCCTCCTCGACTGTGCCCCCCGTGGTGCTGGTCTGGCCTGTCTGCTCGGCGATCTCCGCCTCCGCCGCGCGGTAGCCGGCGGTGGCGCCCTGGCGGAACCCGCCGAGCCGCCGGCGCAGGGCTTCGGCGTCCACGGACTTGGTGCGGGGGCGCTCCGCAGCGGTGGGGGCGGTGATCTTGGGTGTGCGCTTGGGCAGGCCCTTGGCGGTGTACTGGTCCTCGTCCTCGGTCCGCTCGTGTTCCGCCTCGGCCTCGGCCTCGCGGGGTTCCTGCGGAAGCCCGGCGGGCCGGCCGGCCTCGGCCTCGCCTTCGGCCGGGTCGTGATCCTCCGTCTTCGGGGACGGGATCAGCAGCTCCATCGTCGTCTCGGCCGGGGACTCCGCCGCCGGCGGCTCCGCCTGCGGTACGACCTCGGCCCGCGTCGCAGGTTCCGGCTGCGGTATGGCCTCCTCGGCCCGCGCCGGCGACTCCTGCTGCGGTACGGCGTCCTCGGCCTGCTCGGCCTCTTCGGCCCGCGCCAGCTGCTCGGGCTCGGGCTCGGGCTTCTTCGGCTCCTCGGGCTCCGCCTCCCCGCGCTCCCGTTCCCGGACCGCTCGTTCCGCCAGGGCGATCAGACGGTCGCCGTCGGCCGTGCGGCCGTGCAGCACGTTGGAGTTGGCCTCGGCGTCGGCGCCCGGCAGGGAGAAGGTCTGGGTGGTGCTCGCGGAGTGCGCCGGCGCGGCGACCGCGGTCGGCGGGGCCGCGGCCAGCAGCGCCCGCGGCAGGACGACGACCGCGGCCGTACCGCCCTGCTTCTGCTCGCGCAGCTGGACCCGCACGCCGTGCCGGTGGGCGAGCCGGGCGACGACGTACAGGCCGAGCCCGAGCCCCTCCTCGCCCTCCTGGTCGTACGGCGTGTTCGGGTCGAAGTCGGCGAGGCGCGCGTTGAGCCGGGTCAGACGGTCCTCGGTCATGCCGATGCCCTCGTCCTGCACGGAGAGCATGACCTCGCCGTTCTCCAGCAGCCAGCCGGAGACCTCGACGGGCACGTCGGGCGGGGAGAACGCGGTGGCGTTCTCCATGAGTTCGGCCAGCAGGTGGGAGAGGTCGTCGGCGGCGAACCCGGCCACGTGCGCGTGCGGCGGCAGGGCCGCGATGCGGACGCGTTCGTAGCGTTCGATCTCGCTGACCGCCGCGCGGACGACGTCGACCAGCGGGACGGGGTTCGCGTGCTGCTGGACGTGCTCGGCGCCGGCGAGGACCAGGAGGTTCTCGCTGTGCCGGCGCATGACCGTGGCGAAGTGGTCGAGCTTGAAGAGGGTGGCCAGCCGGTCCGGGTCCTGCTCGCGCTCCTCCAAGCCCTCGATGACGGCGAGCTGACGCTCGACCAGGCCGAGGGTGCGCAGGGCGAGGTTGACGAAGGTGGAGCCGATGCTGGTGCGCAGCCGGTCCAGCTGGGCGGCGGACTCGGCGAGTTCGGCGCGCAGTTCCTCGCGGGCGTCGGCCATCTTCTGCCGCTGGCCGACCAGGTGCTTGCGGTCGGACTCCAGGGTGCCGACGCGTTCGGCGAGGGCGACGGCGTGCGCGTGCAGGGCGTTGACGGAGCGGACGACCTGGGCGAACTCGTCGTTGCGGCCGGTGAACTTGACCGCTTCCTCGGCCGTCGGGTCCTCGGCGCCGGCCAGGCGGGCCGAGCCGAGCCGCAGCACCGCGAGCGGCCGGGTGAGGCTGCGGGCCATGGCGGTGGCGATGCCGACGGCGAGCAGGATCAGCGCGCCGAGGATCGCGATGCGCAGCTCCAGCGCGTCGACGTCGTCGTCGCGCAGCTGCTCCAGGTCCTGGGTGCGGTGTGAGTAGAGCGCGGACTCCACGCCGCGCATCAGCTCGATCCGCGCGGACAGGGCCGCGTCGAGCTTCTTGGTGCTGGTGTCGAGTTCGTCGTCGTCCAGGGCGGGCTGGTCGGTGAGACGGGCGAGGTACTTCTCGGCCGTCGTCGTCTCCGGACCGGTGACGGTCGAGTCGTACGACGTCACCGACTGCCGGGGCGCGGTCTCGTGGAAGTCGGCGAGCGCCGCGTCGGAACGCAGCCGGGCCTGCTGGGCGGCGGCGGTGAGCGCGTCGCGCTGCTCGGCGGCGGCGGAGTCACCGGAGCCGGAGCCGGTCTCCGGCAGGCCGGTGACCGGGTCGATGGTGGTCTGCGAGCCGCCGGGCACGTTGAGCGCGGCCAGCAGCAGGCCGCGGGTGGCGGCGGCCTGCTGGACGGCGGAGTCCAGCTCGGCGAGGGCGTAGGCCCCGGAGCCGGCGCGCGGCGGGGTCTGCTGGGCGAGCTGCTCGGTGAGCCGGTGCAGCTCGGTGATCGCGGCCGAGTACGCCTGGTGGGCTTCGAGGGCGCTGCTCTTGCCGGTCAGCGCGGCCCGGCGGACCGCGGCGATGCCGTCGAGGTCCTGGCGCAGGGCGGCGGGCAGATCGGTGTCGGCGCGCAGTTCCTCGACCTGCCGGTCGACGCGGGCGCTGCGCTGCTCGTCGGGCGCCTTGGACTTGGGCCGGCCGGCGGCGACGTACGAGGTGACGTCGTCGCGTTCGTCGGCCAGGGCGTGGGCGAGGGTCAGCGCCTCCTGGGTCTGGCCGGCGAGGGTGACCAGGTCCTGGGTGTCCTTCAGCTGCCCGGAGGCGGCGATGACGGACGGGGCGCCTGCTCCCGCGATGGCGGCGGCCACCACGGCGACGGCGACGATCAGCCGATTGCGTACGTGGGTGGGGCGGCCCTTGCCGACGGGGGGCTGCGCGCCCCCTTCGGGGGCCGACTGCCTGCCTGTGCGCCGAGGCCGCGTCTTCTGCACCGGTGCTCGCATTCCTGTACTCGTGTAGCCATGGGTCCGGATGACGCCCCGTCAATCGGCGCGTGCGTCCGGTACGGTTTCCGACCCTCCCAGTGCCGGTGGGCAGCGGACGGGCATCGCCTGGCCCGCCACCCGAAGGAGTGAACATCGGAGGGGAGTTGGCGGGCAAGTTCCTCTGGCGCGTGCAGCGGCCCTGCACGGCGGGCCGGTTGGACGTCTGCGGCGTGCTTTGGCAGTATTCGCCGCCACGCCTTGGCGGAGTGAAGCATTCCACCCCAAACCCGGCGGCCGGGCGGGCCCGGCGCGGGGAATCCGCGATGTTTGCCAGCCGTTCGCGGAGCATGTGAAGGCCTCGTGCAGACTGGCTGGATGCGTACGGAACTCGTTTCGGAACCCGGTGACCCGACCCGCCCCAACGAGGACTTCGCCGGCATCGGAGTAGCCGCTTCCGGACAGGGCGCGTCGCTTGTCGTCCTGGACGGGGTGACTCCGCCCCGGGGCGGGACGGGCTGTCTGCATTCGGTCCCCTGGTACACGGCTCGGCTCGGCGGGGCGCTGACCGAACTGACCGTTTCGGACCCGGATGTGCCGCTGACGGAGGCCCTCGCCCGCGCCGTCGCGCGTACCGCCTCCGCGCACGCGGATACCTGTGACCTTTCTCACCCGCGCACCCCGCAGGCGACCGTGGTCCTGGCCCGCTGGTCGGAGCGGACCGTGGAGTACCTGGTGCTGTCCGACTCCGCGCTGCTGCTGCGTTCCCCGGGCGGCGCGGTCACGGCGGTCCTGGACGACCGGCTGGCCCGTCTGCCGCGCGCCGCGCTGGCCACGGACGACCTGATCGACACGCGTCTGCGCAACAAGGAGGGCGGCTTCTTCACGGCGGCGGCCGACCCGTCGGTGGCCGGCCGCGCGGTCACCGGGTCCGTGCCGCGCTCGCAGGTGTCCGCGCTGGCCGCGCTGACGGACGGGGCGGCGCGCTGGGTGGAGAAGTTCCGCGAGGGCGACTGGGCGGACTGCCTCGCCCTGCTCGCCAAGGAGGGCGCCCAGGCCCTGGTCGACCGCGTCCGCGCGCTGGAGCTGGCGGACGCGGAGCAGCGGTCGTACCTGGGCCGCAGCAAGACCCACGACGACGCGACGGTGGTCTACGCCGAGCTGTGACCCGGGGCGCCGCCCTCTGCGGCCGTCACTTCTCCATGCCCCGGTTCAGCTGCTGCAGCAGCCGCGCCAGCTCCGCCACCTCGTGCCGGTCCCAGTGGGCGAGCTTGCTGACGTAGCGGGCCCGCCGGGCCTCGCGCACGCTGCCGACCCGGCGGCGCCCCTCCTCGGTGAGGTGCACCAGCCAGGCACGCCCGTCACCGGGGTCGGGCTCGCGGGCCACCAGGCCCAGCTCCTCCAGGGCCCGCAGCTGGCGGGACATGGTGGCCTTGCCGACGCCGATGTAGGCGGCCAGCTCGGTGGCGCGCTGCCGGCCGCACTCGTCCAGCCGCACCAGCAGGCCGTAGGCGGCCGACTCCAGGTCGGGATGGACCTCGCGGGCCATCTCGCCCTGGCTGGCCCGGGCCCGGCGCAGGAAGACCGTCAGCTCACGTTCCAGCGCCAGGAACTCCTGGTCCACACCACTCGGCGACGCCCAGGGTTCGCCCCGATGCCCCGCGCCGTTCGCGTCCTCGTGCACGTCAGTCCCCTGATCCGGCTTCCCGATGCTGAAAGTTTCCGCCAGGCGCCCGCCATCGCCGCAGCTTGGTCAGTATTTCGCAGGGCTAGACCAACGGCGGCGACCGGACCCCCTTCCCTAGCAGGGTCTACGTGCGTAGCTTCTTTTCCAAGCCCGCACTGGCATGCTCACGCCAGTCCCCATCGGGCCAACCTGTGCAGCACGTCGTCCAGCGTTCCCCACCAACGCCCTCGGAGGCACGTCATGCCCGTGCACAGACCCGGTTCCGCACGCCGCCGCCTCGTCGCCTCGCTCGCGGCGGCCGGCCTCGCGGTCCTCTCCCTCGCCCTGCCCGCTTCCGCCCGGTCGGCCGACGTCCCCACACGCGGCTCCGCGTACATGGGCATGGGCGTCCTGGCCCACGACGGCCAGAGCGGCACGCCCAGCTCCGGTGACGCCACCCAGACGGAGGGCGTCGACGTCTCCGGGCACCAGGGCAACGTCGCCTGGTCCACGCTGTGGAACAGCGGCGTGAAATGGGCCTACGTCAAGGCCACCGAGGGGACGTACTACACGAACCCCTACTTCGCGCAGCAGTACAACGGCTCCTACAACATCGGCATGATCCGCGGCTCGTACCACTTCGCCACGCCCGACACCACCAGCGGCGCCACCCAGGCCAACTACTTCGTCGACCACGGCGGTGGCTGGTCCGGGGACGGCAAGACCCTGCCGGGCGCCCTCGACATCGAGTGGAACCCCTACGGCGCCGCCTGCTACGGCAAGACCCAGAGCGGCATGGTCACCTGGATCCGCGACTTCCTGAACCAGTACAAGGCCCGCACGGGCCGCGACGCGGTCATCTACACGGCCACGAGCTGGTGGACCCAGTGCACCGGCAACTACGGCGGCTTCGCGTCGTACAACCCGCTTTGGATCGCCCGCTACGCGAGCGACCCGGGCACGCTGCCGGCGGGATGGGCGTACTACACGATGTGGCAGTACACCTCCTCCGGCCCGACGGTCGGCGACCACGACAAGTTCAACGGGGCCTACGACCGGCTCCAGGCGCTCGCCCTGGGCTAGCGCCCGCCCCCGACGGCACCCGCACGCACGGCGAAGGCCCGGGTCTCCCTCACGGGACCCGGGCCCTGCCTTCATCCGGCAGCGTCCGTCACGCCGCCACCGGAACCTCCGGTGCCGCCTCGCTCGTAGCGGGGGCCAGCGCCAGTTCCAGGACCTGGCGGACGTCGGTCACGGCGTGGACGTCGAGCTTGTCCAGCACCTCGGCCGGGACGTCGTCCAGGTCGGGCTCGTTGCGCTTGGGGATGATCACGGTGGTCACCCCGGCGCGGTGGGCGGCGAGCAGCTTCTGCTTCACGCCGCCGATGGGCAGCACCCGGCCGGTCAGCGAGACCTCGCCGGTCATCGCCACGTCCGTGCGGACCAGACGGCCGGAGAGCAGGGACGCCAGGGCCGTCGTCATGGTGATGCCGGCGCTGGGGCCGTCCTTGGGGACCGCGCCCGCAGGGAAGTGGATGTGCACGCCCCGGTCCTTCAGGTCGCCGACGGGCAGCTCCAGTTCGGCGCCGTGGCTGCGCAGGAAGGACAGGGCGATCTGCGCGCTCTCCTTCATCACGTCGCCCAGCTGACCGGTCAGGGTCAGGCCGGCCGCGCCCGTCTCCGGGTCGGCCAGGGACGCCTCGACGTAGAGGACGTCACCGCCGGCGCCGGTCACCGCGAGACCGGTCGCCACGCCGGGGACGGCGGTGCGGCGCTCGGCCGGGTCCTGGGCGGACTCGGGCACGTGGTGCGGGCGGCCGATCAGGTCGCGCAGGTGGTCCGCGGTGACCGTGAACGGCAGCTCGCGTTCGCCCAGTTCGTGCTGGGCGGCCACCTTGCGCAGCAGCCGGGCGATGGAGCGCTCCAGGTTGCGCACGCCGGCCTCGCGGGTGTACTCGCCGGCCAGCTTGCGCAGGGCGCCCTCGTCGAGGGTGACCTCGTCCCGGCTCAGGCCGGAGCGCTCCAGCTGGCGGGGCAGCAGGTGGTCGCGGGCGATGACGACCTTCTCGTCCTCGGTGTAGCCGTCGAGGCGGACGATGTCCATGCGGTCGGCGAGCGCCTCGGGGATGGCCTCCAGGACGTTGGCGGTGGCCAGGAAGACCACGTCGGACAGGTCGAGCTCGACCTCCAGGTAGTGGTCGCGGAAGGTGTGGTTCTGTGCCGGGTCGAGGACTTCGAGGAGCGCCGCGGCCGGGTCGCCGCGGAAGTCCGAGCCCACCTTGTCGATCTCGTCGAGCAGGACGACCGGGTTCATGGAGCCGGCTTCCTTGATGGCCCGCACGATGCGGCCGGGCAGGGCGCCGACGTAGGTTCGGCGGTGGCCGCGGATCTCGGCCTCGTCGCGCACACCGCCGAGGGCGACGCGGACGAACTTGCGGCCCATGGCGTGGGCCACGGACTCGCCGAGGGACGTCTTCCCCACGCCGGGCGGGCCGACGAGCGCGAGGACGGCACCGCCGCGGCGGCCGCCCACGACACCGAGGCCGCGGTCGGCACGGCGCTTGCGGACGGCCAGGTACTCGGTGATGCGCTCCTTGACGTCGTTCAGGCCGGCGTGCTCGGCGTCCAGGACCTCCTTGGCGCCCTGGATGTCGTAGGCGTCCTCGGTGCGCTCGTTCCACGGCATCTCCAGGACCGTGTCGAGCCAGGTGCGGATCCAGGAGCCCTCGGGGGACTGGTCGGAGGCGCGCTCCAGCTTGTCGACCTCCTTGAGCGCGGCCTCGCGGACCTTCTCGGGCAGGTCGGCGGCCTCGACGCGGGCGCGGTAGTCGTCGGACTCCTCGCCCTCCTGCTCGCCGTTCAGCTCGCGCAGCTCCTTGCGGACGGCTTCCAGCTGGCGGCGCAGCAGGAACTCGCGCTGCTGCTTGTCGACGCCTTCCTGGACGTCCTTGGCGATGGTCTCGGCGACGTCCTGCTCCGCGAGGTGGTCGCGCAGCTGCTGGGTGGCCAGTCGGAGGCGGGCGACCGGGTCGGCGGTCTCCAGCAGTTCCACCTTCTGGGCGGTGGTGAGGAAGGGCGAGTAGCCGGAGTTGTCGGCGAGGGCGGAGACGTCGTCGATGGCCTGGACGCGGTCGACGACCTGCCAGGCACCGCGCTTCTTCAGCCAGCTGGTGGCGAGGGCCTTGTACTCCTTGACCAGTTCCTGGACGTGGCCGGGGACCGGGTCGGGGATCGTCTCGTCGATGGTCGTGCCCTCGACCCACAGCGCCGCACCGGGGCCTGTGGTGCCGGCGCCGATCTTGACGCGGCCGCGGCCGCGGATGAGGGCGCCGGGGTCGCCGTCGGCCAGCCGGCCGACCTGCTCGACCGTGCCGAGGACGCCGGTGGCGGCGTAGGTGCCGTCGACGCGGGGGACCAGGAGGACCTTGGGCTTGCCGGGCTGCGCGGCGGCGGTCTGGGAGCCGGCGGCGGCCTGGGCGGCCTCCACTGCGGCGCGTACCTCGGAGTCGCTCAGGTCCAGCGGGACCACCATGCCGGGCAGCACGACCTCGTCGTCGAGCGGCAGCACAGGCAGGGTGAGTGATGCGGACGTCGAAGCCATGATCTCCCCTTCGGCATTCAAGTTGAGTTGTATCGACTCAATGCTTGGGGAGTGGGGATTGTTCCTGGAGTTGTGTTCGCTGTCAGCGATCAAGGGACGCCTGCGGCGGCCCGTGCGGGTGGGTGGGTGGCTGGTCGCGCAGTTCCCCCGCGCCCCTTTAGTGCCTGCGGCGGCCCGTTGCTGTCGCGTCGTGGCGTGCGTAGCGCCTGCGGCCGGTTTTGAGTCGGGGCCGCGGTGGGGGGTGCGGCTACGTCGTGGTGTGCGTTGCGGTCCAGCGGCGTAGGTGGGGCCAGGTGGTGATGCCCAGGGTCAGGGCTATGGCGTGGCCCCAGCTGGTGAGGGGGTCGTAGAGGGAGAGGAGGTCCTGGCCGATGAGCGCGGCCACGCCGGTCAGCAGGGGCCAGCGCAGCCAGGGGCTCAGCAGTCCGGCCAGGGCGCCGACGCCGGTGGCCACGCCGAAGCTGATGCCGTAGTCCAGGCGGTGCAGTGAGGTGTCCGGAAGGCCGCCTGTGATCACCGCGAGTCCGACCGGCACCTCTGTCGCGAGTGTGGCGAGCACGTGGCCGCCCAGGAAGACGCCGGCCGTGCGCAGGGCGCCGATGCGTCGTTCCAGGGTGGTGAGGACAAGCAGGAAGCCGAGCGTGTACGGCGACAGGAGGCCGCCGGCGATCCACAGCGCGCTGGCGACGAGCACGAGCACCGGGTGCCGGGCGAGGTGTGCCACGTCGGTGCTGGAGCCCTGTTGCAGCGCCTGGACGACAGCGGGGTCGGCGTAGGCGGTGATGAGGGAGGTGAGGGCCAGGACTGCGGCGTAGGCGAAGGTGAACGGGGTTGTGGCGGGGGTGGGCAGGAGGTGCTTGGGGCGGGCGGTCCGTGTGGCCCGTGGGGTGCTCGGGGCCGGCCGCACGGTGGGTGTCGCTCCAGCGCCGGCGCGGCGGGGCTGGCTGGGCATGGCGTCCAGCAGGGGCGGGAGGGGCGCGTTCGGGGGCGGTGTGTCGGCCCTCTTGGTGCGTTCCAAGGCGCTCCTTCCGTCGCATCCCACCTTTCGCGTCCGGACCGCCCGCTGTCTGTGATCCACGCCACGCGGCTGTGGATTCTCAGCAATCTCTCACGGCCGCAGGAGTGTCACCTGGCGGGCGTGGGCGGCCTGGGTGGCCGGGGACCAGTCGCCCGTGCAGTAGATGGACGCCTCGCTGATCGCGCCGTCGCGGACCTCCGCGCGCATCAGTTCGCGGCAGTACCACTGGCCCTGGTCGTCCTCCCACTGCTCCTCGAACTCCAGGACCAGCCCGGTCGGGGTGGCGTCGACGCGGTGGCGCGGGACGGTGCCGAGGAAGGGGTGGCTGCGGCGGCGGGTGGCGACCAGTTCGTCCCGGCCGCGGGTCTGCAACCGCCACTCGGGCACGCTCAGGTCGAGCAGGACGTCGTCGGTGAACAGGCCCTCGGGTGCCGTGTTGGTCGTGAGGAAGCGCACGAAGAGGTCGGCGAGTTCCTTGGTGGTCATGGTGTTCCGCCTCCGGGTTGGGCCGTACGCCCGTCGTACGGCTTCATCCGGTAGGCGTGAGATCCGGCGGCACGGTGTGCGGGGCCCCCTCACAGCCGCCAGGGAGGGGGCTGCTCGGGCTGGTAGACGCACAGCGTCCCGGTCCGTACGGCGGTGTCGAGGTGACGGCCCAGTTCGGGGTGGACGGCGGCGACCCGGCGTACGGCGGCGTGGATGCGGGCGGTGACGGCGGTGCGGGCGCGTTCGGCGGGGGAACCGGAGCGGCGGACCCGCCCGCCGAGGCCGTAGGCGGCCGCCAGCTGGGCGACGAGCGCCTCCCGCTCCACGGCGACCCGCTCGGCCCGCAGCGCGTCCGCACGGGCGTCGGCCTCCTCGGCCTCCTGTTCCAGTTCGGCCAGTCGACGCCGGTAGGCGGTTCGGGCGACGGCGTCGAGGACCTCGCCGGTGTCTCCCTCGGCGTGCAGGCCCTCGGGGGCGGGCCCCGGGCGGGAGGGCGCGGCCGCCAGTTCGAGGGCCGGTACGGGTGTCCCCGGCCGCGCCAGCAGCACGGCCAGATCCCGCAGTCCCTTGCAGTCCGGCACCCGGACGTCCCGTCCGCCGTACCGGAGGTGCCAGAGGGAGCCCTCGCGGAGGAAGAGGGGCGGGGTGGCCGCCGGCGGCCTGGCGGGTTCGGGGAGTTCGCGGTGGATGCGGTCCGTGAGGGCCACCGCCCCGGCCTGTTCGCACGCGCGCAGGGCGCGGGCGCGGTGGGCGTCGGCGGCCCGGCGGTCGTCCAGGGCCGTGGCCAGCAGTGCCAGGTGGCACTCGACCGGGCCGCGTACCGCCGCGCCGATGCCCTCCACGACCCACAGGCCGGCGTACGGGGCGAGCAGGGTGCGGAGTTCGGCTGCCGCCGGGTGCGTGCCCAGGTGGCCCACCGTCTCCGCGGCCTGGGCGATCATCGGCAGCCACTCGCTGTCGCGGGCGGCCCCGCCGAGCCGGGGTGCCACCGCCGACAGCCGGCGCGCGGCCTCCTCGTTGCGGCCCGACTGCGCCGCGAGCAGCGCGAGCGTGACGCGCGGCCACAGTCCGGGCAGCCGGTCCAGCGGCGGCATCCTCGCCAGGAGCCGGTCCAGCGCCGCGCGGTCGCCGGTCTCGGTGCACAGGCACCAGCGCTGGGTGCCGGCGAGCAGCGCGGCGTTGGCGCTGCCGGCCGCGCGCCCGGCCGCCTCGGTCTCGTCGAGTGCGGCGGCGCAGTCGTCGTACCGGCCCTCCATCAGGGCCCGCGCCCCGCGCCACAGCGGCACGTACCAGGCGTACAGCGGTCGCCGCAGGGGTCGTACGGCCGTCTCGTAGGCGAGTGCCTCGGTGTCCGCCTCGGCGAACGCCCCGGTCTCCAGCAGGGCGAGCAGGCGGTGGCGGCGGCCGAGGAGTTCGAGGACGGGGTCGGGCAGGGTGCGGGCGACGGCGACGATCTCGGCGGACCGGGCGAGCCGGTCGTGGCAGTGGTCGGGGCCGGGGCGGGCGTCGCACAGTGCGGCCAGCGCCGGTCCGAGGGTCGCCGGGTCCCCGGTGGCGCGGGCTTCGCGGACCGCCTCCTCGGCGTGTGCGAGGCGCTGCGCCTCGCTCTCCACCAGGGCGGAGGCGAGGGAGAGGCGGGCGGTGACGGCGGCGCGCAGCGCGCTGGGGGCGGGGTCGGCGGCGAGGGCGGCGCGGGCCTCGGTGAGCAGGTCCAGCTGCTCGCGGTCGGCGAGGTCGATCTCGAAACCGACGGGGCCGGTGCCCAGGCCGAGGGCGGCGCGGGCGAGCAGGTCGGGGCGGCCGGCCTCCCGGGCGAGCCGCGCGGCCCGCAGCAGTGCCGCCCGGGCCGCCTCCCACTGGCCTGCCCCGAAGCGGGCGGCTCCGAGCCCGATCAGGACCTCGGTGAGGGTGGCGCTGTCCTCGGTGAGGCACTCCGCCGCCCGCTCGTACCAGCGCGCCGCGTCCTCGTAGGCGTACAGGCGCTCGGCCTGGCGGGCGGCCTGGTGGGCGTAGGCGGCGGTCTCCGTCTCGTGGCCGGGGCCGGAGCGCAGGAGGTGGTGGGCGATCTCGGCGGGGGCGGCGTCGCGGGCGTGAGCGGCCAGGACGTGGGCGGCGGTGCGGTGCAGGGCCGCGCGTTCGCCGGGCGTGAGGGTGGCGTGGACGGCATCGCGCAGGAGGTCGTGGCGGAAGGCGCCGCGGTCGGCCTTCGGGGAGGCGGTCAGGCCGGCGCCCGCGGACTCGGCGAGCAGCGCCCGCGCCTCGGCCAGGCGTACGCCCGCGGTCTCGGCCAGGGTGTCCAGCCGGAAGCGGGTGCCGAGGACGGAGGCGGCTGCCAGCAGGTGCGCGGCGCCCGGGCTCAGCTCGGCGAGCCGTGCGGCGACCGCGGCCCGTACGGCAACCGAGGGTTCCCTGTCCGGTTCGGCGGTCGTGCGCAGGTCGTACCCCGCCTCCGCGTCCCAGCCGCCCGCCCGCAGCAGCTCCGTGACGAAGAAGGCCTCCCCGCCGGTGCGCCGCGCCAGGGAGCGGACGGCTTCCGGGGGCGCGGTCGCGCCGGTGGCCGCTGCCATGAGCGCGGCGACGTCCGTCTCCGGCAGCGGGCCCAGCGGCAGGGTGCGCCCGCGGCGCAGCAGCTGGGCGCGGGCCCACTCGCGCTCGCGCCAGGCGGCGTCGTCGTCGCGGGCGGTGGCGAGGAGCAGCACGGGCGCACCGCGGGCGGCGTCGGCGGTCTCCAGCAGCAGCCGCAGGGAGGAGGAGTCGGCGGCGTGGACGTCGTCGAGGACCAGCAGCAGGGGGCGCGGGGCTGCGGCCGTCGTCAGAAGTTCGGCGACGTCGCCGGTGAGCCGCAGCCGGGCCGTCTCGGGGTCCGCGCCGCGCAGGGCGTCGGCGGTGGCGCCGGAGAGGAGGGCCCGCAGCGGCGGGGAGGTCCCGGCCAGGGTGCCGCACCGCTCGTCGTGCGTGGCGAGCGGGCGCAGGAGGCGTGCCCAGGGCCGGAAGGCGGTCGTGGCGGTCTCCGGCGGGCACCAGCTCCACAGGGTGCGCAGGCCGTCCGCGCGGGCGGCGGCCTCCTCGGCGGTGCGGGTCTTGCCGGCGCCGGCCGGCCCGGTCAGCGTGACGAGCCCGCCCCGTCCGGCGGCGGTCCGCTCCACCGCGCGGCGCAGTTCCAGCAGCACGTCCGCGCGTCCCACGAACGGGTACTCCGCGACCACGGTTCACCGTCCTTCGGCGCGGCGGGCAGTCCCGGCCCGCTTTCCGAGCGTAGGCGCGTGGCCGCACCCCGGCGAGCGTGGGGCCCGCCTCCGGTAATTCCCGTTCCCGTCAAGCCGCGTTCGTGCAGGATGTGCTCCATGGCCACGATGTACGACAGTCCCGAGGTGCTGGACCGGCGTGAGGGTCCGTACGGCGAGGTCGTGCTGCGCCGGCACGGTGCGGTGCTGCAGATCATCGCCAACGGGTGCTTCCTGATGGACACGTCCGACGGCCGCAGCGAGCGGCTGCTGGTCGACGCCGCGCTGGAGGCGCTCGGGGACCGGGAGGCGCCGCATGTGCTGATCGGCGGGCTCGGCGTCGGCTTCTCGCTGGCGCATGCGGCTGCGAATTCGCGGTGGGGGCGGATCACCGTGGTGGAAAGGGAGCCCGCGGTCATCGACTGGCATCGCGACGGCCCGCTCGGCGAGCTGTCCCGCGAGGCGCTGGCCGATCCGCGCACCGAGATCGTGCAGGAAGACCTGGTCACCTACGTCAATGAGACATACGCCACGTTCGACGCCCTGTGCCTGGACATCGACAACGGCCCCGGCTGGACCGTCACGGAGGGCAATGACGGACTGTACTCACCGGCCGGACTGGCAAGCTGCGCAAGGGTGTTGAGGCCCGGCGGGGTGCTCGCGGTGTGGTCGGCGAAGCCGTCCGGGGATTTCGAAGAAACCTTGGGGAATGTCGGGTTCCAGCAGGTGCGTACGGAAGAGATCCCCGTTGCCCGAGGAGTTCCCGACGTGGTGCACCTCGGGATCCGACCTGAATAGCAAAGCCGTGGTGACTCCCCGTACGCTGCTTCCCTGACGCGGATCATTCAAGCGTCAATCGCAGTCACGCGCAGGCCAAGGGATCACCCCACTGATTCCGGAAAGCACACTTCAGGGGCGGGCGATGGAGCAGACACACACCTCCCAGAGCGGCACGACGGCGACCCCCGGCGCGCAGCGGCGGGTCCTGGTCGTCGAGGACGATCCGACGATCGTCGACGCCATCGCGGCCCGCCTGCGCGCCGAGGGGTTCCTCGTGCAAACGGCGGGTGACGGTCCGGCGGCCGTCGACACCGCGGAGGCCTGGCAGCCCGATCTGCTGATCCTCGACATCATGCTGCCCGGGTTCGACGGGCTGGAGGTCTGCCGGCGGGTGCAGGCGCAGCGGCCGGTTCCGGTGCTGATGCTCACCGCCCGCGACGACGAGACCGACATGCTGGTCGGGCTCGGGGTCGGGGCCGACGACTACATGACCAAGCCGTTCTCGATGCGGGAGCTGGCGGCACGCGTGCATGTGCTGCTGCGCCGGGTGGAGCGGGCCGCGCTGGCCGCCGCGACGCCGCGCAGCGGTGTCATGCGCCTGGGCGAGCTGGAGATCGACCACGCCCAGCGCCGGGTGCGGGTGAAGTCGGAGGACGTCCATCTGACGCCCACCGAGTTCGACCTGCTGGTGTGCCTGGCGAACACCCCGCGCGCGGTGCTCTCCCGTGAGCAGCTGCTGGCGGAGGTGTGGGACTGGGCGGACGCCTCGGGCACCCGCACGGTCGACAGCCACATCAAGGCGCTGCGCCGGAAGATCGGCGCGGAGCGGATCCGTACCGTGCACGGTGTGGGCTACGCGCTGGAGACGCCGACGCCATGAGCGACGGGCGGCCGGCCGCACGACGGAGTCCCGGGGATCCCTGGGGCGGCGTACGCCCGTTCTCGATCAAGACCAAGCTGGGTGCGCTGGTCGTCATCTCGGTGCTGATCACCACGGGACTGATGATGATCGCCCTGCGCACCCAGACCGAGCTGCGGTTCATCACGGTCTTCTCGATGATCGCCACGCTGCTGATCACGCAGTTCGTGGCGCATTCGCTGACCGCGCCGCTGGACGAGATGAACACCGTGGCCCGGTCCATCTCGCAGGGCGACTACACGCGCCGGGTGCGCGAGAGCCGCCGGGACGAGCTGGGCGATCTGGCCCAGACGATCAATGTGATGGCGGACGAGCTGGAGGCGCAGGACCGCCAGCGCAAGGAGCTGGTGGCGAACGTCTCGCACGAGCTGCGCACCCCGATCGCGGGGCTGCGCGCGGTGCTGGAGAACATCGTCGACGGCGTGACCGAGGCCGACCCGGAGACCATGCGCACGGCGCTGAAGCAGACCGAGCGGCTGGGCCGGCTGGTGGAGACGCTGCTGGACCTGTCCCGGCTGGACAACGGCGTCGTACCGCTGAAGAAGCGCCGGTTCGAGGTGTGGCCGTATCTGTCCGGGGTGCTGAAGGAGGCCAACATGGTCGCCTCGGCGCGCGCGGGCATCGCCTCCGGTTCGGGCAGTCACACCCGGGCCGACGTCCATCTGCACCTGGACGTCTTCCCGTCCGACCTGACCGGGCACGCCGATCCGGAGCGCATCCACCAGGTGGTCGCCAACCTGATCGACAACGCGGTCAAGCACAGCCCGCCGCACGGCCGGGTCACGGTCAGGGCGCGGCGCGGGGCGACGCCCGGCTCGCTGGAGCTGGAGGTCCTGGACGAGGGGCCGGGCATTCCGAAGTCGGAGTGGCACCGGGTCTTCGAGCGGTTCAACCGTGGCGTGGTGGCGCGGCCGCACGGCCCGGGCAGCGACGGCGGCACCGGGCTGGGCCTGGCGATCGCGCGCTGGGCCGTGGACCTGCACGGGGGCCGCATCGGGGTGGCCGAATCCGAGCGGGGTTGCCGGATTCTTGTCACTCTTCCAGGAGAGCCAACCGTCCAAAGTTGACGTAGGGTTCGAAGCGGAGCCTCAAGATCCACGAGCGTCCGCGCCGACGGACACGTGTGATCAGGCACAGGCCCCGCACGCAGCGCGTGCCGGGCCTTCGTCGCCGTACCCCGGCACGCCTCTCTCACACCGGAACCACGCTTGTTTCCCGCCATTTCAAGCCCCGAAACACGGGCTGAGATGTGACTTACGCGACGATGAACGGGCCTGACCTGACCTTCACCCTCAGGGAGGCGTAGCCTTTATTCCCGCTGTCCATCACCTTGTGAAGCGGAAGAGGGCGGTTGCCGCCGTGTCGCCACAGTCCCCCAGTAACGCATCGAGCGCACCTACGACCGACGCCGACCAAGCGGGAAAGAACCCCGCTGCCGCGTTCGGTCCCAATGAGTGGCTCGTCGACGAGATCTATCAGCAGTACCTCCAGGACCCGAATTCGGTAGACCGTGCCTGGTGGGACTTCTTCGCCGACTACAAGCCGGGGGCGGCAGGAGCCCCGGTTGCGTCGGGTACCGCGGCCGCGGGGGCCGCGCAGACCCCCACCACGACGCCCACCCCGGCCCCCCAGGCCGCCGCGCCGGCCGCTCCGGCGCCCAGTGCCGCTCCGGCTCCCGCGGCTGCGAAGCCCGCGGCCGCCCCGGTTCCGGCCCCCGCCCCCGCCCCCGCGGCGCAGGCCGCCCCCGCCCAGGCTCAGCCGGCGCGTCCCGCACAGGCGCCCGCTCAGCCGAAGGCCAAGGCGGAGCCCGCCAAGGAGGCCCCGGCCGGTCCGGAGCTCGTGACGCTGCGCGGTCCGTCCGCCGCGGTCGCGAAGAACATGGACGCCTCGCTGGAGGTGCCGACCGCCACCTCGGTCCGCGCCGTCCCGGTGAAGCTGCTCTTCGACAACCGCATCGTCATCAACAACCACCTCAAGCGCGCCCGGGGCGGGAAGATCTCCTTCACGCACCTCATCGGGTACGCGATGGTGCAGGCCATCAAGGCCATGCCGTCGATGAACTGGTCCTACCAGCTCAAGGACGGCAAGCCGACCCTGGTCAAGCCGGAGCACATCAACCTGGGCCTGGCCATCGACCTGGTCAAGCCCAACGGTGACCGCCAGCTCGTCGTCGCGGCGATCAAGAAGGCCGAGACGCTGAACTTCTTCGAGTTCTGGCAGGCCTACGAGGACATCGTCCGTCGCGCCCGCGACAACAAGCTGACGATGGACGACTTCACCGGCGTCACGGTCTCCCTGACCAACCCCGGTGGCCTCGGCACCGTCCACTCCGTGCCGCGTCTGATGCCCGGCCAGTCCGTGATCATGGGCGTCGGCTCCATGGACTACCCGGCGGAGTTCCAGGGCACCAGCCAGGACACCCTGAACAAGCTCGGCATCTCGAAGGTCATGACGCTCACGTCGACCTACGACCACCGGGTCATCCAGGGCGCCGCCTCCGGCGAGTTCCTGCGCGTCGTCGCGAACCTGCTGCTCGGCGAGAACGGCTTCTACGACGACATCTTCGAGGCGCTGCGCATCCCCTACGAGCCGGTCCGCTGGCTCAAGGACATCGACGCCAGCCACGACGACGACGTCACCAAGGCCGCCCGCGTCTTCGAGCTGATCCACTCCTACCGGGTCCGCGGCCACGTCATGGCCGACACCGACCCGCTGGAGTACAAGCAGCGCAAGCACCCCGACCTGGACATCGTCGAGCACGGCCTCACCCTGTGGGACCTGGAGCGCGAGTTCGCCGTCGGCGGCTTCGCCGGCAAGTCGATGATGAAGCTGCGCGACATCCTCGGCGTGCTGCGCGACTCGTACTGCCGCACCACCGGCATCGAGTTCATGCACATCCAGGACCCCAAGCAGCGCAAGTGGATCCAGGACCGCGTGGAGCGCCCGCACTCCAAGATGGAGCGCGAGGAGCAGCTGCGCATCCTGCGCCGCCTGAACGCCGCCGAGGCCTTCGAGACGTTCCTGCAGACCAAGTACGTCGGCCAGAAGCGCTTCTCGCTGGAGGGCGGCGAGTCCGTCATCCCGCTGCTGGACGCGGTCATCGACTCCGCGGCCGAGTCGCGCCTGGACGAGGTCGTCATCGGCATGGCCCACCGCGGCCGCCTGAACGTGCTCGCCAACATCGTCGGCAAGTCGTACGCGCAGATCTTCCGCGAGTTCGAGGGCAACCTCGACCCGAAGTCGATGCACGGCTCCGGCGACGTGAAGTACCACCTGGGCGCCGAGGGCACCTTCACCGGTCTCGACGGCGAGCAGATCAAGGTCTCCCTGGTCGCCAACCCCTCCCACCTGGAGGCGGTCGACCCGGTCCTGGAGGGCGTCGCCCGCGCCAAGCAGGACATCATCAACAAGGGCGGCACGGACTTCACCGTCCTGCCGGTGGCGATCCACGGCGACGCGGCCTTCGCGGGCCAGGGCGTGGTGGCCGAGACCCTGAACATGTCGCAGCTGCGCGGCTACCGCACCGGCGGCACGGTCCACATCGTCATCAACAACCAGGTCGGCTTCACCGCCGCCCCGGAGTCCTCGCGTTCCTCCATGTACGCGACGGACGTGGCCCGCATGATCGAGGCCCCGATCTTCCACGTGAACGGCGACGACCCCGAGGCCGTCGTGCGTGTTGCCCGTCTGGCCTTCGAGTTCCGCCAGGCGTTCAACAAGGACGTGGTGATCGACCTCATCTGCTACCGCCGCCGCGGTCACAACGAGTCGGACAACCCGGCCTTCACCCAGCCGCTGATGTACGACCTGATCGACAAGAAGCGCTCGGTGCGCAAGCTGTACACCGAGTCCCTCATCGGTCGCGGCGACATCACCCTGGAAGAGGCCGAGCAGGCGCTGCAGGACTACCAGGGCCAGCTGGAGAAGGTCTTCACCGAGGTCCGCGAGGCCACCGCGCAGCCGGCCGGCGTCGACGCCACGCCCCCGCAGGACGGCTTCCCGGTCGCCGTGCCGACCGCGGTGTCCACCGAGGTCGTCAAGCGGATCGCCGAGTCCCAGGTCAACATCCCGGACAACATCACCGTCCACCCGCGTCTGCAGCCGCAGCTGCAGCGCCGGGCGGCGATGGTCGAGGACGGCACCATCGACTGGGGCATGGGCGAGACCCTCGCCATCGGCTCGCTGCTGCTGGAGGGCACCCCGGTCCGGCTCGCCGGCCAGGACTCCCAGCGCGGCACCTTCGGCCAGCGCCACGCGGTCATCATCGACCGCAGCACCGGTGAGGAGTACACGCCGCTGCAGTACCTGGCCGAGGACCAGGCGCGGCTGAACGTCTACAACTCCCTGCTGTCCGAGTACGCCGCGATGGGCTTCGAGTACGGTTACTCGCTGGCCCGCCCGAACGCGCTCGTGATGTGGGAGGCCCAGTTCGGCGACTTCGTCAACGGCGCCCAGACGGTCGTGGACGAGTTCATCTCCTCCGCCGAGCAGAAGTGGGGCCAGACGTCCGGCGTCGTCCTGCTGCTGCCGCACGGCTACGAGGGCCAGGGCCCGGACCACTCCTCGGCCCGCCCGGAGCGGTTCCTGCAGCTGTGCGCGCAGAACAACATGACGGTCGCCATGCCGACGTCGCCGGCGAACTACTTCCACCTCCTGCGGTGGCAGGTGCACAACCCGCACCACAAGCCGCTGGTCGTCTTCACCCCGAAGTCGATGCTGCGCCTGAAGGCCGCCGCGTCGAAGGCGGAGGACTTCACCAGCGGTCAGTTCCAGCCGGTCATCGGTGACTCCTCGGTCGACCCGAACGCGGTCCGCAAGGTCGTCTTCTGCTCCGGCAAGGTCTACTACGACCTCGACGCCGAGCGGCAGAAGCGGGGCGTCACGGACACCGCGATCATCCGCCTTGAGCGCCTGTACCCGCTGCCGGGTGCCGAGCTCCAGGCCGAGATCGCCAAGTACCCGAACGCCGAGAAGTACCTGTGGGCCCAGGAGGAGCCGGCCAACCAGGGCGCCTGGCCGTTCATCGCCCTGAACCTGATCGACCACCTCGACCTGGCGGTCGGCGCGGACATCCCGGCCGGCGAGCGCCTGCGCCGCATCTCGCGCCCGCACGGCTCGTCCCCTGCCGTCGGTTCCGCGAAGCGGCACCAGGCGGAGCAGGAGCAGCTCGTGCGCGAGGTGTTCGAGGCGTAACCGCACCCGCGGGTCGTACGTGACCGGGCCGCATCCCCTGCTCAGGGGGTGCGGCCCGGCCGTTTGCGCGCACTTATCCTTGACCTCATGTACTTCACCGACCGTGGCATCGAAGAACTGGAGAAACGGCGCGGCGAGGAGGAGGTCACCTTCGAGTGGCTCGCCGAGCAGCTGCGGACCTTCGTCGACCTGAACCCGGACTTCGAGGTCCCGGTGGAACGCCTGGCCACGTGGCTGGCGCGGCTGGACGACGAGGACGACGAGTAGTCGAGGACCGCCGTCGGCGATCACGGGCGCCTTCGGGCGCCCTTTGCCGTGTTCCGGGTCGTGTCGTACGGCGTTCCGGGTCGTGTCGTACGCGTTCCGGGTCGTGTCGTACGGGAGGAGGGCCGCGGCCGCTCAGTCGCGCGGGTGCGTCACCGCGTACGCCAGCCCGAGCAGCCCGTGGGCCAGCAGCAGCGCCCCCGCCGCCGTCCAGCCGGCGCTGCGGCGTCGCAGGCCCCACAGGGCGAGCGGGAGGCCGCTCGCGAGCTGGGCGGCGGCCAGGGCGCGGGCCTGCGGCGTGAGGGTCCAGGGCAGCCAGGGGGCGAGGGCGGCGCGCTCGACGGCGTCGAGTTCCGCGCGCAGCGTCTGGCGCAGGCCGTGGGTGCGCCGTACGTCGGTGTGGTGCAGGGCGGCCTCGCGCAGCCGGCCAGTGGGGGCGCCGGGGGTGACGCCGGGCGGCAGGGTGACGCCGGCGCGGGTGAGGACCGCGAGCAGGCCGCGCAGCCGGGCGTGGGCGTCGGCGGCCGGGTCGGGGCGGGTGAGGTGGTCCAGGGCCTGCACGTCCAGGACCGGGTCGAGGCCGAGCCGGGCGGCGAAGGTGCGCATCGCCTCGTCCTCGCCGGCCGCGGTGCCGTTGGCGAGCCAGGTGTAGCCGACGGGGCGGCGGAAGCCGGCGGCGAGGGTGTAGCCGGCGCGGTCGGCGTCCCACCACAGGGCGAGGACGGGCCAGGGCGCGGCGACGGCGAGGGCGGTGGCCCAGCCGGTGAGGACCCGGTCGACGGGTTCGCCACCGTTCTGCCAGGGCCGTCCCTCGGGCACGAGGACGCTCCAGCCGTCCCCGGCGCCGGTGAGCAGCATGTGGTCGCGCAGCAGGTGGGCGAGGGGCGCGACGGCGGCGGGCTCGGCCCGGCACAGCAGCAGCGCGCCGGCTCGCGACCGGTCGCCGTGGGCGTCTTCCGTCGGCATGGTCACACGCTAGGACAGCCCGCCCCCGCCGGCCTGTCCTGATCACCAGAACGAGTGTCTTGACTTCCCCGGCCCGCGATATATCGTGAGTCACGTAATACGCGATATGGCGTGTCGAGGAGGTCGAGGAGGTCTCCCATGTCCGAGTGGTCCGTCGCAGAGCCGACGAAGCTCACGTTCGACGAGCCCGTGAGCGAGCTCCACGTACGCGTCGTCAACGGAACGGTGAACGTCGTGGGCACGGACGAGGGTTCCGCCCTCCTGGAGATCTCCGAGCTTCAGGGCCCACCCCTGCTGGTCACCCAGCAGGGCGGCACGCTGACGGTGGCGTACGAGGACCTGCCCTGGAAGGGCTTCCTGAAGTGGCTGGACCGCAAGGGCAGGCGGCGCAGCGCCGTCGTCTCCCTGGCCGTCCCGGCGCGCACGCGCGTGGAGGTGGGGGTGGTCGGCGCCGCCGCCACGGTCTCCGGGATCGACGGCCGCGCCGAGGTCAAGGGCGTCACCGGGGACACCACGCTGGTCGGCCTCGGCGGCCCGGTGCGCGCCGACACGGTCTCCGGCAGCGTGGAGGCCCAGGCCCTGCGCGGCGAGCTGCGCTTCCACTCCGTCTCCGGGGACCTGACCGTGGTGGACGGTTCCGGTTCCGCGGTACGGGCGGACTCGGTGAGCGGTTCGATGATCGTGGACCTCGACCCCGCCGCCCACCCCACCGACGTCAATCTGACCAGCGTCTCGGGCGAGATCGCCATCCGTCTGCCGCACCCGGCGGACACGGAGGTGGAGGCGCACACCGCCAGCGGCTCGGTCTCCAACGCCTTCGAGGACCTGCGGGTCAGCGGCCAGTGGGGCGCCAAGCGGATCACCGGCCGGCTCGGCACGGGCAGCGGCCGGCTGAAGGCGACCACCGTCTCCGGCTCCATCGCCCTGCTGCGCCGGCCCCCGTCGGAGGACGAGCCGTGGGAGCCCGGACCGCGGGACGAGGCCCCGCCCACAGGCACCGGCACCGGTTCGGGGGACAATTCCGTTTCCGGCCCGGGCGAGGGTGACAACGGCGCCCCGGCCGACGGCACGACCGACAAGAAGGTGCTCTGACATGCCTCCCGTCTTCGCCCACGGCCGCCTCCGCCTGTATCTGCTGAAGCTCCTGGACGAGGCGCCGCGCCACGGCTACGAGGTGATCCGCCTGCTGGAGGAGCGCTTCCAGGGGCTGTACGCGCCGTCGGCCGGCACGGTCTACCCGCGTCTGGCGAAGCTGGAGGCCGAGGGCCTGGTCACCCACACCACCGAGGGCGGCCGCAAGGTGTACGCCATCACGGACGCCGGCCGCGCCGAACTGGCCGACCGCAGCGGTGAACTGGCCGATCTGGAGCTGGAGATCCGCGAGTCGGTGGCCGAACTGGCCGCCGAGATCCGCGCCGACGTGCGCGGCGCCGCGGGCGACCTGCGCCGGCAGATGCGGGAGGCGGCGAGCCGGGCGCGGCGCGGTCCGGCGGGCCGCGCGGACGGCGCCGCGGCGCCGTCCCCGGACTTCACCGACGCGGCCGACAGCGAGGCGTGGCGTGCCGCCAAGGAGGAGATGCGCCGCGTCAAGCAGGAGTGGAAGGAACAGGCCAGGCGGGCCAAGGACGAGAGCCGCCGGGCCCGCGAGGAGGCCCAGCGTGCCCGGCGCCAGGCCAAGGAGGCCCAGGAGCGGGCCCGCGTCCAGGCGCAGGAGGAGCTGCAGCGCATCGCACGCCGGGTGCAGGAGCAGGTGCAGGACCACTTCGCGCGCGGCGACTGGCCTACGGGTGTGAAGGAGGGCCTGACCGAACTGGCCAAGGAGTTCGGCGACTTCGGGAGGGATTTCGGCAAGGACTTCGGCCGGGGGCGCCCCGCTTCCGACCGGGTCCGCCCGGAGCCGGAGTACGGACAGACGCCGGAGGACTTCCCGGCCGTCTACGAACCCTCCTGGGCCCACGAGGCACCCACCGGCGACCCCGCCCGCGATCTGGAGCGGCTGCTGGACCGCTTCCGTGACGACGTCCGCGACGCGGCCCGGGACCACGGCGTCGACGCCGACCAGCTGCGCGACGCCCGCCGCCATCTGTCGAGGGCGGCCGCCCACATCGGAGCGATACTGCGCACCCCGAAGGCGTGAACGCGGCCCGGTGCCGGGGCCGGCCGCCCGCTCAGCCGGCCTTGGCCTCTCCCCCGCCCGCTCAGCCGGCCTTGGCCTGACCCCCGCCGTACAGCACGCGGGTCAGGGACGCGTAGGTGACGCCGTGGTCGGCGAGCACCTCGGCCGCCACGCCCGGCAGGACGGTGAGCGCCAGCAGCAGGTGCTCGTCACCGATGCGCCGGTCGCGATGGGCCACGGCCATGCGCAGCGACTTCTCCAGCACGTCCTTGGCCTCCCGGCTGAAGCTCGGCCGCCCGCCGGCCCACCAGCGACCGTCCCCGCGGTCACCGGACATGGCCCCGACCCCGTGCGCTTCCTCCACCCGGGCCACGATCTCCGAGACATCGATCCCCAGCCCGGCCAGCGCGTCCGTGTCGGCCCGGGTCAGCCCGGCACGCCGCCGCGCCTCCCCGACCGCCCGCCGCACCGGCTCCCGCCACTGATCGACCCCCAGCGCGGCGAGCGCGAACGACCCCCGGCTGCCCTGCCGGTCGAGCAGGGCGAGCAGCAGATACCCGGCATCGACGCTCCGCGCCCCCTCCCCCGCCGCTTGGGCGACGGCGCCCTGGACCACTTCCCGGGCGTCCTTCGTGAACCGTTCGAACATCAACGCCTCCCGTACTTCTTGTGCACGGCCTGCCTGCTCACCCCGAGCTCCGCGGCGATCTCCTGCCACGACCAGCCCTGATTGCGGGCGCTGCGCACCTGCACCGCCTCCAGTTGCTCCAGCACCCGGCGCAACGCGGCGACGGCCCGCAGCCCGACCCGCGGATCGCGGTCTCCCGCCCGCTCGGCGAGATCTGTCGCTTCGGTCATGATGTCAACTTACGTTGACACGCAGCCGATGTCAACGATGGTTGACACATGGGGCACGGAAAAGGCGGGCCCGGACCCCGGACCCGCCTCAACTCACGCTCCCGTCACGGGAGTCGGCCGTCTCACGAGTTGGTGAGCACGACCTTCCCGAACAGCTCGCCGGACTCCATCCGCTCGAAGCCCTCCCGCGCCCGGTCCATCGGCAGCACCTCGTCGATGACCGGCCGCACCCCGGTGGCCGCGCAGAACGAGAGCAGATCCTCCAGCTCGTCCTTGGTCCCCATGGTCGACCCGACGACCTTCAGCTCCAGGAAGAAGATCCGGGTCAGCTCCGCGTGCGAGGGCCGGTCCCCGCTGGTGGCGCCGGAGATCACGAGCGTGCCGCCGGGCCGCAGGGACTTGACCGAGTGCGACCAGGTCGCGGCGCCCACGGTCTCGATCACCGCGTCCACCCGCTGCGGCAGCCGCGCCCCCGACTCGACGGCCTCCACGGCACCCAGCTCCAGCGCCCGCTTGCGCTTGGCCTCGTCGCGGCTGGTCGCGAAGACGCGCAGACCCGCCGCCTTGCCGAGCACGATCGCCGCGGTGGCGACACCGCCGCCGGCGCCCTGCACCAGCACGGAGTCACCGGGCCGTACACCGGCGTTGGTGAACAGCATCCGGTAGGCCGTCAGCCATGCCGTGGGCAGACAGGCCGCCTCCTCGAAGGACAGCTCCTTCGGCTTCGGCAGGACGTTCCACGTCGGGACGGCCACCTGCTCGGCGAAGGTCCCCTGGTACCGCTCGGTCAGGATCGACCGGGGCTCCCGGGGGCCGACGCCGTGGCCGCTCTGGCCGATCACGGAGTGCAGGACGACCTCGTTGCCGTCCTCGTCGACACCGGCGGCGTCGCAGCCGAGGATCATCGGCAGCTTGTCCTCTGCGAGGCCCACGCCGCGCAGGGACCACAGGTCGTGGTGGTTGAGGGAGGCGGCCTTGACGTTGACGGTGCTCCAGCCGGGGCGGGCCTCGGGGGCCGGGCGCTCCCCCAACTCCAGGCCGTTCAGCGGCTGGTCGCGGTCGATTCGGGCGGCGTAGACAGCGAACATGAAGCCGACGATAGGTTCCCGACGGCCCCGTTGGAACCAGGGCGCCCTGTGACACACACCCTCTTGCGCCCCACCGGGCGGCCGACTCAAGGGCACTGAACACCCCAGGTCAATGGGGAACGCCCCGCGACCACCCAGTCGGGCTAAACAACCCCCACCAAAAAATGACCCCGCCCACTCGGACGGGGTCATTCGGCTGAGGCCGAGCACGGTCAGCGCCGCGCCACACCCTCCGCCCGAGCGGCAGCGGCGACCGCCGCCGTGACGGCCGGGGCGACCCGCTCGTCGAAGGGCGAGGGGATGACGTAGTCGGCCGCGAGGTCGTCGCCGACCACCGCCGCCAGCGCCTCCGCCGCCGCGATCTTCATGCCCTCGGTGATGCGGGTGGCCCGCACCTGCAGCGCGCCCGCGAAGATACCCGGGAACGCGAGCACGTTGTTGATCTGGTTCGGGAAGTCGGAGCGACCGGTGGCCACGACCGCCGCGTACTTGTGCGCGACGTCCGGGTGAACCTCCGGGTTCGGGTTGGCCATGGCGAACACGAACGCGCCCTCGGCCATGGAGGCCACGGCCTCCTCCGGCACCGTGCCGCCGGAGACGCCGATGAACACGTCGGCCCCGGCCAGCGCGTCCTCCAGGGACCCGGTCAGCCCGGCCTTGTTCGTGAAGGAGGCCAGCTCGCGCTTGACCTGCGTCAGGTCGTCCCGGTCGGCGGAGACGACGCCCTTGCGGTCGGTGACGGCCACGTCCCCGATGCCGGCCTCGACCAGCATCTTGGCGATGGCGACACCGGCCGCGCCGGCACCGGAGATCACGGCGCGCAGCTGCCCGATCTCGCGTCCGCTCAGCCGGGCGGCGTTGCGCAGCGCGGCCAGCGTCACGACGGCCGTGCCGTGCTGGTCGTCGTGGAAGATCGGGATGTCGAGCTTCTCCTGGAGCTTGCGCTCGATCTCGAAGCACCGCGGCGCCGAGATGTCCTCCAGGTTCACGCCGCCGAAGGACGGGGCGAGGCGCACGACGGTCTCGACGATCTCGTCGACGTCGGTGCAGTCGAGCGCGATCGGCACCGCGTCGACGCCACCGAACTGCTTGAAGAGGATCGCCTTGCCCTCCATGACCGGAAGGGAGGCTTCGGGCCCGATGTCGCCGAGGCCCAGCACGGCCGTGCCGTCGGTCACCACGGCGACGACGGACGACTTCCAGGTGTAGTCGTTGACCAGATCCGGCTGCTCCGCGATCGCGGTGCACACGCGCGCGACGCCGGGGGTGTACGCGAGGGACAGGTCGTCCTTGTCACGGATCGGCACGGTGGCCTGCACGGCCATCTTGCCGCCGCGGTGCAGGGCGAACGCCGGATCGAAGGAATCGAGGGGCTCCGCACCGCCCTCCTGATCCGTTTTGCTCTCGCTGCGAGGATTGACGATCTCCGCTGCCACTTTCTCTTTACCCCTTAAGTATTCATGGTTTGAGGGTTTGGACCGCCCCTGGTGAGGGGCGGGCGGGCACCGCGTACGGCCCGATTTGACTGATGCGTACGGGCACCTACGCGACGGACGCGCCGCACACGCGTCCTGAGCCCCGGATGAGGGGTGTAAAGAACCTTCTTACCTGACGGACGGTGCCGCCGACGAGTCCATACCGCGAAGGTCACACGTCGGTCGCGCGACGTGACATCACTCATGACCGAATATGGGGACAAGGTCTGGACAAATGGTCAAGCAGCACTCAAGCGGGCGTGAACGCGCTCCCACGGCTGCCCGGATACTGAGACCGGCTGAAGATCTTCCGGCCGGAAGCGCTGATTCCCGTAGAAGGTCCGGTCATGATGTACCGGAGTGATGTGGTTCGGGTGTCGCCCGTTATCCGATTTTGACATGGCGAGTCACCTGAATGACGGAGTCCGAATGGCAAGATGCCGTAATCACACGAGGTCGCGACACCCGAAGGTGTGTGTTCTCGTCGACCTATCGGCACTGCCGTGACCATCGGCACCAACCGTCCCGCCGGAGGAACCCACGATGACCGCAAGCTCCACCCGTCGTACCACCGCCGCGCACT
Organism: Streptomyces sp. Ru71; assembly: GCF_002920535.1. Classification (GTDB taxonomy): domain Bacteria; phylum Actinomycetota; class Actinomycetes; order Streptomycetales; family Streptomycetaceae; genus Streptomyces. The sequence goes on along the minus strand of NZ_PQSS01000011.1, from coordinate 115,308 downwards.
CCCGGCTAGCAGCGGTCGGTGCGATCGCGGTCGCAGGCGCACTGCTGCTCACCGGTTGCGGTGACCAGACCAAGAAGGAAAGCGGTTCCGAGAGCAGCGGCTCGGCCTCCACCACCACGGCCCCGCTCGCGGACAAGCTGCCCCAGGCCATTCGTGACAAGGGTGTCATCAAGGTCGGTTCGGACATCGCCTACGCTCCGGTCGAGTTCCGGGACAGCTCCGGCAAGACGGCGGGTATCGACCCCGACATCGCCGACGCGCTGGGCAAGCAGCTCGGCGTGAAGTTCCAGTTCGAGAACGGCACCTTCGACACCCTCATCACCGGTCTGCGCTCCAAGCGGTACGACATCGCCATGTCCGCGATGACCGACACCAAGGACCGCCAGGAGGGCATCGACGCCGACACCGGCAAGAAGGTCGGCGAGGGCGTCGACTTCGTCGACTACTTCACCGCCGGTGTCTCGATCTACACGCAGAAGGGCAAGGACCAGGGCATCAAGTCCTGGGCCGACCTGTGTGGCAAGAAGATCGTGGTGCAGCGCGGCACGACCTCCGAGGACCTCGCCAAGGCCGAGGCGAAGAAGTGCCCGGCGGGCAAGACGCTGTCCATCGAGGCGTTCGACACCGACCAGCAGGCACAGACCCGTCTGCGGGCCGGCGGCGCCAACGCCGGATCCTCGGACTTCCCGGTCGCCGCCTACGCCGTGAAGACCTCCGGCGGCGGCAACGACTTCCAGATCGTCGGCGACCAGGTCGAGGCCGCCCCGTACGGCATCGCCGTCGCCAAGAGCAGCACCCAGCTGCGTGACGCCCTGAAGGCCGCGGTCGACGCGATCATCAAGAACGGCGAGTACCAGAAGATCCTCGAAAAGTGGGGCGTCACGGCCGGTGCCGTGAACGAGGCCGTCATCAACGGTGGCAAGTGACCGCTCGTACCTGCGGGCACTGAAAGGCAGCACCCGTGACTGTTGACATCGACAAGACGACGGAACCGGCGGCCACCCCGCCGGCCGGCCCGGAAGCCATCAAGGCCATTCCGGTCCGTCACTACGGGCGGTACGTCTCCGCCGTCATCGCGCTCGCCCTGCTGGGCGGCATCATCTACGCGTTCTCCCAGGGCAAGATCAACTGGGGCGCGATCCCGGACTACTTCTTCAACGACCGAGTGCTCAGCGGTGTGGGCAACACCCTGCTGCTGACGGTCCTGTCCATGCTGATCGGCGTGGTCGGCGGCATCGTGCTCGCGGTGATGCGGCTGTCGAAGAACCCGGTGACCTCGTCGATCGCGTGGTTCTACATCTGGTTCTTCCGGGGCACCCCGGTGCTGGTCCAGCTGATCGTCTGGTTCAACCTGGGCCTGGTCTTCGAGTACATCAACCTCGGGCCGATCTACAAGGACGAGTGGTCGGACTTCATGACCCCGTTCCTGACCGCGCTGCTCGGCCTCGGCCTCAACGAGGCCGCGTACATGGCCGAGATCTGCCGCGCCGGTCTGCTCGCGGTCGACGAGGGCCAGACGGAGGCGGCGCACGCGCTGGGCATGAGCCACAGCAAGACGCTGCGCCGGATCGTCATCCCGCAGGCGATGCGCGTGATCGTGCCGCCGACGGGCAACGAGGTCATCAACATGCTGAAGACGACCTCGCTGGTCTCGGTCGTCCAGTACTCCGAGTTGCTGCGCGTCGCGCAGGACATCGGCCAGACCTCCGGCGCCCCGGCCGAGATGCTGTTCCTCGCCGCCGCCTGGTACCTGCTGCTGACCTCGGTGTTCAGCGTCGGCCAGTACTACCTGGAGCGCTACTACGCCCGCGGCTCCACGCGCCAGCTGCCGGCGACGCCCTGGCAGAAGATCAGGAAGAACGTGCTCTCCCTGTCCGGCCGGAAGGGGGCCACGGCATGACTGACAAGACCGCGAAGCCGGTGCAGACCGACAAGACGACGGAGCCCGCGAAGGCGGACGCCGCGCCGAAGAGGTCCACCGTCCCGATGGTGAAGGCCGAGGGCGTCCACAAGAGCTTCGGCGCCGTCGAGGTGCTCACGGGCATCGACCTGGAGGTCAAGCAGGGCGAGGTGTTCTGCCTGATCGGCCCCTCGGGTTCCGGCAAGTCGACCTTCCTGCGGTGCATCAACCACCTGGAGAAGATCAACGCCGGGCGGCTGTACGTCGACGGCGAGCTGGTCGGCTACCGCCAGAAGGGCGACAAGCTGTACGAGCTCAAGGACAGCGAGGTCGCGCGCAAGCGCCGGGACATCGGCATGGTGTTCCAGCGGTTCAACCTCTTCCCGCACATGACGGCCGTCGAGAACGTCATGGAAGCGCCGATGCAGGTCAAGGGCACCAGCAAGACGCAGGCGCGGGAGCGCGCCATGCAGCTGCTGGAGCGCGTCGGCCTGGCCGACAAGGCGCGCAACTACCCCTCGCAGCTGTCCGGTGGCCAGCAGCAGCGTGTGGCGATCGCCCGCGCGCTGGCGATGGACCCCAAGCTGATGCTGTTCGACGAGCCGACCTCGGCGCTGGACCCCGAGCTCGTGGGTGACGTCCTGGACGTCATGCGGGACCTGGCCGAGTCGGGCATGACGATGGTCGTCGTCACGCACGAGATGGGCTTCGCCCGCGAGGTGGGCGACAGCCTGGTCTTCATGGACGGCGGCGTGGTGGTCGAGTCCGGCCACCCGCGCGAGGTCCTGACCAACCCGCAGCACGAGCGGACGAAGTCCTTCCTGTCCAAGGTGCTGTAGAAACGCCCGAAAGGGGCGGTACGGCCTGGCCGTACCGCCCCTTTCGCTGTTCCTGGCTACCTCAGCGCCAGCAGCAGCGTGTCACTCGCGACGCCCAGACGGGCCGCGCCTCCTCGAACCCCTGCTCGCGCAGCACGCGCGCGTGCCATGCCGCCGAGGGCATCTCGCCGTCGGCGTGGACGCCGTAGATCTCGAAGCGGCGGGCCGTGGGACCGGCGAGGACGGGGTCCTTGGCGGCCAGGGCCCACCACTCCGCCCAGTCCAGCGCTCCGGCGCGCATGGCCTGATCCATGCGGGCGCGGCGCCGGATCTCCTCCGCCGCGTTGATCCGGGGCGTGGTGTCGTCGATCATGTGGTCCGCGTTGAGGAAGACTCCGCCGTGCCGGACCAGGCCGGCGAGCCGCCCGTAGAGCGTGCGCAGGGGTTCCTTGCGCAGCCAGTGCAGGGCGGTCGCGGTCAGCACGGCGTCGTAGGTGTCGTACGGCAGTCGCGCGGGCCAGTCCGGGTCGGTGAGGTCGGCCTCGACGAGGGTGACGCGGTCGTCCCCGGCGAAAGTGCCGCGGGCGATGGTGAGCAGGGCGGGGTCGAGGTCGATCCCGGTGCTGACGGCCTTCGGGAAGCGACTCAGCAGGCGGGCGGTGATGCTGCCGGTGCCGCAGGCGAGGTCGAGGACGCGGGGCTCGGAACCGCAGAAGGCCTCGACCTCCCCCATAGCCTTAAGGGCATGGGGGGACCCCCATCCAGCATGACGCGGAAGCGGTCCTCACGGTCGGGCATGTACCACTCCTGCCGGCGGTCCCAGCTCTCCTGCCAGGCCCGCCAGTCGGTGCCGAAGGCGGTGGACGTCGTTGGGGTGGTAGAGGTGTCCGTCATCGCTGCCCCTCCGTCACGGGATGACCGTAATACCCTGGAACCACGACCGGCTGTTACCCGACCGCACCCACGACCATAGAGCGCCTCCGTAAGGACTACAAGTGGAACTGGCCTATTACTCGGACTACGCCGTACGGCTCGTGAACAGTGAGGAGCCGACCCGGGGCAAGGACTCCCTGACCTCGGTGGAGGCCGTCCGGGAGCTGTTCGGCGCCAACCAGTCGGCGGCCCGCCGCGCCACCGACGCGGACGTCACCCGCTTCCGCTCGGTCCGGGCCCGGCTGCGCGCGGTCTTCGAGGCGGCCGACGAGGGCGACGAGACGCGCGCGGTGGACCTGCTGAACGCGCTGCTGCTGGAGTTCCCGGTCAGCCCGCAGATCTCCGGCCACGACCACCGCGACGACGACGGCCGCCCGCTGTGGCACATGCACCTGGCCGACCACCCGTCCAACGCCACCGCCGGCTACGCCGCCATCGCCGCGATGGGCCTGGCGTTCCACCTGACCGAGTACGGCGTGGACCGGCTCGGCCTGTGCGAGGCCGCGCCCTGCCGCAACGCCTACCTGGACACCTCGACCAACCGCTCCCGGCGCTATTGCTCCGACCGCTGCGCCACCCGCGCCAACGTGGCCGCCTACCGGGCCCGCAAGCGCCTGGAGGCCGACCGGTCGGCGAACAGGGGCCGGGCGGCCGACAGCACCCAGCGCGCCACCGCGAGCGGCGAGCGCTGATCCGGCTCCGGCATCCGGCGCAGACGGAAGACGGCCCGGCCCACCATCAGCTCGTCCGGCACGACACCGAACTCCTCGCTGTCCGTCGTCGCCCCGAACGGGTTGTCGGCGAGCACCCACCAGCCCCCGTCCCGGCGCTCCGCAGCCCGCTTCACGACCAGCAGGTTCTGCTGCAGCGGATGACGCAGGACGACGATGTCACCGGGCCGCACCCGGGCCCCGTGGCGCACCAGCAGCTGATCGCCGTGGTACAGCGTGGGCACCATCGACGGCCCCGTCACCTCGACCCACCCGAAAGGCGGCTGGGCAGGCCTCCCCTGCTCGGTCTCCTGCGACAGCTCCGGCATCCCGGCACCTCCCCGGTCCATTCATCCACCAGTCTCAGTCTGACCCTGGACTTTTGTCCTAAGCCCAAGGGGGCACTCGCGAAAACCCGTGCCGCAGGGAGTAATGTCCCACCTGAGAAGACGATCACGAGGAAGGAATGCTCCATGCTTTCCCGCCTGTTTGCCCCCAAGGTCAAGGTCAGCGCACACTGCGACCTGCCCTGCGGTGTGTACGACCCGGCCCAGGCCCGCATCGAGGCGGAGTCGGTGAAGGCCGTGCAGGAGAAGATGGCCGGCAACGACGACCCGCACTTCCAGGCTCGTGCCACGGTCATCAAGGAGCAGCGCGCCGAGCTCGCGAAGCACCACGTGTCCGTGCTGTGGAGCGACTACTTCAAGGCGCCGCACTTCGAGAAGTACCCGCAGCTGCACCAGCTGGTCAACGACACCCTGAAGGCCCTGTCGGCCGCCAAGGCGTCCACCGACCCCAAGACCGGTGAGAAGGCCCTGGAGCTCATCGCCGAGATCGACAAGATCTTCTGGGAGACCAAGAAGGCCTGATCACGTCAGCCGCCACCGACCCGCGGTCGGTGCACCACCGCGGGGGCGCGACCCGTGAGAAGGGGGCCGGTCGGACATCCGACCGGCCCCTTTCGCGTTCGTCACGGGGTGATCGGGTGCCTCGCGAAGAAGCGCGCCAGGGCCGTGGCGACCGGCTCGGGGTGTTCGATGTGCAGCAGGTGGCCCACGCCGTCGATGACGTGCTCCTCCACTCCGGGTACCGCCGCGCGCAGGAACGCGGCCACCTCCCACCACAGTGGGCGGGTGTCGCTGCCCAGCAGCGACAGCACGGGCCGGTGGATCGCCGCGGCCTCCTCGGGGCCGAACCGCCACGCGGCCAGGGCCGGCAGCTCGGTCCCGAAGAAGGTGTCGGCGTCCTTGGCCGCCCGCTCCACACAGCCCGGCATCCGCTCCTCCAGCAGCGCCCGGCACCGCTCGGCGTCCATCCCGCACACCACGGGCAGGAACAGCGACAGAGCCCGCTCCGGGTCCCCGGCGCCGTACGCCTCGAAAGCCGGTGCCAGCTCCGCCAGGAGCGCCTGCCCGGCCGGCAGCGACAGGACGGGGAGCTCCAGCAGCGCGGCCGTGGCCACCCGGTCGGGACGGTCCTGGGCGAGCTGGGCCGCGACCGCCGCGCCGCTGGAGTGCCCGGCCACATGGACGCGGTCCAGACCGAGCCGGTCGAGCAGCGCGACCGCGTCGGCCGCGTGGTCGGCGACCGACACCGGCCCCGGGGTGTGGGTGCTGCCGCCCCAGCCCCGCTTGTGGTACCGAATGAGCCGGTGGTGGTCGGCGAGGGCGGGCTCGGTGACCAGCGGCGCGAATCCGTCCGCCAGTACCGGACCGACCAGCAGCACCGGCTCGCCGGATCCGTGGATGTCGTACTCCAACCGGATGTCGTTCACCCTGGTGGTGTCCATGGTGTCCTCCTCGACGGTCATCTCTGACCAGAAGGCGTAAGCGAGACCGTTACGGCCGTAACCACGCGGCCCGCGACGGAAAGGACGTGGGCGTGAGCCATGCCGGCGGCCACCCGGCCGCACTCGAACAGGCCCGGACGGCCGCGGCCCGCGGCGCGTGGAGCGACGCCTACGACGCCTACCTGCGGGCCGGCGAGCTGGGCCCGGCGGAACTCGCCGAGCTCGCCGGCGTCGCCTACGCCGCGGGGCACCTCGACACGGCGATCGAGACCTGGGAGCGGCTGCACGGCGAGCTGGCGGCGCTCGGCGAGGACACCGGCGCGGCCGGCGCCGCCGTACGCGTGGCGATGCACCTGCTGTTCGACACCGCGCTCATGGCCCCCGTACGGGGGTGGCTGCGCCGCGCCGAACAGCTGCTCGGCCCGGGCGCGGCCACGCCCGCGTACGCCTGGTTCGCCGTGGTGCGGGCCTACGAACGGCTGCTCAGCGGCGATCCGGACGCCGCCCGCGCGTGGGCCGGGCGGGCGGTGATCACCGGCTCGGGCACGGATCCGGCGGCGGCCGCCGTGGGGCGGGTGGCACAGGCCCGGCTGCTCATCGTCGACGGTGACGTGGAGGAAGGGCTGGCGCTGCTCGACGACGCCGGCGCGACCGCGATGTCCGGTGACCTCGACCCGCTGTCGACCGGGGTCGTCTACTGCGAGCTGGTCTGCGCGCTGCAGGGCCTGGCCCAGTACGACCTGGCCGAGCAGTGGACCGAGGCGATGGAGCGGTGGACCCGGGCCAACCCCATCGGCAGCCTGCACGGCCGGTGCCGGGTGCACCGGGCCGAGATCCTGCGGCTGCGGGGCCAGTGCGCACCCGCCGAGCGGCAGGCACTGCTGGCCTGCGAGGAGCTGCGCCCCTATGTGCGCCGCGAGCTGGGCTGGCCGCTGACCGAGCTGGGCCGCATCCGGCTGCGCCGCGGTGATCCGCAGGGCGCCGAGGAAGCGCTGCTCGCCGCCCACCGGCTCGGCTGGGACCCCGAGCCCTGGCTCTCGCTCACCCGGCTCGCCGCCGGGGACGCCGGCACGGCGGCCGCCACGATCCGGCAGGCACTGGCCCACCCGCTGCCGGTGCCGTCCAAGGAGCTGCCGCCCAGCACCGCGCTGCGCCGGGCGCCCCTGCTGGCCGCGCAGGTGTCCATCGCCCTGGCCGCCGCCGACGCGGACACGGCCCGGGCCGCCGCCCGGGAGCTGGCGGAGGTGGCCGCCCGTTACGGGAGCAGCGCGCTCAGCGGGGCGGCGCTGCGCGCGCGGGGCGAGGTGTTGCTCGCCGAGGGCGACGCGGCCGGCGCGGCGGAGGCGCTCGCCGACGCGGTACGCGTGTGGAGCGAGATCGGCGCACCCTACGAGACGGCCGAGTGCCGGCTGCTGCTCGCCGACGCCCGGCGCGACCTGGGCGATCCGGAGGCCGAGAACCTCGAACGCGGGGCGGCGCAGGCCACGTTCGAGCAGCTGGCCGGGGGCACGTCCGAGCAGCCGGCCCAGCATGCCCGGACCACGACCGAGCACCCCGCGCAGCCCCGCGTCACCGAGCCGGCGCCCGCGGACGCCACCGAAGCCGACCTCTTCGTCCGCGAGGGCGACTACTGGACGGTCCTTTTCGACGGCCGGCGGGCGACCGTCCGCGACAGCAAGGGCATGCGGCACCTGGCCCGGCTGCTGGCCGCGCCCGGCCGGGAGTTCCATGTCCTCGACCTCGCCGCCGCCGACACCGACGACCCCGCGGCGGCCGCCCGGCTGGTGCGCGCCCCGGACGCCGGTCCGCTGCTGGACGAGCGTGCCAAGGCGGCCTACCGGCAGCGGCTCGCGGAGATCGAGGAGGACCTCGACGACGCCCGGGCCCAGGGCGACCTCGCCCGGCAGGAACAGGCCGCCTACGAGCGCGACTTCCTGATCGCCGAGCTGCGCCGGGCCGTCGGTCTGGGCGGGCGGGACCGGCGGGCCGGCGCGGCCTCGGAACGGGCCCGGGCCGCGGTGACCCAGGCCCTGCGCAAGGCGCTCGCCCGTCTGCACGCGACCTGCCCGCCGCTCGGCGAGCACCTCGACCGGACGATCCGTACCGGCACGTACTGCGTGTACCTCCCGGACCCCCGCTCCCCCGTCGCCTGGACCACCTGACGCTCAGGCCGACCGGTGCCACTCCGCCCGGCTGACCGGGTGGGCGAAGGGCAGGCCCGCGGTGTAGCGGTCGAGTTCGTCGGCGGCCGCCGCGGCCATGCGGTGCAGCTCGTTGCCCAGGGAGCCCGCGATGTGCGGGGTCAGCAGCACGTTGGGCAGGTCGTAGAGCGGGGAGTCGGGGGGCAGGACCTCCGGGACCGTCACGTCGAGGACCGCGTCCAGCCGGCCCGCCGTCAGCTCCTCGGTCAGCGCGTCCTGGTCGATCAGCGAGCCGCGGGAGGTGTTGATGAGCGTGGCGCCGGTGTGCATCAGCGCCAGGCGGCCGGCGTCGATCAGGTGCCGGGTCTCGGGCAGCTCGGGGGCGTGCACGCTCACCACGTCCGACGCGGCGCACAGCTCGTCCAGGCCGACCGACCGCGCGCCCAGCGCCGCCGCCTCGGCGGGCGGGACGTAGGGGTCGTGCAGGAGGAGGTCCAGGTCGTGCGGACGCAGCAGTTCCAGGACCCGGCGGCCGATGCGGGAGGCGCCGACGATACCGACCGTACGGCGGTAGTTGCCGGCCTCGGCGTAGGCGCCCTGCCAGTCGTGCGGGGCGCGGCGGCGGCGGTAGTCGTCGCGGATGCGCAGGAGCCGTTTGTTGGCGAGCAGGATCAGGGCGACCGTGTACTCGGCGACGGGCAGGGCGTTCGCCCAGGCCGCCGACGTGACCTGGATGCCGCGTTCCCAGCACGCCTCGGTGATGTGGTGCTTGACCGAGCCGGCCGCGTGGACGACCGCCCGCAGGCGGGGCGCGGCGGCCAGCACCTCGGCCGTCAGCGGAGGGCAGCCCCAGCTGCTGACGATCACCTCGGTCTCGTGCAGGACGGCTGCCGCGCGCGGCTCGGTGAAGTCCTCGACGACCAGCTTCGGGTCGAGGTCGGCGAGGTCGGTGAGCCGGGTCATGGTGGGGGCGTCGATGAGCTTGGCCGCCAGGTCGGCGTGCATGGCCAGCAGGGCACGCGGCCGGCGGCGTCCGGCGGGGGCGGTCACTTGACGGCTCCCGCGGTCATGCCCGCCTTCCAGAACCGCTGCAGCGCGACGAAGGCGACGACGAGCGGGATCACGGCGAGCAGCGAGCCGGTCACCACCAGCGGGTAGTACTCGGGGAAGGAGTGGGTCTGGGTGTTCCACGCGTACAGGCCGAGGCTGACCGGGAACAGCTTGGTGTCGGACAGCATCACCAGCGGCAGGAAGAAGTTGTTCCAGATCGCCGTGAACTGGAACAGGCAGATCGTCACGAACCCCGGCATCACCATCCGCAGCCCGATCGACCAGAAGGTCCGCAGTTCGCCCGCGCCGTCCATGCGCGCGGCCTCCAGCACCTCGCCGGGCACATAGCCGGCGCAGAAGACGCGGGCCAGGTAGACGCCGAACGGGTTGACCAGGGACGGCAGGAACACCGCCCAGAAGGTGTTGACCAGGCCCACCTTGGAGGCGAGCAGGTACATCGGCAGGGCGAGCGCGGTGGTCGGCACCAGCACGCCGAGCAGCACCAGGCCGAACAGCTTCTCCTTGCCGGCGAAGCGCGAGACGTGGAAGGCGTACCCCGCGGCGACGCAGATCAGCCCGCACAGCAGGGCGCCGCCGCCGGCGTACAGCAGGGAGTTGAGGTACCAGCGGAAGTACACGCCGTCGCCGGTCGCGGCGAGGTTCGCGAGGTTGTCGCCGAGGTGCCAGCGGGAGGGGGACAGGGTCCGCCCGCCGAGCAGGTCGCCGGTGTTCTTGGCGGCGGCGGTCAGCAGCCACAGCAGCGGGAAGAGCGTGTAGAGGGTGGCCAGCAGCAGGATGCCGTTGACGGCCGTCTTCGACAGGGACCAGGGGCGGCGCCCCGGCTCCTGGGTGTCGTACGCATCGGTCTTCGGCGGTGCCGGCCGGACGGGCGCGGTGGTGCTCATGCCTTCGCTCCCTTCGGCTCGGCGCCGCGGCCACCGCTGAGCCGGGTGACCACGAAGGACAGGACGGCGGCGGCGAGGGCGAGCAGGACGGAGGCGGCCGCGGCGAGGCCGTAGTCGTTCCGTTCGAAGGCCGCGGTGTAGGCGTACATGTTGGGGGTCCAGGTGGTGACGACGCCGGGGGCCGCGCCGTGCAGGATCATCGGCTCGGTGAACAGCTGGAGCGAGCCGATCACGGTGAACAGGCCGACCATGGCGAGCGAGGGCCGGATCAGCGGGAGTTTGATGCTGAGCGCGGTGCGCAGGGGGCCCGCGCCGTCGACGACGGAGGCTTCCAGCACCTCGCGCGGGATGGCCTGGAGGGCGGCGAAGAAGATGATGAGGTTGTAGCCGGTCCACTCCCACAGCGCGATGTTGACGACGGCGGGGACCGGGTGGCCGAGCAGGTCGGCCTCGATGCCGCCGGAGTGCAGGGCGCCGATCACCGGGCTGACGCCGGGCGTGTACAGGTACATCCACACCAGGGCGGCGATGATGCCGGGCACGGCGTGCGGCAGGAACAGCGCCAGCTGGAAGAAGCGCCGGGCGCGGGCGAGCGTGGAGTCGAGCAGCAGCGCCAGCAGCAGGGACAGGGCCAGCATCAGCGGGATGTACAGCACGCAGTACAGCGCCAGGTTGACGAAGCCGCCCCGGAAGGACGCGTCGCCGAGGGCCTGCGTGTAGTTGCCGAGGCCGGCGAACACGCGCTGCACGCCGCCGAAGCCGAGGCCGGAGCGGCGCTCGCGGTAGAGGCTGAGGTAGACGGCGTTGCCGATGGGGATCAGCGTGCACGCGGTGAAGAGCAGGAAGAACGGCAGCAGCAGCGTCACCGGGGCGCCCGGCCTCCCGCGCCGGCGGGCGGGGCGGGAGGCGGAGCGGGAGGCCGGGGCGCTGCCGCCGGGCAGCGTCGGGGCGACCATCAGCCGGTCACCTTGATGCCGCGGTTGCCGAGTTCCTTCGTGGTCGCGCTCTGGGCGCCCTTGACGCTGTCGAGGATGCTGCCCTTGCCGCCCTGGATGCCGGCGAAGGAGTCCTTGAGGGAGTTGTTGGTGACGCCCATGGCCGGGCCCCAGGCCCAGTCGGGGCGGATCGACTTGGCGGCGTCCTGGAAGAGCGTGTAGACGTCCTGGCCCTGGAACAGCGCGCCCTTGAAGGAGGCCTTGGCGACCGGGACGAGCGCGGGTGCGGCCGGGTAGGCGGAGGAGGTGCCGCTGGCGATACGGGCCTTGATGCCGGCCTCGGTGGTGGTGGCCCACTCGGCGAACTTCACCGCGGCCTCGGCCTTCTTGCTGTCCTTGGACACGGCGAAGGTGGAGCCGCCGAGCATGCCGCTGGCCGGGTTGCCGTCGGCGGTGGGGATGGGAGCGGCCGCCCACTTGCCGGTCTGGTCGGGCAGGGTGCCGCCGAGCACGCCCGCGCCCCAGCTGGCGCCGAGGTAGCCGACGGTCTGGCCCTTCTGCAGGGCGGCGGTCCACTGCTGGGAGAAGGACGGGGCGACGTCGATCAGGTCGTCGTCGATCATCTTCTGCCAGTAGCCGGCGGTCCGCTGGGTGGCGGGGTCGGTGAAGTTCACCTTCCACGCGTCGCCCTCGGTCTTGAACCACTGCGCGCCCGCCTGCCAGGCCATCGCCTCGAAGGTGCTGGGGTCGTCGGGGAAGAAGGTGGCGATACGGGCCTTGGGGTCGGCCTTCTTGATCTTCTCGGCGTCGGCGCGGAACTCGTCCCAGGTCTTCGGCGGCGTGGTGATGTGCGCCTTGGCGAAGACGTCCTTGCGGTAGTAGAAGGTCTGCGGCGCGGCGTCCAGCGGCAGCGCCCAGGTCGATCCGCCGAGCGTGGTCAACTGCACCGCCTGCGGCAGGTACTTGGCCTTGAGGCCGGCCGGGACCAGCTTGCTGATGTCCTTGACGGCGCCCTGGCTGACGAAGTCCGGCAGCTGCGGGTACTCCACGTTGAACACGTCGGGCGCGTTGCCCGCCTTGACCGCGTTGGAGATCTTGGCGTAGCCGCCGGCGTTGCCGGAGGGGATCTCCTGGAACTGCACCTTCACGTCCTTCTGGGCCGCGTTGAAGGCGTCGACGACGTCCTTGGTGCCCTTGGCCCAGCCCCAGAAGGTGATCGTCACGGGGCCGTTCTTGCCGGCGGCGCCGGCGTCCGCGTCCTCGCCCGAGCCGCAGGCGGCGAGCGCGGTGAGGGACAGGGCGGTGACGGCGATCAGGGCGGTGGAGCGGACTCTGCGTGCGGTGGCGGAGGAAGTCATGGGCGCGGCTCCTTGAACGGGGCGGGATCGGGTGACATCCTCAGTCGCCATTTGATCGGAGTCAATACTCTTCGATCAAATGATCTGAAGTGATCAGCCCGAACCCGAGTCCGGCGGGGCCGGGCGCCGAGTCCGGCGGGCCCGGGCGCGTCAGCCGCAGGACGCCCGCACGGTGAGCGAGGGCAGCAGCTCGATCTGGTGCACCGGCAGCGCGTCCCCCTCGTCGAGGCGGCGCAGCAGCAGCCGCAGCGCCTCCGCGCCCACGGCCCGCTTGGGCGGGGCCACCGCGGTCAGCGGCGGGTCGGAGAGGTTCGCGTAGACGTCGTCGTACGACACCAGGGCCAGGTCGTCGGGCACGGTCAGACCGTGCGCGCGCAGCAGCGGCGGCAGCTGGATGGCGTCCTGGTCGTTGTGGACCAGCACCGCCCGTACGCCGGAGGCGGCGGCCTCGGCGATCCGCGCGGCCAGCGCCTGATGACCGCCCGCGGGCCGCGCCGCGGCCGGCGTGGGAATGTCGACGACCGGCAGGTCCGCGAGCCCGAGACCCTCGACCGCGACGGCGTACCCGGCGCGCACCTCGTGCGCCGTGCGGGTGTCGGAACGCGCCGCGAGCAGCACGGACGTGTGGCCGAGCCCGGCGAGCCGGCGCAGGGCGAGCAGCACGCCGTGGCGGTGGTTGGAGCAGACCGCGTCGAGCCCCGCGGCGGGGCTGGCGGGCGCGGCCCGGCGCTCCACGAGGACGGCCGGCACCGGCAGGTCGCCCAGCCAGTCGCTGCCCACGAGGCCGCCGTCCGCCGACCAGTTGGGGGTCAGCAGCAGCCCGTCGACGTCCGACTCCAGCAGCCGTTCGACCTGGGCGCGGTCGCTGTCCGCCTCGTAGGGGGCGATGCCGAGCACCACGCGGGCCCCGGCGGCGGTCGCCGCGGCGCTGGCACCCGCGACGACCTCGTCGAAGTACGACCCGACGGACGGCACGAGCATGCCGATCACCCGTCCCTGCCCGCCGGGCCCGGCCGCGGAGGCGCCCGCCGACAGCGAGACCGCGCCGTGCGTGCGCTCCAGGCGCCCCTCCTCGGCCAGCGCGGCCACGTCCCGGCGCACCGTGACGGCGGGGATGCCGAGGCGTTCGGCGAGCTCCACGACCCGGACGGATCCGGCCTCCCGCACCACCTGAAGGATGCGCGTACGGCGTTCCTGCGCCGATGTGGCCATCGGGTCCTCCTGATCCTGGCGACGCGACGGCGCCGGCCGCCGTCGCCGTCCGGGCTGCCTCACGACCTCCCGCCCTCACGGTATCCGATCACATCGTGGTCATCTGATCAATCCGCTCAGGCCATCGCCCGGGCCCGCGCTGCAGTCCCGGCCCGCGCTACAGTCCCGGCCCGTTGTACGCGCCCCGGTTCGGCTTCGCGGTCGCCGAGACCGGGTTGCCCCAGTAGTCCCGGCCGCCGTTGTCCTGGACGACGCCGCCGTTGGCCAGGGCCGGGGAGTCGGCGCGCAGCCGGTAGCCGCCGGCGGAGGCCAGGGTGTCGCCGCCGGTGCCGGGGGCGGTGAACCTCGGGTCGCCGGCGATGCCGTTGGCGGTGGGCCGGGGCACGCCCTGGAAGACGTTCCACAGCCAGGAGATCCCGGACCCGGTGGGCAGCCTGGAGTCGGCGGTGCCCACCCAGATGTTGTTCTCCACGAGGCTGTTCGAGGGCAGCGTGACGTCGAACTTCTTGTCCGGGCAGTAGAAGACGTTGTTGTACATCCGCAGCGCGGACCGGCCGCCGGAGGCGTGGACGATCCGGCAGTCGTTCTCGGAGACGTTGTAGCGGACGACCTGGGTCGCCGCCCCGCTGGTGCCGCAGCCGTCGCAGTCGAGGAAGAACCCGCCGATGTTGTCCCGGCTGAAGTTGTACTGGATGGTGCAGGTGCCGGTGTTGCCCCAGTCGCAGTCGAAGGCCTCGCTGTCGAAGACGGACATCCGCGTGATGTCGTGGACGGCGTTGAACTGCATCACCGGGTTGTGGTCGCCGAGCACCCAGATCCCGGCGAAGTTGCCGCCCGAGAACGGATAGACCCCGTTGCCCACGCCGGAGGCGGTGTTGTACTGGATCAGCGGCGCCTCGGCGTAGCTGACGATGACGCCGTCGCCGCCCACGTCGCTGATCGTGTTCCGCTCGACCAGCACACCGGTGCCCTTGAGCGCCATCGCGCCCACTCGGACCTTCACTCCCCCGCCCCCGGTGTTGCTGATGACGTTGTCGTGGACGTGGATGTCGTCGAGCGTGGACCCGGTGCCGCTCGCGCCGGTGACGATGCCGGCGGACTGCACGTAGTCGTCGGTCGTCGGGCTGTTCTTGTTGGTCTGCCCGGCGACCCGGTCGACGACGAGATCGCCGATGTCGAAACCGGAGTGGGCGCGGCCGTCGGTGGCGGAGATCCGCAGCCCGGTGCGGCGGGCCAGGGCCGGGGCCGGATTGGTGATCTTCAGGCCGGTGACCGTCCAGTGGTCCTGGTCGGTGAAGGCCACGGCGTCGGGTGCGCCGGCGCCGTCGATCACCGGCCGGGCGCCGGAGCCGTACGAGGTGAGCGTGGCGGGTGCGGCGGCGGTGCCGCTTCCCCGGGGTGTGAGGGTGCCGGTGCAGGTGGTGCCGGCGGCCAGGGCGAGGGTGTCGCCGGGGCCGTAGGTGCGGCCGTTGGCCTGGGCGAGGCTGTTGAAGGGGGCGGCCTGGCTGCCGTCACCCGCCGTGGGGCGGGAGCAGTCGACGTAGGTCGTCGTGCCGGCGGCCGCTGCCGGTACGGCGGGCAGCGCGGCCGTACCGATCAGCGCGAGGGCGGCCACGGCCGACCGGCACAGGGCGGGGGTGATCCTCATGGAGTGTCCACCTTCCTTGGGTGGCTCAGAGGGACCGGAACGACGCCCGAAGCTAGGGAGGCACAAGGATCACGTCAATGCCCACGTATCAATCGATCGCAATTCGCTCAGCACCCGATCAATTGATCCCCATGTGCTGGGCCGGTTCCGCGTGGCATGCTGGCCGGGTGACCCCCGAGGACCTGGCCCGGCTGCGCAGGGCCCGTGACCGCATGGACCGCGAGTACGCCGAGCCTCTCGACATCGCCACGCTCGCCCGTACGGCGCTGATGTCTCCGGGCCACTTCCAGCGCAGCTTCCGCGAGGCGTACGGCGAGACGCCCTACGGCTATCTGATGACCCTCCGGGTGGAGCGCGCCAAGGCGCTGCTGCGGCGCGGGGACCTGAGCGTGACCGAGGTGTGCTTCGCCGTCGGCTGCACCTCGCTGGGCTCGTTCAGCTCCCGGTTCACCCAGCTGGTGGGCATGACACCGAGCGCGTACCGGGCCCGTCCGCACGAGGAGGTCGCGGTGATCCCGCCCTGCGTGGTGCGCCGGCTCACGCGCCCGCGCCGACCTTAGGTTGACCGTCATGGATGTGAAACTGAAGCAGTGCTTCATCACCGTCGACGACCCCGACAAGGCGCTCGCCTTCTACCGGGACGTCCTCGGCCTCCAGCTGCGCAACGACGTGGAGTACGAGGGGCTGCGCTGGCTGACCGTCGGCTCCCCGCTCCAGCCGGACGTGGAGATCGTGCTGGAGCCGCCGGCTGCCGACGCCTCCCCCGCCGACCGGGAGACCCTGACCCGGCTGCTGGCCAAGGGCGTGCTGCGCGGCGTCATCTTCACCACCCCCGACTGCGAGGCGCTGTGCGAGAAGGTCAGGGAGGCGGGCACGGAGATCCTGCAGGAGCCGATGGACCAGCCCTACGGGGTGCGGGACTGCGCGTTCCGGGACCCGGCGGGCAATCTGCTGCGGTTCATGCAGCGGGCGGACGGCTGACGGCTCAGGCCGACCACGGCTCCTCGGCCACCACGGCGGCCGCCGGGATGGGCCCGTACACGTGCGGGAACTCCTCTCCGCCGGGCTCGGCGGCCTCGTACTTCAGCGGCACATCCAGCCGCGCCGGGTCCACGACGAGGACGACCAGCTCGTCCGGGCCGTCGTAGCCGCCGTACAGAAAGGCGGCCACCGCGGGCAGTTGCGCCCGGGTCGAGCAGTGGATGAAACCCTCCTGCTCCAGGGTGCGGCCGCGGGTCGACATCGTGTACCGGCCCCGGGCGCGGGCGGCCTCCCACAGGGAGCGTTCGGTGAGGTGGAGGATGTGCGGGGCGTCGGTCATGCGCCCACGCTAGCCACCTTTCCGCGGGGCGTCGTCCGCTTTCTGCGCGGCCTCCTCGGCCGGGGCGACGCCCCCGGGCTCCTCCTCCGCACGGGCCGCCGGGCACTCGGGGTTGCGGCAGGGCCCGGGCCCCCACACCGGCACCCAGGCGCCCAGCGTCTTGTGCCGCCGGACGACCCTCTCGACGGGCTGTCCGCAGACGGGGCAGACGGGTTCGTCGCGGTCCATCTCCCCAGCGTAGGGCGGCTCAGCCCTTCCTGCTGTACGTCCGCACCAGGACGCCGTTCCTGAACGTGCGCACGTCCTCCAGCCGGAAGTCCGTGACGGCGAAGGCCGAGCCGAACATCGGCATGCCCGAACCGTAGATCTGCGGGTAGGTCTTGATGACGAGCTCGTCGACCTCGTCGACCAGCTGCCCGGCGAGCCGCGACCCACCGCACAGATAGATGCCGAGCCCACCCTCCTCGGCCTTCAGCTCGCGCACCTTCCCCACCAGGTCATCCGCGATGATCTCGACGTTCGGGTCGGGCGACTCCCCCAGGGTGCGCGAGGCGACGTGCTCGCGCAGATGGGCATACGGGCTGGTGATGCCCTCCTTGAGGGCGAGTTCATAGCTGCCCCGCCCCTGGATGATCGTGTCGAACCGTTTGTTCGGCAGGTCGTCGAGACCCATCGCGCGACGGCCAGGGGTCGCCATCGTCTCCGGGTACTCCGCCGCGAGGAACGCGATGAACTCCTCGTCGACGAACGAGTACATCGACGAGGCGTCGCCGGCCGGGTCACCGATGAACCCGTCGATCGAGCAGGCGATGAAGTAGGTGAGCTTGCGCAAGCCGGTCTCTTTTCCGTAGGCGGGTGATCACTTCAGTTGTAGTACTCCACTTGTAGTGGTTGCAAGGAGATTTCCCCACCCGCATCAATTAAGAGACGACCCTCCGCTTCAGCCCCGCGGCTCCCGCCACATCGGCCACATCCGGGGCCCGTCGGGCAGATCCAGGTCACCCATGACCGCAAAGCCGAGCCGCTCGTACAACGCCCGGCTGCGCACGTTGCTGGCCTCCAGATAGGCGGGCAGCCCCTCGCGGTCGCACCGCTGAAGCACATGCTCGATCAACGCGGTGCCCAGCCCCTCCCCCTGCCGCTCCGGAGCGACCCCGATCATCCACAGATAGAGATGCGCACGCTCCCCGGGGTGCACCCCGGCGGTCAGCCGCCCGATCAACTCCACCCGCTCATTTCCCGGATCCACCGCCTGCCGCAGCTCAGCGGGCCCCTCGTCCTCCCCGTGCTCGCCACCGGGCACGGACAGCCACAACGCGCAGGCAGCCAAGTCATCGCTGAGATCGATCCACCCCTCACCGAGCACGATGTCGGTGAAGGCCCCCATCAACCGCCGATGCGTACGGCGCCGGTACTCCTCCCCGGGAAACACCCACGCGCTGACCGGATCATCCAGAAAGGCCTCGTCCAACAACCGCACGACGAGGTCCCGATCCCCCGCATCCGCCCGCCGTATGACCACACCCACGAGGACCCTCCCACCAACCCGCCTACGGAATACGGTCGTTGACCCTATCCCGCACGCCCGCCCGGCGACGGCCCGCACCCGCGCACGGCGGGAGGGGGCCGCCGCAGGCGTTCAAGGGGGCGCGGGGAACTGCGCGAGCAACCACAACGCACCCGCAGACGAAAGACCACCGCAGCCAAGCCCGGCCAAGCGCCGCAGGCAATCGTCACGAACAACGCCGCGTGACAAACTCCGCCAGACTCAGCAAACCCCCCGCCCTCTCCGGCTCCGGCAAAACCCGAGCCAACGCACAAACAGCCCGCGACATACGATCCGCCGCCTGCTCCTGCGCCCAGTCCCGCCCACCGGCCCGCTCCACGGCGGACGCCGCCCGCTCCACATCCCCCGCCTCGAACGGCACCGCGTACAACTCCGCCAGCTCCCGCGCCGCCCCCGTGCCGGAGGCCAACGCCGCGACCACCGGCAGCGACTTCTTCCGCGCCGCGAGATCCGCCCCCGCCGGCTTGCCGGTGTGCCGGGGATCCCCCCAGATCCCGATCACGTCGTCGATGAGCTGGAAGGCGAGCCCGGCCTCCCGCCCGAACACCTCCAGCGCCTCGACGTCCTCCACCTCCGCTCCCGCGTACAGCGCACCGATCGCGCAGGCACAGCCCAGCAGCGCCCCGGTCTTGGCCTCGGCCATGGCGAGCACCTCGTCGATCCCCACCTCACCGGCCGCGCGCCGCTCCAGCGCGGTGTCGGTGTGCTGCCCGGCGCACAACTCGACGACACAGGACGTCAGCCGCGCGGCCGCCGCCGCGGCCGCCGGATGCGGATCCTCCGCGAGCATCCGCAGCGCGAGGGCCTGCAGGGCGTCGCCGGCGAGGATCGCGTCGGCGTCCCCGAACACGGTCCAGGCGGTCGGCCGGTGCCGCCGGGTGCTGTCCCGGTCCATCACGTCGTCGTGCAGCAGCGTGAAGTTGTGCACCAGCTCCACCGCCGCGGCCACCCGCACCGCGCTCTCCAGCGCAGGCCGCCCGCCGAGCGCGTCGGCCGCCGCGAGGACGAGCGCCGGCCGCAGCGCCTTGCCCGCGGGTGCCGAGTCCGCAGTGCCGTCCGCCCGCTCCCAGCCGAAGTGGTACCCGGCGACACGTCGCATGGAGTGCGGCAGCGAGGCCACCGCCGCGCGCAGCTCGGGATCGACCAGGACCCGCGCCCGCTCCAGAAGCACCGCCGCCTCCGCGCCGTCCGTCGTCGCCCCGCCCTGCGCCGGGAGCGCGGCCGAAGCGTGTGCCCGCCCCGCCGTGGGACGGGCACACGGCCCCTGGACGGGGAGGGTCACCGCCAGCGGCCGATCTCGACGTTCTCCAGCACGCCCAGCGCATCGGGCACGAGCACCGCCGCCGAGTAGTACGCCGTCACCAGGTACTTGATGATCGCCTGCTCGTTGATGCCCATGAACCGCACGGACAGGCTCGGCTCGATCTCGTCGGGGAGGCCGGACTGTCGCAGGCCGATGACGCCCTGGTCCTGCTCACCGAGACGCATCGCGATGATGGAGGTGGTGCGCGCCTCCGTCACCGGGATCTTGTTGCACGGGTAGATCGGCACGCCCCGCCAGGTCGGGATGCGGTTGCCGCCCACGTCGATGGTCTCGGGGACGAGCCCGCGCTTGTTCAGCTCCCGCCCGAACGCGGCGATCGCGCGCGGGTGGGCGAGGAACATCTTGGTGCCGCGCCGCCGGCTGAGCAGCTCGTCCATGTCGTCCGGGCTGGGCACGCCGTCGTGCGGCTGGATCCGCTGGTCGTACTCGCAGTTGTTGAGCAGGCCGAACTCACGGTTGTTGACCAGCTCGTGCTCCTGGCGCTCCTTCAACGCCTCGACGGTGAGCCGCAGCTGCTGCTCGGTCTGGTTCATCGGCTGGTTGTACAGGTCGGCCACGCGCGTGTGGATGCGCAGCACGGTCTGGGCGATGCTCAGCTCGTACTCGCGGGGCCGGGCCTCGTAGTCGACGAAGGTGTGCGGGATGTCCGGCTCGCCGGAGTGACCGGCGGCCAGCTCGACCTCCTTCTCCCCGTACTTGTTGGTGCGCTGGGCCGGAACCGAGCGCGTGCGCCGCAGCTGCTCGCGCAGGGACTCGGCGCGCTCGGCGACCTGCTCGACGTCCTGGCGGGAGAGGATCAGCACCGTGCACGCGGTGTCCGCGCGGGCGGTGTACTCCCAGATGGCGTCGCCGGACAGCAACGCCTGGTCGCCGAAGTACGCGCCGTCGGCGAGCACACCGAGGACCTGGTCGTCGCCGTAGGGGCCGGTGCCGACCTTCTCCACCCTGCCGTGCGCCAGCAGGTACACCTCCTCGGCCTGGCTGCCGAAGGAGGCGATCACGTCGCCCGGGGCGAACTCGTGCTGCCGGCAGCGCTGGGCCAGTTCCGCCAGCACCTCCTCGTCCTCGTACGACCTCAGGGCGGGCAGCTCACCCAGCTCGGCGGGGATCACCTCGACCCGGTCCCCGGTCTTCACGAACGTGATGCGGCCGTCGCCGACCGCGTAGGTCAGCCGCCGGTTCACCCGGTACGTGCCGCCCTGCACATCCACCCACGGCAGGAGCCGCAGCAGCCAGCGCGAGCTGATCTCCTGCATCTGCGGGACGGACTTGGTGGTGGTGGCCAGGTTCCGCGCGGCCGCGGTGCCAAGGCTCTGCTGCGGCCGGGTCTCTTCCGTGCGGACCTCTTCGCCTACCGACATAGAGAACTGCCCTCCCAGTGCTGCACTGGCTCCGAAGTGCGCCAGGCATCGATCTCCGACCAGGCTCCCATCACGGAGCGTGCCGGTGCTATTACACGAAAGAGCGGGGTTGGATCACCGCTCGCTGGGAAGAGGGAGAAATCCGCTTCCCCACCGATCGGTCCCGGCATGTCCGGATCGGCTCGCACACCGTACGAACGATGTGGTCCAGGACATCCCGTTTCGGTACAAGCGCTGTAACGACGGCGGCCGCGACCCGTGGCCGCGGCACGGCAGCACGAAGGAGGCGACATGGCCTCACCCCTGTCCGCGAGCGACTTCCTGGCCGCGCTGAGAGCCGAGGGTCTGAAGGTCGTCGAAGTCGGCGACTGGAGGCATCACAACCGCAATCACAAGGGCCCCTGGGGCCCGGTGCACGGCGTGATGATCCACCACACGGTGACCCGCGGCAGCGCGCGCACGGTGGAGCTCTGCCGCGACGGACACCCGGGGCTGCCGGGCCCGCTGTGCCACGGCGTGATCACCAAGGACGGCACGGTCCACCTGGTCGGCTACGGCCGCGCCAACCACGCCGGCCTCGGCGACCACGACGTACTGCGCGCGGTGATCGCGGAGAAGGCGCTGCCCCACGACAACGAGGCCGACACCGACGGCAACCGCTGCTTCTACGGCTTCGAGTGCGAGAACCTCGGCGACGGCGAGGACCCCTGGCCCGAGGCCCAGCTGGAGGCGATCGAGAAGGCGGCGGCGGCCGTCTGCCGCCGGCACGGCTGGACACAGCGGTCGGTCATCGGGCACCTGGAGTGGCAACCGGGGAAGGTGGACCCGCGGGGGTTCACGATGACGTGGCTGCGGGCACGGATCCGCGACCGCCTGAAGTGAGCGGCTGTTCGACAATGGTGCCGTGACCAGCCTGGACGCCCTTGAACCCCGTCTCCCCTCGCCCCTGCGGGAGGTGCCGGACGACCGTTTCGCCCGGCACGGCGTCCGTCTGTTCCTCAAGCGCGACGACCTGATCCACCCGGAGCTGGTCGGCAACAAGTGGCGCAAGCTGGCGCCCAACCTCACGGCGGCGGCCGGGCGCCCGATCGTGACGTTCGGCGGCGCGTACTCCAACCACCTGCGGGCCACGGCCGCCGCGGGCCGCCTCCTGGGCGTGCCCACGGTGGGTGTGGTCCGCGGCCAGGAGCTGGCCGGCCGCCCCCTCAATCCCGTGCTGGCCCGGTGCGCCGCCGACGGCATGCGGCTGCACTTCGTCGACAGGTCGACGTATCGCCGTAAAGCGGAACCGGACATCCTTGCCGCGGTCCTGGGCTCGGCAGGGGTCCCGGACGCGTACGTCGTGCCCGAGGGCGGCAGCAACGCGGCGGCGGTGCGGGGATGCCTGGCGCTCGGCGCGGAACTGCGCGGCCGGGCGGACGTGGTCGCGGTCGCCTGCGGCACCGGCGGCACCCTGGCCGGGCTGGCCGCCGGACTGGGGCCCGGGCAGCGGGCGCTCGGCATCCCGGTGCTCAAGGGAGGCTTCCTCGCCGACGAGATACGGCGGCTGCAGGGCGCGGCCTTCGGCGGCCGGCGCGGCAGCTGGTCCCTGGACGAGCGCTTCCACTTCGGCGGCTACGCGCGCGTGCCCGCCCTGCTGGACGCGTTCGCGGAGGACTTCGAGGAGCGGCACCGACTGCCCGTGGAACGTCTCTATGTCGCCAAGCTGTTGTACGGGCTCGTCGCCCTGACCGAGGAGGGGGCCTTCCCGCGCGGCACCGTCCTCGCAGCCGTGATCACGGGCCGCCCGTTCCCCCCGTCTCGCCCGCCTCGGTCCGGTCCCGGTACGGATCAGGTCGCCTCGCGGTAGGCCGCCGCCTCCTCCAGGTCCAGGCGGCGCAGCAGCGTGCGCAGCATCTCGTCGTCGATGTAGCGGCCGTCGCGCAGCTTCACGAAGACCTCACGTTCGGCGCTGATCATCTCGCTGGACAGCCGCCGGTAGGTGTCGTCGGCGGTCTCACCGGTGATCGGATTGACCTGGCCGAGGCGTTCCCACACGGCGTTGCGGCGGCGCTCCAGGACGGTGCGCAGCCGGTCGGCGAGCGGCGGCGGAAGGGCGTTGCGCTCGTCGGCGAGGAGGTCGTCCAGGCGCTGCTCGGCGACGCGGGACGCCTGCGCCTGCGCGTTGGCCTCCGCCAGGGTCTCGGCCTGGATGTCGCGGCCGGGGAACTTCAGCAGGCGGATCAGCGGGGGCAGGGTCAGTCCCTGCACCACGAGGGTGCCGATGACCGTGGTGAAGGTCAGGAAGAGGATCAGGTTGCGCTGCGGGAAGGGCTGGTCGCCGTCGTGCAGGTGGAGCGGGATGGAGAAGGCGATGGCCAGGGAGACGACCCCGCGCATGCCGGCCCACGCGATGACGACCGGGGCACGCCAGGTGGGGTTGTCCTCGCGCGTACGCACGCGTGCCGACAGCAGCCGCGGCAGGAAGGTCGCCGGGTACACCCACAGGAAGCGGGCCGCGACGACCACCAGGAAGAGCGCGATGGCGTACCAGGCGGCGTCGGCACCCTCGTACTCCCCGAGGCCCTTCAGGACGACCGGCAGTTGCAGGCCGATGAGCGCGAAGACGGCCGACTCCAGGACGAAGGCGACCATCTTCCACACCGCCTCCTCCTGCAGCCGGGTGGCGAAGTCGACCTCCCACGCGCGGTGCCCGAGGTACAGCGCGACGACGACCACGGCCAGCACACCCGAGGCGTGGACCTGCTCGGCCGCCGCGTAGGCGACGAACGGGATCAGCAGCGAGAGGGTGTTCTGCAGCAGGGGTTCCTTGAGGTGGGTGCGCAGCCAGTGGATCGGGGCCATCAGGACCAGGCCCACCACCACGCCGCCGACCGCCGCGAGCAGGAACTCGCCGATCCCGCCGGCCCAGGACGCGCCCTCGCCGACGGCCGCGGCGAGGGCCACCTTGTACGCGGTGATCGCGGTGGCGTCGTTCAGCAGGGACTCGCCCTGGAGGATCGTGGTGATCCGGGAGGGCAGCCCGACCCTGCGCGCCACCGCCGTCGCCGCCACCGCGTCCGGCGGCGCGACGACCGCGCCGAGCACGAGCGCCGCGGTCAGCGGCAGGCCGGGCACGAGCACGTACGCGGCCCAGCCGACGAGGACGGTCGCGAACAGGACGTAGCCGACGGACAGCAGCGCCACCGGCCGCGTCTGCGCTCTGAGGTCCAGGTAGGAGCTGTCGGTGGCGGAGGTGTACAGCAGCGGCGGCAGCAGCAGGGGCAGCACCACGTCCGGGTCGAGCCGGTAGTCGGGGATGCCGGGCACGTACGACACGGCCAGGCCGGCCGCGACCAGCAGCAGCGGCGCGGGCACCGGGGTGCGCCGGGCCGCCGCGGCGACCGCCGCACTGCCCGCCACCAGCAACAGCAGTGGCATCACGTCCATGGTCCTCGCCCGCCCTCTTTTCCGCGCCGCCGTCCGCGGGCCCGTCGTAACCTGGCAATCATGAAACAGTGCACGCACGCCGACGCGCTGCCGCGTCCGGAACCTCAGCCGCAGAGCGAGACGTGTCCGGAGTGCCTGCGGGACGGCACGCATCCGGTGCAGCTGCGGCTGTGCATGACGTGCGGCCACGTGGGCTGCTGCGACTCCTCGCCGGGCCGGCACGCCACCGAGCACCACAAGGACTCCGGTCACCCGGTGATGCGGACGTTCGAACCCGGTGAGGACTGGCGCTGGTGCTTCGTCGACCATGTACTGGTGTGAGCGGTCCGGCACGTTCCGGCGTGAGCGGTCCGGTGGGTGAAACGGGCGGGACAGAAGACCGGAAGGGCCCGTACCGGGTACGGTTCGAGCGTCTGACGTCTGGGTACGTCAATCCGGCGCGCGCTGTTCCCAATTGGGCCCGCACACCCCCTAGCCACGGAGCGTATCCGGAGTTTTACTATGAGTGACGGCAAGGGGTTGGGGTCCCGGAACAGGAAACTTCTGGGCGCGATAGCGTCACCGCTGTACCACACTTCGCGTTGACCCGGGGGGCGACCCTCGGCCCCGAACAGCTTGTACCACCTTGGAGGTGAGGGTGTCCCAGATCGCAGGCGAGCCCGCGGTGAACCAGGACTTCGTGGAGGTCCGGCTGCCGGCTGCGGGTGCCTACCTGTCGGTGCTGCGGACGGCCACGGCCGGTCTCGCGGCCCGCTTGGACTTCACCCTGGACGAGATCGAGGACCTTCGCATCGCGGTGGACGAGGCCTGCGCGATCCTGCTTCAGCAGGCCGTGCCCGGCTCGGTGCTGTCCTGCGTCTTCCGACTCGTCGACGACTCACTTGAGGTCACCGTCTCGGCACCGACCACGGACGGCCACGCGCCCTCGCGGGACACCTTCGCCTGGACCGTCCTGTCCGCCCTCGCGGGCAAGGTCTCCTCCGCCGTGGACGAGGACAAGACCGTTTCGATCAGCCTCTACAAACAGCGCGGCGCGGGACCCGGGCCGGCGTGAGGAACGGGGACGGGCCGGTGCGGGACGAAGAGCGCGGCACACGGGAGCTGCCGTCCGAGAACGCCCTGGGCGCTCAGGGTGGATCCCGGCGTACGGCGGACGGCATCGACGGCATCCCCGAGCAGGCCCGGCCGCATCCGGAGGAGGCCGCCGAGGGCGGCTCGCGGACGGCTGCGGACGGCGGCCGCCGGGAGACGGAAGGCGCCGGACCGGGGACGCCCCGGGGCCGGCACAGCGGGGGCACCCCTGTCCGAGCACAAGCCGGGGCTCGGGGAAGGGCAACGGGCGGGACGATGAGCGAGCACGAGCGAGACGCCGAGGACCAGTCGCCGAACGGGCAGGCCGCACCGGGTCTGCAGGCCACCGGCCACGGCCTGCAGGACCGCAGCGGGGCGCGGGCGATGTTCGTCGAGCTGCGCGGCCTGAAGGAGGGCAGCCCCGAGTACGCCGAGCTGCGCAACCGGCTGGTCCGGATGCATCTGCCGCTCGTCGAGCACCTCGCGCGCCGGTTCCGCAACCGCGGCGAGCCGCTCGACGACCTCACCCAGGTCGCCACCATCGGCTTGATCAAGTCCGTCGACCGCTTCGACCCGGACCGCGGGGTGGAGTTCTCCACGTACGCGACCCCGACGGTCGTCGGCGAGATCAAGCGGCACTTCCGCGACAAGGGCTGGGCGGTGCGCGTGCCGCGCCGGCTCCAGGAGCTGCGGCTTTCGCTGACGACGGCCACGGCGGAGCTCTCCCAGCTGCACGGCCGCTCCCCCACGGTCCACGAGCTCGCCGAGAAGCTGTCGATCTCGGAGGAGGAGGTCCTGGAGGGCCTGGAGTCCGCCAACGCGTACTCCACGCTGTCCCTGGACGTCCCGGACACCGACGACGAGTCCCCCGCGGTCGCGGACACCCTGGGCGCGGAGGACGAGGCGCTGGAGGGCGTGGAGTACCGGGAGTCCCTCAAGCCGCTGCTGGAGGACCTGCCGCCGCGCGAGAAGCGGATCCTGCTGCTGCGCTTCTTCGGCAACATGACCCAGTCGCAGATCGCGCAGGAGGTCGGCATCTCCCAGATGCACGTGTCCCGGCTGCTGGCCAGGACGCTGGCCCAGCTGCGGGAGAAGCTGCTCGTCGAGGAGTGACCCGGGTCACTTCTCCGCGTTGCCGGGCCCCCGGATCCCGAGGGCCCGGGTGGTCTCGCCGTTGACCAGCAGCACCAGTGCGGCGATGGCGACGGCGGCGAGCGCGATGCCCGCCGGGATGGCGACGCCGTCGGCGTGGATCAGGCTGTAGGACACCGGCAGCGCCATGAGCTGCGTGATGACGGCCGGGCCGCGGCTCCAGCTGCGCCGGGCCAGCAGCCCGCGGGCGGCCAGCAGCGGCAGCAGCGCGAGGATGACGAGCGTCACCCCGCCGGTCACGGCCTGCTGCCGGTGATCCACTTCGCCGGTGAGACCGAGGGCGAGCATCCACACCCCACCGACCAGCACCGTGAGCCCTTCGAGACCGGCGAGCACGGCGGCGTACGTCAGACGCCGCGGCCGGGGTCCGGCGAGGTCGTCCTGGGGCTTGGCGGAGGCGGGGGTCTGCTCACTGCTCACCCCAGAAGGGTAGCCCTCACGTTTCCCCCACCGGCGTCCCCCACCGGCCCGCCCCCTCTCGACCTCGGCCTCGCCGGGGCGGGCTCTTACCCGATCCCTACCTCGCTCTCGTACGAGTACCGCTCAGTAGGTACGCTTCCCGTCATGCGTGCACTTCTCGTGGTCAATCCGGCGGCAACCACTACCAGTGCGCGCACACGTGACGTGCTCATCCACGCGCTCGCCAGTGAGATGAAGCTGGAGGCGGTCACCACCGAGTACCGCGGGCACGCGCGCGACCTGGGCCGGCAGGCCGCCCTCGGCGACGACATCGACCTCGTCGTGGCGCTCGGCGGCGACGGCACGGTCAACGAGGTCGTCAACGGCCTGCTGCACGCCGGCCCCGACCCGGAGCGGCTGCCCGGCCTCGCCGTGGTCCCCGGCGGCTCCACCAACGTCTTCGCCCGCGCGCTGGGGCTGCCCAACGACGCCGTCGAGGCGACCGGCGCCCTGCTGGACGCGCTGCGCCAGGGCAGCGAGCGCACGGTCGGCCTGGGCCTGGCCTCGGGCACTCCGGGCACCGAGGACGAGGCCGTACCGGAGCGCTGGTTCACCTTCAACGCGGGGCTCGGCTTCGACGCGGGCGTGGTCGGCCGGGTCGAGCAGCACCGCGAGCGCGGCAAGAAGTCGACGCACGCGCTGTACGTACGGCAGGTGGTGCGCCAGCTGCTGGGCGAGCCGAACCGCCGGCACGGCACGATCACGCTGGAGCGGGCCGGCGAGGAGCCGGTCGAGGATCTCGTGCTGTCGATAGTTTCGAACACCTCGCCCTGGACGTTCCTCGGCAACCGGCCGATCTACGCCTCCCCGCAGGCGTCGTTCGACACCGGGCTCGATCTGTTCGGTCTCAGCCGCCTCTCCACGCCCGCCGTCGCCCGGTATGGCACCCAGTTGCTCACTTCGTCCCCGGAGCGCGGACCGCGCGGCAAGCACGCCGTCACACTGCACGATCTGGACCGGTTCACCTTGCATTCGAAGGCCCCGCTCCCCCTCCAGATGGACGGTGACCATCTGGGGCTGCGTACCAGCGTGACGTTCACAGGTGTACGCCGTGCACTGCGTGTGATTGTGTGAGCAGAACGGGCCAAAGTCCTTTCACTCGAACGTTTAGGCCAGGATCCACCCCATGGAAGTACGGCTGTGACCTAGTCGACACCGAAGAATCAAAAAAAACTTTCCAGAAGGGGTTGTATCCGCCGCTGAGGTTTGCGAGTCTCTACGTGGCGATCGGGACGGCCCGCAACACCGGCCTCCACTGATCACCGGAACCCCTCTACAAACCACAGGACCACGCCGGGGAAGACTCGGCGGTCGGCCCTTCACTTGTTGAGGGATTCGTGAAAGCGTTCACATTCACAAGCAACTTGCACGTAATACCAAGGAGAGGTAGCAGCCATGGACTGGCGTCACAACGCCGTTTGCCGCGAGGAAGACCCCGAGCTCTTCTTCCCCATCGGCAACACCGGTCCTGCGCTGCTGCAGATCGAGGAAGCCAAGGCCGTCTGCCGTCGCTGCCCGGTGATCGAGCAGTGTCTGCAGTGGGCGCTTGAGTCCGGTCAGGACTCCGGCGTCTGGGGTGGTCTCAGCGAGGACGAGCGCCGCGCCATGAAGCGCCGCGCCGCCCGCAACCGGGCCCGTCAGGCCTCCGCCTGACGTCCCACCCCTGCTGACAGCCTGAGCTTGGCGGCGCGCACATCGCGTGCGCATCTCCCGCCCCCGAGCCGCAGCGCGCAGTGAACGAAGAAGTCGAGCACTAGCCTCGGACCAATGGCGGTCCGGGGCTTTTTGCTGTCCCCAACTCGTACGAGCTGTCCCGGACCCCTGTGACGCGGCCCTCAACTCCCAGGTGAGGAGGGCCACTTACCCCCTATGGCGAGGGTCACTCACTCTCTGTGACATCCGCCGCGTCGGTCCCGTACCGCTTCTGTCCTGTACTACTTCTGCGCCCGCACCGGGATGTCGAGGATCACCTGGGTGCCCCGCTCCGGGGCCGGGACCATGTCGAAGGTGCCGCCCAGCTCGCCCTCCACCAGTGTGCGGACGATCTGCAGGCCCAGGTTTCCTGCCGTGTGCGGGTCGAATCCCTCGGGCAGGCCGACGCCGTCGTCCTGGACCGTCACCAGCAGGCGGGCCTCCTTCGTCGTACCGCCGCGCACCGCCGAGACCTCGACCGTGCCGGTGTCGCCCTGACGGAAGCCGTGCTCCAGGGCGTTCTGCAGAACCTCGGTGAGGACCATCGACAGCGGCGTGGCGACCTCGGCGTCCAGGATGCCGAAGCGGCCGGTGCGCCGGCCGGTGACCTTGCCCGGGGAGATCTCCGCGACCATCGACAGCACCCGGTCGGCGATCTCGTCGAACTCCACCCGCTCGTCCAGGTTCTGAGACAGCGTCTCGTGGACGATGGCGATCGAGCCGACCCGGCGGACCGCCTCCTCCAGCGCCTCCCGTCCGCGCTCGGAGTCGATGCGCCGGGCCTGCAGCCGCAGCAGGGCCGCAACCGTCTGGAGGTTGTTCTTCACCCGGTGGTGGATCTCCCGGATGGTGGCGTCCTTGGTGATCAACTCGCGCTCACGGCGCCGCAGTTCCGTCACGTCCCGGAGCAGCACCAGCGAACCGATGCGGGTGCCCTTGGGCTTGAGCGGGATCGCCCGGAACTGGATGACCCCGTCGTTGGCCTCGATCTCGAACTCGCGCGGCGCCCAGCCGCTGGCGACCTTGGCGAGCGCCTCGTCCACCGGCCCGCGCGTCGGAGCGAGTTCCGCGGTGGTCTGGCCCAGGTGCTGGCCGACGAGGTCGGAGGCGAGACCGAGCCGGTGGTAGGCGGACAGCGCGTTCGGGGAGGCGTACTGGACGAGTCCGTCGGCGTCCAGCCGGATCAGGCCGTCGCCGACGCGCGGCGAGGCGTCCATGTCGACCTGCTGGTTCGGGAACGGGAAGGAGCCGGCCGCGATCATCTGCGCCAGGTCGGAGGCGCTCTGCAGGTAGGTCAGCTCCAGGCGGCTCGGGGTGCGCACGGTGAGCAGGTTCGTGTTGCGCGCGATCACACCGAGGACGCGGCCCTCACGCCGTACGGGGATGGACTCGACCCGTACCGGCACCTCCTCGCGCCACTCCGGGTCGCCCTCGCGCACGATCCGGCCCTCGTCGAGCGCGGCGTCCAGCATGGGCCTGCGGCCGCGCGGGACCAGGTGGCCGACCATGTCGTCCTGGTAGGAGGTGGGGCCGGTGTTGGGCCGCATCTGGGCGACCGAGACGTAGCGCGTGCCGTCGCGGGTGGGGACCCACAGGACCAGGTCGGCGAAGGAGAGGTCGGAGAGCAGCTGCCACTCCGAGACCAGCAGATGGAGCCATTCGAGATCGGAGTCGTCGAGGCCGGTGTGCTGGCGGACCAGTTCGTTCATGGAGGGCACGTGTGCGAGCGTACCTGGCGGTTTGTACGGCCCTGAAATGCACGGCGCGGGGAGGCGGCCGTGGGTCCCCTGGGCCTGCCGCACCGGCCCCGGAAACACCCGCGGGCCGCGGCGCCTGGGAGGGACCCTCAACCCTCCCGGCACCGCAGCCCGGAGCAATATCGGCCGCGGGGTGTGCGGTCCCGGTCGGCCGAAGGTGAGGACCCGGGGCAGTCAGGGCAGAGAGCACCGGTTCCTCGGTCCGCCTTCCTGTGCGGGGAAGACGGAGGCTCTGGTCCTGCGCTGGTCGTTCTCGCGCTCTCCCGACGATTGTGGACTAGACCAGTAGGCGTGTCCATGCGTCGGCGGCGGTTTGTTCGGCGCAGGTCTGTGTGAAGTTGCTGCTGCGCAGCCTAGCCCGCCCGGCTCAGCTGCGGGGCCAGATGGACATGGCAAATTCCGCGACCGCTTCCAGTTCCTCCCGGCTCGCCCCATCCCGTGCCTGCTGTGACATGCCCTGGAACACGGCGGCGGCGTGTCGCGCGAGGGTGCCCGCGTCGGTGTCCGCAGGCAGCGCACCGGCGACGACGTCGGCCCGGATACGGCTCTCGATGGCGGCGACGGCGGCCTGCCGCTGCCGGCGCAGGGCCTGCTCGACCTCGGGGGTCGAGCAATTGGTGGCCGCGTGGATGACGAGGCAGCCGTGCGGATGACCGGGGTCGGTGAACTGTGCGGCGGCCTCCCGCAGCAGCCGCGCGACGGCCGCCTCGGCGCTCGGCTCCTCGTCCAGGGCGCGCTGCGAGAAGGCGCCGTGCGTGACGCCGTAGACCCTGACGACCTCCTCGAACAGCGAGCGCTTGTCCCCGAAGGCCGCGTACAGGCTGGGGGCGCCGATGCCCATGACGCGGGTGAGATCGGAGACCGAGGTCGCCTCGTAGCCCCGCTCCCAGAAGGCCATGACCGCCTTCTCCAGCGCGGTCTCCCGGTCGAAGGCGCGGGGGCGGCCACGGGGACGCGGGGTACGCGCCGGCACCGGTCCGCCGCGCCCGGTCGCGCTGTCGTCTGCCGACGCGCTGTCGTCTGCCGACGCGCTGTCGTCTGCCGACGCGCTGCCGTCGGCAGCGGCCCTGTCGTCCGCAGCCGCGCTGCCCATTCGCTGCTCACCCATGGGAGGGATTTTATAGCGGGCACTAGAGAAATGTCTGCGGGCTGTCGTACGGTTTTTTTGTAGCGACCGCTAGACAAATGCGGCGACGGATCGAGGGGAGTGCCGACATGGGCGTGCTCGGGGGCAGGACGGCCCTGGTGACGGGGGCGAGCAGGGGAATCGGGCGAGCGGTCGCCGAGCGGCTGGCGCGTGACGGGGCGCGTGTCGCGGTGCACTACGGCAGCAACGAGGCAGCGGCCAAGGAGACGGTCGCCGGGATCGAGGCGGAGGGCGGCTCGGCCTTCACCATCGGGGCGGAGCTGGGCGTGGCGGGGGACGCCGAGCGTCTGTGGGCCGAGTTCGACCGGCACGCCGACGGGCTGGACATCCTGGTGAACAACGCCGGGATCGGGACCAGCCGCCCGTTCGATGAGATCGACGAGGGGGAGTACGACCGCCTCTTCGCGGTGAACGTGAAGGCGCCGCACTTCATCACCCAGCTCGGGCTGCGCAGGCTCAGGGACGGCGGGCGCGTGGTGAACATATCGTCCGGCCTCGCCCACAGCGCCGCGATGCCGCAGTTGATGGCGTACGCGATGACGAAGGGCGCGCTCGACGTCTTCACCCGGGACCTGTCCAAGGTGCTCGGCCCCCGGGGGATCACGGTGAACTCGGTGGCGCCCGGCATCGTCGACACCGACATCAACGCCGGGTGGCTGCGGGTGAGCGATCAGGCGCGGCAGGGCGCCGCCGCGTACTCGGCGCTCGGCCGGGTGGGCATGCCGGCGGACATCGCCGACGCGGTGGCCTTCCTCGCCTCGGACGACGGCCGCTGGGTGACCGGTCACTGGCTGGACGCGACGGGGGGGGTCGCTGACCTGACCCCAGGACACTCGGCCAGGGCGCTGCCTGCCGGGCGGTGGCGGGAGGCGGAGGGTCCGGGGACCCTGGGATACGGGCACCTGTCTCTGTTAGATTGGTCTAAACCACACTGCCCGTTTCCGGGCAGAGCCATCGGCCCCGACGGACCCCGGTCCCCGGCCCGCACGGGCCCCGGTCCCGGCCCGCACGGGCCCAGTCCCACCTCCGAGTCCCCTCTTCGAAACGGCAGGCCAGCGTGGAAGTTGTCATCGTTCCGGACGCCGAGGCGGGCGGCGAGCTCATCGCCGAGGCCATGGCGCAGCTGCTGCGACGCAAGCCCGACGCCCTGCTCGGCGTCGCCACGGGCTCCACCCCGCTGCCCATCTACCGGGCGCTGGAGGCCAAGGTGCGCTCCGGTGCCGTGGACACCGCGCGGGCCCGGGTCGCCCAGCTCGACGAGTACGTGGGGCTGCCCGCCGACCACCCCGAGTCCTACCGCTCGGTGCTGCGGCGCGAGGTGCTGGAGCCGCTCGGCATCGGCATGGAGCGGTTCCTCGGCCCGGACGGCACCGCCGAGGACGTCCAGGCGGCGTGCGAGGCGTACGACCGCGTGCTGGCCGAGGCCGGCGGGGTGGACCTGCAGCTCCTCGGGATCGGCACCGACGGACACATCGGGTTCAACGAGCCGTGCTCCTCGCTGGCCTCCCGGACGCGGATCAAGACGCTGACCGAGCAGACCCGAGTGGACAACGCGCGGTTCTTCGACGGCGACATCGAGCAGGTGCCGCACCACGTCATCACGCAGGGCATCGGCACCATCCTGGAAGCGCGCCACCTGGTGCTGCTGGCCACCGGTGAGGGCAAGGCGGACGCGGTGGCGGCGACCGTCGAGGGGCCGGTCGCGGCGATATGCCCGGCGTCCGCGCTGCAGCTGCACCCGCATACGACGGTGGTGGTGGACGAGGCGGCCGCGTCCAAGCTGAAGCTCGCCGACTACTTCCGGCACACCTACGCCAACAAGCCGGAGTGGCAGGGCATCTGACCGCCGCGGGGGCGGAAGCCGGACCGCCTCTGCCGGGCTCTCTGGACTAGACCAGCACCGGCGCCAACGGTATACAGAGGAGATCACGGAGCGTGCAAGGGCGCCCACCGAGGTCGCCCCGCACGAAGCCGTGCCACGATGTGAGCCCGCGGCCGATGGCGTGTCGGCCGCTTCGGCACCGGAGCCGGGAAGGCAGAGCATGAGCACCGACGTCAGCAGTGCGGAGAACGACAGTGGCGCCACCGTCCGTACCGCGCGTGTGCCCAAGTACTACCGCCTGAAGAAGCACCTGCTCGACATGACCGAGACGATGCCGCCCGGCACCCCGGTCCCGCCGGAGCGGACGCTCGCGGCGGAGTTCGACACCTCCCGCACGACCGTCCGCCAGGCGCTGCAGGAACTGGTGGTGGAGGGCCGGCTGGAGCGCATCCAGGGCAAGGGCACGTTCGTCGCCAAGCCGAAGGTCTCGCAGGCGCTGCAGCTGACGTCGTACACCGAGGACATGCGGGCGCAGGGCCTGGAGCCCACCTCGCAGCTGCTGGACGTCGGTTACATCACCGCCGACGAGCGCCTGGCCACCCTGCTCGACATCACCGCCGGCGGCCGGGTGCTGCGCATCGAGCGGCTGCGCATGGCCAACGGCGAGCCCATGGCCATCGAGACCACCCACCTGTCGGCCAAGCGGTTCCCGGCGCTGCGCCGCTCGCTGGTGAAGTACACGTCGCTGTACACCGCCCTCGCCGAGGTCTACGACGTCCACCTGGCCGAGGCCGAGGAGACCATCGAGACCTCGCTGGCCACCCCGCGCGAGGCCGGTCTGCTCGGCACCGACGTGGGTCTGCCGATGCTGATGCTCTCCCGGCACTCCTTCGACCGGCAGGGGGAGCCGGTGGAATGGGTGCGGTCGGTCTACCGGGGCGACCGCTACAAGTTCGTGGCCCGCCTGAAGCGCCCGCAGGACTAGCCGTCACATCCCGTCGAAGTCGCGGTCGGATAACGGTCCAGGCAGCCAACGACCGTTATGCGGACGAGGGGTTCCGTTCCCGCCACACCTGACCTAGATTTCCTGCGCACTTGCACAGGTGATCAGTGAGGGGACGGGAGCCGCGCGATGTCGAATGCGCCAGATGTGTCCAGACCGGCGGTGGTGACGCCTGCACGCGTCGTCATCGCCCTCTGCCTTGTCGCGCCCTTCGTGGCGATGCTGTGGGTGGGTTCGTACGCCAAGGTGGACCCGGCGTTCATCGGAATCCCGTTCTTCTACTGGTACCAGATGCTGTGGGTGCTCATCTCCACGGCGCTGACGATGATCGCCTACAAGCTGTGGCAGCGTGACCAGCGCGCCCGTGCCTCTCAGAAGGGCGGTGCGGACAAGTGAAGGACGACGTGAACGGCGTCGCACTCGGCGTCTTCATCTTCTTCTTCCTGCTCGTCACCGTCATGGGCTTCCTGGCCGCCCGGTGGCGCAAGGCCGAGAACGAGCACAGCCTGGACGAATGGGGCCTGGGCGGACGGTCGTTCGGCACCTGGATCACCTGGTTCCTGCTCGGCGGTGACCTGTACACGGCGTACACGTTCGTCGCCGTGCCGGCGGCGATCTACGCGGCGGGCGCGTCCGGCTTCTTCGCGGTGCCGTACACGATCCTCGTCTACCCGCTGATCTTCACGTTCCTGCCGCGCCTGTGGTCGGTGTCGCACAAGCACGGGTACGTGACGACCTCGGACTTCGTACGGGGCCGGTTCGGTTCCAAGGGGCTGTCGCTGGCGGTGGCGCTGACCGGCATCCTCGCGACGATGCCGTACATCGCGCTCCAGCTCGTCGGCATCCAGGCCGTGCTGGACGTGATGGGCGTCGGCGGCGGCGAGAACACCAACTGGTTCGTCAAGGACCTGCCGCTGCTGATCGCGTTCGGCGTGCTGGCGGCGTACACCTACTCGTCGGGTCTGCGGGCCCCCGCGCTGATCGCGTTCGTGAAGGACGCGCTGATCTACATCGTCATCGCGGTGGCGATCATCTACATCCCGATCAAGCTGGGCGGGTTCGACGACATCTTCGCCAAGGCGGGCGACGCGTTCAGCCAGGTCAACCCGACCACGGGCAAGCCGCGTGGTGCGCTGGCCTCGGGCGAGGCGCAGCAATGGACCTACGCCACCCTGGCGTTGGGCTCCGCGCTCGCGCTGTTCATGTACCCGCACTCGATCACCGCGACCCTGTCGTCCAAGAGCCGTGAGGTGATCCGGCGCAACACCACGATCCTGCCGCTGTACTCCCTGATGCTGGGCCTGCTCGCGCTGCTCGGCTTCATGGCGATCGCGGCCGGGATCAAGGTGCAGAACGGCCAGCTGGCCATCCCGCAGCTGTTCGAGAACATGTTCCCGGACTGGTTCGCGGGCATCGCCTTCGCGGCGATCGGCATCGGCGCGCTGGTCCCGGCGGCGATCATGTCGATCGCGGCGGCCAACCTCTTCACCCGCAACATCTACCGGGACTTCATCAAGCCGGACGCCACGCCGAAGCAGGAGGCCCAGGTCTCCAAGATCGTCTCCCTGCTGGTGAAGGTGGGCGCGCTGGTCTTCGTCCTCACCATGGACAAGACGGTCGCGATCAACTTCCAGCTGCTGGGCGGCATCTGGATCCTGCAGACGTTCCCGGCGCTGGTCGGCGGTCTGTTCACCCGCTGGTTCCACCGCTGGGCGCTGCTGGCCGGCTGGGCGGTCGGCATGGTCTACGGCACGCTCGTCGCCTACGGGGTGCCGTCGCCGACCAACCCGAGCCAGAAGCACTTCGGCGGCTCCGCCAAGGAGATCCCCGGCATCGGCGAGATCGGCTACATCGGCCTGACGGCGTTCGTGCTGAACGTCGTGGTGACGGTGGTCCTCACCTTCGTCCTGAAGGCCGTGAAGGCCCCCGAGGGCGTCGACGAGACCCGCCCGGAGGACTACACGGCGGACGCCGGCGACCCGGGCGTCCAGACCGAACTGCCCCCGGCCACGGCGGGCGCCGGCCACTGAGCCACCCGCACGCACGCCGTACGCACGGGCCGTCGGAGAAATCCGGCGGCCCGTCGTCGTACCCGTGGGGCACACTCGCCGTCATGGACATCCGGATCCGACGCATTCAGCCCGCCGAACACGCCGCTCTGGGGGAGATCACCGCCCAGGCCTACCTCCGTGACGGCCTCCTGGACTTCGGGGAGAGCGACGAGTACCTCGGGGAGCTGCGGGACGTGGCCAAGCGTGCCGCCGCGGCCGAGGTGCTGGTCGCCACGGCGGACGGCACGGTTCTGGGCGGCGTCACTTTCGTACCGTCCGGCGGTCCGATGGCCGACATCGCGCGCCCCGGCGAGGCCGAGATACGGATGCTCGCGGTGGCCCACGAGGCGCGCGGCCGGGGTGCCGGCGAGGCGCTGGTGCGAGCCTGCGTCGAGCGGGCCCGGGCCGTCGACGGCTGCACGAAGCTCGTGCTGTCGACCCAGCGGACCATGCACGCCGCCCACCGCATCTACGAACGCCTGGGTTTCGTCCGTACGCCCGAGCGGGATTGGAATCCCCTCCCGGAGCTCGACGACATCACCCTGCTCACCTACGAGCTGACGCTGTGAAGCCACCGGGACACAACATCTGGGGGTGACGCGACAGCCCAGCACTAGATGTATGCTCATGCTCGCTGTCGCCGCAGGGGAATCCGGTGCGAATCCGGAACTGTCCCGCAACGGTGTACACGCGTGCTTCGCGCACGCCTGTTCAGTCCGAGGACCTGCCGACAGTGCACCCGGCCGTCCGGCCGGTGTGCCCTGACGTCCGGGCCTCGTGGAATGGGCCGGTGGACGCGACGCCGCGTGCGCTCGTGTGCTGCCCCCTGCCCTCCCCCAGGCCCGAAGTGCCGAGCGAGGGAGAGCCCCACGTGACCATCGCGCCAGCCGACCCGGCTTCAGTCAGCGACGATGCCGTCGACGGTCTGAAGACCGACGGTCCCGGTGCCGCGCTGCTGCGGACCCTGACCGAGCTGACCGCCGACCTCCCCGACGCCGACCCCGGCCGGGTCGCTGCCGCCGCGCTGCGCGGCCGGTCCGCCCACGCCGACGAGGCCGAGCTGCGGGAGCTGGCCACGGAGGCCGCCGCCGGGCTCATCTCCGAGGACCCCGCGTACTCGCGGCTGGCCGCCCGGCTGCTGACGCTGACCATCCGCGCCGAGGCCGCCTCGCAGGGCGTCACGTCGTTCACCGAGTCGGTCGCCGTCGGCCACCGCGAGGGGCTCGTCGCGGACCGGACCGCCGAGTTCGTGCGGCTGCACGCCGAGCGGCTCGACGCCCTCGTCGACACCGGCGCCGACGACCGCTTCGGCTACTTCGGCCTGCGCACGCTGCACAGCCGCTATCTGCTGCGGCACCCGATCACCCGCAAGGTGATCGAGACGCCCCAGCACTTCCTGCTGCGGGTGGCGAGCGGGCTCGCCGAGGACGACACCGCCCGCTCGGTGGACGAGGTCGCGGCGCTCTACGGGCTCATGAGCCGCCTCGACTACCTGCCCTCCTCCCCCACGCTGTTCAACTCCGGCACCCGGCACCCCCAGATGTCGTCCTGCTACCTCCTGGACTCCCCGCTGGACGAGCTGGACTCCATCTACGACCGCTACCACCAGGTCGCCCGGCTCTCCAAGCACGCCGGCGGCATCGGTCTGTCGTACTCCCGCATCCGCAGCCGCGGTTCGCTGATCCGCGGCACCAACGGGCACTCCAACGGCATCGTGCCGTTCCTGAAGACGCTGGACGCCTCGGTCGCGGCGGTGAACCAGGGCGGGCGGCGCAAGGGCGCGGCCGCGGTGTACCTGGAGACCTGGCACTCCGACATCGAGGAGTTCCTGGAGCTGCGGGACAACACCGGTGAGGACGCCCGCCGTACGCACAACCTGAACCTCGCGCACTGGATCCCGGACGAGTTCATGCGCCGGGTGGGCGCCGACGAGCAGTGGTCGCTGTTCTCGCCGGCCGACGTGCCGGAGCTGGTGGACCTGTGGGGCGAGGAGTTCGACGCCGCCTACCGCAAGGCGGAGGCCGCGGGCCTGGCGAAGAAGACCATCCCGGCTCGTGACCTGTACGGCCGCATGATGCGCACCCTGGCGCAGACCGGCAACGGCTGGATGACCTTCAAGGACGCCGCCAACCGCACCGCCAACCAGACGGCCCTGCCGGGCCACGTGGTCCACTCCTCCAACCTCTGCACGGAGATCCTGGAGGTCACGGACGACGGCGAGACGGCGGTGTGCAACCTCGGCTCGGTCAACCTGGGCGCGTTCGTGGCCGGCGGGGACATCGACTGGGAGCGGCTGGACGCCACCGTCCGCACCGCCGTCACCTTCCTCGACCGCGTGGTCGACATCAACTTCTACCCGACCGAGCAGGCGGGCCGTTCCAACGCCAAGTGGCGCCCGGTGGGCCTGGGCGCGATGGGTCTGCAGGACGTCTTCTTCAAGCTGCGGCTGCCGTTCGACTCCCCCGAGGCCAAGGCCCTGTCCACCCGGATCGCCGAGCGGATCATGCTCGCCGCGTACGAGGCCTCGGCCGACCTCGCCGAGCGCAACGGCCCGCTGCCGGCCTGGGAGAAGACCCGTACGGCACAGGGTGTGCTGCACCCCGACCACTACGACGTGGAGCTGACCTGGCCGGAGCGCTGGGAGGCGCTGCGCCGTCGTATCGCCGACACGGGCATGCGCAACTCCCTGCTCCTCGCCATCGCGCCGACCGCCACCATCGCCTCCATCGCGGGCGTCTACGAGTGCATCGAGCCGCAGGTGTCGAACCTGTTCAAGCGCGAGACGCTGTCGGGTGAGTTCCTGCAGGTGAACTCCTACCTGGTCGCCGAGCTGAAGAAGCTCGGCGTGTGGGACGCCCGCACCCGGGAGGCGCTGCGCGAGTCGAGCGGCTCGGTGCAGGACTTCGCCTGGATCCCCGAGGACGTACGCCGGCTGTACCGCACGGCGTGGGAGATCCCGCAGCGCGGCCTGATCGACATGGCGGCGGCGCGGACCCCGTTCCTGGACCAGGCGCAGTCCCTGAACCTCTTCATGGAGACGCCGACCATCGGCAAGCTCTCCTCGATGTACGCCTACGCCTGGAAGTCCGGGCTGAAGACCACGTACTACCTGCGCTCGCGCCCCGCGACGCGCATCGCCCGCGCCGCCCGGGCGCAGGCCACCGTCCCCGTCCAGCAGGTGTCCTCCGAAGAGGCCGTCGCCTGCTCCCTGGAAAACCCCGAGTCCTGCGAGGCCTGCCAGTGATGACCACCCGAAACCAGAACCTGCTCGACCCGGGCTTCGAACTCACCCTGCGTCCGATGCGCTACCCCGACTTCTACGAGCGCTACCGGGACGCCATCAAGAACACCTGGACCGTGGAGGAGGTCGACCTCCACTCCGACGTCGCCGATCTGGCCAGGCTGACGCCCGAGGAGCAGCACCTGATCGGCCGGCTCGTGGCCTTCTTCGCGACGGGCGACTCGATCGTCGCGAACAACCTGGTGCTGACGCTGTACAAGCACATCAACTCCCCCGAAGCGCGGCTCTATCTGAGCCGTCAGCTGTTCGAGGAGGCCGTGCACGTCCAGTTCTATCTGACGCTGCTGGACACCTATCTGCCCGATCCGGACGACCGTGCCGCCGCCTTCGCGGCCGTGGAGAACATCCCGTCCATCCGGGAGAAGGCCGAGTTCTGCTTCAGGTGGATCAACGAGGTCGAGAAGCTGGAGCGGCTGGAGAGCAAGGCCGACCGCCGCCGCTTCCTGCTCAACCTCATCTGCTTCGCCGCGTGCATCGAGGGCCTGTTCTTCTACGGCGCCTTCGCGTACGTCTACTGGTTCCGCAGCCGGGGTCTGCTGCACGGCCTGGCGACCGGCACGAACTGGGTGTTCCGGGACGAGACGATGCACATGTCGTTCGCCTTCGACGTGGTCGACACCGTCCGCAAGGAGGAGCCGGACCTCTTCGACGACGAGCTGGGCCGGCAGGTCACCGACATGCTGCGGGAGGCCGTCGAGGCCGAGCTGCAGTTCGCGCGCGACCTGTGCGGGGACGGCCTCCCCGGCATGAACACCGACTCGATGCGGCAGTACCTGGAGTGCGTCGCCGACCAGCGGCTGACCCGGCTCGGCTTCGCTCCGGTCTACGGCTCCGAGAACCCCTTCTCCTTCATGGAGCTGCAGGGCGTTCAGGAGCTGACCAACTTCTTCGAGCGGCGCCCCTCGGCGTACCAGGTGGCGGTGGAGGGCACCGTCGACCTGGACGAGGACTTCTGAGCCTCCTTCTCTCCGCGGGCTTCCTGGGCCTCCCTGATCTGCCGGTCGACGCGCCGTTCGCGCACGATGCCGAGCAGTGAGGGGAGGATCAGGAGGACCAGGATCCCCAGGGTGAGGGTCATTCCGATCAGGCCTTCGATCTGGTTTCCGTTCATGGACACCACTGTCGCGCCGCACACTCCTTACCGTGAGTGGCAGTACTGCCGCACACCCTCGAATTACTGCCACTGGCGAGGCACACTGGCAGCATGCTGAAGAACGTGGCCGCCGTCCTGCTCGACGGTGTGCATCCCTTCGAGTTCGGGGTCGTGTGCGAGGTCTTCGGGCTCGACCGCAGCGACGACGGGCTGCCGGTGTACGACTTCGCGGTGGTCTCCGCCGAGGGCCCGTCGCTGGGCACGCACGTCGGCGGGCTGACCGTGTCCACGCCGTACGGCCTGGACCGGCTGGAGGGCGCCGATCTGATCGTCGTCCCGGCCGGCGAGGAGTTCGCGCACCGCGCCTATCCCCCCGCACTGCTGCAGGCCCTGGTCCGTGCGGTGGAGAGCGGGGTGCGGGTGCTGAGCGTGTGCTCCGGCGTGTTCGTGCTGGGCGCCGCCGGACTGCTGGACGGCCGGCGCTGCGCGGTGCACTGGCACCACGCCGACGAGCTGCGGCGGCAGTACCCGCGCGCGATCGTCGAGCCGGACGTGCTCTACGTCGACGAGGACCCGGTGATCACCTCGGCCGGCACCGCCGCCGGCATCGACGCCTGTCTGCACCTGGTGCGCAAGGAGCAGGGGCCGGAGGTGGCCAACAAGATCGCCCGGCGCATGGTCGTACCGCCGCACCGGGACGGCGGGCAGGCGCAGTACATCGAGCGGCCGCTGCCGAAGGCACCCTGCGACACCGTCGGCGAGGTGCTGGCGTGGATGGAGCAGCACCTCGACCAGGAGGTCACCGTCGAACAGCTCGCGGAGCGGGCCCATATGGCGCCGCGCACGTTCGCCCGGCGCTTCCAGCAGGAGACCGGCACGACGCCGTACCGGTGGATCCTGCGCCAGCGGGTGCTGCTGGCGCAGCGGCTGCTGGAGGCGACGGACGAGACGATGGACGCGATCGCCTGGCGCACCGGGTTCGGTACGGCGGCGGCGCTGCGGCACCACTTCACGCGGGTGCTGGGGACGACCCCGAACGCCTACCGCCGTACCTTCCGCGGCCCGCGGGCCGCCTGAGCGCTCAGCGCGGCACCGCCCGCAGCAGCAGCCGGTTCGGGCGCAGGGTGATGCCGACCCGGGTCGCGTCGTCGGAGCCGGGGGCCTGCTCGAAGCGGTACCGGGCGGCGAGCGCGGCCGTGATCAGCGTCAGCTGCGACATGGAGAAGTGGTCGCTGGGGCATTTGCGGTTGCCGGTGCTGAACGGGCTCATGGCGTGTTTCGGTACGTCCTTGGCCCGGTCCGGAAGCCAGCGGTCCGGGTCGAACTCCAGGTTGCGGGCGTACGACTTCGGATCGCGCTGGATCGCGTACGGACTGTAGACGATGTCCGACCCGGCCGGAATCCGCCAGCCGCCCAGTTCGGTGTCGACGACCGCGCGCCGGGTCAATATCCATACGGCGGGCCGCAAACGCATGGCCTCGATGACGACATTGTTGGTGTGCCGCAGCTTGCGTACGTCGTCGAATGCCACGGGCCTGCCGCCGGTGACGGATTCGACTTCGGCGTGAATCTTGTCGGCGTGCTCCGGGTGCTCGGCAAGTGCCTGAAGCAACCACATGATGGTGGATGCCACCGTTTCGCTGCCGGGCGTGACGATGGCGACGACCTGGTCGTGGATCTCCTGCTCCCCGATGGGGTCGCCGTTTTCGTCCTTCGCTTCCAGCAATGCCGTCAGCAAATCGTCCGGCTTTTGACCAGATGCGCGTCGCTCGGCGATGATCTCGTCGACCAGGAGATGCAAATCGGCCAGGGCGCGATTGAATTCGCGGTTGGCCGGCAGCGGCAGCCGGTACAGCGGTCCGAGCGGGACCACCATCCGCCGGTACATGCCGCGGAAGACGACCGCGAGGGCGGTGCACAGCCGCTCGGCCCGCTCGTCCATGTAGTCCCCGCGCAGCAGGCAGCGGGCCGCGATGCGCACGGCGATCCGGAAGGACTCGCCGGTGCAGTCGATGGTCTCGCCGCCCGCCCAGCGCTCGGCGAGCGCGTGCGCCTCCTCTTCCATGATCGGTCCGTAGGCGGGGATGGCGTCGAGCCGGAACGCGGGCTGGATGGTGCGCCGCTGCCGGCGGTGCTGCGGGCCGTTCGCGGTGGCCACGCCCTCCTTGCCGAGCAGGCCCTCCAGGGACTCCCACAGCGGGCCGGCGATGTGGTAGTCGGGGCTGAGGGCGAGCGCGCCGGTCAGTTCCGGGGTGGTGACGGCGTACACCGTCTTGGGGCCGAGCCGGAGGCGGACGACGTCGCCGTGGTCGCGCAGCGCGGACATGAACCGCAGCGGGTCGCGGGCCAGTTTCCAGCCGTGGCCGAGGAGCGGGACCCCGCCGCCCGCGAGGGGTGGCTCGCGCAGTT
The DNA here is from genome assembly GCF_002920535.1 of Streptomyces sp. Ru71. Classification (GTDB taxonomy): domain Bacteria; phylum Actinomycetota; class Actinomycetes; order Streptomycetales; family Streptomycetaceae; genus Streptomyces. Next base: position 71,950 of record NZ_PQSS01000011.1, on the reverse strand, counting down.
CCGGGGGTGTGGACACCGAGGGCTTCACCGACTCGACGGTCATTTCTCACCTGCCGCTTCGTTGTTGACGTACGGGGGCGTGGACCGGTCGTCCCAGTTGTCGACCATGTACCGGCCGGATTCGTGGTGGAACCAGTAGACGGAACTGAACCAGTTCCGCATGTTCCCGACGCAGGCCCGTACGGCGGCGCTCAGTTCTTTTCCGCGCACGGTGCCGTCGTCGAGTCCGTCGGCGAAAATCAGGGCGCTCCGTTCCGCGTCGATGAATTCGGTGATGCATTCCTCGACGCGGCGCCGGACTTCTCGCACCGCCTGTTCCAGGGTCAGCCCCTCATGGGTGATGAGACTGATTCCGAGATTGTGCACCTCGTCGCCCGCTATTTCCTTGGGCAGCGAGCACAGGTCGTTGTACCAGGCGGCGAATTCCTGGCTCAGCAGAGCCGGTCGCGCATATGCCGGGTGTTTCCGTACGGCGTCCGGGAGTTCACAGCCGGCGCTCGGTTCGAGCAGGTCGGTCCAGATCCCGTGGGCGAAGGTCAGCCGGCGCAGCCGCAGGTACTCCTCGACCGTCGGGACGACGCCCTCGATCCGATTGTGGAACTCCCGGTCATAGGCCTCGATGACCGCGTGGAAGTGCCGGGTGAAGCGGGCGTTCCAGCTGGCCGGCAGGAACGTGAACAGCCGCCCCACGCTGTCCGCCAGCCCCGCGACCAGGGGATCCTCGTGGCGCAGATGGTCCCGGGGGGCGTCCAGCGCGGTGTGCAGCCGGGACTTCAGGCAGCGCCAGGCGACCGGCCTGCGGTGCACGATGTCGCGGTCGTGGCGGTCGTCCCAGACGAAGAACCAGGCGCTGAAGTCGGCGATGGCCTGCAGGACCTCGTCGGGGGCGCCCAGGTAGTAGCCCGCCATGAGGTCGGTGTAGCACAGGCTGTCGGCATATTCCTCGACCTTGTCCGCCGGCATCAGCCGCTTTTCCAGCAACCAGGTTCGGGTCTTCTCCTGGAGCTTTGGCCAATACTGGTGCAACCGCCGGGGAAACGCCGCCTCGATCACCGGAAGAGAGAGCGACGGTGGCACCGCCACCGCCTTCGGCGCCGCACCGGTGCCGCGTGTGGTGCTGTATGGGAGAGCATGCACGAACTACCCCTCTCAGCCGCCGCTGCGCGCACACCCCTCCTGTCGTGCCGGGCGTGCGCCGTTGCGTATCCCCGCACTTACCATTCAGCACCACAACTGACCGTTCTGGGAACGGATTTGCTTCATTCACTACCCCGGCGTGCCGAGAATCTCCCCCTATGTGACTGCTTATCGATCACCCACATGTGCGCAGGGGATCGAACGTGCGACGGACAGACGAACGGCGCCTGTTGGGGCGCTGGGGCCCCCAACAGGCGCCGTACGCAAGGCGCTTGGGAGACGTCAGTCGTTGGCGACGACCGGGTAGCGCGGCTCGTTCTCGGCCATCTGCCGCAGCACGTCCTTGCGTTCACGCTTGGAGAGCCGGTCGATGTAGAGACGGCCGTACAGATGGTCCGTCTCGTGCTGCAAACACCGGGCGAAGTAGCCGGTGCCGCGCACCTTGACCGGGTTGCCCTGCTCGTCCTGCCCGGTGACCTCGGCGTAGTCGGGGCGGGCGAGCGGCGCGTACGCGGTCGGCACGGACAGGCAGCCCTCGTTGCTGTCGTCCAGGACACGCTGGTCGGCGGGCAGCTCGACGAGCTTGGGGTTGCAGACCACGCCGACGTGCCGGACACCGCTGTCGTCCATGCAGTCGTAGACGAAGACCTTCAGGCCGACGCCGATCTGGTTGGCGGCCAGGCCCACGCCCTCGGCGGTGCGCTGCGAGGCGAACATGTCCGCGACCAGCTGCTGGAGCTCGTCACCGAAGTCGGTGACGTCCTCGCACTCCTTGTGCAGCACCGGGTTGCCCACGACCGTGATCGGCCGCGAGGTGCCGCGCTCACGCCAGGCGGTCTCGCGCTCCTCGCAGTCCTCCGTGTCGACGACGTACCCCTCGTCATCGACGGGGAGCACGCCCACGTGCTGCTGATCGGTGTCCTGCTGCGCCATGACGGACGTAAGCCTTCCTGAACAAAAACAAGGGGATGATGCTGATACAGGGTACGGCGGCCGCGCCCCGAAGGGGCGCGGGGAACTGCGCGATCAGCCACGACGGCGCCGCGCGCGGACGACGGCCTAACAGACCTCCTCAAGATCCCGCCAATCGCGGGAATCCGGGCTGTCCGCCACCCATCCGTCCAGCAACCCCCGTACCAAGGAAGCCGGCGCAGCCACCCCGCACTCCCGCTCCGGCACCCACAGCTGCCCGTCCGTGCGGTGGCCGAGGGGGCCGGGGTGACCCGGCTCGCTGTGGTCGTGGGGGTCGAGGTGGACGCCGTCGCCCTCGTCGGCCGGCATCCGCGACTCCGAGCACATCCGGCACAGCAGCCGCACCGACGACGACCAGTCCTCCGCCGCGAACCCGGCGTCCGCGGCCAGCTGCTCCAGCGCGTCCCGGTCCGCCTCGGTGGCCGCCTCGATCAGCACCACCCAGGTCGGCACCGGCGAGGGCGCCCACAGCTCGATCTCGTCGAAGACCGGGAAGCTGTGCCCGCCGGACGTGGTCCGCTCCCCGTGCGGGACGCCGTCGTGCAGTACGACCTCGCCCCAGCGCCGCCCGGACGACGGCAGTGGAATCGACAGCACCTCGATCCGCGACGGGTCCAGCCGCCGGCCCCACACCACCTCGGCCTCGCCCTCGGGCGACAGCCGTACGGCCGCGCTGCCCAGGTCCATGCCGACCGGCTCGTCGGCGGCCGTGGCACCGCCCGGCACGCTCAGCCCGTACGCCTGCCAGGCACGCCGGGCCAGCGGCCAGTCCTGCAGCGCGGTCGCGGCGATGCCGACGTTCCACCAGTCCGGCGCCCCGCTCTCCTTCTCCAGCAGGGCCACCGCCCGCAGACCCGCGGCGCGCGCCTGCTCCCAGTCGTGCCGGAACTTGTGCAGCAGGGCCAGGTTGAACCAGGACTCCGACAGCCAGGGCTCCAGATCGGCCGCCCGCGTCAGCAGCGCGCCCGCGTCCTCGTAGCGGCCGTCACCGATCAGCGTGAACGCGCGGTCCGTGGCCTGCCGCCAGGAGGCGGAGGGCCGGTGCCGTCCCTTGCCGAAGATCCTCACGATTCCCGCCTGCCAGTTCCAGTTCCGGAAAGTGGGCTGGCTCACGCCCCCGGACACCCTCTCCCTCGCATCCAACCACGTACGCCGGGAGGGCCGCTCATTACCCATGGGTTACCCAGCTCGGGGCCGGGTCAGACTGTTGCCGGGACAACACCCGGGCCAGCGCTTCCACCACATCCGGCGCGTAGTCCCCGGCCGTTCCCAGCCGTAGCTCCTCCAGCGCCGCCAGCGCCCCGCACGGCCCGGCGCCCCGCGCCTTCTCCTCGTACGCGTTCACCGCCCGCACGATCCGCGCCGCGAGCGGCTGCTCCCGGCACGGGTTGGCCTGCCGCTCCACCACCATGGCCACCTGCGGGCTCACCCCGGTCTGCCGTACGACGGCCCCGCCGAGCAGCGCGATCCGCCGCTGCTCCTCGGCCGGGAGGTGGGCGGTGGCCCCGGCCGGCACCGGGTCGACGAGGCTGAGCTGCCCGATGTCGTGCATCAGGGCCGCGTACTCCAGCACGGTCAGCTCCGCCTCGCTCAGCCCGAGGTCCCGCCCGACCGCCTGGCTGAGCCCGGCGACCCGGCGCGCGTGCCCGGCCGGTGTGTACCCGGCTGTCTCGGTGGCCCGGGCGAGCGAGGCGATGGTCTGCCGGTAGGTGGCGCGCACCTCCGCGTACCGGCGGAAGGCCAGCTGGGTCAGCAGCAGCGGCAGGCAGAACACCGGCAGCGCCCACAGCCCGGCCACCGCCACCGCCAGGGCCATCACCGCACCCGTGGCGCACACCGCCGAGCCGATGCCGGGCAGCGCCCGCAGCTGGTCGCGCAGCAGCGGCCCGAACGGCCACCGGGTGCGCGCGTGGGCCAGCGCGGCCGCGAGCACCGCGTCGCACAGCGCGGTCAGCGCCAGCAGGGCGACCAGCAGCAGGGCGTAGGCGGGGCCGATCCAGGTGTCGAACACGCCCCGGTTGAACAGCGGCTGGAAACAGACGGCGGCGAAGCCGGCGGTCAGCGTGCGCCGGGTCAGGTCGTCGAGCGTCGGCCCGCACCCGCGCGCGATGTGCGGCACCCCGCCGAGCAGGCAGGCGGCGCCGACCACGGTGACGACCTGCGCCACGCCGTGCCCGGTCGGCCTCCCGGCGCACTGCCCCAGCAGGGCGTACGACAGCGCCCCTGCCGCACCGAGCGGCGCCGGCTCCCGCAGGTGCGGGCCGCTCCAGCGGGTCAGCTCTCCGACGGCGACGAGCGTGCCGAAGGCCAGCGCGATGGGGCGCTCGGCGAGCCCGGTACGCAGGGTGCCGGCGAGACAGGCGAGCACGAGGAGACCGGCGGGGATGTGCAGAAGCAGCAACCCGAGCGGCACGCAGCGCCGAGGCACCCGCACGCTGAGGGCCGGGTCGCCGGTCGGCGAGGCGCTGGGGGCCGGTCCCCCGCTCGCCGATGCGCCGCGGGCCGATTCCCCGCTTGCCGATGCGCCGCGGGCGGACTCCCTGCCTTCCGGCGCCCTACGGGCCGGCTCCCCGTTCACCGGTGTCCCGCTGACCGGCTCCCCGCTTCGGGGCGCCCACCCGGCCACTCGACCGGTTCCCGCCACCGTCCCGCCCGGCGATTCGCTCCCCGGCGATTCGCTCCCCGGCGCCCACTCGGCCGGCCGCCGTCGCCCCTCCAGCCGGCGTACGCCCCTGACAGGCGCACCGTCGGCCGATTCCTCGTCCCCCGGCGCTCCCCCGGCCGGCTCCCCGTCCGCCGTCCCCCCGCCTCCCGGCTCCCTCCCGGGCGCTCGGCCGGTCACCGGTGGGCTCCCGGGTGGGTGGGGCGGGGCGCGGGGTGGGGAGCGTGGGCGGGGGCTCGTCGGCGGTGACGGCCGGGTGCCAGCCCTGGCGGGCCACGGCTCGTACCAGCGCCTCGACCATCCGCGGGTCGAAGTGGGAGCCCGCGCACCGCTGGAGCTCGGCCAGCGCCGCCGGCACCGGCCGCGCCCTGCTGTAGGAGCGGGTGGACGTCATCGCGTCGAAGGCGTCGGCGACCGCCACCACCCGGGCCGGCTCGGGGATCTGCCCGCCCCGCAGGCCGTAGGGATATCCGCTGCCGTCGAGGCGTTCGTGGTGGTGCAGCACGGCCGAGCGCGCCTCGCCGAGGAACGAGATGCCGCGCACGATGTCGTGGCCGTACTCGGGATGCAGCTCGATCACCCGGCGTTCCTCCGGGGTGAGCGGGCCGTTCTTGCGCAGCAGCCGGGTGGGGACGCCGAGTTTGCCGACGTCGTGCAGGATTCCGGCGAAGCGCAGCACCTCCACGCGTTCGTCGCACATGCCGAGCTCGCGGGCGATCATCATCGACGCCTGGCCGACGCGCTCGCTGTGGCCGCGTGTGTAGCCGTCCTTGATGTCCACGGCCTGCACCAGCGCGCGGATCGTGGCCTGGTGGGCGGCGCGCTGCCGGTGGTACTGCGCGAAGACCCACCAGGACACGCACATCGGCAGCAGCACCAGCAGCGCGGCGACGGGGCCGTAGGGGCTGCGCCAGAGCACGGCCATCATCAGCCCGGCGAGCCCGTGCACGGCCAGCGGGCCGAGGCAGCGCAGGAACAGCCCGCGCCAGGCCCGGCGCAGCGGCAAGTGCTCGGCGCAGGCGCGGATTCCCCCGTCGAGCAGGGTGAGGACGAGGCAGAAGGCGAGCACGGCCGCGCCGGCGGGCAGCAGGACGTGCGGAAAGTCGGAGCCGGTGACGGCTTCGCGTCCGCCGAGGACACCGTGCACCCGTGCCGCGGCCCAGGTGCCGATGACGAGCTGGGCGGCCCGCCACAGGCGGCGTGGCAGCGCGGGCCGCTGCTCGACCGGTGCGAGCAGGGCACCGGGCAGCGGGACGAGCGCCGCGGCGGGCGGCGGCAGCAGGAAGGCCCCGGCGAGCAGCACGGGATAGAACGTTCCGGCGAAGCGGCGGCGGGCCACGCGCTCACCGGCGGCGTACAGCGCGGCCAGCAGGGTGAGTGCCCACCAGGGGGCCGGTGCGGACGTCAGCGGGAGCAGGAGCACCAGGGCGCAGACGACGACACAGGCCACATACGCGCGCGCCCGTGCCGGAACCGTCTCCATGAACGCCCCTCCCCGGCCCTGCCTCCTCCAGGTGTCGGAGCCTAGGGCGGCGTCAGGGGGCTCCGCGGGCGGATGACCCGCGGATTAGCACGTTCGGGTGACAGCGGGGAGTTCAGGACTCCTGGGGCGCGGCGGTGATGTCGTGCTCGGGCACGGCCTGCCCGGAGCGGATCAGGTCGAGCCGCCCCAGGACCTTGGCCCGCAGGTCGGTCGGCACGTCGTCATGCCCGCAGCACCGCTTGACCAGCTTCTTCACGGCCTGCTCAAGGCCGTACTTCTCCAGGCACGGCGAGCACTCCTTGAAGTGCTGCTTGAACTTGTCGCGATCGACGTCCGGCATCTCACTGTCGAGGAACTCGTACAGATGGTCGAGTACCTCACTGCAGTCCGTCTCGTGCGGCTCTCCGCAGCTCATGAGCCCGAGCCTTTCGCTTCGTTCGACTCTCCGGCGCCGGCCGGGACCAGTCCGCGCTCGCGCGCGTAGTCCTCCAGCATGCCGCGCAGCTGACGGCGGCCCCGGTGCAGCCGGGACATCACCGTACCGATGGGTGTCCCCATGATGTCCGCGATCTCCTTGTACGCAAAGCCCTCTACGTCCGCGAGGTAGACGGCGATGCGGAACTCCTCGGGGATCGCCTGCAACGCTTCCTTGACGTCCGAGTCGGGCAGGTGGTCCAGCGCCTGCGACTCGGCGGAGCGCAGACCCGTGGACATGTGCGACTCGGCGCGGGCGAGCTGCCAGTCCTCGATCTCCTCCGCGGCGGAGCGCTGGGGTTCGCGCTGCTTCTTGCGGTAGGAGTTGATGAAGGTGTTCGTGAGGATCCGGTACAGCCACGCCTTGAGGTTGGTGCCCTCGCGGAACTGGTGGAAGGACGCGTACGCCTTGGCGTACGTCTCCTGCACCAGGTCCTCGGCGTCGGCCGGGTTGCGCGTCATGCGCAGCGCGGCCGAGTACATCTGGTCGAGGAATTCCAGCGCGTCACGCTCGAAGCGCGCGCTGCGCTCCGCGGTCGTCTCCGTGCTCGCGTCCGCGCCGGCGCCCTGGCCCTCGGGCAGCCCCGTCTGGCCGTTGTCGGTCCCTGCGTCGGTACCGGGAACCGGACCCACCTCCTCAAGCGACGTCGGGCGGCCGAAACCGGTCCCACCCGAATCGGAGGATAGACGACGACCCGTGCCTGCCGCCGCTCGAATAGGAGCGGTCTTGGCCGCGTGCAGCACCGTCCAGTCCAGGTCGGCACGGCTGCTGCGGCTCGGGCATGCGGTCGAACCCATGCGGCGGACTTCCTCTCCCACGATGTCGGCGCTGGTTCCCCAGCGCTTCTGTCCGCCTCAACAGCGTTCGTGTGCGAGTCATTCCCGGGTGTTTCAGGCCAGTGACGCGACCCACCGCAGGACACCGTCGGTGACGATCTCCAGTGCTTGCTCCTGGGTGATGTCCGCGCGCCTGGGCACGGCCAGACCGTGATCGCCGGACGGCACCTCGACCAGGTCGTACGCCCCGTTCGGGAACTCCTGCGGCCTGCCGAACGGGTCGTTGCCGCCCTGCACGACCAGGGTGGGCACCCCGGCCCCGAGCAGCTCCTCGGCGCGGGACTTCTCCGGTCTGCCCGGCGGGTGCAGCGGGAAGCTCAGCGCGAGCACGGCGAGCGCGCCCAGTTCCGTCGCCGTACGGCACGCGACCCGGGCGCCGGCGCTGCGCCCGCCGGAGATCACGGGCAGCTCCATCCCGGCGAGCGCCGGCCAGATGCCGCGCCAGCCGGTGTCCAGCGTCTTCGGCGCCGCCGCGACCTTCTTCCCGGCGACCCGCCAGGGCTGCTCGACGAGGGCCACGGTGACGCCGTGCCCGGGCAGGACCCGGGCGAGGGCCTGCAGGTCGCGGGCCTCGATGCCGCCGCCGGCGCCGTGGCTCACGGCGAGGACCAGCCGTGCGTCCTCCGCCCGGTGCCAGGTGATGCGCGCGGTTCCGGCCTCGGTCTCGACAATCTCGATCACGCTAGAAGAGTGTGCCCTCTTCCGGCCCCTCAAGCTCCTTGAGCAGCTCCGGGCTGTTGTTGCGCACATTGCTCACGGCCGTCGAGACCGGGTAGGCCCGCATCAGCCCGGCGGGCGGCGGCGCGAGCAGTTCGCGCAGGTCGTCGGGGTCGGTGCGGGCCGGGTCCAGCCAGGCGTCCCAGCGGTCCGGGGTGAGCATCAGCGGCATCCGCGGGTGGATGTCGGCCAGCGCGTGCGGGCCCTCGGCGGGGGCGACGGCCAGCGGGGTCTTCTCGGCCTCCGTGGTGATGACCGAGCAGGTCACCCACCAGGCCTGCGGGTGGTCGTCCGGCAGGGTGCGGTCGCGCCAGAACTCGTACAGCCCGGCCATCGCGAACACCGAGCCGTCGGCCGGCAGCACGAAGTACGGCTGCTTGCGCGGCCGCTTCTTCTTCCCCTCGACCTCCAGGTCGCGCTCCTGCTTGCCGGTGACCCACTCGTAGTAGCCGTCGGCGGGCAGGATGCAGCGCCGTGAGGTGAAGGCGCGGCGGTAGGCGGGCTTCTCGTGCACCGTCTCGGCGCGCGCGTTGATCATGCGGGCGCCGCCCTCGGGCGTCTTGGCCCAGGAGGGCACGAGCCCCCACTTGAGCTTGCGCAGCTGCCGAACCGGACGCGGGTCGGGGACGTCTTTGAGGGGGCGGTCCAGGACGGCGTAGACCTCTTTGGTCGGGGCGACGTTGTAGTCGGGCGCCAGCGTCTCCTCGGGCTCCCACTTCTCGACCTCAAAGATTCCTGCGAGATCCTCGGGCCTACGACTCGATGCATACCGTCCGCACATACGTGCCACCCTGCCAGACTCCCCAGGAGCAGAGGAGCCACTTCCGCACATGGACAACCTCGCCGCCACCGCGCTGCCCGACCTCTGGGACCGGCTCACCGGAACCCAGCCCGACCCGGACCTCTGGGTGGTGCTCGCCACCATGGTCGCCGCTCTGGCCGTGGTCGTCCCGCACACCCTGTGGCGGATATCCCGCAACGCCATCACCATCGCCCACGAGGGCGGCCACGGCCTGGTCGCGCTGCTGACCGGCCGGCAGCTGACCGGCATCCGGCTGCACTCCGACACCAGCGGCCTGACGGTGAGCCGCGGCAAGCCGTACGGCCTCGGCATGATCCTCACCGCGGCGGCCGGCTACACCGCTCCCCCGCTGCTCGGCCTCGGCGGCGCGGCCCTGCTCGGCGCGGGCCGGATCACGCTGCTGCTGTGGGTGGCGACGGCCCTGCTGGTGGCGATGCTGGTGATGATCCGCAACGCGTACGGCGCGTTGACGGTCCTCCTTACGGGTGGCACGTTCGTGCTCGTCTCCTGGCTCGCCGGTCCGCAGGTGCAGGCGGCGTTCGCGTACGCGGTGGTGTGGTTCCTGCTGCTGGGCGGGGTGCGCCCGGGCTTCGAGCTGCAGTCGAAGCGGTCCCGGGGCGGAGCAGGCGACTCGGACGCGGACCAGCTGTCCCGGCTCACCCACGCCCCGGCGGGACTGTGGCTGTTCCTGTTCCACGCGGTGTCGCTGTGCTCCCTGATCGGGGGCGGCCGGTGGCTGCTGGACCTGTGACGGCGGGCGCTGACGACGACCCGCGGCGCGCGCTCCTTATAAAGTGACCCCATGGCCCCGAACCCCGCACACACCGCCCTCTGGCCCGCCCCGCACGCGAGCGGAGCCGTCGACGCGACGGTCCACGTGCCCGGGTCCAAGTCGGTCACCAACCGTGCCCTCGTGCTCGCCGCCCTCGCCTCCGAGCCGGGCTGGCTGCGCCGGCCGCTGCGCTCCCGCGACACCCTGCTGATGGCGGGGGCCCTGCGCGAGATGGGCATCGAGATCGAGGAGGGCGTCGGCCCGGACGGCACCGGTGAGGCGTGGCGGGTGCTGCCCACCGGCCTGCGCGGCCCGGCCACCGTCGACGTCGGCAACGCCGGCACCGTGATGCGGTTCCTGCCGCCGGTGGCCGCGCTGGCCGACGGCCCGATCCGCTTCGACGGCGACCCGCGCTCCTACGAGCGCCCCCTGCACGGCGTGATCGACGCGCTGCGCGTGCTGGGCGCCCGCATCGACGACGACGGCCGGGGCGCGCTGCCGCTGACGGTGCACGGCGGGGGCGCGCTGGACGGCGGCCCGGTGGAGATCGACGCGTCCTCCTCCTCGCAGTTCGTCTCCGCGCTGCTGCTGTCGGGACCGCGGTTCAACCAGGGCGTGGAGGTCCGGCACGTCGGTGCCACGCTGCCGTCGCTGCCGCACATCCAGATGACGGTGGACATGCTGCGCGCGGTCGGCGCCCAGGTGGACACCCCGGAGTCGGGCGGCGAGCCGAACGTGTGGCGGGTGACGCCGGGCGCGCTGCTCGGCCGGGACCTGACCGTCGAGCCGGACCTGTCCAACGCGCAGCCGTTCCTGGCGGCGGCGCTGGTGACCGGCGGCCGGGTCGTCATCCCGGACTGGCCGGCCCGCACCACCCAGCCGGGTGACCGGCTGCGGGAGATCTTCACCGAGATGGGCGGCACCTGCGAGCTGACCGAGTACGGCCTGGTCTTCACCGGTTCCGGCACCGTGCACGGCATCGACGTCGACCTCGGCGAGGTCGGTGAGCTGACCCCCGGCATCGCCGCCGTCGCCGCGCTCGCCGACTCGCCCTCCACCCTGCGCGGGGTGGCGCACCTGCGGCTGCACGAGACGGACCGGCTGGCCGCGCTGACCAAGGAGATCAACGAGCTCGGCGGTGATGTCACCGAGACCGCCGACGGCCTGCACATCCGCCCGCGCAAGCTGCACGGCGGCGTCTTCCACACCTACGAGGACCACCGCATGGCCACGGCCGGCGCGATCATCGGCCTGGCCGTGCCGGGCGTCGAGATCGAGAACGTGGCGACGACGGCGAAGACCATGCCCGAATTCCCCGAGCTGTGGACCGGGATGCTCGGGGCATAGGGGTTTTGCCATGCGCCGCTACGGCAAGCACACCGACGAGGACGACATCCGCAGCCGCCCCGGCCGCCGGGGCAGCCGGCCGCGCACCAGCATCCGGCCCAAGCACGAGGACGCCGCCGAGGGCATGGTCCTCACCGTCGACCGGGGCCGGCTGACCTGCCTCGTCGACGACCGCACGATCCTGGCGATGAAGGCGCGGGAGCTGGGCCGCAAGGCCGCGGTGGTCGGCGACCGGGTGGCGCTCGTCGGCGACCTGTCCGGCAAGAAGGACACCCTCGCCCGCATCGTGCGCATCGAGGAGCGCTCGTCGGTGCTGCGCCGTACGGCCGACGACGACGATCCGTACGAGCGGGTCGTCGTCGCCAACGCCGACCAGCTGGCCATCGTCACGGCCCTGGCCGACCCCGAGCCCCGTCCGCGTCTGATCGACCGCTGCCTGGTGGCGGCGTTCGACGGCGGTCTGGAGCCGCTGCTGGTGCTGACCAAGTCGGACCTGGCGCCGGCGGACAAGCTGCTGGAGCTGTACGGCGACCTGGACATCCCCTACGTCGTCACCAGCCGCGAGGAGCTGGAGAACGGCGGTGCGGCGGACCGGGTGCGCGAGCATCTGGACGGCCGGATCACGGCGTTCGTCGGCCACTCCGGCGTAGGCAAGACGACGCTGGTGAACGCGCTGGTGCCCGAGGAGCGGCGGCGGCTTACGGGCCATGTGAACGCGGTGACCGGCCGCGGCCGGCACACCACCACCTCGGCCCTCGCGCTCCCGCTGGCCGGGGACGACGGCTGGGTGATCGACACCCCGGGCGTGCGCTCCTTCGGCCTGGCGCACATCGACCCGTCCCGGGTCATCCACGCGTTCCCGGACCTGGAGGCCGGCACGGAGGGCTGCCCGCGCGCGTGCAGCCACGACGAGCCGGACTGCGCGCTGGACACGTGGGTCGCCGAGGGCCACGCGGACCCGGCCCGCCTGTACTCGCTGCGCCGGCTGCTGTCCACGCGGGAGCGCAAGGAAGGCGACTGAGCCGCTGCCGCGGTGCGTCCGCGTTGTTTGCCGGGGCCCGGGTTCGGTAAGTGCATAATCGCACCGAGCCGGAGATCCGGATCAACGGGAGGACAGCACATGGCGTGGCTGCTGGTCATAGTGGCCGGGATTCTGGAGACCGGTTTCGCCGTGTGCCTGAAGCTCTCGCACGGGTTCACCCGGCTGTGGCCGACGATCGCCTTCGCGTGCTTCGCGCTCGGCAGCTTCGGTCTGCTGACCCTGTCGCTGAAGAAGCTCGACGTGGGCCCCGCCTACGCGGTCTGGACCGGCATCGGCGCGGCCGGCACCGCGATCTACGGCATGGTCTTCCTCGGCGATCTGGTGTCCACGCTGAAGATCGTCTCCATCAGCCTGGTCATCCTCGGTGTGATCGGCCTGCAGCTGTCGGGTTCCGCGCACTGAGCGTCACGCGGACCGGCGGGGCAGGACGCCGTGCACCAGTTCGCTGACGCCGCCCTCACCGGGCGGGGCGGCGATGCAGGACAGGGCGAGCCGGACGACGAGCTCGCAGGAGCGGGCCAGGTCCGCGAGGTCCGCCTTGGCCGTGCCGGATCCAGCACCGGCCCCGGCCCCGGACAGCGCGGCGACGGCCCGGTCGCGCACCTGCGTCACGAACTCCCCGGGCGAGGGCAGCGGCCCGTCGGCGCGGCGCTGCGCGGGCACGGCCGAGGTCGACGGCACCGCCTGGAGGGTGGGGGCGGGGAGCCGCTCGCTCCAGCATCCGGTGAGCAGGGCCCGGACGAGCGCGCTGTCCCGTGCCGCCGAGGCCGTCCACTCGGCCGTCGCCGACAGCCGCTCGCGTGCGTCACCGTGCCCGGCGAGCGCCCGCTCGACCCCGGCGAGGTAGGCGTCCGCCTCCCTTCTGACGAGCGCCCGCGCGAGCCCCTCCTTGCTGCCGAACTCGTTGTAGAGCGTCTGCCGCGACACCCCGGCCGCGGCGGCCACGTCCACCATCCGCACATCCGACCACGGCCGACGCGCCACCGCCGCATAGGCGGCATCCAGCAGGGATTCCCGCGCTGCAGGCATCATCGCCTCCCTCACGCGACCGACTCTGCGCCCAGGTTTGACGCGCTTGTATGCACTGTCAAGGGTCTGTACCGAGCTGCGGGCAATCGTGCCCCCGTGCCCTCCGCCGTGCCCGGCTGACGGACCCCGCTGGTCCCACCCTCCCCGGCACGACTACCGTTCCTCACATGCCCGACTACCTCGACGACCTCCGCTTCGCCCACGTCCTCGCCGACGCGGCCGACGCCACCACCATGGACCGCTTCAAGGCCCTCGACCTCAAGGTGGAGACGAAGCCGGACATGACCCCGGTCAGCGAAGCGGACAAGGCCGCGGAAGAGATAATCCGAGGCCATCTCTCGCGCTCCCGTCCCCGCGACGCGATCCTCGGCGAGGAGTACGGCATCGAGGGCACCGGCCCGCGCCGCTGGGTCGTCGACCCGATCGACGGCACCAAGAACTACGTCCGCGGCGTCCCCGTCTGGGCCACGCTCATCTCCCTGATGGAGGCCGGCGAGGGCGGCTACCACCCCGTCGTGGGCGTCGTCTCCGCCCCCGCGCTCGGCCGCCGCTGGTGGGCCGCGAAGGGCCACGGCGCCTACACCGGCCGCAGCCTGTCGACCGCGACCCGCCTTCAGGTCTCCCGCGTCTCGAAGCTGTCGGACGCCTCCTTCGCCTACTCCTCGCTCTCCGGCTGGGAGGAGCAGGGCCGCCTGGACGGTTTCCTCGACCTGACCCGCAACGTGTGGCGCACCCGCGCCTACGGCGACTTCTGGCCGTACATGCTCGTCGCCGAGGGCGCGGTGGACCTCTGCGCCGAGCCGGAGCTGTCGCTGTGGGACATGGCCGCCAACGCGATCGTCGTCACCGAGGCCGGCGGCACCTTCACCGGGCTCGACGGCCGTCCGGGCCCGCACAGCGGCAACGCCGCGGCGTCCAACGGCCTGCTGCACGACGAGCTGCTGGGCTACCTCAACGGGCGCTACTGAGAAACCCGAGGTGAGCGTGCGCGCCCCCGGCGGGCCGCACGCGCCCTCTTGTTGACCCCCGCTTTACCTGACACCCTGAGAGTCCCCCCGCTTGTGAATTTGTGAAACGGTGAACAAGCCGCATATGCAGCGGGGCACTCAAGGAGGTGGCTCAAGACCATGCTCGTCCGCGACGCCATGAGCACGGTGGTCCTCACCATCGGCCCGCAACACACCCTCCGCCAGGCAGCAGCCCTGATGTCCGCCCGCCGGGTCGGCGCGGCCGTCGTGTACGACCCCGACGCCGGCGGCATCGGCATCCTCACCGAACGCGACATCCTGATCTCGGTCGGCCTGGGCCAGGACCCGGACACCGAGCAGGCCCACGCCCACACCACCACGGACGTCGTGTTCGCGGCCCCCGTCTGGACCCTGGAAGAGGCGGCCCGCGCCATGGCGCACGGCGGTTTCCGGCATCTGATCGTCCTGGACAACGGCGAGCCGGCCGGCATCGTCTCGGTCCGCGACATCATCCGCTGCTGGGCACCCGCCCGCGAGCGCATCCCCGCGTGAACACGGCGACGGGCCGGGCCCCGCTCCCGGGGACCCGGCCCGTCGGCCGCTCAGGACCGGCGTGTCAGCCGCGCAGCGCCTGCACGGCGACCTCCAGCCGCTTGCCGAAGTCGGCGTCGGCCTGCCGGAAGTTGTCGATCGCGCGCTCGACGATGTCCTCGCGCGAGACCTGCGAGATGGCCCCGGCCAGGTTGGCGACCAGGCGCTCCTTCTCGTCCTCGCTCATCAGCCGGTAGAGGTTGCCGGCCTGTACGAAGTCGTCGTCCTCGGCGTGGCGCGGGGTGGGGTGGTTGCCCGTGCCGCCGGTGAAGGAGTCCAGCGGCTGCCACAGCGGGCGTCCGGTCTGCTCCGGGCCGCCGAAGCTGTTCGGCTCGTAGTTCTTCGCCCCGCCGTGACGGCCGTCGTACAGGTAGCCGTCGCGGGAGTTGGTGCGCGCCTCGGTGGCGTGCGGGCGGTTCACCGGCAGGTGGTCGGCGTTGATGCCGACGCGGTAGCGGTGGGCGTCGCCGTACGCGAAGAGGCGGCCCTGGAGCATCTTGTCGGGCGAGGGGCCGATGCCCGGCACGAAGTGCGCGGGGCTGAAGATCGACTGCTCGACCTCGGCGAAGATGTTGCGCGGGTTGCGGTTGAGCTCCAGCTTGCCGATCTCGATGACCGGGTAGTCCGCGTGCGGCCACACCTTGGTCAGGTCGAACGGGTTGAAGCGGTACGTCGCCGCCTCGGCCGCCGGCATGATCTGCACGCCCACGGTCCAGCTCGGGAAGTCCCCGCGCTCGATCGCCTCGCGCAGGTCGCGCTGGTGGGAGTCGGGGTCCTTGCCCGCGAGCACCTCGGCCTCCTCGGCCGTGAGGTTCTTGATCCCCTGGTCGGTCTTGAAGTGGTACTTGACCCAGAAGACCTCGCCGGCCTCGTTGTTCCACTGGAAGGTGTGCGAGCCGAAGCCGTCCATGTGGCGGTAGGAGGCGGGGATGCCGCGGTCGCCGAAGAGCCAGGTCACCTGGTGCGTGCTCTCCGGGCTCAGGCTCCAGAAGTCCCAGACGTTGTCGGCTTCGGTGGAGCCGGTGTACGGGTCGCGCTTCTGGGTGTGGATGAAGTCCGGGAACTTGATCGCGTCGCGGATGAAGAACACCGGGGTGTTGTTGCCGACGAGGTCGTAGTTGCCCTCCTCGGTGTAGAACTTCAGCGCGAAACCACGCGGGTCGCGGACCGCGTCGGCGGCACCGAGGTTGCCGGCCACGGTGGAGAAGCGCAGGAAGACCTCGGTCTGCTTGCCCACCTCGGAGAGGAACTTCGCCCGCGTGTACGGCGTGACGTCGGCGGTCACCGTGAAGGTGCCGTAGGCGCCGGCACCGCGGGCGTGCACCACACGCTCCGGGATGCGCTCACGGTTGAAGTGGGCCAGCTTCTCCAGCAGGAGCTGGTCCTGGACGAGCACCGGGCCGCCGACGCCCGCGGTCTCGCTGTTGTTGTTGTCGGCTACCGGAGCCCCGGCCTCCGTCGTGAGCGGTCCCGTGGTCACGCCTGCCTCCTGCATTGCTTCCATCTATTCCTGTCCCGTGGCCAAAGCCGTTTCCGATCCTACATTGGACAATGTCTAAGTCAAGCAAGGCTCCAACTTCACACCTATTCGGAACCTGGTCCCCTTGCTGTTACGCTGGTCTCCATGAGCGACCTTCTGGAACGGCTGCGCGGACGCGGATGGCGGATGACCGCACAGCGACGCGTCGTGGCCGAGGTCCTGGACGGCGAGCACGTCCACCTCACGGCCGACGAGGTGCACGCCAGGGCCGTCGCCAAGCTGCCGGAGATCTCCCGGGCGACCGTCTACAACACGCTCGGCGAGCTGGTCTCCCTGGGCGAGGTGCTTGAGGTCAGCACGGACAAGCGCGCCAAGCGGTACGACCCGAACGCGCACCGGCCGCACCACCACCTGGTCTGCGCCAACTGCGGAGCGATCAAGGACGTGCACCCCACGGGCAACCCGCTGGCCGACCTCCCGGCCACGGAGCGCTTCGGCTTCACCGTCTCGGACGTCGAGGTGACGTACCGGGGCCTGTGCCCGAACTGCGCGAGCGCGTAACACCGACGCAGGGAACCCCGGTACGGACGCCGTACCGGGGTTTTCCGTATCCGCCGTGGGCGCTCTCACCTGGGAAAACACCGAGGGCCGGAAACCTTTCGGCTTCCGGCCCTCGGCCTTCAGTAGCGGGGACAGGATTTGAACCTGCGACCTCTGGGTTATGAGCCCAGCGAGCTACCGAGCTGCTCCACCCCGCGGCGATGAATGGAACATTACGTCAAGGAAGCCGACGGAAGCAAATCGCTTCCTTCAGCCGCCGCGGCCGCGGTCAGTCCGCGCCTCCACGCCGACAGCTCACGCCGAAGCTCACGCCGACAGTTCCTCCCGCAGCGCGTCCCGCAGCCTCGCCGCCCGCTCCGAGACCTCCCCCGGCCCCAGGGACACCGCCCGGTCGGCCCACCGCTGCGACTCCACCAGCTCACCCCGACGCGCGTAGACCAGGGCCAGCCGCAACGCCGCCCGCCCGTGCCCGGCGTCGGCGGCCCGCGTCCACCACATCGCCGCCTCCGGCTCGCTCCCCTCCCGCGCCAGCAGCAGCCCCAGGTTGAACGCCCCGTTGCGCGACCCGGCCTCGGCCGCCTCCCGGTACCAGCGCGCCGCCTCGACGACGTCACCCCGCGCCGCGGCCAGCATCCCCACCCGCACCTGCGCCCGCCGGTGCCCCTGGGACGCCGCCCGCTCGTACCACTCCTCGCACTCGGTCTTCTCGTGCAGCGACTGCAGCGACTCACCCAGCTCGTGCTGCGACGCCGGGGGCCGGCGCGCGTCCAGCACGGTGGCCAGCCGGTACGCCGCCTCCGCGCTGCCGCCGCCCGCCGCGCACCGCAGGTGCCGCTCGGCCTCCAGCTCGTCGCCCTCCCTCAGCCGGGCCATCCCGACCTGCAGCGCCGCCTCGGTGTGCCCGGCGGCCGCCGCCCGCTCGTACCATCCGAGCGCGGCCTTCTCCTCGCCCCGCCCGGCGTACAGGATCCCCAGGTTGAACGCGGCGTCCACGCTCCCGGCCTCCGCCGCCTTGGAGAACCACGGCTCGGCCCCGGTCTGGTCCCCGCCCCGCAGCAGCAGGATGGCCAGCGCGTTCGCCGCCTCCCGGTGCCCGGCGTAGGCCGCGCGCCGGTACCACTGCTCGGCCTGCGCGGTCCGGCCCTGCTCGGCGCAGAGCAGGCCGAGGTTGTACGCGCCGTTGACGTCCCCGGCGTCCATCGCCGCCCGGTACCAGCGCTCCGCGGTCTGGGTCTCCCCGCGCTCGGCGTGCAGCGCGCCCAGCGCGTTGGCGGCGTTGCCGTCGCCCTCCTGCGCGGCCTTGAGCCACCAGGCGGCGGCGCTGTCGGGGTCGCCGGCGTCGCGCAGCAGGAAGCCGAGCGCGCACGCGGCACGCGGCTCGCCGTCCTTGGCGGACGTCAGGTACCAGCGCCCGGCCTCCTTCAGCTCGCCGCGCTTCTCCAGGATGGCCCCGAGGTGCAGCGCGGCCCGCCGGTGCCCGCGCGCGGCGGCCTGCCGGTACCACTGCTCGGCCTCGGCGCAGGGGTCGTCGCGGTCGTCGTCGCCGGACTCCCGCGCGGCCCTGCGGTCCAGTGCCCGCGCCAGCCGGTACGCCGCCTCCCGGTGCCCGCGTTCGGCCGCGGCCCGCATCCACCGCTCGGACTCGGGGTCCGCCCGGTGGTCCAGCAGGTCGGCGAGCGCGTAGGCGCCCAGGACGTGCCCCTGCTCGGCGGACTGGCGCAGCCAGTACTCGGCGGCGGGCTCGTCGCCGCGCTCGCGGTGGTGCCGGCCGAGCGCGTGCGCGGCGGGCGCGGAGCCGGCGACGGCCGCGATCCGCCACCATCCGGCGGCCTCGTCGGCGTATCCGCGCTGGTGCAGCAGGACGCCCAGGTTGTTCGCGGCGGCGCGGTCGCCGGCCGCGGTGGCGGCACGCAGATGGGGTTCGGCTCCGTCGAGATCGCCGCGACGCAGCAGCATGGCCCCGAGGATGCTCATCGCCTCGACGTCGCCGGCCTCGGCGGCGAGCCGCTGGCGCAGTTCCTCAGCGGCCTCGCCGTCGTCCTCATCGCCCGAAGGCTGAACAAATCGCCCTGTCTCGAACAGAGTTGCCTTGTCCCCCATAACGTCCATCGTCGCACCACCTGCAACCTGGGTACACCCGGTATACCGCAGTCCGTGAGGTCACTTCAGCGTTTTGTCGACATGCCCACAGAGAGACAAGTCAAACACAGTTCTCCCAACTCCCCACGGCGGCACGGCGGTCCTGCACGTCGGCACATGCGTTCGCACACACGAAGGCCCGGATCCCTGTGAGGATCCGGGCCTTCACCGTCGTACGACCACGTCGTCGACTCCAGTAGCGGGGACAGGATTTGAACCTGCGACCTCTGGGTTATGAGCCCAGCGAGCTACCGAGCTGCTCCACCCCGCGCCGTTGTGTGTACAACCGTACCACGGCGCGGGGCGGCCATGATCAGCCGCTGCTCGGCGAGGCCGTCGGCTTCGGGGGCGCACTGCCGGTGGCCCCGGGCTTGGGACTCGCGCTCGGAGCGCCGGCGCCGCTGCCGCCCCGCGCCCCCTGGCTCGCCTTGGACTGGGCCTCCTCGGCCCGCTTCAGCGCGGCCTCCAGGTCCTTCTGCGCCTGGCCGTACGCCTGCCAGTCGCCCTTCTTCAGGGCCTCCTGACCCGCGTCGAACGCCTTCTGCGCGTCGTCCAGCGCCTGCTGGACCGTCGGGTTGCCCGTCGTCGGCGGCTTGGTGCCGGTGCCCTGGTCCGGTGGCTGAGTGGAACCGTTGGCTCCGAACACCTTGTTCAGGGCCTCGTCGAGGGTGTTCTCGAAGGCCGTGCTGCCGCCGTAGGTGACCAGTACCTTGCGCAGCAGCGGGTACTTGAGGTCACCGCCGCGGACGTAGACGGGCTCCACGTAGAGCAGTCCCCCGTCCAGCGGGACGGTCAGCAGATTGCCGTACTCCACCTTGGAGTCGCCGCGTTGCAGCAGGCTGATCGACTCGGCGATGGCCGGTTCGGAGTTGAACTGGCTCTGCACCCGTTTCGGTCCGTCGATCGTCTTGCCCGTCGGCAGCTTCAGGATGCTGATCCTGCCGTAGTCGCCCGACTGCGGTTCGGCGTTGACGGACATGAACGCGCTGAGGTTGTCGCGGCCGTTCGGCGTCATCGTCGTCGTCAGCGAGAACGCCTGCGCCTTCTGCCCCGGCAGCTTCATGCTCAGGTAGTACGGCGGCACCGCGTCTCCCGACTTGTTCGTCGGGTCGTCCGGGATCTGCCACACCTCGCTGCCGCTGAGGAAGGTCGTCGCGTCCTCCACGTGGTAGCGGGTGAGCAGCTCGCGCTGGACCTTGAACAGGTCCTGCGGGTAGCGCAGGTGCTCCATCAGGGAGGCGGAGATGTCGCTCTTGGGCTGGACCGTGCCCGGGAACGCCTTCATCCACGTCTTCAGGACCGGGTCCTTGGTGTCCCACTGGTAGAGCTTGACCTCGCCGGTGTACGCGTCGACGGTCGCCTTCACCGAGTTGCGGATGTAGTTGACCTGGTTCTGCTGGGCCACCACCCGCTGGTTGTTCGCGGCCGTCAGCGAGTCGGTCGTGGTGTCGCCGAGGGTGGTGCGCGAGGCGTACGGGTAGCCGTTGGTGGTCGTGTACGCGTCGACGATCCACTGGATCCGGCCGTCGACCACCGCCGGATACGTCACGCCGTCGATGGTCAGCCACGGGGCGACCGCCTCGACGCGCTCCTTGGGCGTGCGGTTGTACAGGATGCGCGAACCGTCGCCGATCGCGCCCGAGTACAGGATCTGCGGCTCGCCGAACGCCACCGCGTACGCGGCGCGGTTGAGCGGGTTGGCCAGGTTCACACCGCTCTTGCCCTGGTAGCGGGTGGTCTTCTCCCCGCTGTCGTCGGAGTAGTCGATCTCCTCCTGGGGACCGCCGACGATCGAGTACGTGGTGGT
Organism: Streptomyces sp. Ru71; assembly: GCF_002920535.1. Taxonomy (GTDB): domain Bacteria; phylum Actinomycetota; class Actinomycetes; order Streptomycetales; family Streptomycetaceae; genus Streptomyces. The sequence goes on along the minus strand of NZ_PQSS01000011.1, from coordinate 51,130 downwards.
CTTCTCGCCGTAGTAGACGCGCTGCTGGTAGGTGCCCAGGTCGCCCTTGGAGGGGAGGTCGTACTCGGTGAAGACCGGCCGGCCCTCGGAGTCGGCCTCGGTGCCCTTGGCCGCGACGACGCCGAAGCCGTGCGTGTAACGGAAGTGGTCGTTGATCCAGTTGTGCTTCGGAACGCCGTTGAGGTTCAGCTCCCGCAGACCGATGACCGTGTCCTGGACCTTGCCGTCCTTGGTCTTGTACCGGTCGACGGCCAGGTTGGACGGGAAGCCGTAGTAGTTGCGCACCTGCTGGAGCTGCTGGAACGTCGGACCGACGACGTTGGGGTCCATCAGCCGGATGCTCGCGACACTCTCCGCGTCGTCACGCAGTTTCGTCTTGTCGCCGGTGGTGCTGGTGCCCGAGTACTCGCTGACCTGCGTGTCGTCGATGCCGTACGCCTCACGCGTCGCCTTGAGGTTCTTCTGGACGTACGGGGCTTCCTTGGCCTGCTCGTTGGGCTGGACCTGGAACTTCTGCACGATCGCCGGGTAGAGCCCGCCGATGAGGATCGCGGAGAGCACCATCAGGCCGAAACCGATCACCGGCAGCTGCCAGGTGCGCCGCCACAGGGTGGCGAAGAACAGCAGCGCGCAGATCACGGCGATGCAGAACAGGATCGTCTTCGCGGGCAGGTACGCGTTGGCGTCGACGTACCGCAGACCGGTCCAGTTGTCGGTCGCCTTGAAGTCGCTCGACTTCACTGCCAGTCCGTACCGGTCGAGCCAGTAGGCGACCGCCTTCAGCGTGACGAACACGCCGAGCAGCACCGACAGGTGGCCGGTGGCCGCGGCCGTGGCGCGCGCTCCGGGGCTGGTGACGCGCAGCCCGCCGTACAGGTAATGGGTGAGCGCGGCGGCGATCAGCGACAGGATCGTGGCGGCGAAGCCGAAGCCGAGCAGGAAGCGGTACCAGGGCAGGTCGAAGGCGTAGAAGGCGACGTCGAGGTGGAACTGCGGGTCCTTCTGGTGGAAGGGCACCCCGTTGACCCACATCAGCCAGGTGCGCCACTGGCCGGCGGCCGAGGCGCCGGCGATCAGGCCGACCAGGGCGGTGATCCCGAGCAGCAGCCACTTCTTGTAGGGCGCGATGCCCATCCGGTAGCGGTCGAGGCTCTGCTGCTCCATCGACATCGCGCTCAGCGGCGGGCGCAGCCGGTGGGCCAGCCAGATGTTCAGACCGACGGCGAGGGCCATCAGCAGGCCGAAGACGAAGAACAGCCCGATCTTGGTCCACAGGGTGGTGGTGAAGACCGAGGAGTACTTCACCGACCGGTACCACAGCCAGTCCGTCCAGAAGCCCGCGAACATCGTGAACGCCATGCCGAGGACGGCAAGGACGCCCAGCGTCGCGAGCAGGGTCCGGACACGCCGGGACGGGCGGCCCACTCTGATCCGCGGCCCCGTAGGGCCTCCGCCGCGGTCCGGCATCTGGAAAGCCAAGGTGCGCACCTCGAAGTTCGCTGTCGTCTCGTCAGGCCCGCGTGTTCGCCGGCCCTCCGTGGCCCCCCGTGATCGCGGGCCCACACCTATGCAACTTACTCACCGTTTACTCGGTTCCCGATTTCGGCCGGGAACGAGGCAGGATTGTGACCATGTCCAACACTCCCATGGCGGCGAACCCCCTCACCCGGGCCGTGCTCGAAATCGACGAGTACGCCTCCGGCCTGGGCTGGGACCAGCCCGCCCGCCTCTTCGCCCTCGTCGACACCGCCCAGCTGCGCGCCCAGGAACCCGCGCTCGCCGACCAGCTCGGCCTGGGTGACGACGAGACCACCGGCCTCACCCCGATCGAGCAGGACGAAGTGGCAACGGACCGGCCGCTCGATGAGTTCCTGGCCACCATCGCCTGGCCCGGCGCGGTGGCCGGCTGCGCGCTGACCGTGGAGCGGCTGATGCTGCCGCCGTCCGCCGAGGCCCAGGTCCCCGAGGGCCTGAGCGAGGCGAAGCTGGCCAAGTGGGTCGCCGAGCACCCCGAGCGCCAGGAGGTGCGGATGACGGTCGCGGTGCTGCGTGACGGCGCGCGCGAGTCCGCGCTGCGGCTGCGCGAGAAGGACTCCCCGACGGAGGTCCTCACCGGCCCGGACCTGGTGCCGGGCCTGGCGGACGCGCTGGCGGCGACGTTCGAGGAGTAGTCCCGGCTACTGGGCGGCGCAGCTGGGCAGGTCGTCCGTCCTGCCGCTGCGGATGTCCTCCAGGGCCTTCACGGCGTCGTCGATGGTCCTCACCTTGACCAGGGTGAGGCCGTCGGGGGTGTCCTTGGCGGCGGACGCGCAGTTGTCGGCGGGCGTGAGGAAGTACTGGGCGCCCTTGTTGCGGGCGCCGACGGTCTTCATCTCCACGCCGCCGATCGGGCCGACCTTGCCGTCGTCGTCGATGGTGCCGGTGCCCGCGACGAACTTTCCGCCGGTCAGGCTGCCCGGCGTGAGCTTGTCGTAGATCCCGAGCGCGAACATCAGGCCGGCGCTCGGGCCGCCCACGTCGGCGAGCTTGATGTCGACGGTGAACGGGAACGTGTGGTCGGTGCCGGCCGAGATCCCGACGATGGCCCGCTTGGAGCCGGAGTCGTCGGAGGCCTTGGTGGTGATCGTCACGTCCTTGGTGGCGGTCGCCTGCCGGTGCTCCTTCTCGGCGGCCGCCTGCTCCTTCGCGGGCACGATCGTGAAGACGACGTCCTGGCCGGGCTTGTGCTTCGTGACCAGCTTGGCGACGTCGGTGGGCTGCTTGACCGCCGTACCGTCGACGGCCTTGATCACGTCACCGGCGTGCAGCCTGCCCTCCGCCGGGGAGTCCTTGATCACCGTGGAGACGATCACCCACGACTGGACCGGGATGTTCAGCTCCTTCAGGGCGGCGACCTTGGCGCTCTCCTGGGACTGGCTGAACTCCTCGGCGTTCTCCTGCGTGGACTGCTCCTCCGTCTTGCCGTCCGGGTAGAGCGTGTCGTGCGGCACGACCTTGCTGTCGTGCGCGAGCCAGCCGTACACGGCCTCCACGAGGTTCATCCGGTAGTCGGCGCTGGTGACCCGCACGGTGGTCATGTTCAGGTGGCCGTCCGTGGGATACGTCCGGTGTCCGGAGATCTGCAGCACCGGCTCGCCGTCGTGCTCGCCGAGGGTGTTCACCGTCGGCCCCGGGGACATCTCCGAGTACGGCACGTGGATCAGCACTCCCGCGCACAGGAGTGCGATCAGCATCAGGGTGGAGGCGAGCATCGTCGCGGTGCGGCGTGGCATGGCACGACAGTACGGGACGTGTCTGTCGGAGCACCGTCAGGGCTGCTCCCGTGATCACCGCCGTGGCCGCCTCACGTGCCCGAGTGCGACTTCTCCATCGCCTCACGGAAGCGGGCATACCCGTCCAGCTCGGGGCCATCGCTGCGGACCCGGCGGGTCCGGTTCGCCCAACTGCCCCACAGACCGGCCACGACCGCGGCCACGAGCGGAATGAGCAACCAGACGAGCGCCCCCATGGCGACCTCCCGACCCCAACTGAGCGACCGCTACTGACTGATCAGCAGATTAACCATCCGCCGTGACAACGCTCACGCGAGGGGGTCGGTTACGCAACCGGACATCCGGGTGACGCTGCTCAGCAGGCCCCGACCCATTCCTCCGTACCGTCGGAGAACCTCTGGTGCTTCCAGATGGGGACCTCGTGCTTGAGGTCGTCGATCAGCTTGCGGCAGGCCTCGAAGGCCTCGCCGCGGTGCGGGCAGGACACGGCCACGACGACGGCCAGATCGCCGACCGCCAGATCCCCCACACGGTGGACCGCGGCCAGCGCCCGGACGGGGTACTCGGCGCAGACCTTCTCCGCGATCCGCCGCATCTCGGCCTCGGCGGAGGGGTGGCAGGAGTACCCGAGGGCGTCGACGTCGGCGCCCCCGTCGTGGTTGCGCACGGTCCCCACGAACAGCGCGGTCCCGCCGGCGGCGTCGTCCCCGACGGCCCGGAACACCTCGTCCACGGACAGCGCGGTGTCCCTGATGCCGATCAACCTGATGGGATCCACCGCGGCCTGCTCACCGGGATGGTCGTACGTGGGTGCCATGCCCCCATCGTGCCGTACCGCACGCCCATCCGAAATAGACGTTTCACCATGCACACGCGCGTGGGGGCTTGGAGCTACCTACGTAGCTGCGGGCAGTCGTGCCGCACACGCGCGTAGCTGCGGGCACTCGTGCCGCTGGGGCGGCACGGGTGGGCGCCGGGGTCCCCCCCTGCTCGAAGAGCTTGGGGGAGGCACCCCGTCGCGCCGGGCTGCGCAACCCACCTCCGGCCAGCTGCGGCACCGGGCGCCGCTAAACCCGGCGCCGCGCCTTCCGAGCCCGCCGCACCACAGCCGCCGCACCCAGCAGCGCGACCGTCGCCCCGGCCGCCCCCGCCGCCGTCGCGTCCTTGCGCCCCAGGCGCCGCCCGGCCACCGTGTGCCGCCCGGCCACCTCCTCCAGCAGCTCGGCCAGCACCTCCTCGTTCGTCCACTTGGGCCGCCACCCGGCGTCGTGCAGCCGGCTCCCGCTGACCACCCACGGGTACATCGTGTAGGCCAGGTCCCCGGCCGGCGACGGCGTCAGCCCGATCCGGTGCAGCCGCGCCGCCGCGCCCAGCGCGACCGCCGACGGCAGCTCCATCCGCCGGATCCCGCTGAGCTCCTCGACCTCCTCCTGCTCCAGCCACCCGTCACAGCCGACGGCCAGCTCCCCGTCGGCCTTCTCCAGCACGGCGTACTCCAGCGCGCTGCACAGGTCCTCCACGTGGCAGAACTGCCACGCCGGCCGCGACCCGGCCACCACCAGCAGCCGCGGCGACTCGAAGTACCTGGTCAGCGCGGTGTCCGTGCCCCCGACCAGCACCGCGGGCCGCACCACGGTGACGTTCAGCCCGGGATGCGCCCGGGGCGCGCGCCGCGCGAGCCGCTCGATCTCCAGCAGGTCCCCGACCCCCGTGGCCTCGGCCGTGGCCCGCAGCTCCGCGTCCTCCGACAGCGGCAGCTCGTTGTCCGGCAGCGCCCCGTAGACCATCGCGGAGGTGCACAGCACCACCCGGTGCACGCCGGCCGCAGCCGCCGCGGTCAGCACGGTCTGGGTCCCCCGGACGTTGTACGCCGTCCGGGCGGCGGCGTCGGACCCCAGATCGAGGTCGAGCGCCAGATGGACGACGACGTCCGCGCCGCGCAGCTTGTCGGCGATGGCGGGGTCCCGGACGTCCAGGATGTGCCACTGCGCCGCCTCGCACTCGCCGCGCCGTTCGTCGATGGCGATGACCTGCTTGATCTCCTCCGAGGCGGCGAGCCGCTCGGTGAGCAGCGCGCCGACGCCGGACGCGGCACCGGTGACCGCGACGACGGGCCCGCGCGCGGCGGGTGTGGTTGAGTGGTTTCGCGCTGCGCGAACCTGCGGATCTGGGGAACTCACCGGGCGTCTCCAGCGGTTGTCTTCATACGAGCGCAAATGACGCGTACGTACCAGGTGGCATCCATCCTGCCGCAGGCGTTCTCTCGGCGAAGCACCGAGGCCCGAACGGCTCGCGGTGTCTACGCTGGGTGGTGTTGTCGGGCAGTCGTGCCGCCGGGGAGAGAACCGGTGGCCTTACCAGCCGAGGAATCCCGTGAGTGACACCCCATTCGGATTCGGCCTTCCGCCGGAGGAGCCGGAAGACGGCGACGAGGGCAAGAAGAAGGACCAGCAGAGCGGTGGTGGTCAGGGACCGTCCAACCCCTTCGGTTTCGGGCTGCCCGGTGCCGGAGGCCTGGGAGGCGGCGCGGACAATCCGCTCGCTGCCATGTTCGGTTCTCTGAACCCCACCGACCTGGGCGCCGCGTTCCAGCAGCTGGGCCAGATGCTCTCCTACGAGGGCGGCCCGGTGAACTGGGACATGGCCAAGCAGATCGCCCGCCAGACGGTCTCCCAGGGCACCCCGGACGGCACCAAGGACGCCAGCGTGGGCCCCACCGAGCGCAAGGCCGTGGAGGAGGCCGTCCGCCTGGCCGACCTGTGGCTGGACGACGCGACGTCGCTGCCGTCCGGCTCAGCCTCCGCGGTGGCGTGGAGCCGCGCGGAGTGGGTCGAGGCGACCCTGCCCGCGTGGAAGGAGCTGGTCGACCCGGTCGCCGAGCGCGTCGGCGGCGCCATGGGCGACATCCTGCCGGAGGAGATGCAGGCCATGGCCGGCCCGCTGATCGGCATGATGCGCTCCATGGGCGGCGCCATGTTCGGCACGCAGATCGGGCAGGCCGTCGGCGTCCTCGCCGGCGAGGTGGTGGGCTCCACGGACGTCGGCCTGCCGCTGGGCCCGGCCGGGAAGTCCGCCCTGCTGCCGCTGAACGTGGAGGCCTTCGGCAAGGACCTGAGCGTCCCGCAGGAGGAGGTGCGGCTGTACCTGGCCCTGCGCGAGGCCGCCCACCAGCGCCTCTTCGCGCACGTGCCGTGGCTGCGCTCGCACCTGTTCGGCGCGGTCGAGGGCTACGCGCGCGGGATCAAGGTCGACACGGCCAAGCTGGAGGACGTGGTCGGCCAGTTCGACCCGCAGAACCCCGAGGAGCTGCAGCAGGCCCTTCAGCAGGGCATGTTCCAGCCGGAGGACACTCCCGAGCAGAAGGCCGCTCTGGCTCGTCTGGAGACCGCTCTGGCGCTCGTGGAGGGCTGGGTGGACGCGGTGGTCCACGCGGCCGCCAAGCCGCGTCTGGCGTCCGCCGACGCGCTGCGCGAGACGCTGCGCCGCCGCCGCGCCACGGGCGGCCCGGCCGAACAGACGTTCGCCACGCTGATCGGCCTGGAGCTGCGCCCGCGCCGGCTGCGGGACGCCTCCCGCCTGTGGGCCTCGCTCACGGACGCGCGCGGGGTCGACGGCCGGGACGCCCTGTGGGCGCACCCGGACATGCTGCCCACGGCCACCGACCTGGACGACCCGGACGGCTTCGTGCACCGCGAGCAGATCGACTTCTCCGAGCTGGACAAGATGCTCGGCGAGGCGGCCGGCGGCCACAAGCCGGACCTGCGCAAGAAGGACGAGAGCGCCGAGGACGGCAAGCCCGAGGGCGGCGACGAGACCGAGTGAGCCTGTACGACGACGCGGTCCTCGTCCTGAAGGGATACGAGGACCAGGAAGAGCTGCGCCAGGCTTACCTGGACCATCTCGCCGCCCACCCGGACAGCATGTGGAAGGCCTGTGAGGCGGGACACATCACGGCGAGCGCGCTGGTGATCGACCCGGAACACGGGCGGGTCCTGCTCACCCTGCACCGGAAGCTGCGCATGTGGCTGCAGATGGGCGGCCACTGCGAGCCGCAGGACGCCTCGCTGGCGGCGGCCGCCCTGCGTGAGGCGGCGGAGGAGTCCGGCATCGCCGGCCTGACGCTGCTGCCGGGCGGCCCGGTGCGCCTGGACCGGCATCCGATCCCGGCACCGTGCCACTGGCACTTCGACGTGCAGTACGCGGTCCTGGCCCCGGCGGGATCCGTGCAGCAGATCAGCGAAGAGTCCCTCGACCTGCGCTGGTTCGCCTACGACGAGGTGGCGGACGTGGCGGACGCCTCGGTCGTACGCCTGCTGGAGGCGACCCGGGCCCGGCTGTGACCGTCTGAGCCGGGCTACGACATGTAAGGGGCGGCCGCTTTAGGCGACCGCCCCTTACGTCTGCTCACCGGAGGTCAGCTCCAGACGTTGCCCTGGTTCTGCCCCCGCGCTCCGTGCTGCCCCATGCCGAACTGGGCCGCGAGGCCCTGCCCGATCTGCGCGTTCTGCGGCGGCAGCAGCTCGCTGGGCTGCACCAGCGCGAAACCGGAGCCCATGAAGCTGAGCTCCCAGCCCTCGCCGGTGCTCCCGCGCCGCCGCCACACACCCGAGGAGTGCGTCTGGGCCTGCATCTGCACGCGCAGCCCGGTGGACCAGGCGACGATGGCGTCGGCGTCGCAGTTGACGTACTTGTCGGGGGTGACCTGCATCAGCAGCGGCGCCCCGGACGTCATCAGGGCGACCTTGCCGCGCCCGGTGATGTTGAGCTGGTACTTCCCCGACCCGGAGATGCCGTAGAGGCTGTCGACGGCGATGACCTCGTGGTGCAGCGAGGAGTCCATGGCGAGGACGTAGGAGCTGTCGACGGTCAGCCCGTCCTGCTCGACGTCCATGACGTGGATGTGCTGGGCGAGGTTGGCGAGGTAGACCGTGCCCTGCCCGTGGCAGCGCATCAGGTCCAGGCCCTCGCCGGTGTACGCACGCGCGCGTGCCTGGTTGTTGCTGCTGTACTCGGCGTCGAACTCGACGAGCCCCTGGTAGGCGACCATCGTGCCCTTGCGGGCCAGGATGTCGTCGTGTCCCTCCAGGGCGACGCGCAGCATCTGCTTGTTCTGCAGGCTCCAGCGCTCCTGGGTCTGCGCGTCGTTGTGGGCGAAAAGCGGGCTCTGCATGGCTTTCTGGCTCCCCCTCAGCCCCGGATCCGGAGGCGGTCGGTGCTGTCCTCGCTGGGCTGGACGACGACGATGCCCTGGCCGGAGAAGGCCATCTGGTAGGCCTCGCCGCTGCCCCGGCCGATGAGCGACTGCGCCTTGAAGCTGCGCTTGCCCTTCACCTTCAGGTTCGGCGACCAGGCGACCAGCGCGTCCGGGTCGACGTACGTCTCGTCCTCGCCGCCGCCGCAGTCGACGACGATGGGCTTGCCCCGGGAGGTCAGCGCGACCCAGCCCTGCCCGGAGATCTTCGTGTTCCACAGGCCCTGCCCGGCGAACTTCGCCAGCCCCTTCACCCGCTCCACGCCCCAGGTCAGATGGGCGTCGAAGGCGAGCAGGTTGGTGGCGTTGACGGAGATGCCGTCGCCGTTGAGCTGGATGACGACGACGTTCGCGCCGTAGTCGGCGAGGTAGAGCAGGCCGTCGCCGGAGCACTTCATCAGCGGGGCGCCCTCGCCGGTGATCCAGTCCCGGGCGATCTGCCGTACGGCCGGCGGGTTGGGCTCGTACTGGATGAAGCCCTCGTAGGCGACCATCGAGCCCACGCGCGCGAGGAGGTCGTGCCCGGACTGCATGGCGACCTTCAGCATGTGGTTGCCGTGGTTCTCCATGCGCGCGGTGACGGGTGCGGGAGCGAAGCCCGCGAGCGGCTGGTTCATGACGGGCTCCCTCTAGACCTCGTACGGCTGGACGACGATGAAGTTGCCGGGGGCGCCCCGGAACTGGAGGTTGACGCTCTCACCGGTGTCGCCGGGGTAGGCGTTGCGGCGCATGCGCACCTGGCTGGAGACGACGACCTGGGAGGCGGCCGACCAGGCGACGACGGCGTTGCAGTCGGCGAACGTGGTCGGCGTGACCGGCAGGACGACGGGCGTGCCGTGCGTCTTCACCACGATCGTGCCGGTGCCCTGGAACTGCATGGTGAACAGGGCGCCGCCGGGGATGCCGTGGCCCTCGATGCGGCGGACCTCGTACTGCAGACTCTCGTCGAAGGCGAGGACGTTCTCCGCGGAGACGCAGACGGCGTCGCCCTGCAGCTCGATGGGGTGCAGCATCGTGGAGTTCTCGGCGAGGAACACCTGGCCCTGGCCGGTGCAGCGCATCAACTGCATCTCCTGGCCGGTGGCGTTGCCGACGATCCGGCCGGCGAAACCGGCGCCCTTGTAGCTGAAGTCCACCTTGCCCTGGTAGAGCACCATGCTGCCCTGCCGGGCGAGCACCGGCTGGCCGCCGATGCCGAGGTCGACGCGGATCAGCTTCTTGTTCTGCTGCGTCCAGCGCTGCCCGGTGGGCGTCTCCTTGAACTGCTGGAGCGCGGCGGCGACACCGGGGCCCTGGGGCGCGCTCTGCGGGGCGCCGTACGCCTGCTGGCCCGGGACCTGGCCGTAGGACGGCTGCTGGCCGTAGCCGGGGGGCGCGGACGGCTGCTGTCCGTATCCCGGCGGCGCGGGCGGCTGCTGGCCGTAACCCGGCGGCGGGGCGGGGGCCTGCGGGGCCGGGGGCTGGCCGTAGCCGGGGGGCAGCGGCATGGTCGACTGCCCCGGGTGCGGGCCGTGCGGGGCGTTCGGTCCCGCGTAGGGCGCGGGCGGCGGTGCGGGCGGCGGCACCTGGGTGCCGCCGGGCGGCGTCATGGGCGCGACGATGGTGGGCTGGGCGTGCACGGACGGCGCGGGGCGCCGGGGGCGGAGTGGCGCCCGGCGGGGGCGCGAATCCCTGCGCGGCCGGCTGCGGCGCGGGAGCGGGCGTCTGGGCCGGAGCGGGTGCCGCCGGGACGCCGAACGCGGGCGGGGCGGAGCTCTGTGCGGGCGGCGCGAAACCCGGAGCGGCGCCGGTCTGCGGCTGCTGCGGCGCGGCGGGCGCCTCCTCCTCCAGCACTTCGCCGCCGAAGTTCTTCAGCAGCGCGTCCAGTCCGCCGTCGAAGCCCTGTCCGACCGCGGCGAACCGCCAGATGTCCTTCAGGTAGATGTCGCCCAGCATCACGGCCCGTTCGGTGGAGAACTCCGCGCCGCTGAAGGCGTACCGGGCCACCTCCTCGCCGCCGGCGACGATGCGCAGATAGCCGGGGCTGATCTGCGACATCTGTCCGGCGCCGTCGATGGTCGCCGTGAAGGACAGCTTGTGGATGTTCGGGGGGATCTTGTCGAGCGTGACGCGGAAGGACTCCGTGTCGCCCGCCTGGGGACCCAGCAGCTGGATGGCCTCCTCGGGGGACTTCGGCTGGTTGAAGAAGACGAAGTACCGGTCGTCGGAGAGCCGTTCGGCGGCGTCGAGCCCGAAGCAGCTGATGTCGAAGGTCAGCCCGGGGGCCGAGATCTGCACGCCGACGTACAGATCCGTGCCCGCTGTGAGGTCACTGATCCTGGCCTTGTGGCCGCGTTGGAATTCCCTGGGCATGCGTTACGACCGTCCCCCATCCCGAATGTGAGTGCGTCGCGCCAGGCTAACGGCAAACGCCGACATCGGATGAAGCCGGTACAGACCCGCTACACAACGGTCGCCGGGCTGCTGCGCAGGCGGCGCGCGCGATCACTCTCCGCGCGCGCCGGGCACGTGCGGCAGCCGTTCGGCCGCGACGACGCCCTCCAGGTAGCCGCGGGCCCGCTCGGTGCGCGGGTAGGCCTCCAGCAGCCGCCAGAACCGCGGCCCGTGACCCGGCACCAGCAGATGGGCGAGCTCGTGCAGCAGGACGTAGTCGACGACGTACTCGGGCATGCCCTGCAGCCGGTGCGACAGGCGGATGCTGCCCTCGGCCGGGGTGCAGGAGCCCCAGCGGGTGTTCTGGTTGGTGACCCAGCGCACGGAGGTGGGGCGGGCGCGGCCGTCGAAGTACTGCTCCGACAGGCGCTCGGCGCGCTCGGCCAGTTCACCGTCGCCCAGTTTCCGCTTGCTCTCCTGCGCGGCCAGTTTGTCCAGCATGACGTCGACCCAGCGGCGCTCCTCGGCCTCGGACATGCGGGCGGGGATGAGCACGATGGTGCGGTCGCCCTCCCGGTAGGCGGAGACCGTCCGGCGTCGTCGGTTGCTTCTGCGCACCTCGATCGCGCTCGTCCCCGAGCCGCCGGTCGGCGGGCTCGTCGTACTGCGCTGTGGGGCTGCGGCGCGGTGCAGGGGGTCGGCGGACACGCCCCGACGTTACCCGTTGCACACGGCGGAAGTCCCGCCTCCCGAACGCTTCTGTTCCGGTGCCCCACCGTGCGCTGGATTTGTACGACCGATGTGTACGACAAGTACGACGAATCCGGTCGCCTGTGGATAACCGTCGGCGCCGGGCCGCGCAGACCGGCATGCTGGCAAGCGCCGGTGGGGCGAGGACACCCCCACGCCCCTGCCCCATCGGCACCGGCGGACTATCCGTGACATCACGGACATTCCTTCCATTTGTCGACCCTTCTCGGGCTACGGGGGCCTGCGATGCATCCAGTGGTGAAACCCGCGCTGCGGCGCGGCTGGCGCGATCTGAACACCGTGCAGTTCGGGATGACACCGGCGCACGCCATGACGCTCGGCCCGGTGGACACGGCGACGGGCAGCTTCCTCGAACTGCTCGACGGCACCCGCGGGCTGCCCCTGCTGCGCGAGCAGGCGCCCCGCATGGATCTGCCCGACGGCCATGTCGACCGGCTGGTGGAGCGGCTCGCCCGGGCCGGCCTGCTCGACGACGCGCGCGGTGGAGGAGAGGCCGCGCAGGCGTTGCGCGCCAAGAAGGACGTCCTCGACCGGCTGCGCCCGGACCTGGAGTCGCTGTCGCTGACGACGTCCGCACCGGGCGAGGCGCTCGCGCTGCTGGCCGCCCGCCGCGATCTGCGGGTGCAGGTGCGCGGCGCCGGGCGAGTGGGGTCGGCGGTGGCCGCGCTGCTGTCCGCCGCGGGCGTCGGCGAGGTCGACGTCCGCGACACGGGCCGGGTCGAGCCGTGGGACGTCGCCCCCGCCGGGCTGCCCGTGGACACGGTCGGCGAGCGCCGGGACGAGGCGGCCCGCCGCGCCGCACGCCGGGCCGCCCCCGACCGGCCGCCGCGCCGCACCCGCTCCCCCGGCGAGGACGGCGGGCCACCGCTGTCCCTGGTGATCATCGCCCCGCGCGACGACGTCGATGTGCACGCGCCCGCGCCGTCGGCGGCGGACGGCCTCGTCTCCTCGGGCATCCCGCACCTGTACGCGGGCGTGGTCGAAGCGACCGGTGTCGTCGGCCCGCTCGTCCTGCCCGGCGAGAGCGCCTGCGCGGGCTGTCTGCACCTGGACCGCGCCGACCGGGACCCGGCCTGGAACCGCATGGTCGCCCAGTGGCGGTCCGGACGGCGGCGCCCGGTGCGGCCCTGCGACCTCACCCTGGCCACCACGGTCGCCGGGCTGGCCGCCGCCCATGCGCTCGCCTTCCTCGACCGCGGCCTCGCCGCCGCGGCGGGCGCTCGCTGGGAGGTGTCTCTGCCGGGGCTCCAGTGGCATGCGCGACCATTGTGGCCACACTCGGACTGCCCGTGCGCGGCGGCGCGCAGCAGCTCGGGGAAAGACGAGGGGGAACACGCCTTAGAGGACGGGGGAGGGCACGAGACAATGTCTGTGCAACGGTCGTCGACTCAGGTACGCCGTCGGGCACGGGCGGCGCGGCCGGCTGGGACTTGGAGGGCGCATGTCTGATCTTCCTCGGAAGGCGGTCACCCGGACCGCCAAGCTCGCCGCGCTCCCGCTCGGCTTCGCCGGCCGGGCGACCTGGGGGCTGGGCAAGCGGATCGTGGGCGAGTCCGCGGAGATCGTCGGCCGCGAGCTGCAGCAGCGCACGGCGGAGCAGCTGTTCAAGGTGCTCGGCGAGCTGAAGGGCGGCGCGATGAAGTTCGGGCAGGCGCTGTCCGTCTTCGAGTCGGCGCTGCCCGAGGAGATCGCCGGCCCCTACCGTGCCGCCCTGACCAAGCTGCAGGACGCGGCGCCGCCGATGCCGACCCGCACGGTGCACGCCGTGCTGTCCGAGCGGCTCGGGGAGGACTGGCGCGAGCTGTTCGAGGAGTTCGAGGACAAGCCGGCGGCGGCGGCCTCGATCGGCCAGGTCCACCGGGCCGTGTGGCACGACGGCCGCGAGGTCGCCGTCAAGGTGCAGTACCCGGGCGCCGGTGAGGCGCTGCTCTCCGACCTCAACCAACTGAGCCGCTTCGCCCGGTTGTTGGGTCCGCTGATCCCCGGCATGGACATCAAGCCGCTGATCGCGGAGCTGAAGGACCGGGTGTCGGAGGAGCTGGACTACGGGCTGGAGGCGCAGGCCCAGCAGGCGCACGCGGAGGAGTTCGCGGGCGATCCCGACGTGGTCGTCCCGGCCGTGGTCCACCAGCGCGAGCAGGTCCTCGTCACCGAGTGGATGGACGGCATCCCGCTGTCGGAGGTGATCTCCGACGGCACCCAGGAGCAGCGCGACCGCGCCGGGCAGCTGCTGGCCCGCTTCCTGTTCTCCGGTCCCGCCCGCACCGGCCTACTGCACGCCGACCCGCACCCGGGCAACTTCCGTCTGCTGCCCGGCGGTCCGGACGGCGAGGACGACTGGCGGCTGGGCGTGCTGGACTTCGGCACGGTCGACCGGCTGCCGGGCGGACTGCCCACCCCGATCGGCAACTCGCTGCGGATGACCCTCGACGGCGACGCCGAGTCGGTCTACGAGCTGCTGTGCGCGGAAGGCTTCGTCAAGGAGTCGATCGAGCTGGACCCGGACGCGGTCCTGGACTATCTGCTGCCGATCATCGAGCCCGCCCGGGTCGAGGAGTTCACCTTCACCCGCGGCTGGATGCGCAGCCAGGCCGCCCGGGTCGCCGATCCCCGCTCCCCCGCCTACCAGCTGGGCAAGCAGCTCAACCTGCCGCCGGCCTATCTGCTGATCCACCGGGTGACGCTGAGCACCATCGGGGTGCTGTGCCAGCTGGGGGCCACCGTGCGGATGCGCGAGGAGCTTCAGGAGTGGCTGCCGGGGTTCGAGCCCGAGGACCCCGCGGACGAGGAGGCGTCGGCGGCTCAGGCGTAGGGGCGGGGGCGGGGGCGGGCGTGGGCTCCCGGGCTCGCCCTGGTCACCACCAGCCGGAGTCCAGGCGGCCCTCGATCGCCCGCAGGTTCTCCCGGGAGCAGGCGTCGCAGAAGTAGCGGCGGACGCCGTTCTCCACCGAGAAGGTCCAGGTCGCGGGCTGCGGCTCGGTGGCGGTGACACCGCACCGGGCACACACGGGCGGCCCGGGCCGGTCCGGTGGGCCGCCGTTGTCGCCGATGTCCCCGCTGCCGGGAAGGCTCGTCATCCGGCGACGATAACCCCCTGGCCGGATGATCGCCGGGCAAACGCCCGCGGGGGCCGGTCCGTGCGGAACGGACCGGCCCCCGCGGGAAGCCTCCCGGAACGGGAGGCCGCTGCTGCCGGGAGTGCCACTGGCTCGGCGGTGTCGGTGGCGGTGTGCCTCAGCGGCACCAGGTCAGTGCATGACCGCCATGGCGAGCGCGCGGCGGGCACGCAGCGAGGCGCGCTCCGCCCTGCGCTGCATCCGGCGGGCGGCCGCCAGGCGCACGGCCAGGCGGTCCCGCTCGGCCTCCCGCAGGCGCTCATGCATATGCGCACGTGCCAGGGCTTCTGGGATGAGTTGCATCTCACGGGTCCTGTTCTGGCGCGAGTCGGTCGCGCCGGTGGTGGTGACGTCTTCGATCACGGAGCTGGTGAGCTCGCTGGTGGACGGCTTCATCGGGGCCTGCTTCTTGGGGTCGTGCGTGAGGGGGCGGTCGATCGTTCCTGCGGTGTTCATGCCGTGACCGGGTTCTTGCGCGGGCGGCCACGCGGCCGCTTCCGGGCGACGACGACACCCTGCACGAACAGCTCGCCACCCCAGACGCCCCAGGGCTCACGCCGCTCCTTGGCGCCGGCGAGGCAGGCCTCGATCAGCGGGCAGGTGCGGCACAGGGACTTGGCGTACTCGACGTCCGCGGGCGACTCGGCGAAGAAGACCTCCGGGTCGTAGGAGCGGCACGGGACGGGTACGCCGAGGTTCTCGATGGCGTCGTCGAGCGCGGTGAGCGCGGTGAGCGGGGTCAAGGTGGAGTCCTCCGTGGAGCCGGGCTTGGGGATCGTGTCGGAAGGCGGTACGGACGGGGCGTGCGCTTCGAGTTGCACGGATCGTCTTCCTCGTCTGGTCGTTCCGGCCTGTTGGCCGGGGGGCGGCTGGTACCGGGTTCTTTTCTTGTCCCGAGGCCCCTTCGCTCCGCCGTCCCCGTTCGGGGAAAACAGAAGGGCCGCGGATCCCGGATGGGGTTCCGCGGCCCTGAAGGCGCCGGCCTGATCGAAGATCAGGCTGGATCACTCCAGGGTTCTGGCCCACGGAAGGCCCACATCTGGTGGTGGTGCGTCGTCTGCTTCCGGACACCGGCACCGGTCGCCGTAAAGGCATAGGCCTGAGCCTGCGCCACTACTGCCGCTTCCAGTGCCTTGGTCGGTCGCTCATCGCGCTCGCGGACAGGGAGACCCGCGAGGGCAACGGCGGACGCCGGACGCACGGCACGGATGCCGGACAGACCGGTGCCCGGGATCGAGGCGCCGAGCATGCACAGGGAGACGGCCGCGAGATCGGTCATTTTGGCCGTGGTGCTGGTGTTGTTGGCGTTGATGCTGATCACTGGACTCGCCTCCTCTCGGCGTCTCGTGGACCGATGTGCACCGGTCCGGCGGATATGCAAGTACAACACGGAATCAGCGCCTCCGAGAAGGCCGCTGCTCTCGTGCCTAAGAACCTATGGGGATTGCTGGGGCATGCGCAAACTATTTTTTCGACGAGTTGGCATCAGTCGTCGATCTCGTCTTCCGCAGGGCTCTCGACCGGGTCGCGGCCTGCGCAGATGGCCAGGACGTCGGCGCCGAAGCGGCCCAGCTTGCGGGCGCCCACACCGGGGATGCGGGACAGTTCCCGCTCGTCGTCGGGGACGGCCTCGGCGATCGCCATCAGGGTGCGGTCGGTGAAGACGCAGAAGGCGGGCTGGCCGCTGAGCCGGGCCTGCTCCGCCCGCCACTCCCGCAGCCGCTCGTACAGGCCCTCGTCCATGTCGGAGGGGCAGTCCTCGCAGCGCATCAGCTTCATCTCACCGGCGTCGGTGAGGGTGCGCCCGCACACCCGGCAGCGGGCCGGGGTGCGCACTCTGCGCCGGGGCGCGGCCTCCGCCGGCGCACGGCCGCCGCTGCCGAAGCCCCGCTCCACGCCCCCGGCACCGCCCGCACCGCCCCGGCCGACGGCGCCGGACGAGCCGGGGCGCAGCCCCTCCAGGAACCGGCTGGGGCGGCGGCTGGGACGGCCTCCGGGCGAGCGGGAGAGCGACCAGGACACGTGCAGCCGCTCGCGGGCGCGGGTGATGCCGACGTACAGCAGCCGGCGCTCCTCCTCGATCTGCTCGTCGGTGCGGGCGTAGGTGATCGGCATCATGCCCTCGGCGACGCCCACCAGGAAGACGACGTCCCACTCCAGGCCCTTGGCCGAGTGCAGGGAGGCGAGGGTGACGCCCTGCACGGTCGGGGCGTGCTGGGCGCCCGCCCGCTCGTCGAGTTCGGCGACGAGGTCGGCGAGGGTGGCGCCGGGCCGGGCGGCGGCGAAGTCCTGGGCGAGGTTCACCAGCGCGGCCAGCGACTCCCAGCGTTCGCGCACGGCACCGGAGCCGGCCGGCGGCTGCGGGGTCCAGCCCTCGCCGGAGAGCACGGCCCGCACCTGGGAGGGCAGGTCCACGGCCTCGTCGAGGGCGGAGTCGTTGCCGCCGAAGCGGGCCGCGCCGCGCAGCGCCATGCCGGCCTTGCGCACCTCGGGCCGGTCGAAGAACCGCTCGGCGCCGCGCAGCTGGTAGGGCACGCCGGCGTCGGCGAGGGCCTGCTCGTAGGTCTCGGACTGGGCGTTGGTGCGGAACAGGACGGCGATCTCGCTCGCCGGCACGCCCGCGTCGAGCAGCTCGCGGATGCGGCGCGCGCAGCCCTCGGCCTCGGCGGGCTCGTCGGTGTACTCGGTGAAGACCGGCTCGGGCCCCGGGGGCCGCTGGGAGATCAGCTCCAGGCGGTGGTCGGCGGCGCGGCCGCGGGCCTGGGCGAGCAGCCCGTTGGCGAGGTGGACGACCTGCGGGGTGGAGCGGTAGTCGCGGACCAGCTTGACGACCGTGGCGCCGGGGTGGCGCAGCCGGAAGTCGAGCAGATGGTCGGGGGTGGCGCCGGTGAAGGAGTAGATGGTCTGGCTGGCGTCGCCGACGACGCACAGGTCGTCCCGGTCGCCGAGCCACAGCTCCAGCAGCCGCTGCTGCAGGGGGCTGACGTCCTGGTACTCGTCGACGACGAAGTGCTGGTACTGGGCGCGGACCTGCTCGGCGATGTCGTGCCGGTCCTGCAGGACGGCGACGGTCAGCAGCAGCACGTCCTCGAAGTCGATGACGGCGCGCTGCCGCTTGAGGTCCTCGTAGGCGGAGTACAGCTGGGCGATCTCGGCCGGGTCGCGTGGGGTCTCCCGGCCGGCCTTGGCGGCGGCGAGCGCGTAGTCGGCGGGGACGGTCTGGGTGACCTTGGACCACTCGATCTCGGCGGTGACGTCCCGCAGCTCGCCCCGGTCCAGGCGGATGCGGCAGGCGGCCGCCGCGTCGGCGACGAGCTGGATCTTGCGGTCGACGAGCCGGGGCAGGGAGCCACCGATCGCTTTCGGCCAGAAGTACTGGAGCTGCCGCAGGGCCGCGGAGTGGAAGGTGCGGGCCTGCACCCCCTGCGCGCCGAGCTGGCGGAGCCGGCCGCGCATCTCGCCCGCGGCGCGGTTGGTGAAGGTGACGGCGAGCACGCTGGAGGGCTGCAGGATGCCGGCGCGTACCCCGTAGGCGATGCGATGGGTGATCGCGCGGGTCTTACCGGTGCCGGCGCCCGCCAGCACGCACACCGGTCCGTGCAGGGCGGTCGCCACCTCGCGCTGCTCGGGGTCGAGCCCTTCGAGCACCGCGTCCGGGGAGTCCGGTACCTGCGGGAAGAGGGTGGAGTGCGTTGCTGCTGTCACAGGACCATGCTGCCAGGCCGCCGGAGACGGGTGCGGCGGGTTGTCCACAGGCAGGGCTCGCAGTCGTATTAATGCGACGGGTCTCACGCCGGCCCCTGCGACCGGCGTCACCCCCGGTCCGGCACCCGCGGCGGGAATGGTGGCGCTTTCAAGTACGTTCTCCCCCTAGCGAGCGTGATCCCCGAGCCGCTGAAGGAGCGCGAAGACATGCTGGGCACTGTGACGATGTACAGCACCACGTGGTGTGGCTACTGCCGCCGGCTGAAGAGCCAGCTGGACCGCGAGGGCATCGCGTACACCGAGATCAACATCGAGCAGGACCCGGAGTCCGCGGCCTTCGTCGAGAAGGCGAATGGCGGAAACCAGACGGTGCCGACCGTGCTGTTCCCGGACGGTTCGACGCTGACGAACCCGTCGCTGGCGCAGGTGAAGCAGAAGATCGGCGTCTGAGCACCGCGATCACCGCGCGGCTCGCACAGCCGTAGAGACGAAAGGGCGGCCCCTGAGAGAGCTCAGGGGCCGCCCTTCGCGCGTCACACGCTCCGCGTCGGCAGCGGCTTGCCGTACCACAGCTCGATCAGGCGGGCGGCGATCGAGATGCCGTACGGCGGCATGACCTCGCCCGCCTCGAAGGCGGCGGTCAGCTCGTCGCGGGAGAACCAGCGGGCCTCGTGGATCTCGTCGCCGTCGACGTCGATGTCCGTGGAGGTGGCGCGGGCCATGAAGCCGAGCATCAGGCTGGACGGGAACGGCCAGGGCTGGCTGGCGACGTACTCGACCTGCCCGACGCTGACCCCGACCTCCTCGTGGACCTCGCGGCGCACGGCCTGCTCGATGGACTCGCCGGGCTCGACGAAACCGGCCAGCGTCGAGAAGCGGCCCTCGGGCCAGTGCACCTGGCGGCCGAGCAGGATGCGGTCGTCCTCGTCGGTGACCGTCATGATCACGGCCGGGTCGGTGCGCGGGTAGTGCTCGGCGCCGCAGGCCGGGCAGCGCCGGATGTGCCCGGCGGCGGCGATCACCGTGCGCTCGCCGCAGCGGGAGCAGAAGCGGTGGGTGCGCTGCCAGTTCTCCAGGCCGACGGCGTGCACCATCAGGCCCGCGTCGCGCGGGGAGAGCAGCAGACCGGCCTCGCGCAGCCCGGCGGGGCGCGCGGACTGGTCGATCCGGCCGGGCAGCGCGTCCTTCTGCAGGGCGAAGTAGCTGACGCCGTCCTCGTCGATGCCGAGGAAGTAGCGGTGCGCCTCGGTGAGAGGGGCCTCGAAGGACGGCGTCATGACGAGCTCGGTCCGGCCGTCGGGCGTCTCGTCGATGAGGACCTGGCCGCCGGACACCACGAAGCAGCGCGTCGAGGGGTGGCTCCACGCCGCCGCGAGCCAGGCCTCGTCGAGCCGGTGGTGGGCGGCCCGGTCGATGCCGCTGGGCGCGGTCAGCGAGATGGGTCGGTCGTCGGTGCGGTCGGTCCAGGTGGTCACGGGTGCTTCCAACTCCCCCGGTGGAACGGTTTGGGTCGGCGGGCGGTTCAGCGGTTCGTACGGCAGGCGGCGACCGGGTCCGGACGGGCGCGGCGGGCGGTCCTTACAGTGTGCCCCGGCGGGGCGGGTGCCCGGCGGGGTGCACCGGGTTCAGGGCACATCGGTCCGGCCGGCCGCGAGCTCGCCCCACAGGTACGCGCTGGTCTCGACGCCTTTGAGGAGCAGGTCCAGCTCGACCTTCTCGTTGGGGGCGTGCCAGCCGTCGGACGGGACGGAGATGCCGAGGAACAGCACGGGGGCGCCGAGGACCTCCTGGAGGTCGGCGGCCGGTCCGGAGCCGCCCTCGCGCGTGAAGCGGACGGGCTGCTCGAAGGCGCGGCTCATGGCGCGTACGACGGACTGCAGCGCCGGGTGGTCCAGCGGGGTCAGGCAGGGGCGGGTGGCGGCGCCGAAGGCGATCTCGTGGCGGATGCCGGCGGGCACCTGGTCGGCGGCCCAGGCGCGGACCACCTTCTCGATGTGCGCGGGATCCTGTCCCGCGACCATCCGGAAGGACAGCTTCACCATCGCCGAGGACGGGATGATCGTCTTGCTGCCGGGCCCCTGGTAGCCGCCCCCGATGCCGTTGACCTCGGCGGTGGGGCGGGCCCAGACACGCTCCAGGGTGGAGTAGCCGGCCTCGCCGTGGGCGGCGTAGGACTTGGCCGTGCCCAGCCAGCGCTGCTCGTCGAAGGGCAGCTCGGCGAACAGCTCGCGCTCGCGGTCGGTCAGAGCGACGACACCGTCGTAGAAGCCGGGGATCGCGACGCGTGCGTGCTCGTCGTGCAGGGCGGCGACCAGGCGGGCGGCGGCGGTGGCCGGATTGGGCACGGCGCCGCCGAAGGAGCCGGAGTGGATGTCCTGGTCCGGGCCGTACAGCCGGACCTCGCACTCGGCGAGGCCGCGCATGCCGGTGCACACCGTGGGGGTGTCCTCGGCCCACATGCCCGTGTCGGAGACGATCACGGCGTCGGCGGCGAGCCGGCCGGCCCGCTCCTCGACCAGGTCGCGGAAGTGCGGGGAGCCGGACTCCTCCTCGCCCTCGATCAGCAGCTTCAGATGCACGGCCGGGGCGGTGCGGCCGGTCGCGGCGAGGTGGGCGCGCACCCCGAGGGTGTGGAAGAACACCTGGCCCTTGTCGTCGGCCGCGCCGCGCGCGTACAGGCGCCCGTCGCGGACGACGGGCTCGAACGGCTCGCTGTCCCAGCCGTCCTCGCGGGCGGCGGGCTGCACGTCGTGGTGGCCGTAGACGAGGACGGTGGGTGCGTCGGGGTCGTCGGAGGGCCACTCGGCGAAGACGGCGGGTGCGCCCGGGGTCGGCCAGACCTCGGCGGTCGGGAAGCCGGTCTCCGTCAGCTTGGCGGCGAGCCAGTCGGCGCTGCGGCGTACATCGGGGGCGTGGTCGGGCTGAGCCGAGACGGACGGGATGCGCAGCCACGCGGCGAGGTCGTCGAGGAAGGCGGCACGGTGCTGCTCGATGTACTGACGGACGGCGCTGTCCGGGGTCTGGCTCATGGTCACGAGCCTATCGGCACTCAGTGACATCCTGGCTGGGCGGTTCGTCACACCTTCACGAACGCGTTCCGGCCTCGGCGGCGGGTTCCGCCGTGAGCAGCCGCTCCAGCGCGGCACGGTCCGGCAGATCGTCCGGCCGTACGACCTGACCGGTACGCACGTACAGGAAGGCGGCCGTGACCGATTCCACATCGACGCCCTGCTGCTCGGCCCACGCCAGCCGGTAGACGGCGAGCTGGAGCGGGTCGGCGTCGCGGTGACGGTTGGTCTTCCAGTCGACGATCTCGTATGTCGCGCCCGCGCCGTCGCCGTCGCCGTCCTTGTAGACGGCGTCGATCCGGCCGCGGATCACGCGTCCGGCGAGCGACAGCTGGAAGGGCGCCTCCACCCGGTAGGGGGTGCGGTGGGCGTACTCGGTGCGCTCGAAGGCCTCCTTGAGAGCCTGCAGGTCCTCTTCGTCGGCGATCTCGGCGTCGCCGCCGGGCAGCTCGTCCGGTTCCAGCAGGGGCAGCGTCAGCGCCTCGAACCGTGACTCCACCCACGCGTGGAAGCGCGTGCCCCGGCGGGCGGCCGGCTGCGGCGGCCGCGGCATGGGACGCGCCAGCTCCCGCGCGAAGCCGTCGGGGTCGGCGGCCAGGCGCAGCAGCTGCGAGGCGGTGAGCGACGCGGGCAGGGGGACGTCGGTGACGGCCTCGCGGGCGCGCAGCAGCTCGCCGGACAGCGCCTCCAGGTCCCGGTCCCAGGAGGCGACGACCCGGGCCTCCTCGGGGGTGAGGGGCTCCTCACCGGCGTGCGTGTGCGGCTCGCCGGCCCGGGGCCGGGCGGCGGGAGGCTCGGGCGCCGTGGCCTGGTGGGGCACCGTCGGGCGTTCGGCGGGCCAGGTGTCCCAGTCGGTGTCCTGCGCGAACGGGTCCTCGTCGTACGGCGGCTCGTCGAGGGGCGGTTCGTCGTACGGCGGCTCACCGTCGGCCGGGTCCTCGGGGGGCGGCGGCCAGTCCGGGTCGGTGTACGAGTCGGCGTCGTGCGTGGCCGTGGCCTCGCCCGCGGCGAGGGCGTCGAGGTGGGCGAGGACCGTCTCGGCGGCGGCCCGGCGGCGGGCGAGGGCGGCCTCGTCCAGCGGCAGCGGCCATGCCTGCTCGGCCCCGGCCTGCTGCAGCGCGGGGTTCTCCGCGCCCTCCTCCGGTTCGTCCGCCCACGCCTCGATCTCGCCGTACCCGGCGGCGCAGTGCTCGTACAGGGCGAGCAGGAAGTCGGACGGGCCGCGCGGCTTCTTCTGGGTGGGGCCCCACCAGTGGCCGGAGCCGAGCAGCAGGGAGCGGGGGCGGGTGAAGGTGACGTAGCCGAGGCGGAGCTCCTCGGTGTGCTGGTGGTCCTTCATGGCCTCGTGGAAGGCCTTCATGCCGCGCGCGTCCCACGCCTCGACGTCGGGCAGCGTGTCGGCGTCGCCGCGCAGGGCGTGCGGCAGCACCTTGGCCTGCGCGGTCCACTTCTCGCGGCCCTGCCCGCTGGGGAAGGTGCCGGTGACCAGGCCGGGGACGGCGACGACGTCCCACTCCAGGCCCTTGGACCGGTGCGCGGTGAGCACCTTGACCGTGTTCTCGCCGCCGGGCAGGGCGTTGTCCAGGCCCTTCTCGTACTGGGCGGCGGTGCGCAGGAAGCCGAGGAAGGCCAGCAGGGTGGCCTCGCTGTCGTGGGCGGCGAAGGACGCGGCGACGTCGAGGAAGTTGGACAGCGTCTCGCGGCGGCGGGCGGCCAGCGCGTGCGGGGACGCCGACAGCTCCACCTCCAGGCCGGTGACGGCGAGCACCCGGTGCAGGACGTCCATCAGCGGGTCGGACAGCGAGCGGCGCAGGTCGCGCAGTTCAGCGGCGAGCCGGGCGAACCGCACGCGCGCGTCCGGCGAGAAGGGCAGCCCGTCGTCGCCGGCCTCCATGGGGGTTTCCAGGAAGGTGTCCAGGGCGTCGGCGAGCGATATCACCTCCGACGGGTCGACTCCCTCGACGGCTTCGGCGAGGCGGCGGTCCGGGTCGTCGCCGTCGGCCACGCGCGTGTGCGCAACCAGCAGGCGGGCGCGGCGGCCGAGGAGGGCCAGGTCGCGGGGGCCGATGCGCCAGCGCGGGCCGGTCAGCAGACGCACCAGCGCGGCGTTGGCGCCCGGGTCCTGGAGGACCTCGCAGACGGCGACCAGGTCGGCGACCTCGGGCAGGTGCAGCAGCCCGGACAGGCCGACGACCTCGACGGGGACGTCACGGGCGACGAGGGCGCCCTGGATCTCGGCGAAGTCGTTCGCCGTACGGCACAGGACGGCGATCTCGCCCGGCGCCGTGCCGGTGCGCACCAGGTGGGCGATGGAGTCGGCGATCCAGTCGATCTCCTCGGCGTGGGTGTCCAGCAGGGCGCAGCGGACCAGGCCGTCGCGTTCGGCTCCCGGCGCGGGGCGCAGGGCCTCCACGCCCGCGTGCATCGCGCGCAGCGGCTCGGCGAGGCCGTTGGCCAGGTCGAGGAGGCGGCCTCCGCTGCGGCGGTTCTCGCTCAGCGCCTGCCGGGTGGCGGGCCGGCCGTCGGCGCGGGAGAAGTGCTGGGGGAAGTCGTCGAGGTTGGCGACGGAGGCGCCGCGCCAGCCGTAGATGGCCTGGCAGGGGTCGCCGACGGCGGTGACCGGGTGGCCGGTGCCCTCGCCGAAGAGGCCGGCGAGCATCACGCGCTGGGCGACGGAGGTGTCCTGGTACTCGTCGAGGAGCACCACCCGGAACTCCTCGCGCAGCTGGCGGCCCACCTCGGGGAGCCCGCCGAGCTGCGCGGCGAGCGCGATCTGGTCGCCGAAGTCGAGCAGGTCGCGTTCGCGCTTGGCGGCCCGGTAGCGCAGCACCAGATCGGTCAGTTCCCGGCGGGCGGCGGCGGTCTCGGGGACCTTGCGCAGGTCGGCGTTGGAGAGCTTGGCGCCCTGGAGGGTGAGCAGCAGTTCGGCGTCGTGGGCGCGCAGCGCCTCGGGGCGTACCAGGTGTTCGGCCAGCTCCGCGTCGAGGGCGAGCAGGTCGCTGACCAGGTCGGGGAAGGAGCGGGTGAGCGCCGGGTAGGGGCCGGGGGCCTCGCGCAGCACCCGCGCGGCGAGCTGGAAGCGGCTGGCGTCGGCGAGCAGGCGGGAGCTGGGCTCCAGGCCGATGCGCAGGCCGTGGTCGGTCAGCAGGCGGCCGGCGAAGGCGTGGTAGGTGGAGATCACCGGCTCGCCGGGCGGGTTGTCCGGGTCGATGACGTCGGGGTCGGTGACGCCGGCCTTGACCAGCGCCTTGCGGACGCGTTCGGCGAGTTCGCCGGCGGCCTTGTTGGTGAAGGTCAGACCGAGGACCTGTTCGGGGGCGACCTGGCCCGTGCCGACCAGCCACACCACACGCGCCGCCATCACCGTGGTCTTGCCGGAGCCGGCGCCGGCCACGATCACCTGCGGGGCGGGCGGCGCGGTGATGCAGGCCGTCTGCTCCGGGGTGAACGGGATGCCGAGGAGCTCCTTGAGCTGCTCGGGGTCGGTGATGCGTGCGGACACATCGAAAGAGGCTAGCGGCGGGCACTGACAACAGTGGCCGGGTGAGCGTTCAGAGGGGGAAGAAGCGCAGGTCAGCACGTGAGGTGCCGTGCATCACGGCGACTCCCCTCGCATCAGGTTGTTCACTCGACCACGTGCCGCCCCTCCGGCCGCGCGGTGCACGAGGCCCGGAACGAGCAGTGCGTGCAGTGCTGGCCGGCACTCGGCGTGAACCGCTCGTCGAGCACCTTTCCGGCCGCCGTGGCCAGCAGCTCGCCGACCCACTCCCCCTCCAGCGGCTCCTGCGCCTGCACCTTGGGCAGCGTCTCACCGCCGTCCCGCTTGGCGGCGCCCTGCCGCAGCTGGACCAGCTCCGCGCCGCCCGGCTCGGGCCGCACCCCGTCGAAGGCCTCGTCGACGGCGCCCTCACGCACGGCGAGCTGGTACACGGCGAGCTGCGGGTGGCGGGCCACCTCGGCGGAGCTGGGCGCCTGCTTGCCGGTCTTGAAGTCGACGACGTACGCGCGGCCCTCCCCGTCGGCCTCCACGCGGTCCATCTGGCCGCGGATGCGCACCTGGTACTCGCCCGCCCCCAGCGTGACGTCGAAGTCGTGCTCGCTGGCCACCGGGGTGCGGCCGGCGCGGTCCATGACGTGCCACTGCAGGAAGCGCTCCAGCGCCACACGCGCGTTGTCCTTCTCCTGCTGCGACTTCCAGGGCGCGTCGAAGGCGAGCGCGTTCCACACCGTCTCCAGGCGTTCCATGAGCACGGCGAGGTCGGCGGGGGTGTGCCCGGAGGCCACCTCGTCGGCCAGGACGTGGACGACGTTGCCGAAGCCCTGGGCGGCGGTCGCGGGGGCGTCGGCCTTGACCTCACGGCCGAGGAACCACTGCAGGGCGCAGGTGTTGGCGAGCTGGTCCAGGGCGCTGCCGGACAGCACGACGGGCTGGTCGCGGTCGCGCAGCGGCACCTTGGACTCGGTGGGGTCCCACATGCCCCACCAGCGGTAGGGGTGCGCGGCCGGCACCAGGGGCCGGCCGTCCTCGTCGGCCAGCGCGGCGAGCCGGGCCAGCCGGTGTGCGGCGGCCTTTCTGAGGGCGTCCGAGGCGCGCGGGTCGACGGTGGTGGCGCGCAGTTCGGCGACCAGGGCGGCGACCGACAGGGGGCGGCGCGGGCGGCCCGTGACGTCCTTCGGTTCGACGCCGAGTTCGGCCAGGAAGCGGGAGGGCTGGTCGCCGTCGTCGGCGGGGGCCTTCACCGCGGTGACGACGAGCCGTTCACGCGCGCGTGTGGCGGCGACGTAGAACAGGCGGCGTTCCTCGGCGAGCAGGGCGCCGGGGGTGAGGGGCTGGGCGAGGCCGTCGCGGCCGATGCGGTCGGCCTCCAGCAGCGAGCCGCGCCGGCGCAGGTCCGGCCACAGGCCCTCCTGGACACCGGCGACGACGACCAGGCGCCACTCAAGGCCCTTGGAGCGGTGCGCGGTCATCAGCCGGACGGCGTCCGTGCGCACCGCGCGCCGGGTGAGGGTGTCGGCGGCTATGTCCTCCGCCTCGATCTGCTCCAGGAAGTTCAGCGCGCCCCGGCCGCCGGTGCGCTCCTCCGCGCGCGCGGCGGTCGCGAACAGCGCGCACACGGCGTCCAGGTCGCGGTCGGCGTTGCGGCCGGCCGCGCCGCCGCGCCGGGCGGCCCGCTCCAGTCGCCCGGGCCAGGGGGTGCCCTCCCACAGGTCCCACAGCGCCTCCTCGGCCGTCCCGCCGGCGGCCAGGCGCTCGCGTGCCGTGCGCAGCAGTGCGCCCAGGCGCTGGGCGCCGCGCGCGTACGTCGGGTCGTGCACGGCCAGGCGTTCCGGTTCGGCCAGGGCGCGGGCGAGGAGTTCGTCCGAGGGCGGGGGCAGCGGGTTGCCTGCGGCGCGCTCCTCCTCGCGCAGGGCGCGGCCGAGGCGGCGCAGATCGGCGGCGTCCATGCCGGCGAGCGGGGAGGCGAGGAGGGTGAGGGCGGTCTCGGTGTCGAGCCAGCAGGGGGCCGTGGCGGCGGGGTTCTCTGCGTCCTGGGGTGCGTCGGCGTCGGCTTCCGGAGCGTCGGTCTCCTCGGTGACCGGGGCCTCGCGAGTCTCCGTGGCCTCCCCGGCCTCCCCGGCCTCCCCGGCCGGCTCGGTGGACGCGCCGCCGGCCTCCGCCGTGGCCACCGCCCGCAGGGCCGTCAGCAGGGGTGCCACGGCCGGTTCGTGACGCAGGGGCAGGTCGTCACCGTCGATGTCCAGCGGGACGCCGGCGGCGGTGAGGGCGCGGCGGACCGCCGGGATGGTCCGGGCGCCCGCGCGCACGAGGACGGCCATGTCGCGCCAGGGGACGCCGTCCTCCAGGTGGGCGCGGCGCAGGATGTCGGCGATGTTGTCCAGCTCGGTGCCGGGCGTCGGGTAGGTGTACACCTCCACGCGGCCGCCGTCGCGTACGGGCGTGAGGTCGCGGTGGGCGCGCACCTTGTCGGCGGGCAGCCGGGTCAGCGGCATGCGCTGGGTGATCAGCCGGGTGGCGGCGAGCAGGGCGGCGCCGGAGCGGCGGGAGGTGCGCAGCACCGCGACGGGGGCGGGGCGGCCGTCCGCGCGCGGGAAGGCGGCCGGGAAGTCGAGGATGCCGTTCACGTCGGCGCCCCGGAAGGCGTAGATCGACTGGTCGGGGTCGCCGAAGGCGACGAGGGTGCGTCCGTGGCCGAAGAGCGCGTGCAGCAGCCGTACCTGCGCCGGGTCGGTGTCCTGGTACTCGTCGACGTACACGGCGTCGTACCGGTCGGCGAGCTGCCGGGCGACGTCCGGGCGGCGGGCGAGGAGCACCGCGCGGTGGACGAGTTCGGCGTAGTCGAGCACTCCCTGCAGGTCGAGGACGTCCAGGTACTCGGCGAGGAAGGCGGCGGCCGCCCGCCAGTCGGGGCGGCCGATACGGCGGGCGAAGGCGTCCAGGGCGTCGGGCCCGAGTCCCAGTTCGCGGGTGCGGGCGAGGACGGCGCGGACCTCGTCGGCGAAGCCGCGGGTGGTCAGGCAGGCGCGCAGCTCGTCCGGCCAGCGCACGTGCGCGAGGCCGAGCTTCTCCAGGTCGATCTGGCCGGCGAGCAGTCCGCGCACGGTGACGTCCTGCTCGGGGCCGGACAGCAGCCGCAGTGGTTCGGCGAACAGCTCGCTGTCCTGGTGGGCGCGTACGAGGGCGTAGCAGAACGAGTGGAAGGTGGTCGCCTGGGGCGCGCGGGCCGCCCCCATGCGCAGGGCCATGCGGTCGCGCAGCTCGACGGCCGCCTTGCGGCTGAACGTCAGCACGAGCACGCGCGCGGGGTCACCTCCGCGGGCGACACGGGCGGCCACGGACTCGACGAGGGTGGTGGTCTTCCCGGTGCCCGGACCGGCGAGGACGAGCAGCGGGCCGCTGTCATGGTCAACCACGGCGCGCTGCGCGGCGTCCAGACGAGGGGGATCCGGACGGTGTGGCGGGGTACGCACCAATCGGTAGGCGCCACGGCTCCCCTGCCGCACCTGGGGGTGCGGCAGGCGCCGGGTGGAGGAAGAGGAGCTCACGTGGTTCGCCGGTCCTGGTGGGTGTGCTGGGTGCGCGGCCGGCCGCGCCTGCGGGCCGGTGGCCGTGGGTCGGGGACGCGCGCAGGCGACGCTACGCCGCCGGGCCGGGTGGAAGCAGGACTTCCGCTTCTTCCCGTCCGGCGCTCGCGCCACGCGAGTCCCTCGCCTCACGAACGTACGTCATGCCACGGATGTGCCCTTGTTCATCCCTTCGGGTCACAGGTCACACTCCGGCCTGACGCATGGCGGAAGCTGTCAGGTGTGAGCGTCAGCGCGTCCGCCGCCGTCCCACCGCGCACGACTCATGTCGAGGCGCGGCACATGGCCCTGCGCGGCCCGGCTCGCCGACTTCAGCGGCGTGCCCTCCGCCCGGTAGTGCGCCAGCGCGCGCTGCTCGTGCCCCGGCAGCAGCACCCCGTCGGCCCGCACGACACGCCACCACGGGACGGCACCGCCGTACAGCGACATCACGCGCCCGACCTGGCGGGGCCCGCCCTCCTCCAGCCATTCGGCGACGTCCCCGTACGTCATGACCCGCCCCGGCGGGATCAGCTCGGCGACCTCAAGGACCCGCTCGGCGTACTCGGGGAGCGCCTCGGGCCGGCCGGGGCCGGCGTCGTCCTCGGGGAGCGCCCCGGCCCGCTCCGGGCCCGCGTCGTCCGGAAGGCTCTGCTCGCTCATTCGACCCATCCTGCACCACCCCACCGACAGGGTGACCGGTTCTCGACGGTGCGTGACCCTCGCCCCGGCACGGCGCTTCCGGCAGACTGTCGGCCCCGCATGTGCACCCTGATGCCCCCGTGTGTCGGTGGGGCATGCCACCATCGTGCGGGCGGTGACCGGTGATACGAGATCAAGAAGAGGCGATGAAGCAGCAGGGTGTGCACCCCGGAGACGCGGAGGGCACCTCTGACGCTGCGTCGCGCCCGGGCACCGGCGACAAGGGCACCAAGAGCGACACTTCCCCCGACGACGCGCGTGACGTGACGCACATCGACGAGGTGGAGGGCGACGAACCGCTGCTCCCCGCGCGCGTGCACCGCCCCTCGGACCTGATGCGGCTGCTGGTGGGTCTGCTCGCGATCGTCGTGCTGCTGGGGATCGCCGCGTTCGCGCACGGCACGACCTCCGGCCTGGAACAGGACATCAACAAGGGCACCGGGCAGGCACCCGACCTGCTCATCAAGATCGCCGGCCTGGCCTCCAGCATCGCGATCCTGCTGGTGCCGGTCGCCTTCGCGATCGAACGGCTGATCAAGCGGGACGGACTGCGCATCGCCGACGGCGTCCTCGCCGCGGTCCTCGCGCACGGAGTGACGCTCGCCACCGACCTGTGGGTCGCCAAGGCCGCCCCCGACTCCATCCAGGAGGCGCTCACCCAGCCCTCCCCTGGCGACATCCACGCGCTGACCGACCCGGTGCACGGCTATCTGGCCCCGGTCATCGCGTACATGACCGCCGTCGGCATGTCCCGCAGACCGCGCTGGCGGTCGGTGCTGTGGATCGTGCTGCTCCTCGACGCGTTCTCCATGCTGGTCACGGGCTACACGACACCGTTCTCGATCATCCTGACGGTGCTCATCGGCTGGACCGTGGCCTACGGCACCCTGTACGCCGTCGGCTCCCCCAACGTCCGCCCCACCGGCCGCACCCTCATGGCCGGCCTGCAGACCGTCGGCTTCCACCCGGTCAGCGCCTCCCGCGAGGAAGCACCCGACAGCGCCGACATGAGCGACCGCGGCCGGCGCTACTTCGTCACCCTGGAGGACGGCCCGCCGCTCGACGTCACCGTCGTCGACCGCGAACAACAGGCCCAGGGCTTCTTCTACCGCGCCTGGCGCAACCTCACCCTGCGCGGCTTCGCCACCCGCAGCAGCCTGCAGTCGCTGCGTCAGGCCCTGGAGCAGGAGGCGCTGCTCGCCTACGCCGCGATCGCCGCCGGCGCCAACGCGCCCAAGCTGATCGCCACCTCCGAGCTCGGCCCCGACGCCGTCATGCTCGTCTACGAGCACACCGGCGGACGCACCCTGGACTCGCTGGCCGACGAGGAGATCACCGACGAGCTGCTGCGCAACGCCTGGCACCAGGTGCGCGCCCTGCAGTCGCGGCGGATCGCGCACCGCAGGCTGGCCGGCGACGCGATTCTGGTGGATCGTTCCGGCAGGGTGATCCTCACCGACCTGCGGGGCGGCGAGATCGCGGCCGGTGATCTGCTGCTGCGCATGGACGTCGCCCAGCTGGTGACCACGCTGGGCCTGCGGGCCGGCGCCGAGCGGGCGGTGGCCTCCGCGGTGAGCGTCCTCGGCCCCGACGCCGTGGCCGACTGCCTGCCGATGCTCCAGCCGATCGCGCTGACCCGCTCCACGCGCGCGACGCTGCGCCGACTGGCACGCGAGCGTGCCCAGCGCGAACGCGACGCGGTCCTGGAGGCGGCCCGGCACGCCAAGGAGGCCCGCGCCGAGGCCCACCAGGACACCGCCGCCGTACCCGAGAAGGCCGACAAGAAGGCCGCACGGGCGCAGGCACGGGCCGAGAAGCGGGCTGTCGACGAGGCGCTGGAGGAGGCCCGTGAGGAGGCACGCGAGGAGGATCTGCTCAGCCAGATCCGGCACGAGGTGCTCCGGATCAGGCCGCAGGCCCCGGTCGAGCCGGCCCGGCTTGAGCGGGTGCGGCCGCGGACGCTGATCAGCTTCATCGCCGGCGCGATCGGCGCGTACTTCCTGCTGACGCAGCTCACCCACATCGAGTTCGGGCCGCTCGTGGCGAACGCCCAGTGGGGCTGGGTGGCCGCGGCCGTGCTGTTCTCCGCGCTGAGCTATGTGGCCGCGGCGATGAGCCTGCTGGGCTTCGTGCCCGAGCGGGTGCCGTTCCCGCGGACGGTGGCCGCGCAGGTCGCCGGGTCCTTCGTGAAGATCGTGGCGCCCGCCGCGGTCGGCGGCGTCGCGCTGAACACACGGTTCCTGCAGCGCCAGGGAGTGCGGCCGG
The DNA here is from genome assembly GCF_002920535.1 of Streptomyces sp. Ru71. Classification (GTDB taxonomy): domain Bacteria; phylum Actinomycetota; class Actinomycetes; order Streptomycetales; family Streptomycetaceae; genus Streptomyces. Next base: position 19,545 of record NZ_PQSS01000011.1, on the reverse strand, counting down.
GGCTCGCGGTGGCCAGTGTGGGCGCCTCGCAGCTGTTCGGGCTCGGCGCGCACATCCTGATGCTGCTGTCGTTCGGCTATCTGACCGGCACCGAGAAGACCCCGTCGCTGTCGCCGTCCCGCACGGTCATCGCCGGTCTGCTGACCGTCGCGGTCCTCGTCCTCGTGGTGACCTCCGTGCCGTTCCTGCGCAAGTTCATCGTCACGCGCGTGCGGTCGCTGTTCGCGGGCGTCATCCCGCGCATGCTGGACGTGCTGCAGCGGCCGCAGAAGCTCGTCACGGGCATCGGCGGCATGCTGCTGCTCACCGCCTGCTTCGTGATGTGCCTGGACGCCTCCATCCGCGCCTTCGGCGACGGCTCGGCCTCGCTGAGCATCGCCAGCGTCGCCGTCGTCTTCCTGGCCGGCAACGCGCTCGGCTCGGCCGCGCCCACGCCGGGCGGTGTCGGCGCCGTCGAGGCGTCCCTGACGCTCGGCCTGATCGCCGTCGGGCTGCCCAAGGAGGTCGCCGCGCCGGCGGTGCTGCTGTTCCGGCTGCTCACGCTGTGGCTGCCGGTGCTGCCGGGCTGGCTGGCGTTCAACCACCTCACCCGCAAGGGAGCGCTGTAGTCACTCCCGGCGCCCTCGTCCCCCCAACGGGCCCGCGCCCCGCGCGCGCGGGCCTGCCGCGCCGCACGATGGGATCATGCCCAACCCCTCCCGGCTGCGCGCCGCCGCTCTGACCGTCACCGCCCTGCTGCTGTCGGCAGCCCTGACGGGCTGCGGTGACGACTCCAAGGACGAGGACCTGACGGAGCAGAAGCTGAGCTGGAAGGACTGTCCCGCCCCGTCGCAGGCGGAGGGCGGCGGCAACGCGCCCTCACCGCTGCCGGGCGGCGCGCAGTGGCAGTGCGCCACCATGAAGGCGCCGCTGGACTGGGCCAAGCCCAAGGGCGACACGATCGGCATCGCGCTGATCCGGGCGAAGTCCAGCGGCCAGGCGAGCCGCCGCATCGGTTCGCTGATCTTCAACTTCGGCGGCCCCGGCGGCTCCGGCGTGACCACGCTGCCCGCCTTCGGCGAGGACTACGCCACCCTGCGCACGCGCTACGACCTGGTCAGCTTCGACCCGCGCGGCGTCGGCCGCAGCGCACCCGTCAAGTGCGAGGACGACGCACAGCTGGACGCCTACTTCCAGCAGGACGCCACCCCCGACGACGCCGCCGAGCGCACGACGTACCTCGACAACACCAAGGACTTCAACGGGGCCTGCGAGCACCACTCCAAGCGGATCCTGCCGCATGTGCGCACCACCGACGCCGCCCGCGACATGGACCTGATGCGCCAGGTCCTCGGCGACGACAAGCTGTACTACTTCGGCATCTCCTACGGCACCGAGCTCGGCGGCGTCTACGCCCACCTGTTCCCACGGCGGGTCGGGCGGGCGGTGTTCGACGCGGTCGTCGACCCGACGCAGAACGCCGAGCAGGGCGCGCTCGGCCAGGCCAAGGGATTCCAGCTCGCCCTGGACAACTTCGCCGAGGGCTGCACGTCCAAGGTCGAGGACTGCCCGATCGGCGACACCGCGCAAGACGTCAAGAACCGCATCGCCAAGCTGCTCGCCGACCTCGACCGCAAGCCGATCCCCGGCATCTTCCCGCGCCAGCTGACCCAGACCGCCGCCACCAACGGCATCGCGCAGGCCCTGTACTCCAAGGACTTCTGGGAGTACCTGACCGAGGGCCTGCAGGAGGCCTACAGCGGCAACGGCAGGATTCTCATGGCCCTGTCCGACTCGATGAACGGGCGCAACGAAAACGGCGAGTACAGCAACATCACCGCCGCCAACATCTCCATCAACTGCGCCGACGACAAGCCCCGCTACACCGCCGACTACGTGCAGAGCAAGCTGCCCTCCTTCCGCGCCGCCTCGCCGCTGTTCGGCGACTTCATGGCCTGGGGCATGGTCAGCTGCACCGACTGGGCCGTGCCCGGCGCCGCCGACCACCCCGACGTCAGCGCGCCCGGGGCGGCGCCGATCCTCGTCGTGGGCAACACCGGCGACCCGGCAACGCCGTACGAGGGCGCGCGGAAGATGGTGGACGCCCTGGGCAAGGGCGTCGGGGTCGAGCTGACGTACAAGGGGCAGGGGCACGGCGCGTACGACAGCAAGAACAAGTGCGTGCAGTCGGCGGTGAACGGCTATCTGCTGGAGGGCAAGGTCCCGCCGGCCGGGACCGTCTGCGCCTGACCCTCACCCTTTATTCGACAAACCCCCAGGTCAGAGAGTTATCCACAGGCTCCGACGGAGGCTCGTCGGTCCGCCTACGATGGCCTGACCGCTGTTCGCCACCCCGGTGCGGACGGCTCACGAGGGGGCAGGGGCATGGCACGTTCGATCCGGTGGGCGGCGCTCGCGACCGCTGGGGCACTGCTGGCGGCCGGCTGCGGCGGGGGCTCGTCGGGCTCGTCGCCGGCCTCGCTCACGGAACAGAAGCTCGACTGGGGCCGCTGCGAGGCGACCGACGACTCCCCCGCGCCGGGCGACGACTGGCAGTGCGCCACGCTGAAGGCACCGCTGGACTGGTCGAAACCGGACGGCCGCACGATCGGCCTGGCCATGATCCGCGCCAAGGCCGACGGCGGCGACCGCATCGGCTCGCTGCTGTTCAACTTCGGCGGGCCCGGTGGCTCCGGCGTGTCCGGCATGCCGGGATACGCACCGCTCGTCTCCCGGCTGCGCGAGCACTACGACCTGGTCAGCTTCGACCCGCGCGGAGTGGCCGCCAGCGAGGGCGTGCGCTGCCGAGGCGACCGCGAGATCCAGGCCGCCGAGGCGATCGACGCCACACCGGACACGCCGGCCGAGGAGCGCGCGTTCCTCGCGGACTCCACGGCCTTCGGCAAGGGGTGCCAGAAGGCGGCAGGGGAGCTGATGGCCCACGTCTCCACGACCGACACCGCGCGCGACATGGACCTCATGCGCCAGGTCCTCGGCGACGCCAAGATGCACTACTTCGGCATCTCCTACGGCACCGAACTGGGCGGTGTCTACGCCCACCTGTTCCCGCGCAACGTGGGCCGGCTGGTGCTCGACGCGGTCGTCGACCCCACGGGTGACGCGGTGGGCCACGCCGAGAACCAGGCCCGCGGTTTCCAGCGCGCGCTGGACGACTACCTGAAGTCCACCGGCCGGGACCCGAAACAGGGCACCCGGGAGATCGCCGACCTGCTGCGCCGGATCGACGCGAACCCGCTGCCCACCTCGTCGGGACGCAAGCTCACCCAGACCCTGGCCGTGACCGGCATCGTCCTTCCCCTCTACAGCGAACAGAGCTGGCCCAGCCTGACCAGCGCGCTCGCCTCGGCCGAACGCGGCGACGGCACCGAACTGCTGGCCCTGGCCGACGTCTACAACGAACGCGATCCCTCGGGCCACTACGGCACCTCGTCCCACTCCCAGCGGCTCATATCCTGCCTGGACGACAAGCAGCGCCCGACCCCGCAGGACACCCGGGCACGGCTGGCGGACTTCGAACGCGTCTCGCCGGTCTTCGGCCCCTTCCTCGCCTGGGACGCGGCCGGCTGGTGCCACGACTGGCCGGTACCGGGCCAGTACGACACCCCGCAGGTGAGCGCGCCGGGCGCGGCGCCGATCCTCGTCGTGGGCAACACCGGCGACCCGGCCACCCCCTACGAGGGCGCGCGCCGCATGGCCGACGAACTCGGCAGGAACGTCGGCGTGGTCCTCACCTGGCAGGGCGAGGGCCACGGAGCGTACGGCAGCGGCAGCACCTGCGTGGACTCCACGGTGAACGCCTACCTGCTCCGGGGCACGGTCCCGAAGGACGGCACGACCTGCCGCTGAGCCCGGCGCCCCGCTGCCGGTCCCTCACCCACTTGGCGATGTCCGAGTGCCGTGCTCCACCGCCGTGACGAGGATGGAGCGGGCGCCGGACACGCGCCAGGGGCCTTGAACGCGAGGAAACCGGATCATGGTGAATCGAAGTCGCAGGAGAAGGCTGTCGTGGCAGAGCCGGGTGGGCGCGGCAGTGGTGCCGCTGGGCGTGCTGGGGCTCGCCGTGTCGGGGTGCAGCGACAGGACGGACGCGGCTACCGGCGGGCCGTCGGCCACCGCGTCGCTCGCGCCCACGCCGCCGAAGCAACCGCCGCCCCAGTTGACCCAGGACCAGGTGAAGACCGCGGTGAGCCGGCTCGACGGCCTGGTGGAGAACGCGATGCGGCAGACCGGAGTGCCGGGCGTGGCGGTGGCCGTCGTCTACCAGGACAAGGTCATCTACCGCAAGGGCTTCGGCGTCCGCGAGCTGGGCAAGAGCGCCAAGGTCGACCCCGCGACCGTCTTCCAGCTGGCGTCCGTGTCCAAGCCGCTGTCGTCCACCGTCGTGGCCGGGGCCGTGGGACGCAAGGTCATCGGCTGGGACGATCCGGTCCGTCCCCACGAGCCGGACTTCGCGCTGAAGGACCCGTACGTGAGCGCGAACGCGACCGTCGCGGACCTGTTCTCGCACCGCAGCGGCCTGCCCGACCACGCGGGCGACCTGCTCCAGGACCTGGGATACCCGCTCGACTACATCCTGCGGCACCTGCGGCTGGAGCCCCTGACCCCCTTCCGCGCAAGTTACGCCTACACCAACTTCGGCCTCACGGCAGCGGGCGAGGCGGTGGCCCACGCGGCGAAGACCAGCTGGCCGCGGCTGGCGACGGACACCCTGTTCAAACCCCTGGGGATGGATCACTCCAGCTACGAGCGTGCCGACTACGACAAGGCCGCCGACAAGGCGTCGGCCCATGTGCTGGTCAACGGTCACTGGAAGCCCTCCACCACCGAGAACGCCGACCGGCAGGCGCCCGCGGGTGGTGCGAGTTCGTCCGTCGACGACCTCACCAAGTGGATGCGCCTGCAACTGGGCAACGGGGAGTTCGAGGGGAGAAAACTGATCGACCCAGCCGCCCTGGACCAGACCCACGTACCCCACTCCGTCGCCAATCCGCCACACGCCCCGGCCGGCGAGCCGGGCTTCTACGGGCTCGGCTGGGACGTCGGCTACGACCAGCGCGGACGGCTGCGCCTGAGCCATTCCGGCGGCTTCGAGTTGGGCGCCGCGACCACGGTGTCCCTGCTCCCCGGCGAGCAGCTCGGCGTGGTCGTGCTGTCGAACGGGCAGCCCATCGGCGTTCCCGAGGCGATCAGCGCCGCGTTCTTCGACATCGCCCAGAACGGAAAGCAGACGGTCGACTGGCTGCCCTTCTTCAGGAAGGCGGTCGAGGCAGCCGTCTACACGGGCGCCTCCCCCACGAACTACGCCAAGCCGCCCGCCAACGCGACACCGGCCAAGGCCGACGACGTCTACACGGGCACCTACGCCAACGACTACTACGGCCCGGTCGTCGTCACCAGCGACGGCAAAGGCAACCTGAGCATGACACTGGGCCCGAAGAAGATGACGTTCCCCCTGAAGCACTACACGGGTGACACCTTCAGCTATCAGACCCAGGGCGAGAACGCCGTCGGCCTGTCCGGCGTCACCTTCCACACCCGCTCCGGCCAGGCCACGAGCGTCACGATCGAACACCTCGACGCCAACGGCCTGGGCACCTTCACCCGCTGAGACCCCCACCGGACGCGAAAGCCCACGGCACCCGAGCTGCTCGGATGCCGTGGGCTTCGTCAGCCTCGCCGGTCGGCGAGAGCCGTGATCAGTAGACCGGCTTGTGCGGTTCGATCTGGTTGACCCAGCCGATGACGCCGCCGCCCACGTGGACCGCGTCGGCGAAGCCCGCGGACTTCAGGACCGCGAGGACTTCCGCACTGCGGACACCCGTCTTGCAGTGCAAGACGATCTTCTTGTCCTGCGGGAGGCCCTCCAGGGCGGTGCCCATGAGGAACTCGTTCTTCGGGATCAGGCGGGCGCCCGGGATGGAGACGATCTCGTACTCGTTCGGCTCGCGGACGTCGATGATGTCGATGTTCTCGCCGTCGTCGATCCACTCCTTGAGCTGCTTGGGAGTGATCGTCGCGCTGGCGGCCGCCTCCTGGGCCTCCTCGGAGACGACGCCGCAGAAGGCCTCGTAGTCGATGAGCTCGGTGACCGTCGGGTTGTCGCCGCAGACCGCGCAGTTCGGGTCCTTGCGGACCTTGACCTGGCGGTAGGTCATCTCCAGGGCGTCGTAGATCATCAGACGGCCGACCAGCGGCTCGCCGATGCCCGCGAGGAGCTTGATGGCCTCGTTGACCTGGATGGAGCCGATGGACGCGCACAGCACGCCCAGGACGCCGCCCTCGGCGCAGGAGGGGACCATGCCGGGGGGCGGGGGCTCCGGGTAGAGGCAGCGGTAGCAGGGGCCGTGCTCGGACCAGAAGACGGACGCCTGGCCGTCGAAGCGGTAGATCGAGCCCCACACGTACGGCTTGTTCAGCAGCACGCACGCGTCGTTGACCAGGTAGCGGGTCGCGAAGTTGTCCGTGCCGTCGATGATCAGGTCGTACTGGCTGAAGATGTCCATCACGTTGTCGGCTTCGAGCCGCTCCTCGTGAAGGACCACGTTCACGTACGGGTTGATGCCCTTGACGGTGTCGCGGGCCGACTCCGCCTTCGAGCGGCCGATGTCGGACTGGCTGTGGATGATCTGACGCTGCAGGTTCGACTCGTCGACCTCGTCGAACTCCACGATGCCGAGCGTGCCCACGCCCGCGGCGGCCAGGTACATCAGCGCCGGCGAGCCCAGGCCGCCGGCGCCCACACAGAGCACCTTGGCGTTCTTCAGCCGCTTCTGCCCGTCCATCCCCACGTCGGGGATGATCAGGTGGCGGGAGTACCGGCGGACCTCGTCTACGGTGAGCTCAGCAGCTGGCTCGACCAGGGGTGGCAACGACACGGGGACTCCGTTGGTCGGTCAAACAGTACGGTTGTTCTCCCCGTAACACTGCCATGGGCTTTTTCATTCCGAGACACCCGTTCCGATACGCGAGACGATTTCGTCCCAGTAGCCGGGCATCGTGGTCCACGGGTCCACGCCCTCGTCCCTGTGGTGGCCGCTTCCCACCCGGTCGGTGAACCAGATCGTCGCCGCGCCCTGCCAGCGGGCGATGCGCAGTGCCTCCTCCAGGTGCGGGCGGGGCACGCCGTGCACGAGGTGGCAGAAGCGCTCCGGCGGGTGGTCCGCGGTCCACTCGGCCGCCTGCGACCAGCGGTAGTCGCTCCAGGCGCCGCGGAAGGTCACCAACTGCTCGGCGGTCTCGGCGTAGCCGGGGTGCGGGTGGGTGCCGTGGCCCAGGACGATGTGGGCATCGTCACGCCGGGAGCGCAGCGCGGAGACCGTGCGGCGCACCGCCGGCAGGGCGTCGCCGTCGGCGGGGCAGCGGTCCAGCAGGAAGCCGTCGACCTGGTACCAGTCGACGTAGTGCTGGGCGTCGCCGAGCACGTCACCGGCGGCCGAGGAGGCGTTCAGCCGCCCCAGCACGCGCACACCGGCGTTGCGGAGCCGGCCGGCCGCCTCCAGGCAGTGCGGGTCGGGGCGGGCGCCGGCGCCGTCGGCGACGTCGAGGACGACCCAGTGCAGCGGCCTGCCGGGCCGGGCGAGCTCGCCCCACTCGGCCGGTGCCACGAGGGGGTGCGCGAGGCCCGGGATGCCGAGGCCGGTGCGCAGATCGGTGCTGGAGGTGCTGGCTTTGGTACTGGTCAGATGCGGCATGCCGCCTCCATCCAGATGTCGGCGAGGGACTCTTCGAGGTTGATCCGGGGCCGCCAGCCGAGCCGGTCGCGTGCGGTGCGCACATCGGCCTGCTGCCAGCTGCCGCAGCCGTCGGGGTAGGGGTAGGCGACCGGTGCGACATGGTCGGAGTCGGCACGCGGGTGGCCGATGGGCGACCTGAGCGGCGGGCCGGGCGGGCCGTCGAGCTCGTGCAGGGCACCGCCGTAGCCGGCGACCCGGGCGAGGATCGCGGCGGCGTCGCGCAGCCGCACGGCGCGGCCCGAGCCGATGTTGATCACGCCTTGCGCGGCCGACAGGGAGGCGGCGTGGACGGCGCGGGCCACGTCGCGGACGTCGACGAAGTCGCGCTGGGCGCCGAGGCCGCCGAGCTTGAGTTCGCCGTCGCCGGACTGCATGGCACGCCGCATGGCCTCGGCGAGCCGCCCGAGCGGGGAGCCGGCCGGGGTGCCGGGTCCGGCGGGCGAGAAGACGCGCAGGACGACGGCGTCCAAGCCGGAACCGAGGACGAGTTCGGTGGCGGCGAGCTTGCTGACGCCGTACGGGCCGCCGGGGCGCGGCACCGCGTCCTCGGCCGTGGAGGAGCCGGGCTGGCTCGGGCCGTACTCGGCGCCGCAGCCGAGCTGCACCAGCCGGGCTCCGCAGCCGCTGCGGCGCAGCGCCTCGCAGATGGTGGCGACGGCGACGGTGTTGTGCCGGGTCAGTTCGCGGGCGCCGCCGCGGGTGGCGCCGGCGCAGTTGACGACGACCTGCGGGTGGACGGCGTCGAGGAAGCGGGTGAGCGCGCCCGGGCTGCCGGTGGCGAGGTCGAAGCGGACGTCGGCGTCGTCCCCGCGGCCGAGCGCGGTGAGCTGGACGGCCGGGTCGGCGAGCAGACGGTCGGCGACGAAGCGGCCGAGGAAGCCGTTGGCTCCGATCAGCAGGACCCTCATCGGGCGGCTCCCGGGGCCGAGTCCTCGGGTCGGGAGGTGATCATCTGGTGTTCTCCTTCAAGGGTGTCGCGGTTGCGTGCGGCCCGGTGGGGGGTGGGCTGCCGGCGGCTCACCGGGGGTGGTCCGCTCGCGCGTGGGCCGAGGCCCGGGTGAGGGTGCGGGTCGCGTGGATCAGCAGGGTCAGGGCCGCCGCCCCGCACAGCAGGGCGGGCACGCCGCCCGGGCCCAGGGCGCCGACGACGGCCTCCACGGGGACGCTCAGGAAGCCGCAGCCGGGCAGGCGGGCGGCGAGGACCGCGGCCACGACGACGGCCTCGCAGGCGGCCGTGGCGGCCAGGACGAGCCCGGGTGCGCGGGTCGCTCCGTGCAGGGCCAGCAGGCGGGCGAGCAGCAGGAGGGCGCCCAGGGTGAGCGTGCGGGCGTAGCCGGCGGGCTCGCCGAGGAGGGTCGCGCACAGGGCGAGCAGCGCGGTGAGCGCGGCCAGGAACAGGGCGAACGTGCCGAGCAGCAGGGGCCGTACGGCTGCGGCGAACTCCTCCAGACCGCCGCTGGCGGCGAGTTTGCGGCGGGCGCCGGCGGCGAGGAGGTGGGCGCACCAGGCGGCGGGGGCGCAGGCGAGGGTGAGCGCCAGGAGGGGGGCCGCGGCGAGCGGCCAGGCGCCGGCCGGGGTGCCGTCGGGCAGGCCGTCGGGGCCTCCGGTGACGGCCGCGTCGAGCAGGGCGTCGCCCAGCGCGGCGTAGGCGAGCAGCCACCAGACGGCGGCGCGGGCACCGGCGGGGCGGGCGGCGGGCCGGGGGCGGTGCGCCGCGCTCAGGGGGCCCCGGCGCAGAACGGCCCGCAGTGCGGCAGCCACGGCGAGGACGCCGGCCAGGGCGACGAACCCGCGCGCCCGGCCGTCGGTGAGCCGCAGGCCTGCCACGGCGGCGGCACACAGGGCCCCGGGCAGCAGGGACAGCGGCAGCCAGGTCGCGCGCGGCCGGTCCGGGGCGTGAGCGGCCGGGGGCGTCCCCCGCGCCCCGCGGTGGAGTGAGGTCGCCGGTGCGGGGCACGCGCGCGTACATCTCCTCCGCGAGGGAGAAGACGTCCCGGTGGCGGAAGCGGGCGGCGGTGCGGTCGGTGACGCCGTGCGCCTCCAGACCGGCGGCGATCTCCAACGGGTCGACGGCGCTCTCGCACAGCTCCCGGTGCCGGTGCATCAGCGCCTTCACGGGGTCGGCGGTGCCGCGCCGGGGGGCGTGGGGTCTCCGGGGGCCACGCGGCGCCTCGGAGGCACCGTCCGGCGCCTCCGTGGGTGGCGCCCCCGCCCCGCTGCCGTCCAGGAGCTGTGCCGACCGCGTGTCCCACGCCCCGGGGCTGCTCGGTGTCCCCGGGCGGTCCTGGTCCGCCGTGCCGCTCATCGCGCTCCTTCCGCCGCCGCCACGGGCCGCACGCCTGGCCGGGCCGTGGCCCGTACGGGTGCCGCCTCGGCCCACCCCGGGCCGCCACGGGCGACGACTGGGGTGCCCGAGTCGGTCCAGCTGCCGGGGACGTGTGCCTCCGCCGGGACACCGAAGGGCAGGGGCTCGCCGGCCTCGTCGAGGACGACGCGGGTGACCGGGCAGCGGGAGACGATCTCCAGGTAAATGCCGTGAAATGCCGCGACGTTCTGCTCGACGGTGAACAGCTCCAGCGCACGCGCGCGTGCGGCGGCGCCCAGGCGCGCACGACGCTCGGGGTCGCGCAGCATCGCCACGCACGCCTCCGCGAGCGCCCGTGGATTGCGCGGCGGTACGACGAGTCCGGTGCCGCCGATGACCTCGACGACCGCGCCGACGTCCGTGGAGACGGTCGCGCGAGCGCAGAACATCGCCTCGACCAGACCGAGGGGAAAGCCCTCGACGACGCTGGACAGCACGACGACCGCGCCGGCGGCGTAGGCGTCGGCGAGCGTGGGCAGTTCCGGACCGCCGATCTCCTCGAAGGAGACGGGGTTGTCGCCGACGGCGTGCAGCCCTGCGGCCTCGTCCGGGAAGAGCTGGGCGGCGAGCGCCTTGCAGTGGGCGAGGTACGCCTCGCCCTCGGCTCCGGCGGGCGGCCCGACGATCCGCAGACGGGCGCCCGGCTCCTCCCGGCGGACCTCGGCGAAGGCGTGCAGCAGCGACACCAGGTCCTTGGCCGGTTCGATCCGGCCGACCCACACGAGGGTGTCCGGGTCGGCGGTGTCCGGCGCCTCACCGACCTCGGTGAAGCGACCGGCGTCCATGCCCGGGTAGACCGTGCGCAGCTTGGCCCGGTCGGCGCCGCAGCGTTCCTGCCAGCGGCGGGCGTGCGCGTTGCCGGGCGTGACGCAGGCGGCCCGGCGGTAGACCTCGGTGGCGAGCCGCCCGTGGAAGGCGGCGAGCAGCGCGCGGACGGCGGGCGCGGTGGCCGGGCCGGCGCCCTGGGCCAGATAGTGGCTGCGCAGCCGTACGCCGTACTCGGTCACCAGCAGCGGTACGCCGAAGAAGTGGCCGGCGAGCAGGCCGGACAGGGCCGCCGGGCCACCCGAGGCGGCGTGGCACAGGTCGGCCGAGCCGAGCCCGGCGTCGTCGTACCAGTCGAGCGAGAGGGGGCGCAGGGCGCTTTCCAGGTGCTCGGTGACGGCGAGGAGGTCCGGCACCCGGGCCTCGCGTGCGGTGCGCAGCGCGCCGGGCGCACGACAGGCGCGTTCCAGGGCGCGCACCGCCCCTTCCGAACGGAGCGCGCCCACCAGCCCGCCCTCGTCGCGGGCGAGTTCGGCGAGGCCGTACAGCGCGTTGCTGAAACGGTCCGCCTCGGGGGTGGACCCGTCCTCCGCAGCGCCGCCCGCGGGGTCCGCGCAGATCGCGGCCAGCAGTTCGCCGTAGCACTCCGCGAACCGCCGGCGCGCACGCCTGCCGTACGCCACGCCGTCCTCCCGCGCGGTCCACAGCGGCGCCACGCGCACCCCGCTGACCTGCGGCGGCAGCGGCACCCAGCCGTCGTCCTCCTGGTCCCGGCCGCGGCTGAGCGCGTAGACGTCGAACTCGTGCTGCCCGAGCCCGCGCACGAGCCGGTCGCACCACGGCCCGGCGTCACCGCTCAGAAACGGGTAGCCACCCTCCGTAATCAATCCGATGCGCACGCGTACACCCCCGATCTCCCAGGTGGGGAGCCGCCGCCTGTCCGGCGGCTCGCAGCGGGACGAACGTATGCGGACAAGGCGGTGGTGCGACGGACGGTTGTCCGTCGCACCACCAAAAGGGGTGAACGGTCGTAACTTTCCCGCGCGGGTCGCGTTCGGTCGCGCTAGGAGATCACGCGGTTGCGAAACGTCATGCGTCGCGCCGGTACGACGATGCCTGCCCGGGTCAGGTGGCGGGGTACGGCCAGGGGTTGGGCCGGCAGTGGATTCCGTCGTGGTCCAGGAACTTGGTCTGCTGCTGCATGACCGGGGCCAGTTCGCCGTCCTTGTCGCAGGTGACGTGACCGTGGCCGAGACGGTGGCCGACCTCGTGGTTGATCAGCATCTGCCGGTAGGCGTGGATCTGGTCGCCGTAGGTCGGGGAACCCTGCGCCCACCGGTAGGCGTTGATCATCACGCGCTCGGTGGCGGCCGAGTCGCAGGAGACGTTGTCCTCCGTGGTGTCCAGGCCGGACTTGGCGCACCAGGCGGCGGTGGTGCCGGGGCTGGCGAGCGTGATGACGAAGTCGGGCTTGCCGGAGTAGACGCGCTCGAAGGTGCGGGCGCCGCCGTGGGCCCAGCTGCGGGGGTCGTTGAGCGTCTTCTGCACGGCCTCCGCGAACAGCGCACCGTCGAGGCCGAGGCCCTGCTCGACGTCCACGCGGTAGGTGTACTTCTGGCCGTGCCCCGGCGCCTTCGCGACGCCGGGCACCGCGTCGAAGGCCCCCGGGCCCTTGAGGGTGGCGCTGAGCGGGTACTTCCGCGCCATCTTCTGCTCGTACGTCAGCGGCGCGGCCGGCGTGGACTGGCTGGGCCTGCCCTCGCCGCGCGAGGCGGAGTCCCGGGCGTCGCGCGCCTGGTCGGAGGCCGACTGCGCGTGTACGCCGCCGTCGTGGTCGCCGGTGACCTGGCCGGCCACGACGACGGCGAGCACGGTGGTCACGGCGGCGGCCGCGATGCCGGTGAAGGTGCGGCCCTTGCCGCTCTTGGGGCGCGCGGGCAGGTCGTCGCCCGCGAGGCCGGCCCCGTCGGCGCCGGTGCCGGGCGGGGCGGCGGCGGGCCGGGGGACGGTGGTGCCGGGATGGGCGCTCGCGGCGTGGGGCGGCGCGGCTCTGTTGCCGGCACCCGTGCCGCTGCCGGTGGCTGTGCCGGTGTCCGGGTCGGTGGACGGATCGGGTCCGGTACCGGGGCGGAACGGGGTGAAGACGTCGTCGCGGTCGCGACGGGCGCCGTCGAGGCCCTCGAAGGCGTCCAGGTACTCCTGACGCGGCCCGCCCTGCGGTGCCCGCCGCTGCCGCGGAATGGGAACGCCGGCGGTCTGCTGCCCCGCGGGCCGCGCGGATCCTGCCGCGCCGGGCGCTGCGCTCACGTCGCCCCAGCCACCGCCTGCTTCCCGCTGCTCCGGATGCCCGCCCCGCACCCGGGGGACACCGTGAGCGGGGGTGCCGTCGGGGAACCTCGGGACGCCATGAGCGGGCGTGCCGTCAGGGAACCTCGGCACACCATGAGCAGGCGTGCCGTCGGAGAACCTCGGCACTCCACGCGCCGGTGTGCCGTCCGGGAACCGGGGCACACCGTGGGCCGGAGTGCCGTCCGGCCGCCGGGGCATGCCCCGCGTCGGCGCCCCCTGGGGGAAGGCCGCCCCCGGCGCCCCCTGCGGATACCCGAACCCGCCAGGCCCAGGCACCCCTTCGCCACCCCACCCCGCCGGATCGTCCGGAAGCTGTGGCATCGGTGGCTGCGGAACCGGCGCCGACGGGCGTCCCGCCCCCGCCGTCCCGTTGGTATCGCCAGGCGCCTTCTTCGGCGCGGGCCCCCGCCTGCTGTGGCGTCCCACGTCGCGCCTCAGCTCCCCTGGCTCGCGGATTCGGACTCGGACTCGGCGACGGTACCGGCACCCGGACCGGTCACGTCGGTCAGCAGCTCGCGGAACGCGGCGGCCACCGCCTCCGGATACTCCATCATCGCCACGTGCCCGGCGTCCGGCAGCGTCACCAGCCGCGCGTCGCGGAAGGTGCGCGCCGCCTTGTGAGCCATGCGGAAGCCGACGAGCTTGTCCCGGCCGCCGTAGACGAGCAGCGTGGGCGCGAGGACCCGGGCGGCCTGGCGCCACAGCCCGTGCTGGCCGCCCAGCGTGTAGGCGTCGACGATCCCGCGCGCGGAGCGGGCCATCGCGTCCCAGAAGTACGGCAGCCGCATGCGCCGCTCCAGCTCGTCGACCGCGTCCCGGAACGCCTGCGGCGACACGCGCGCGGGGTCGCCGTAGCACAGGGCCATCGAGCCGCGGACCCGCTGCTCGGCCGTCCACTCCCGGGTCAGCCGGGTGAACAGCGCGGCCATGCCGGGCACGGCCAGCAGGGCCGTCGGCACGGCGGTGCGCTGGACGCGCAGCTCCGGCAGCGCGGGCGAGACGAGGGTGAGCGTGCGGACCAGGTCGGGGCGCAGCGCGGCTACGCGCGTGGAGACGGCGCCGCCGAGGGAGTTGCCGAACAGGTGGACGGGTCCGCGTCCGGAGGCGTCGAGGTAACGGATCACGGCGCGCGCGTGCCCGGTGACGGAGTAGTCGCCGTCGTCCGGTGGCGGCGAGTCGCCGAAGCCCGGCAGGTCCAGGGCCTCGCTGTCCACGACGCCGTCCAGCTCGGCCATGAGCGAGGACCAGTTCTGCGAGGAACCGGCGAGCCCGTGGACGTACAGCGCGGGCGGCAGCCCCTCCTCGGCGGGGGGCCGTGAGCGCACCGTGAGCGTGATGCCGGGCAGTCCGACCGACTTCAGCCGCTCGCCCTCCGCGACCCTGACGGATGCCGCCTTCGGGGAAAGGTCGGTGGGCGGCACGGACGGCAGCTCGGTCGAAGACATGCGGCAATGTTACGAGACGATCACGCAGTTGGTTCACGTGTTCGGCATCACAGGGGTCACCGGGAACCCAAGGGGCACACGGCCCCTCAAGGGTGAGCCGGACCCGGATCCGTTCCGCACGCGCGCGTGCGGGCTCCGTCACGCACCCGCGCGTATGGCATGGCGTCCGGATCGGGTGTCTCCTACGCTCAGGGAGTGGGCACCCGGGTGTGACCCCCGTTCTTTCCAGGGACGTTCTTAGGAAGGGAGCCCTCCATGGCCTTCGACCCCACCGACCCCGAGACGTTCGAGGAGATCGAGGAAGAGGGTGCCGCGGAGCACGACGTCGAGGCGCCCGACGCGGACGCCGCCGAGCAGCAGGCGGCCGTCGCGCCCGACCGCGACGACCCCCTGACCGGCGTGGACCCGGCGCGGGCGAACGAGGCCGACCTGATCGAGCAGGCGCGCGTCGTCTCGCTCGACGAGGACGACTACCGCTGACCCCGGCACCGCGCTGAGCTGGAGAGAGGCCGTTTTTTGCCCGCTCGGGACCGTTTTGAAACCCTTTCCCCGACTTTCGTCACCGTCCGGTCCGTGAAATTCTGCGCTCGCACCGCGCACACCCGGGTTACCGAAAAGTACGATGGCGGCGCGGCGCACACCGCATGTGGACGACTTTGGGAGGCGGCGTGACAGCCATCGAGCAGACAGAGGCGGCACGCCCGCGAGGTACGCGCCTGCCGCGCCGTGCCCGACGGAACCAGCTGCTGGGCGCCGCCCAGGAAGTCTTCGTGGCGCAGGGCTACCACGCCGCCGCGATGGACGACATCGCCGAGCGCGCCGGCGTCAGCAAGCCGGTGCTCTACCAGCACTTCCCGGGCAAGCTCGACCTCTACCTCGCCCTGCTGGACCAGCACTGCGAGTCGCTGATCCAGTCCGTGCGGGGCGCGCTCGCGTCGACCACCGACAACAAGC
This sequence comes from Streptomyces sp. Ru71, assembly GCF_002920535.1. GTDB lineage: Bacteria > Actinomycetota > Actinomycetes > Streptomycetales > Streptomycetaceae > Streptomyces. Next base: position 3,934 of record NZ_PQSS01000011.1, on the reverse strand, counting down.
AGCGCGTACGGGCGACCATGGACGCCTACTTCGCCTACGTCGAGGACGACGGCGGCGCGTTCCGTCTGGTCTTCGAGTCGGACCTGACGAACGAGCCCGCGGTGCGCGAGCGCGTCGACAAGGTCACCAACGAGTGCGCCGAGGCGATCTGCGACGTCATCGCCGAGGACACCGGTCTCTCGCGCGCGGAGTCGATGCTGCTGGCCAGCGGCCTCGGCGGCCTCGCCCAGGTGGTGGCCCGCTCCTGGCTGCACAGCGACCGCAGCGTGCCGCGCGAGCAGGCGGTGCAGCTGCTGACCTCGCTCGCCTGGCGCGGCATCGCCGGCTTCCCGCTGCACGGCACCGAGCAGCACCACTGATCCACCCCGGCCTGGGGCCGTGTGACAGCCGACGGGAGTTTGTTCCCGTCGGCTGTTCGCTGTTGGCGTGCCCGGCGCGGAGCGTGCGGGTCCCCTCACCGGGCTAATGTGTGCTGGGTACGGCGCGGAAGGTCGCGCACTTCACTGACCGTCGGAGGGACATAGCCGTGGAGGTCAAGATCGGCGTGCAGCACGCGCCCCGCGAGATCGTTCTGGAGAGCGGTCAGAGTGCCGAGGAGGTCGAGCGGGCGGTGTCCGAGGCGCTGGCCGGCAAGGCACAGCTGCTGAGCCTCGTGGACGAGCACGGCCGCAGGATCCTGGTCCCGGCCGACCGCCTCGCCTATGTGGAGATCGGTGAGCCGGCCCCGCGCAAGGTGGGCTTCGGCGCGCTGTAGAGGCGCCGCGCAGCGGATGTGTACCGGAGGGGGCCGGCGGTGTCGAACCGCCGGCCCCCTCCCGTGTTCCCTCTTCACGGACGGAGCACAGCGACTCCACAGTCGAGGATTGGATTCCGCAGGTCACGGGTATGACGGGCTACGACCTTGGTACCAGGTGGGCATGACCCTGGTGCAGTGTCCGGCCGTCTGGGAGGGACCCGCGATGATCTTCGAAGCACTCGGCTCGGCCGTGCTCGGTCTCGTCATGGCGTGGGCGGCGTTGCACCGCCTGTCCCACCGGCTGCCGGCCCGCGCGCTGGTCCTCGCGACGGGCGTCGCCGGGGGCCTCTTCGGCGACTTCGTCACCCACAGCGCCCTCGGCCCCGGCAGCGTCCTGCCGAGCCTGATCGGCGCTGCGATCGTCTCGGCGGCGTCCCTGTCCCTCCTCCTGCGCCCCGCAGGCCGCCTCCGTCGACGATCAGCAACGGCGTAAGCCGACGGGACGACGGCGAAGCCGAAGCCGCAGGACGACGGCGAAGCCGGAGTCCAAGGGGCGCGGGGAACTGCGCGGCCAGCCACAACACACCCGCAGCCGCACAACTCCCCGCAACCACCCCCCACGAAGCGAACCCGGGGTCAGGCCGCGAGGCCCAGCGCAGCCATCCGCTTGGTGTGCGCCTCGGTGATCCGAGAGAACATCTTCCCGACCTCCGCGAGGTCGAACCCGTCCGCGACCCCGCCCACGAGCATCGTCGACAGCGCGTCCCGGTCGGCGACCACGCGCTGGGACTGCGACAGCGCCTCGCCCATCAGACGCCGCGCCCACAGCGCCAGGCGCCCGCCGACACGCGGGTCGGCCTCGATCGCGGCGCGCACCCGGTCGACGGCGAAGCCGGCGTGCCCGGTGTCGTCCAGCACGGCCAGCACCAGCGAGCGCGTGTCGGAGTCGAGGCGGGCGGCGACCTCCCGGTAGAAGTCGCTGGCGATGGAGTCGCCGACGTACGCCTTCACCAGGCCCTCCAGCCAGTCCGAGGGTGCCGTCTGCTTGTGGAAGCCGTCGAGCGCGGCGACGAACGGCTCCATGGCCTGCGTCGGGTCGGCACCGATCTCGGTGAGCCGGTCGCGCAGCCGCTCGAAGTGGTGGAACTCGGCCGACGCCATCTTGGCCAGCTCCGCCTTGTCCGCCAGCGTGGGCGCCAGCTTGGCGTCCTCCGCCAGCCGCTCGAACGCCGCCAGCTCGCCGTAGGCGAGCGCGCCGAGCAGGTCCACGACGGCGGCCCGGTACTGCGGTTCGGCGGAGGCCGTCGCCCAGTCCTGGGCGGCGACCCCGGTGGGTGCGTCGGAGGCGTGGTCAGGCTTGTCAGAGCTCGTCATGCAGCGCACAATAGCCCGCTCGCCGCACGAGGGAAGGCCCTGGTCACCACTGTGGCGGCGGCGCCGCCGAGAGCCGCCCGGCCAGTGTGACGACCACAACGTGACCGAATCGGCCATCGCGTGTGCGTCGATCCGGGGTATGGTGGTAATGCGCCTGCCGAATACTCGGTTGCATTCCGACGTGTCTCGACGGGCCGCACGTATGAGGATGCCCGGTCGGTGGCCCGATCGGCTCCGACCCGACAGCCCTCCCCGACCGTACGGCAGGACGCGTACGGCCCCGGAGGGGGACACCCTCAGCGGTACGAGCGCTTCGAGCGTCGGCAGAGGTCCCGTGCCTACGGCTTGCCCGAGCGGTTCTCCGTAAGGCGGCCGACGTCCCCGGCACGGTCCGACACGACCCCCGCGCTCGCCTCGCACCGCGCACACAGAAGAGGCAGCACCCTGACTACGACGTTCCGAGAGCTCGGAATCCTTCCCGAGACCGCCGAGGCCCTGGAGGCCGTCGGCATCATCACCCCCTTCCCCATCCAGGAGATGACCCTCCCCGTCGCCCTCTCCGGCACGGATGTCATCGGCCAGGCCAAGACCGGCACCGGCAAGACGCTCGGCTTCGGCCTTCCGCTCCTTGAGCGTGTCACCGTCCCCGCCGACGTCGAGGCCGGCCGGGCCGCCCCCGAGGCCCTCACCGACGCCCCCCAGGCGCTCGTCGTCGTCCCCACGCGTGAGCTGTGCACGCAGGTCACCAACGACCTGCTGACGGCGGGCAAGGTCCGTAACGTGCGCGTGCTGGCGATCTACGGCGGCCGCGCCTACGAGCCGCAGGTCGAGGCCCTCAAGAAGGGCGTCGACGTGGTCGTCGGCACCCCGGGCCGCCTGCTCGACCTGGCGGGCCAGAAGAAGCTGGACCTGAAGCACATCAAGTCCCTGGTCCTCGACGAGGCCGACGAGATGCTCGACCTGGGCTTCCTGCCCGACGTCGAGAAGATCATCAACCTGCTTCCGGCCAAGCGCCAGACCATGCTGTTCTCGGCCACCATGCCGGGCGCGGTCATCGGTCTCGCGCGCCGCTACATGTCCCGGCCCACGCACATCCGCGCCACCGCGCCGGACGACGAGGGCGTGACGGTCGCGAACATCAAGCAGTTCGTCTACCGCGCGCACTCGATGGACAAGCCGGAGATGGTCGCCCGCATCCTGCAGGCCGACGGCCGCGGGCTGGCAATGATCTTCTGCCGGACCAAGCGCACCGCCGCCGACATCGCCGAGCAGCTCCAGCGCCGCGGCTTCGCGGCCGGCGCGGTCCACGGCGACCTCGGCCAGGGCGCCCGCGAGCAGGCGCTGCGCGCCTTCCGCAACGGCAAGGTCGACGTGCTCGTGTGCACCGACGTCGCCGCGCGCGGCATCGACGTCGAGGGCGTCACGCACGTCATCAACTACCAGTCCCCCGAGGACGAGAAGACGTACCTGCACCGGGTGGGCCGTACCGGCCGCGCGGGCGCCAAGGGTACGGCGATCACCCTGGTCGACTGGGACGACATCCCGCGCTGGCAGCTGATCAACAAGGCGCTGGAGCTGGACTTCAACGACCCGGTGGAGACGTACTCCAGCTCCCCGCACCTGTTCAGCGACCTCTCCATCCCGGAGGGCACGAAGGGCACCCTGCCGCGCTCCGAGCGCACCCGCGCCGGTCTGGACGCCGAGGTCCTGGAGGACCTGGGCGAGCCGGGCGGCCGCGGTGGCCGCGGGCGCGGTGACCGTGGTGGCCGCCGTGACGAGTCCCGCTCCGCCGACCGCGACCGCGAGCGCGAGCGCAGCCGTGCG
>NZ_PQSS01000010.1 GCF_002920535.1 Streptomyces sp. Ru71 | reverse complement strand
GCGCGGCACGGTGTGCGCGGGGTCGGTGACGTCCCACAGCCGGACCGTGGCGTCCGCGCTGCCGCTGGCCAGGGTGCGCCCGTCCGGGCTGAAGGCGAGCGAGTTGACGTACCCCTGGTGCCCGGTGAGCGGTGTGCCGAGGGGGCGGGGACGGGACGGTACGGCGACGTTCCACAGCTGGATCGTGCGGTCGTCGTAGGCGGTCGCCAGGGTGCGCCCGTCCGGGGTGAACGCCAGCGCGTCACCGCCGGCGTAACGGATGCGCAGCTTCAGCGGAGCCGCGAGGGGGACGGGCCGGGCCGGGTCGGAGACGTCCCACAGCCGCACCTCGGGGTCGGCCATCAGCACGGCGAGGACGCGGCCGTCGGGTGAGAACACCATCCGGCGGATATGGCCGTCCCCTGGGGGAAACGGTTTTCCGAGGCGGGCCGGCCGGCCCGGCGCGGTGACGTCCCACAGCCGCACCAGACCATTGGCGGCGGCCGTCGCCAGTACCCGCCCGTCCGGGCGGAAGGCCCCGCCGTGCCCGGCCATGTCCGACGTCGGCACCGACCACAGCCGCACCTGGCCGTCCCCGTTGCCCGTGGCCAGGGTCCGCCCGTCGCGGCTGAAGCCCACGGTGTACATCTCTCCGCTGCCGCCCGCCAGCGGCTCGCCGACCTGGGAGGGGTACGCCGGATCGGTCACGTTCCACAGGCTCGCCGTGGAGTCCGCGCTGCCGGCCGCGAGCAGGGTGCCCTGCGGATTGAACGCCACCGACCAGATCGGGCCGGCGTGCCCGGACAGCGGACCGCCGAGCCGCCGCGGCCGCCGCGGGTCGGCCACGTCCCACAGCTGGACCGTGTTGTCCGCGCTGCCGCTGGCCAGGGTCCGCCCGTCGGGGCTGAACGCCACGGAGTGCACGGTGGCCCGGTGCCCGGTCAGCGTCACCGGCAGCTGCCGCGGCCGCAGCCGGTCGGACAGGTCCCACAGCCGGATCGCCGCGTCGTCACCGCCGGCCGCGAGCACGCGCCCGTCGGGGCTGAACGCCACACTGCGCACGGCGGCCCCGTGCCCGGCCAGCGGCTCCCCGAGCGGCTTGGCCCGCGCCGGGTCGGACAGGTCCCACAGCCGTACGGTGTGGTCCTCGTCGGCGGAGGCCAGCGCGCGCCCGTCGGGGCTGAACGCCAGCAGGTAGATCGTGCCCGCGTGCCCGCTCAGCGGCAGGCCGAGGGGACGCGGCCGGCGCGGGTCCCGTACGTCCCACAGCCGGATGGTGCCGTCGTCCGAGGCACTGGCCAGGATGCGCCCGTCCGGGCTGAACACCGCGCTGCTCACCCAGCTGGCGTGCCCGGTCAGCGGCCCGCCCAGCGGCTTGGGACGCCGGGGGTCGGCCACGTCCCACAGCCGTACGGTGCGGTCGTAGCCGGCGCTCGCCAGCAGCCGCCCGTCGGGGCTGAACGACGTCAGGTACACGGCGCCGGTGTGCCCGGCGAGCGGGGTCGCCAGCGGCGCGTTCACGATCGACACCAGACGGTTGCGGGTGCTCTCGTCACCCGGCCGCAGCCGGTGCGCCACCAGGTCGATCTGCGCCGACAGCGACGGATCGGAGTCCTGCACCCGGTCGGCCTCGGCGACCACTTGCTCGAACACGGCGTCGTCCCGCTGCTGCCAGGCGACCACCGCCGCACCGGCCGCCACCACCGCCAGCGCCACCAGCGCCGACACCGCCGCCCGGCTGATCCACAGGCTGCGCCGGCGCAGCCGTACCGAGGCGGCCAGGAACTCCACCGCGCCCCGCGTGAGCAGGGTGTCCCCAGCCTCCTGCGCCCAGGCGCGGGCCTGCTCCAGCCGCGAGCCGCGGTACAGCAGCGAGGAGTCGCGGTGGGAGGCCTCCCAGGCCCGGCCGTCCTCCTCAAGGCGCTGGCGCAGCAGGTTCCCGGCGCGGTCCTCGTCGATCCAGTCCCGCAGCCGCGGCCAGGCGTGCAGCAGCGCCTCGTGGGTGATCTCCACGGTGTCCGCGTCCAGCGTCACCAGCCGGGCCTGGACCAGCGCCTCCAGCGACTCGTGCGTCTTGTCCGGATCGGCGGCCTCCGCGGCCAGCTGACGCCGCGTGCCGCGCCGCCGGGTGGCCTGCGTGTCCTCGCCCAGCCGGACCAGCCGCAGCAGGAGCAGCCGCGCGGCCGTGCGCGCCGCCGGGTCCAGACCGGCCCAGGCCCGCTCGGCGGTCGCCGCCACCGCGCCCTGGATGCCGCCGGCCGCCCGGTACCCGGCCACCGTCAGCCGGCCGGCCTTGCGCCGCTGCCAGGTGGCCAGCAGGGCATGCGACAGCAGCGGCAGCACACCGGCGTCGTGCGCGCCGCGCGGGCCGTCCGCGCTGACCTCCCGCACGATCAGCTCGGCGAGCCCCGCCTCCAGCTCCAGGCCGACCGACTTGGCCGGCCCGGTCACCGCCTCGCGCAGCTCGGCCGTGGTCAGCGGGCCGAGCACCATGTGCCGGTGCTGGAGCGCGTCGGCGAGCTCGGGGTGGGCGAGACAGTGCTCGTAGAAGTCGGCGCGGATGCCGAGTACGACGAGGGCGGGGGGATCCTCACCGGAACAGGCGGCGTGCAGCAGCTCGATGAACGCGCGCCGCTCGGACTCGTCGGCGCAGAGGGTGAACGTCTCCTCGAACTGGTCCACGATGACGACGGGCCGCGCGCCGGAGCGGGCACAGACGGCGAGGGCGTCGCGCAGGGCGCGGGGGTTGTCGGAGAGGGGGGTGGGGTGGGGGTGGGGGGAGGGCGCGGTCGGTTCGGGGGTGTTCGCGGCTGGACCGGGGGCGTCGGATTGCCTGGCCGTGCGGGCCGGTCCGGCCGGTCCGGGATTGTCGGACTCCCCGGTCGGTTCAGGGCCGTCGGGCTCCCCGGTCGGTCCGGGGGCGTGGGATTGCGTGGCCGGTCCGGCCGTGCCGGCCGTTCCGGGGCCCTGGGATTCCCCGGCCGGCTCGGCTGGCCCGCTGCCGCCGGACTCGCCGGCCAGTCCCGGTATACGGCGGAGCAGCTCGCCGAGGGGGTCGGCGCCGGGGACCAGCTGCACCACGGTCCGCTCGGGGCCGTCGCCGAGTATCCCCTCTCTCAGGGCGGGCACCAGGCCGGCGTTGAGCAGGGAGGACTTGCCCGCGCCGGAGGCGCCCACCAGCATGGCCAGACCGCCGGTGCGCTGCGCCGTGCGCAACAGCTCCACCAGACTCTCCGTGCTGCGCTGCCGGCCGAAGAACCAGCGGGCGTCCTGCTGGCGGTAGGAGGCGAGTCCCTTGTAGGGGCACACCCCGCCGGGCACGGACGCGCCGTCCTCGGACTGCGGCGGGTCCTGCCCGGAGTGCACCGGACTCTCGGCACCCGTGCCGCCGGCGACCGCGCTCTCCCACAGCCGCTGCCACTCGGCGAGGTCGTACAGGCCCGGGCTCACGGGGGTGGGCTGGAGCCGGCGGGCCTGCGGAATCAGCACCTGGAGCACCGCGGCGAGCGCGGCGAACTGCGCGGGTACGTTCCTGGCCCGCCGCCAGTCGCTGATCCGCTGCGCGGACACCCGGACGGGCCGCCCCCGCTCGTCGACCCGCTGCATCCGGACGACCGCCTCGGCCACGCGCTTGAGCGGCGGATTGCCGGCCTCGCCGTACAGCAGCGCGAGCCGTTCCGCGAAGGCCGTGCGTGCCCCTGAGTCGGAACTCAAGGTGTCCCACCCCTTACTTCCCCCGCGTCTGCTTCCGGACCGGAAAACTCACCTTATACGGCTGACCTGCGCGGACGCTGCCGGATGGAGGGCAAGGTCTCCTGGCCGCGGGCTCGCTCTGGCAGGATCCCAGATCCGCCGAGCCTCGATCCGCGCCGACCGCCGACACGGTCCGGATCGATCCGTACGCACCGCTCGGCACCGGTCCGCACGAGGGGACGGACCGGTGCCGAGGGGTGCGACGGCCTACGGCTTCCCGGCCTCCGCGAGCGTATGGGCGACGAGAGCATTGGCGTGCCCATGCCCGAGCCCGTGCTCCGTCTTGAGCAGGTGCACGAGTTCCCCGTGCTTGGCGGGCAGCGCCGCCCGGATGACGTCCTGCCACTCGGCGATCGGACGGCCGTACTTCTTCTCGATCGACGGGAAGTAGCTCGCGGGTCCCTTGACGGCCTGGGTCATGGCGGCTGGCTCCTTGTCCGGCGGTGGTCGACGCGCTCGCGTGCCGGGTGCGTCCGTCTGTCGAGAGGGGAGACCCGCTGCTCGCGGGGCGGCTCATCGGTATGGCGGCGTGGGGTGCGTCACACGACGGTTTCGGTGGCCCGGGACTCCGCCTCCTCCGCGACGGCCCGGGGCTCCGCCCCCGCGTGAGTCACGGGCGCTCCCGCGATCGGGGACCCATTACACTCGCCAGTCCTCCTCTCCATGGAGGGAGCCTCACCTTCATCGGGGGACGCATGACGTGTGGTGGACCGTCGGTGCCGGAGATCGCCGCCGTGTTCGAGCGGGTGCTCGACCAGGCCCTGGACTCCCGGCAGGTACGGGACGCCCTCGACCGCGCCAACGGCGTGCTCGACCGCGAGCAGCTGCGCATCCGGGCGGTGGGCGCGCGTACGGCCATCACCGCGGCGGCGGCCGTCGAGTACCGGCAGTACGCCGAGTACCAGGAGTACGTCGGGGCCCGGTGCACGCCGACGGGACCGGCCGGCCCGGCGCGGGACGGCCGCGCCCTGCCGCCGCCGGCCGTGCTCCTGCCCGGCGTGTGCGCCGTGGTGGCGGCCGGCCTGCTGGCGACCGGGTACGGCCTGCGCGTGTTCGACGGCCGTCCCTACATCGGGGGCGGCTTCGTCACGGCGGGTCTGCTGGTGGGCGCGCTGGCCGTGGGAGCGGCGGCGGCCGACCTGGTCTGGGCCTGGGCGACGGCACCGCGCGGGGAGGCCGAGGCCGGGCCGGCCGACGCGAGGAGCGAGCGGGAGACGCGGGAGGCACGCGAGGCCTGGGAGCTGGCCCTGCTGGAGCGGGGTGTGGTGCCCTTCCTGTTGGGCCGTGTCGAGGAGGCGCTCATGGGCGAGCAGCTGCCGAAGCGCCCGGTGCCCTGACCGGGATCAGAGCGGTGTGGCCGCCCGCAGCAGGAACAGCAGGGTGACCGCCGAGTCGGCGGAGAACAGAGCGGACAGCACGGCCCCGGTCGCCGCCGTCCACAGGGCGAGCCCGACGGCGGTGAAGAGGGACGGCCAGGCCCGCACGGCGGGGGCGGGCCGGAGCAGGGCGGCGACCCGGCGGGGAAGCGGACCGGGCGCGGCGAACGCGGCGAGCGTCGGCGCGGGGTCGTGTCTGGACACGAGGGCCGCCTTGCCGATCGCGCGGGCCACGGCCGTACGGCTGCCGACGGCGTGGGCGGCGTCCTCGTCCGCCCAGCGCTCCGCCGTGTAGGTCACGGCCGTCCGCAGGGGCAGCAGGAACGGGTTGGCGCGGGCGGCGAGCCGTACGAGCAGCAGGTGGCGGTGGTGCCGGGCGGCGAGGTGGGCGCGCTCGTGGGCGAACAGGGCGCGGCGCTCGCGCGGGGCGAGGCAGCCGAGCAGCGCCGTGGACACCACGACCCGGTCGCGCGGGCCGCCCGGCAGGGCGTAGGCGTACGGCAGGCGGTCGGGCAGCACCGCGACCTCACGGACCGGCAGCCCGGCCAGCGCCCGGTGGGCCCGCCATCGCACCAGACAGTGGCGCAGCAGCAGACGGCCGCAGGCGACGACGACCACGAGCAGCGCCGGGATCGCGGCCTTCCCGGCGACCTGGTGATGCGGAACGCTCTCCCGCACTTCCGGATCCGACCAGCCGTCCGGCAGCGGATTGCCGGGCAGCTGCGCGGTACCGACCACCATCAGCAGCGCCAGACACAGGGTGCTGCACAACGCCATGACCGTGGAGACACCGGTGAGCAGAACCGTGGCGGTACGGGGATGCAGCCGCTGCTCGGCCAGCCGGGCGACGGGCCAGGCGCTGAGCGGCAGCACCAGGGGAAGAAAAACGAACACCCCCACCGGCCTCAGTCCCCTTCTTCTTCTTCTTCTTCCTCGCCCTCGGCCCGCTCCAGCAGCTCACGCAACAACTGCTCGTCGCCCTCCGGCAGCCCGGTGACGAAACTGGCAAGCACGGCCCGGCGGTCCTGCTCCCCGTCCAGCACCTTGCGCATCCGCAGCGCGGCGAGCCCGGCCGGATCGGCGGCGGGCATCCACACGAACGCCCGCCCCTCACGCCGACGCGTCACGGCGTTCTTGGCCAGCAGCCGCGCCAGCACGGTCACGACGGTGGTGTAAGCGAGGTCGGCGGCCAGCCGCTCCTGCACCCACCCCGCGGTCACGGGCCCCCCGGCCTCGTGCAAGACGGCAAGCACCCGAGCCTCCAACACCCCACTACGCCGCCGCCCCACCCCCGCCTGCCCTTCTTTCACACGCCGCCTCCTGATGCCCGGACACTCCCCCCACGGGGGAGCGCCACATCGTACAAAGGGGGCGTCCACCGGAGGCCTGCTCATGTGGACGGCGTCCCGGCGCCGAACGCGTGCTGGGACGAACCCGGCCGGGGGAGCGGTATTCGGTCAAACCTCGCTGTACCCAGGCTGTTCAGGATCAATGTCGGGTTTGTGATCTGGTGGTTTCGGACGATCACCGTGAGGATGCCCGCCGTACCGGTGAACGGGGGGTGGGCATGGCGTTGGGTCGGGGGCTGCGTGTCCGGGAACGCGCTGCGGGGGAGACGGCTGACGGGCCGGCGGTGCCGATTCAGGCCAAGGCTCCTGCCTCCGGCGACGGACCACCTGGCGACGTGCGCCCCACCTCCTCGGAGGTGACCAAGCTGCTGTGCCAGGCCGTCCATGCTCGCCCCGACCGGGTCAAGGCCGTCCAGGCGTGGTGGCGCAGGATCAGAGGCAAGGGCCAGGACCCGAAAAAGCCCCGACGCAGCACCCGCCGACGCATCTATTTGGAGGGCAGCGACGACTGTCCGCCCCTGGGCGAGCCCATGGCGCAGTGGGTTGTGGACCACGTCCTGCACGGGCCGTCGTTGCCCGTCCCGTCGTACGGCTTCGATCTGGTGCCCGTCGTCGGGCACAGTCTCCGCGCGCGGCGGCGACGTCGGCTGCGTCGGGTGATGATTTCACTTCTGGCCGTCGCACTGGCGTACGTGGTCCCCAGAGCGGCAGCCGTGTGGGGTGCGATCGTCCTGTTGGCTCTCCTGATGCGGTGGGCGGCTCTGCGGGCGTCACGCAAGAGCAAGAAGTCCCGGCTCGCGCCGTCGCCCCGGATGGCGTATCTCGTGCTGTGTGTGCCCTGGCTGCTCGCGGTGGTGCCGTACAAACCGGTTCACGGCGAAGTGGTCGGTCTGCGGCTCGGTCTGCTTTTTCTACCGTTCGCAATGTTGATCGGAGCCGCGTGGGTCTGCTTCGGCGACCGGCTCGCCGCGCGGGCGGTGTTGTCCAGGATCGTTCAGGACGGTGTAGCGGACGACCGTTTGCCGTGGGTCGGGCCAAGGGCTGGACGCAGAATGGTGCACATCGGCGATGGGCAGACGCGCCAGGAGCTGCCCTACGACCATCCGGAGCGTTTCGTCGGGGCCGGGCGGGACGTCTGGGGCGTGGCGGACATCGGCATTCCGCTCAAGCCCAAGGACCCGGAGCAGTCGGTCAGACAGTTCGGCGAAGCGGAACTGCTGCGGCGGGTGGGCGATGCCCTCGGGGAACTGGGACGCGGCGCGCGAGAGATCACCGATCCGTTGCCCGGATTCTCCGTCACGGACGTTATCGGACTGCCGTCCGAGTTGTGGCTGCGTCGTACCCGCGCGGTGAAGCTGGAACTGCCTGATCTGCGTGGTCGAGGCCGCCGCTCCCCGTCCGGCGTTCCGGACCGGCTGTACCTGCGCGCGCAGTGCGTCAGCTGGGACGGCCATGTCGTGGTCACGGTGTTCGTGCACGCGGCACTGGAGGCCGGCGAACTGCGGCTGACACTGCGACCCCACGTGATGACGCCTCTCTACAACGAGCTGAAGGTGACCGATGCACCCGTCGCCAAGCGTGGGATGCGCTTGCTCGGCTGGGCGGTGGTGCAGGCCCTGTTGGACGCCGTCGAGGCGCCGCTCACGCTCTGGCGGCTCGTGACGCGGCTCGGGCTCGGTGAGCCGACGGACGACGGCCGTGCCGAGGAAAAGGACCCGGTCAGCCTTCGTGATCGGTACTCCACCGAGGAAGTCATCGATATGCATCAGAGCGATGACGCCAAGCGTCACGTCGTTCTGATGCAAGCCTGCATCTTCCGGACGGTCTCCGAGTTCCTCGAAGAGATGGGGGTCGATACCGCCCCGTACGAGCGTCAGGTGGCTGCTGTCATCACCAATATCCAGGTCTACGGCGACAACAACGCACCCATCCAGAACGTTGCCGGCAGCGGCATCACCCATGTCGGCCAGGACAACAAAGCTCAGGCAGGAGGAAGCTGATGGTCGTAGGACGACGCCGCAGCGAGCCAGAACCCGACCCGGGACCCGGTCACGGCTCAGGCATCAGCATTGGCGGCAGCAACATCGCCCCGTTGCAGAACGTGGTGGGGCAGAACATCTCGCATGTGCACCAGTCCGCGTCCGTCACAGGCGCCCCCGTGAACCTCGAAACCGTGCGTGACTTCCTGACGCAATTCCGGACCGAGGTCGACCGGAACGAGGCGGGCTTGGCCAACGCTCAGATACTGCGGGCCATGACCGACTCCATCGACACCTCGCTGAGGGCGTCGGATGCGCAGGCAGTGGGGGCCCTGCGCGGAGTCGTACAGGCGCTGCCGGCCCTGGTAGCGGGAACCGCGGTGCAGCAAGGGGGCGAGGCGCTGGCCCACGCCATCGCCGGATGGCTGGGATAAGCATCGACGTGCGGCACCGCGGTGCGAGGCGCTCTTTAAGCGGAGCGCCCAGGGCCGGACAGAAGGGCTCGGTGAGCGGCCCAGCCCGCTTCGGTGAGCGCCCAAGGATCACCGCGCCTCTCATAGGGCTTGAGAAGCCCTGCTTTTGACCAGCCGGAACCTGGACTCGTGCTTGCCGGTCGCCGTGCTCGACCGGTCCAGGAGGAGGAACTGCGTGTCGAGCAGACGCGCGTCAGTGCGCCTCAGAGGTCGATGGGCGACGCGTCTTCGCCAAGAGGTGGGCCCACGCGGGTCATCAGGCGCTCTTCCAGGACGGAGGCGTAGATGGCGGCTCGGGTGGTGGCGGGGTGGCTCGGTGGCCAGATTCCTCGGCGGAAGACGCAGCGGCGACCGCGGAAGAGGACCACGGTCGTGGCGGCGACGACCACATCGCCCGGAGCGCCGGGCACGACTTCGCAGGTGAGTGACTCCAGTTCGCCGCCCCGTCGTGCGCAGAGATCCTGGACAGCCTGGCGGGCGGACCGCAGGAACGCGTCCGTGTATTCCTGCGGCCCGCCCCAGCCGGCGGGGTCGTCAGTCACCGCAGTTGTGCATGGCGCTGTCCGTCGAGGCCAGGACGACCTCGCCGCCGCCGGCGGGAAGGACGAGGTGGATGCCGTTGACCTTGAGGCCGGCGTCGGCGCCTGTCGCGGGCAGTTGTTCGTTCACGATGAGGCGGCCACCTCCGAGGAGCGGGATCTCCGTGTTCGGATCACCGGACACGGTAACCGGAACTCCCGCGATCTTCAGGGTGAGCGTGGTGTGTCCGGTGGCTTTGCCGCACTGGCTGCTGGAGGCCGCGGTGAGCCCGGACACCTCGATGAGGGGCACACCGGGCAGTCCGATGCGGGCCTGTGCGACGGTCGAGGTGGCCGTGACCTTGCCGGGGGCGAGCGTCGTGATGACCTTGGGGCACAGCTTCTGTACGGACAGCAGGGGTGAGGTGTACTCGGCCGAGCACGGGGTGTCGGTCGCGGTGGCGTCGGCGGTGCGGATGGTGCCGGTGTCGGGTTGCGGATCGATGTGCAGCAGCGGTACGCCGATGAGGCCGACGTGCGCCGAGATGCCGTAGGCGCGGCCCGTCGCGTACTGGAGCTTCAGCTGTGCGGAGGTGTCGGAGGCGAGGTAGCCGGCGTCACCGGCGAAGGACGCGCGCAGCGGGACGGTGGCGGAGTCGGTCAGCGGCTGGTCCACCGACGCGACGGTGCAGGTGGCGACCCCGGTGTCGCTCGTCGTTCCGGTGCACGTCTGCTCGTGGTCCCCGCTGCCGAGGGCGAAGCGCACATTGCGACCGGGTACCGGGCCTCCGCGGAAGTCGGTGAGCTTGGCGGCCAGTTGGGCCGGAGTTCCGTTGGCGACGTGTCGTACGCCGGTGTAGTCGAGCTTGGTCGGTGAGGTCAGGCTCAGCTCGGCGGACGTGCTGGACGGGTTGTAGTCGTCGTCGCCGCCGAAGGTGACGGTGACGGGCACCGCGTTCGACGTTCCCTGCGGCTGGTCGACCGAGCCGATGGTGCAGCTCGCCGTACCCGATGCGGTGGTGCCGGTGCAGGTCTGCTGCGTGGTCCCGGTACCGAGGGCGAACCGCACGGCACGGCCGTTGACCGGCGTCCCGAGGTCGTTGGTGAGCTTCGCCGACAGGCGCACCGGTGATCCGTTCACCGCGCTGCCGTCGCCGGCGTAGGTGAGGGCGGTGTCCACCTTGTGGGGCTGCTCGGGGCCGGGGCAGTCGGCGGCCTGGAAGCAGGGCAGGAAGTAGTAGGCGGTGATGATCCCGAACGGCCTGCCGTCGCCCGAGCGCGGGTCGTTGTGCGTGACGTACACGACGACGAGGCTGGCGTCCGTGTTGGTGCAGATCACCCGGTTGTCCGGGGCGGGAACACAGAAGCCCTCGGTGCCGACGGTCTCCTGGATGTCCTCGTGGTCGGGCACCACACCGTGCTCCAGGATGTGACGCCTGCCGAAGCCGTCCACGGGCGGGTTGCACTCGGGGCTCTTGCAGTCGGTCTGCCCTTCACGCAACGGGATGTCGTTGCCCGCCGTGCCCCGGAAGGTGTCGACGACGGTCCAGTCGATCATGTGAGGATTCGGATCGCCGGGGTCGGCGGTCGCGGCGGCGGGCGCGACAAGGGCACCCAACAGACCCAGGAAGAGGGCGAGTACGGCGGATAACAGACGTCGGCGGGCCCGGCTGCGGGCAGGGGCACGCGTGGGCGTGCGCGGATGACCGTGAGAAACCGGCACGGAATTCCCTCCTAGTGACCGGGCCGCCCGGTGACGCCCCGGAGCCCCCGCACCGTCCGAACCGCCACGGGGGTACCCACCCTGCCGCTAGGTACGGGACATGACAAACCCTTGCCGCGGGACGGCGAGTCGGTCAGCGCAAGAGGCCTGGTCGGCCTCGGCGCCGCGATGCACTGGGCGCGGCGGTCTGGGAGGGAAACCCCTCTATGCCGGCAATCGGCGTACCACGCCGTCGTCCGTCACCTCATACACGTCGATGCGCAACAGCTTGCGAACATGCACCGGCACGCGCAGGACGGCTCGGCCACTCCGGAACGGCCGTGACCGTTCAGGTCTACCGGAAACAGATCCGGCCCGTGATCCAGACCGGTGCGATTGTCATGGACGGCATCTTCAAGCGGGGGCCGGAGCGGTAGTCACGCAGATGGACATGCAGGCAGAAACAGGTCAGGGACCTACGGATATCCGTAGGTCCCTGACCTGTTTCTGCGGCTGTCGGGGTGGCGGGATTTGAACCCACGACCTCTTCGTCCCGAACGAAGCGCGCTGCCAAGCTGCGCTACACCCCGGTGTCGCTGCTTGTCGCGGCGACGTCGTTTACTTTAGCCCACTGGCGGCCGGAGACGAAATCCGGTTTTGGTGCGGGGGCGCCGGTGGCGGCGGAGGGGGTTCGGGCGGGTGTGGTCCAGGGCCACCAGCACGAGCGCCAGGGCGTAGAAGGACAGGCCCAGCAGGAGGGCGTTGGCGAGGACGCTCTTGTAGCCGTGCTGCTCCACGTCGAGGAAGGGGTAGAGGTAGCGGGCCGGCGTGCCGGGCAGGAGCAGCTCCGCTCGGGCCAGGGAGAAGGCCAGGTAGGCCAGCGGGTACAGCAGCCAGGCCGCGGCTTGGCGCAGGTGCAGGTGGCCCGGGGTGGTGAGCAGAAGCCAGTCCAGGACCGCTGCCGCGGGGGCCGCCGTGTGCAGGAGCTGGTTGGCCACCGCCGGCCAGCCCGTGGGGGCGCCGGTGCCTGTCATGGAGAAGGGGCTCGCGGTGTTGGCGAGCAGTAGGTGGTAGACGAGGGCTGTGATCACGATATAGAGCAGCGTGGCGCCTGTGAGTGCCGAGGGCAGGGGGCGGCGGGCCGTCCAGGCGCGGCGGGCCGAGAGCAGGGAGACCACGGCCAGCAGGATGCTGCTCTGGATCGTGAAGTAGCTCAGTACGCGCGGGGCGCTGCCCAGCAGCAGGTAGAGGGTGACGCCTGCCGCGGCCAGCAGGGCCGTCAGGATGCGGAAGACGGCCGTCAGCGGGCGGCGGACCGGGGGCACCACCGCCGCGGCGGGGACCGGGGAGGGCAGTACTGCGGGGTGGGTTCCCGGGATCGCGGGCAGGTCCGGGATGTCCCTGGGTATCGGGGCGGTCATGCCCTCAAGGTAGGAGGAATGGGGTGAGGGGGCTTTTTGGGTTAGACCGTCCGGGTGGCGGGGCGCGTCTCTTGGACCTTGCCCGTCCGTCACACCGACCCCGCCCCGTACGGCAGTCCCTCCGTCCGGCCCTCACCCCGTCCGTCCAGCCGTCATCCCCCTCGTCAGCCCCTCCGCCTGGCCGCCCGCCTCAGCGCTCCTTCCCCACCAGCGTCAGCAGCGTCGCCTCCGGGGGGCAGGCGAAGCGGACCGGGGTGTAGCGGTTCGTGCCGCAGCCTGCGGAGACGTGCAGGTAGGCGGTTCGGCCCTCGGACGTGTGGGTGGACAGGCCCTTCACCCGGTCCGTGTCCAGGTCGCAGTTGGTGACCAGGGCGCCGTAGAACGGGATGCACAGCTGGCCGCCGTGGGTGTGGCCGGCCAGGATCAGGGGGTAGTCGTCCGCGGCGAAGGAGTCCAGGACGCGCAGGTAGGGCGCGTGGACCACGCCCATCGAGAAGTCGGCCGATCCGGAGGGGCCGCCGGCGACTCGGGTGTAGCGGTCCCGCTTGATGTGCGGGTCGTCCAGGCCGGTCAGCTCCACCGCGAGCCCGTCGATCTTCAGTGTTCCGCGGGTGTTGGTCAGGTTCAGCCAGCCGGCCGCGTCGAAGCCGTCACGGAGGTCCTCCCAGGGGTTGTGGACCACCCCGACGGCGGGCGGGTTGCCGTTCAGTCCATGCTTGCCCTGGACCTTCTCGACCAGATAGCGAGCGGGGTTGCGCAGGCGCGGGCCGTAGTAGTCGTTGGAGCCGAAGACGTACGCCCCCGGGAAGTCCATCAGCGGGCCGAGCGCGTCCAGCACCTCGGGAACGCCCTCCGGGTCGGAGAGGTTGTCACCCGTGTTGATCACGAAGTCGGGGCGGAGCCCGGCCAGTGAGCGCAGCCAGCGCTGTTTCTTGCGCTGTCCGCCGACCATGTGGATGTCGGAGACCTGCAGCACGCGCAGTGGGCGCATCCCGGACGGCAGGACGGGCACGGTCACCCGCCGCAGACGGAACGAGCGGGCCTCGAAGCCCGCCGCGTACACCAGACCGGCGGCGCCAGCCGCCGCGATTCCCAGGGGGACCTTGTATCGCGCGCGCATATGGACATCGTGTCAGATGCCGTCGCGTGGCCGTGTGGCCTGTGGACAACCACGGGCCACCGCCTCGGACCTCGCCCGTGGAACCCCCGCCCGGCGGCCGCTGTTAAATCAACGGGCGTCTCGCCTTCCGCACCTGCGACAATCACCCCCATGACCACGCTCAAGTCGAAGCTGCAGGAAGACCTCAACGCCGCGATCAAGGAGCGCGACGAGCTCCGCTCCTCGACGCTCCGGCTGACGCTCGCCGCGATCACCAAGGAGGAGGTCGCGGGCAAGGAGAAGCGCGAGCTCTCCGACGACGAGGTACAGAAGGTGATCACCCGCGAGGCGAAGAAGCGCCGCGAGGCGGCCGAGGCCTTCGCCCAGGGCGGTCGTGCCGAGCAGGCCGAGCGGGAGAAGGCGGAGGGCGAGGTCCTCGCCGCCTACCTGCCCAAGCAGCTGTCCGACGAGGAGCTGACCGAGATCGTCGCCGCGGCCGTCGCCGAGGCCAAGGCGGCCGGCGCCGAGGGCCCGCGTGCCATGGGCGCCGTCATGAAGATCGTGAACCCGAAGGTGGCCGGCCAGGCCGAGGGCGGCCGCGTCGCCGCCGCGGTGAAGGCCCAGCTCGCCGGCTGACGCCCGCGCGGCTGGCGTTTCGCCGGCTGATGCCTCGCACAGGGCTGACGTCTTCGTCGGCTGACGCCTGCGCGGGGGCTGATGTCTTCGCCAGCTGACGTCTTCGTCGGCTGATGTCTTCGCCGGCCGGCGCCGTCGCGAGCCGATGCCTCTGCCGGCTGAGCCCATCGCGGCTGAAGCCTCGCCGCCCGACGCCGGCCTTCCCCGCATCCCATACGCATACGCCGATGGGGGCGCCCCTTCTCGCAAGGGCGCCCCCATCGGCGTATCACCTGGGCATCTCACCGCTCCCGGCGCGGCCCGGACGTCACGGCCAGTTGCCGCCGCCCCCGTTGCCGTTGCCGTTGTTCCCGCCGTTGCCGTTGCCCTGGATCCAGCCGTCGGGGAGGGACGGGGTGGGCAGGCCGCCGCCGTTGTCGCCGCCGATCAGGCCGCCGATGAAGCCGCCGTCGCCCTGGTCGCCGCCGTTGTTGCCGTCGTCGCGGCCGTTGTCCTTGTCCTTGTCCTTGTCGCCGCCGGGGATGTCGACCAGGGAGAAGTCGGGGGCGGGCCGGCCCTGCAGCGCCCCGGACATCATGTCCTTCCAGATCGGCCCGGGGACCTCACCGCCGTAGACCTTGGCGTGCCAGACGCCGCCGATGGAGATCTGCTGCATCTTCCGCTTGTGCTGCGGGTCGCCGACCCACACCGCGCCCGCCATGTTCGGGGTGTAGCCCACGAACCAGGCCGCGTAGCGCTCGTCCGTCGTACCGGTCTTGCCGGCGCTCGGGCGGCTGTCGAGGCCCGCCTGCTTGCCGGTGCCGTCCTCGACGACGCCGCGCAGCAGCGTGTTGATGGTGTCGGCGGTCTTCTCGGACATCGCGCGCGAGCAGGTCGACTTCGGCACCGGGAGCGACTTCGTCTGGTCGCCGATGCGCTGGCTGATCGACTCGATGGCGACCGGCGTGCAGTACATGCCGCGCGAGGCGAAGGTCGCGTACGCGTTCGCCATGGTCAGCGGGGACATCTCCTGGGTGCCCAGCGCGATGGACGGGGCCTGGACCATCTTCTTGCCGTCGGCCCGCTGGACGCCCATCTTCTGCGCCATCTCGGTGACCGGGCAGATGCCGATCTCGCTGATCATCTGGATGAAGTAGGTGTTGACGGACTTCGCCGTCGCCTCCTTCATCGAGTACGGGCCGGACTCCGACTCGTTCTCGTTGGTGAGCTTGACGCCCTTCTCGTTCCACCGCTTGCCGTCGCACGCCGCGACCGGGTGCGGGTACTCCATCTCGTACGGCGAGGAGTACGACTTCGTGGCGGGCATGCCGCCCTCCAGCGCCGCCGCCGCCACGATCGGCTTGAACGTCGAGCCGGGCTGGTAGCCGGCGCCGCCGCCCATCCGCTGGTTGACCGAGAGGTTGATCTGCGTCTCGTTCTTCCCGAAGCCGTACGGCCGTGACTGGCCCATCGCCAGGATCTTGCCGGTGCCGGGCTCGACGATGGTGGCGGCGGTCGCCACGTCGTCGCTCTGCCGCACATGCTGCTTGATCGACGCCTGCGCCGACTCCTGGGCCTGCGGGTCGAGCGTGGTGCGGATGGTCAGACCGCCCTGGTTCCAGACCTTGGCCCGCTCCTCGCGGGTCTTGCCGAAGACCGGGTCGGTCAGAAAGACCTCGCGGACGTAGTCGCAGAAGAAGCCCGCGCCCTTGGCCGCCGTGATGCAGCCGTTCTTGGGCTTGCTGACCTTCAGGCCGAGCGGGGCCGCCTTGGCGCGGTCGGCCTCGGCCTGGGAGACGTCGCCGACCTCGGCCATGCGCTGCAGCACGATGTTGCGCCGCTTGGTGGCCTCGGCCTCGTCGTTCACCGGGTCGTAGCGGCTCGGCGACTGGACGATGCCGGCCAGCAGGGCCGACTCCTGGAGGTTGAGGTCCTTGGCGGACTTGGAGAAGTAGCGCTGGGAGGCGGCCTCGACGCCGTAGGCCTGCTCGCCGAAGAAGGTGATGTTCAGGTAGTTCTCAAGGATCTTCTTCTTGCCCAGTTCCTCTTCGACCTGGATCGCGAACTTCAGTTCCTTGATCTTGCGGCCGAGGGTCTGCTGGGTGGCCTCGGCGACCTTCGTCGGGTCGTCGCCGGCCTCCTCCACGAAGACGTTCTTGACGTACTGCTGCGTCAGCGTGGACGCGCCCTGCGCGACGCCGCCGCTCTGCGCGTTCTTGTTCAGCGCGCGCAGCACGCCCTTCAGGTCGATCGCGCCGTGCTGGTAGAAGCGCGAGTCCTCGATGGCGACGATCGCCTTCTGCATGTACGGCGAGATGTTCTTCAGGGCCACCACCGTGCGGTCACGGGAGTAGACCGTGGCGATCTGGCCGCCGTCGGCGTCGAGGATGGTGGTGCGCTGGCTCAGCGGCGGGGTCTTCAGGCTGACCGGGAGCTCGTCGAAGCTCTCCACCGAGCCCTTGGCGGCCAGGCCCAGCGCGCCGACCGCGGGCAGCGCGATACCGGCCAGCACCGCTCCCGCGAGCACACTGACACCGAGGAACTTGGCGGCCTGCTGCGTTGGCGACAGACCACCGCCCGAGCGCTTCTTTGGCATGAGGGCAGCCTACGTTCTCATTCGCCGGACACGCGTATATGCCTTGGCCTAAGCTGCTCTCAACTGTCACAGCAGTGCGGCCACGTATCAATACGTCCGGCGACCCCGAATCGTTCCGGAGGTACCCCGTTTCCGCGGAAGCAGGCGGGAGCCTGCGGAAGTACGCGGAAGTCCGCGGGAGTTTTCCGTGAGGGTGGCGTGTCCGAATCCGCCTTGTGTGTCATTCGGCGTCCGTTGTGGCAGGTCGGAACTGCCCCGGTTTGCCGGGAGAGTCGCGTATGTCGCCAGCTCACTCCCCCGGGTGATCTGCCGCTTCCCCATAGTCCGTTCGGGCCATTCAAGATTGGGCCCGCTGGGGGTGTTGCGCTGTGCCCACCTTCCGTAACGTCCTCAACTGGCGGCGGTGAATATGCCGCTGCCGCCGTGGGGGAGCCTCGATTCGGGAGAGGACGGCGCCGGTATGGGCTGGGTAACCGACTGGAGTGCGCAGGCGGCCTGCCGCACTACCGATCCGGATGAACTGTTCGTTCAGGGAGCAGCGCAGAACAGGGCCAAGGCGGTGTGCACCGGATGCCCGGTACGCACCGAATGCCTGGCCGACGCGCTCGACAACCGCGTCGAGTTCGGCGTGTGGGGAGGCATGACGGAACGGGAACGCCGCGCTCTGCTGCGCAGGCGGCCGACCGTCACCTCCTGGCGCCGGCTCCTGGAGACCGCACGCACGGAGTACGAGCGCGGCGCGGGCATCGTGCCCCTCGACGACGAGCAGGTGTACGCCGCGGTGAGCTGACGGCGCGCAGGAAGACGCCGGTATCGCTCGCGTTCAGGTGTACGGCAGTGTGCACCGACGTCGAGCGGTAGGTCTCTCTGCGACGACGACCATGCCCCCGGCACGCCGCGCTGACAGGCGGCGACGCCGCTCGGGCAGACGTGCCCGGGCAGCCCCGGTTACACACGCACGCCGAAGCGGCACGCGACAGCACTGC
Organism: Streptomyces sp. Ru71; assembly: GCF_002920535.1. GTDB lineage: Bacteria > Actinomycetota > Actinomycetes > Streptomycetales > Streptomycetaceae > Streptomyces. The sequence continues at coordinate 133,046 of NZ_PQSS01000010.1, read as the reverse complement.
GCACGTCGAGGCCGCTGCAACTAGCACTGCGCACGCCGAGGCGGCACGCGACAGCACCGCGCACGCCGAAGCGGCACGCAAGAGCACCGCGCACGCCGAGGCAGCGCGCCGGCACGCCGAGGCAGCCCCTACGGCAGTTCCGGCCGGTTGGCCGCGAGCCGGTCGCCGATGTCCCGCAGTCCCGCGAGGTCGTGCACATCGCCGGGCAGTGCGGCCACTTCGGCCACCGCGACCTCGGGGTGGAGCGCGGTGAAGCGGTCCCGCGTGCGCTGCTCCCGGGAGAGCAGCTGCATCCGCTCGGCATGCAGCCTCAGCAGGCCGGCGGTGAGCCGATCGACGTTCTGGTCGCCTTCTTCGGCGGGCCGGGGAGCCTCGTCGGGCCGGAAGGCGGGTGGATCCTCGGGGCGATCGGGCCGCTCGGGAGCCTGTGGCCGTTCTGTTCCTGAACTTCCGTACGTGTCGGGAGAGTTACGAAGTCCAGCTTTCCCGGCCTCCTGATCCACAATGCCGCCTTCCTCAAGATTTTCGGCGGCGGCGAGGGCCCGTTCGGCCGACAGCTGGGCCGCGCCGCTGCCGTGGACGCGGTTGAGCACCAGCCCGGCCAGCGGCATCTTCTCCGCCGCCAGCCGCTGCACGAAGTACGCGGCCTCGCGCAGCGCGTCCCGCTCCGGAGCGGCCACCACCAGGAAGGCCGTACCGGGCGCCTGCAGCAGCTTGTACGTCGCGTCGGCGCGCGTGCGGAACCCGCCGAACGTCGTGTCCATCGCGGCCACGAACGTCTGGACGTCCTTCAGCAGCTGACCGCCGAGCAGCTTGCCGAGCGTGCCCGTCATCATCGACATGCCGACGTTGAGGAAGGCCATCCCGGCCCGGCCGCCCAGCTTCGCCGGCGCCGTCAGCAGCCGGATCAGCCGGCCGTCCAGGAACGAGCCCAGCCGCTTGGGCGCGTCCAGGAAGTCCAGCGCGGAGCGGGACGGCGGTGTGTCCACCACGATCAGGTCCCACTCGTCCCGGGCCCGCAGCTGGCCCAGCTTCTCCATCGCCATGTACTCCTGCGTGCCCGCGAAGCCCGCCGAGAGCGACTGGTAGAAGGGGTTGTTCAGGATGACGGCGGCCCGCTCGCCGTCCGCGTGCGCCTCGACGATCTCGTCGAAAGTGCGCTTCATGTCCAGCATCATCGCGTGCAGCTCGCCGCCGGCGGAGTCCTCGATGCCCTTCACCCGCCGCGGGACGTTGTCGAGCGAGTCGATGCCCATGGACTGCGCGAGCCGCTTGGCGGGGTCGATGGTGAGCACGACCACCTTGCGCCCGCGCTCGGCGGCCCGCAGGCCGAGCGCCGCCGCGGTGGTCGTCTTGCCGACTCCGCCCGATCCGCAGCACACCACGATGCGGGTCTTCGGGTCGTCGAGGATCGGATCGACGTCGAGCACGCGCGCGTGGGAGAGCCCCCGGGCCCCCTCCGGGGCGCGAGACCCTTCCGAGGCGCGGGCCCCCTCCGAGGCGCGAGCCCCCTCCGGGGCGTGGGTCGGGTCCGGACTCATGCGATCCCCTGCCTCCGCAGCTCGTGGGAGAGTTCGTACAGGCCCGCCAGGTCCATGCCCTCGGCGAGCAGCGGCAGTTCGTGCAGCGGCAGCCCCAGCTCGCCGAGCGTGGCCCGCTGCTCCTGCTCCAGCGCGTGCCGCTCGGCGTACTCCTCGGCCTGCTCCAGCAGCGGCACCACCAGCCGCTCGGCGTGCCCGCCGCGCCGCGCCCCGCCGAGCCCGGCCGCCGACAGCGACTGCGCGAGCGCCGTGCGCGGTGTGGTCCGTACGAGGTCCAGTTCCTCGGCGTCCAGCAGCTCGGGCCGCACCATGTTCACGATGATCCGGCCCACCGGCAGCCGTGCCGCCCGCAGCTCGGCGATGCCGTCCGCGGTTTCCTGGACCGGCATCTCCTCCAGCAGCGTCACCAGGTGCACGGCCGTCTCGGGCGATTTCAGCACCCGCATCACGGCCTGCGCCTGATTGTGTATCGGGCCGATCTTCGCCAGCCCGGCGACCTCGTCGTTGACGTTCAGGAACCGGGTGATGCGTCCGGTCGGCGGCGCGTCCATCACGACATAGTCGTAGACGAACCGTCCCGACTTGTCCTTTCTGCGCACCGCCTCGCACGCCTTGCCGGTCAGCAGTACGTCCCTGAGACCGGGCGCGATGGTGGTGGCGAAGTCGATCGCGCCGAGCTTCTTCAGGGCCCGGCCGGCGCTGCCGAGCTTGTAGAACATCTGGAGATAGTCCAGCAGCGCCAGTTCGGGATCGATGGCGAGGGCGAACACCTCCCCGCCCCCTGGCGCGACGGCGATCTTGCGTTCCTCATAGGGCAACGCCTCCGTCTCGAAGAGCTGCGCGATGCCCTGCCGGCCCTCGACCTCGACGAGAAGCGTCCGCTTCCCCTCCGTCGCGAGGGCCAGCGCGAGGGCGGCGGCGACCGTCGTCTTTCCGGTCCCGCCCTTGCCGCTGACGACCTGGAGCCTGCTCACGTCTTCGAGCGTAACCAGTCCGTGCCTCACTCAAGCGGCAGCCTGTGGACAACACCGTCCCGGTCGGCCGACAGCCCGGCCGTGGACAGCGGCTACAGTCGCCCCCATGACCAAGTGGGAATACGCAACCGTGCCGCTGCTCGTCCATGCCACGAAGCAGATTCTGGACACCTGGGGCGAGGACGGCTGGGAGCTCGTCCAGGTCGTGCCCGGCCCGAACAACCCCGAGCAGCTGGTGGCCTACCTGAAGCGGGAGAAGCAGGCATGAGCGCCGTCGAAGCGAAGCTGGCCGAGCTCGGTCTGACCCTGCCGGAGGTCGTGCCGCCGCTCGCCTCCTACCAGCCGGCCGTGCAGTCCGGGCCGTATGTGTACACCGCGGGCCAGCTGCCGATGGTCGAGGGCAAGCTGCCCGTCACCGGCAAGGTCGGCGCCGAGGTCACCCCCGAGGAGGCCAAGGACCTGGCACGCACGTGTGCGCTCAACGCCCTGGCCGCCGTGAAGTCGGTCGTGGGCGACCTGGACCGCATCGCGCGCGTGGTGAAGGTCGTCGGCTTCGTCGCCTCGGCGTCCGACTTCACCGGCCAGCCCGGCGTCGTCAACGGCGCGAGCGAGCTGCTCGGCCAGGTCCTCGGCGACAAGGGCGTGCACGCGCGCAGCGCGGTCGGCGTGGCGGTGCTGCCCCTGGACGCGCCGGTCGAGGTCGAGATCCAGGTCGAGCTGGCCCCCTGAGCCGGCCCACCCGATCGCCTCTCGAACATTCGCTCACCACGGGATAGCCTCCGCCCATGGCGAATGGGCAGTGGTTTCCCCCGGACTGGCCGGACCGCATCCGCGCTCTCGCGGACGGCACCCTCACTCCGGTCGCGCCCAAGCGCGCGGCGACCGTCATGCTGCTGAGGGACGCCGACGGCGGCCCGGCCGTCCACATGCTGCGCAGACGCGCCTCCATGGCCTTCGCCGGGGGCGCGTACGCCTACCCGGGCGGGGGCGTCGACCCGCGCGACGACGACTCCCTGGTCCGCTGGGCGGGCCCCACGCGCGCGTGGTGGGCCGATCGGCTCGGCGTGGACGACGAGGCGGCGGCCCAGGCGGTCGTGTGCGCCGCCGTCCGCGAGACGTACGAGGAGGCCGGCGTCCTGCTCGCCGGGCCGACGCCCGAGACGGTCGTCGGTGACACCACGGGCGACGACTGGGAGGCCGACCGTGCCGCCCTGGTGGCCCGTGAGCTGTCGTTCGCCGAGTTCCTGGACCGCCGGGGCCTCGTCCTGCGCTCCGACCTGCTGGGCGCCTGGACCCGCTGGATCACCCCCGCGTTCGAACAGCGACGCTACGACACCTGGTTCTTCGTCGCCGCCCTGCCCGCCGGCCAGCGCACCCGCAACGCCTCCACGGAGGCCGACCGCACGGTGTGGATCCGCCCGGCCGACGCGGCCGCCGGCTACGACAAGGGCGAGCTGCTGATGATGCCGCCCACCATCGCCACGCTGCGCCAGCTCACGCCGTACGCCACCGCGGCCGAGGCACTGGCCGCCGCGCCCGCCCGCGACATGACGCCGGTGCTGGCGAAGGCCCGGCTGGAGGACGGCGAGGTGGTGCTGACCTGGCCGGGGCACGACGAGTTCACCAAGCACATCCCGACGACTCCGACCGCTGGAGCCTGAGCATGACCGACGCCAGTACCCTCCCCGGCCAGCCGCGCGGCGCGGTCCGCACCGGGCCGGCGACCGAGCGCGCGGTCAACGTCCTCGCGCCCAACGCCTCCGCGATGACCCTGGACGGCACCAACACCTGGATCGTCTCCGAGCCGGACTCCGACCTGGCCGTCGTGATCGACCCCGGCCCGCTGCACGAGGGCCACCTGCGGGCCGTCGTCGACACCGCCGAGCGGGCCGGCAAGCGCGTCGCCCTCACCCTGCTCACGCACGGCCACCCGGACCACGCCGAGGGCGCCGCCCGGTTCGCCGAGATCACCGGCACGCGCGTGCGTGCCCTCGACCCGGCGCTGCGCCTGGGCGACGAGGGCCTGTCCGCCGGGAACGTGATCACGGTCGGCGGCCTGGAGCTGCGGGTCGTGCCCACCCCCGGGCACACCGCGGACTCCCTGTGCTTCCACCTCCCTGCCGACCGGGCGGTCCTCACCGGCGACACGATCCTCGGCCGCGGTACGACGGTCGTGGCGCACCCGGACGGCCGCCTCGGCGACTACCTGGACTCGCTGCGCCGGCTGCGCTCGCTGACCGTCGACGACGGCGTGCACACGGTCCTGCCGGGTCACGGGCCCGTCCTGGAGGACGCCCAGGGCGCCGTCGAGTACTACCTCGCCCACCGCGCCCACCGCCTCGCCCAGGTCGAGACGGCCGTCGAGGACGGCTACCGCACGCCCGCCGAGGTCGTCGCGCACGTGTACGCCGACGTCGACCGCTCCCTGTGGCCGGCGGCGGAGCTGTCGGTACGGGCCCAGCTGGACTACCTGAGCGAGCACGGGCTGATCTAGTCCGGCGCGCGGACCTACGCGCGCGGACCTACGCGCGCGTGCCCTTCGTGCCGTGCACGCGCGTGTACTCGTGCGCCAGCCAGGGGCCGAGGTCGTCGACGTACGCCCGCAGCACGGCCGGGTCGGCCACGGGGCCGTAGCCGTACCGGGCGGCCGTGCGCAGCTGCCCGGCGCGCTGGGGGTAGTAGCCCGCGAACGCCTCGGCCATCTCGTGCAGGTCGCTGGTCCAGCCCTGCCAGCGGGGCATCACCAGGGTGAACGCCGTGCGGACCAGGTGGCGGGACATGAAGCGCACGCACCGCAGGCGCTCGGCCTCCCCGGCGCCGGCGATGCGCTCCCGCCAGCCCGGCAGCAGGGCGGCGAGGTCGCCGTTGGTCTCCCGGGCGAGCCGGGAGTCGGGCCGGTAGCGGGGCAGGTGCACGGCGAGGTCGTCGCCGGTCAGCGGGGTGCACAGACAGGCCACGAACCAGGCGAGGTCGTAACGTTCGGCCTCGCTCAGCAGCCGCTCCCGGCCGTACAGCAGCGTGCCGACGCCGTCGATCTGCTCGAACCGCTCGTCCAGCACCTCGCCGAGGACCCCTACGGCGTCCCGGTCCGCGTCGGTCGGCTCGTCCCGCAGCACGACGAACAGGTCCAGGTCGCTGCGGCCCACGCGCGCGGTGCCGCGCGGGATCGACCCGTAGACGTACGCGCCGTGCAGCCGCCTCCCGAACAGGGCGGGCAGCCGCTCGCGGGCGGCCGCCACGACCGGGCGGAACGGGCGCTGCACGCGCGTGAGGGAACCCTCGCGGGTCAGGAAGCCCTGGGCGTCCAGTCCGGGACGCACGGCGATGTCGGCCATGCGCGCACTCTGCCTGCCGGCGAGCGCGCGAGCAGCCGCTTTTTCGTCGGGCGCCGGGCTGCCGGGCTTCGGCGCGGGCAGCCGCTTTCGCCCGGGGCCGTCCCGGCGTCGGCGTGAGTGCGGTCGCCGGGCCGCCCCGGTGTCAGCGCGAGCGCTTCGCGAGGCGCTCCACGTCCAGCAGGATCACGGCACGCGCCTCCAGACGCAGCCAGCCGCGCTGGGCGAAGTCGGCGAGCGCCTTGTTCACCGTCTCGCGGGACGCGCCGACGAGCTGCGCCAGCTCCTCCTGTGTGAGGTCGTGGACGACGTGGATGCCCTCCTCCGACTGCACGCCGAAGCGGCGGGACAGGTCCAGCAGGGCACGCGCGACACGGCCGGGCACGTCCGAGAAGACCAGGTCCGACATGGCGTCGTTGGTCTTGCGCAGGCGACGGGCGACGGCGCGCAGCAGCGCGGAGGCCACCTCGGGGCGGGCGTTCAGCCAGGGCTGGAGGTCGCCGTGGCCCAGGCCCAGCAGCTTGACCTCGGTCAGCGCGGTCGCCGTCGCGGTGCGGGGGCCCGGGTCGAAGAGGGACAGCTCACCGATCAGCTCTCCGGGGCCGACCACCGCGAGCATGTTCTCGCGCCCGTCGGGGGAGGTGCGGTGCAGCTTCACCTTGCCCTCGGTGACGACATACAGCCGGTCACCGGGGTCACCCTCGTGGAACAGGGAGTCGCCGCGTGCGAGGGTCACCTCCGTCATGGAGGCGCGGAGCTCCGCGGCCTGCTCGTCGTCGAGCGCCGCGAAGAGCGGGTTGCGCCGCAGAACGTCGTCCACGAGTTCTCTCCTATTCGACCTGCTCAGGGGATCTTGTTCCCCCGGTGTACCAGGGGTCCGTGGTGCCCATTTTGCCGGACGGTCCAAACAGTGTGATCTGTCACAAGGATGCCGCACACCTGTCCCGGGGTACGCGGCAGGGGGCCAATTGGGCGCCGATCTTCGCGGTCCGGGGCGGATGTCGGTGCCGGGCTTTAGGCTGGCCGGGTGTCCAAATCGCCGGTGAGAGCACAGGCCAAGGGGGCTGGGCGGGTGGTTGTACGTCGGGATTCCGCTGTGGGCGAACAGGGCTCGGGCGGTGGTGAAAATGCGACAAACGCCACACACGGGGCGGCTGGGGAGAAGGCGGCCCCCAAGAGGGGTGTGAAGAAGACGGCGACGGCGAAGAAGGCGGCGACGACGGCGAAGAAGACGGCCAAGAAGACGACGACGGCCAAGAAGGCCACCGCGAAGAAGGCGCCCGCCGAGAAGGCCCCGGCGGCGAAGAAGACGACCGCGAAGAAGACGACGACGGCGAAGAAGGCCGCCGCGAAGAAGGCCCCCGCCAAGACCGCCGCAAAGAAGCCTCCCGTCAAGAAGACCGCCGTCAAGAAGGCACCCGCCCTGAAGAAGGCCGTCGTCGCCCCCAAGAAGGCCACCGCCGCCGTCAAGGGCGTGCCCCCGGCGCAGACGATCACGGAGAAGGCCCCCTCGGGTGAGTCCCGCACCGCCCTCGTCCGCCGTGCCCGCCGGATCAACCGCGAGCTCGCCGAGGTCTACCCCTACGCGCACCCCGAGCTGGACTTCACCAACCCCTTCCAGCTCCTGGTGGCGACCGTGCTGTCCGCCCAGACCACCGATCTGAGGGTCAATCAGACGACCCCGGCGCTGTTCGCCAAGTACCCCACCCCCGAGGACCTCGCCGCGGCCAACCCCGAGGAGGTCGAGGAGATCCTGCGTCCCTGCGGTTTCTTCCGGGCCAAGACCAGGTCGGTGATAGGGCTGTCGAGGGCGCTGACCGAGGAGTTCGGCGGCGAGGTGCCCGGCCGGCTGGAGGACCTCGTCAAACTCCCCGGCGTCGGGCGCAAGACGGCGTTCGTCGTGCTGGGGAACGCCTTCGGCCGTCCGGGCATCACCGTGGACACGCACTTCCAGCGGCTGGTGCGGCGCTGGAAGTGGACCGACGAGACCGACCCGGACAAGATCGAGGCCGCGGTCGGCGCGCTGTTCCCGAAGAGCGACTGGACGGACCTGTCGCACCACGTGATCTGGCACGGCCGCCGCATCTGCCACGCCCGCAAGCCCGCCTGCGGCGCCTGCCCCATCGCCGAGCTGTGCCCGGCGTACGGCGAGGGCGAGACCGACCCGGAGAAGGCGAAGAAGCTGCTGAAGTACGAGAAGGGCGGCTTCCCCGGCCAGCGGCTCAGCCCGCCCCAGGCCTACCTGGACGCGGGCGGGAAGCCGGCGCCGCCGCTGGGGGCCGGGTGAGGCGGAGGGCGCCCGATGACGGAACGATCTCGGTGTCGCCGGTCGTTGGACTGGGCAGGACGACGGGGGTGGCGATGACGCGAGCGAGCAACACACAGGGCGGCCCGGTGACGCTGAGCAAGGACGGGCTGCCGGACTGGCTGGACCCGGTGGTCCGGGCCGCCGAGACGGTCCGGCCGCTGCAGCTCAGCAGCTTCCTGCCGCCCGAGGACGGCGGGGGCCGTCAGTCGGCCGTCCTGATCCTCTTCGGCGAGGGCGAGCGCGGTCCCGAGCTGCTGCTGATGGAGCGCGCCGGGTCGCTCAGATCGCATGCCGGGCAGCCGTCCTTCCCGGGCGGCGCCCTCGACCCCGAGGACGGCGACCCCACCGGGGACGGCCCGCTGCGGGCCGCGCTGCGCGAGGCGGAGGAGGAGACCGGGCTGGACCCGGCCGGGGTGCAGCTCTTCGGGGTGCTGCCCAAGCTGTACATCCCGGTCAGCGGCTTCGTGGTGACACCGGTGCTGGGCTGGTGGCGCGAGCCGAGCCCGGTCGGCGTGGTGGACCCGGCCGAGACCGCGCGTGTCTTCACCGTCCCCGTGGCGGATCTCACGGACCCCGCCAACCGCGCCACCGCCCTCCACCCCAGGGGCCACCGAGGCCCGGCATTCCTGGTCGAATCCGCTCTGGTGTGGGGCTTCACCGCCGGCGTGATCGACCGTCTGCTGCACTACTCCGGCTGGGAGGTCCCCTGGGACCGCGACCGTCAGGTCCCGCTCGACTGGCGCGCATGACAGGGTGTCTGACGTGAACGTGCTGGACATCCTGTTGCTGGTCGCGGCCGTCTGGTTCGCGGTGGTCGGCTACCGCCAGGGCTTCGTCGTCGGCATCCTGTCGGTGATCGGCTTCCTCGGCGGCGGTCTCGTCGCCGTGTACACGCTGCCGGTCATCTGGGACGCGCTGACCGACAACGCCGAGGTGAGCACCACCGCGGCGGTCGTCGCGATCGTCGTGGTGATCGTGTGCGCCTCGGTCGGCCAGGCCCTGACCACCCATCTCGGCAACAAGCTGCGCCGGTACATCACCTGGTCCCCGGCGCGCGCCCTGGACGCCACCGGCGGCGCGCTGGTCAACGTGGTGGCGATGCTGCTGGTGGCCTGGCTGATCGGCTCCGCGCTGGCGCAGACCACGCTGCCCACGCTGGGCCGGGAGGTCCGCGGCTCGAAGATATTGCAGGGTGTGTCCGAGGCGATGCCCGCGCAGGCGGACACCTGGTTCAAGGACTTCACCTCGGTCCTGGCGCAGAACGGCTTCCCGCAGGTGTTCAGCCCGTTCTCCAACGAGCCGATCAAGGAGGTCCAGCCGCCCGACCCGGCGCTGGTGAACAGCCCGGTCGCGGTGCGCGCCCAGCGCTCCATCGTGAAGGTGATGGGCACGGCGCAGGGCTGCGGCAAGGTGCTGGAGGGCACCGGCTTCGTCTTCGGCGACCGCCGCGTGATGACCAACGCGCACGTGGTGGGCGGCGTCGACGAGCCCACCGTGCAGATAGGCGGCGAGGGCCGCAAGTACGACGCGACGGTCGTCCTGTACGACTGGCGGCGCGACATCGCCGTACTGGACGTGCCCGACCTCGACGCGCCCGCGCTGCGGTTCTCCACGGGGGACGCCTCCAGCGGGGACGGCGCGATCGTGGCCGGCTTCCCGGAGAACGGCTCGTACGACGTGCGCGCCGCCCGGGTCCGCGGGCGGATCACGGCCAACGGCCCGGACATCTACCACCGCGGCACCGTCAGCCGTGACGTGTACTCGCTGTACGCCACAGTGCGCCAGGGCAACTCCGGCGGCCCGCTGCTCACGCCCGAGGGCAAGGTGTACGGCGTGGTCTTCGCGAAGTCCCTGGACGACGCCGACACCGGCTACGCACTCACCATGGACGAGATCAAGGACGACATCGCCAAGGGGCGCAGTGCGAACCAGCAGGTGGACAGCGACACTTGCGCCCTGTGAGGCGTGGTGTGTGCTGTGAGGCCAGGTGGTGAGGTCCCCGGTGGGCGGCGTCGTCGAGGATCTCGACGGCGGTGATGTCGCCTCAGCCGCGCGGGTGACGCAGGCGTACGGACACCCACCGGGCGCGGCGGCGCAGGATGCGCGGAATTCCCACCCGTGGGTCGTTCCCCGTCAGCTGCGGGGTGCCGCCCCGCTGGTGGGTGCTCAGGGTGCTGCCCGAGCGGCGGTTGCGTGCTACGTCACTGTAGTCGTGCGTCCAGCCCATACCCCGACGTCTGCCCCCGCCCCAAGGTCGATAACCGCCTCCCGGCCCCTCAATTGGCCTATGCGGGCGGCAATTGGCCGTTCGAGGGACAGGTGTTCAGGTCCGGATACCGGGCGCGTTCGCACGGTCACCGATCGGGTTCGGGATCCTTCAGCCAGTTGACCAGTTCGGTGGAGAACGCGACCGGGTCCTCCTCGTGCGGGAAGTGGCCGAGGCCGTCGAACAGCCGCCAGCGGTAGGGCGCTTCGACATACTCGCCGGAGCCGGCGGCGCTGCGGGTGCGCATCACCGGATCGAGCGAGCCGTGCAGATGCAGCGTCGGCACGCGCACGGGCCGCTTCATCCGCCGGTAGAACTGCACGCCGTCCGGACGGCCCAGCGAGCGCACCAGCCAGCGGTAGGGCTCCACCGAGCAGTGCGCCGTGGAGGGGATGCACATCGCGCGCTGATAGGTCTCGACCGCCTCGTCGTCGGGCAGGCGCGGCCCGGACCAGTCCCGGATCAGCCGCCCGACCAGCGCGCCGCCGTCGGCGGTGAGCTGCCGCTCGGGGATCCAGGGCCGCTGGAACCCCCAGATGTGGGAGCCGGCCCGGGACTGGCGGACGTCGCCGAGCATCGCCGAGCGCCAGCGCCGCGGGTGCGGCATGGAGGCGACGACGAGCCGGCGGACCAGCTTGGGGCGCATCACGGCCGCCGTCCAGGCGAGGTAGCCGCCCAGGTCGTGGCCGACCAGCGCGGCGTCCGGCTCGCCCAGCGAGCGGATCACGCCGGTGACGTCGAGGGCGAGGTTGGCCGGATCGTAGCCGCGCGGCGTACGGTCGCTGCCGCCGACGCCTCTGAGGTCCATCGCGACGGCCCGGTAGCCGGCGTCGGCCAGCGCGGTCAGCTGGTGCCGCCAGGTCCACCAGAACTGCGGGAAGCCGTGCACCAGCATCACCAGCGGGCCGTCGCCCAGTTCCGCGATGTGGAAGCGGGCGCCGTTGGCGGCGACGTCCCGGTGCTTCACCTTCCGCCCGCCGGGGAGGTCGATGCGTACGTCCGAGGCGGTGGGCTGCGGCTGGGCCGAGGGGGTGGCGGGGTCCGTCATGAGGACGAGCGTGCCACAGCCTCGATGGCCTCGGGCTTGCGGTCCTCCAGCGCGGGGACGACCGGACGCGGGTGCGGCTTGGCCTTCTGCAGCACGCCGGCCGTCTCCTTCATGGACGCGGCGACCTTCTGCGGGCCCTTGCTCTTCTTGGCCTTCTTGGCGAAGATCACGCCGAGCAGCGCGAGCAGGCCCGCGATCAGGACGTTCGCGGCGAAGGACAGCAGGAAGCACCAGCCGAGGTTCCAGCCGCCCCGGCCGTTGTGGCCGCCGGTCCAGGCGTGGATGCCGTAGGCCAGGGCGAAGTTCAGCATCGGCAGCGAGAACACCAGCACCGCGCCGGCCACGCTGAACGCGCCGCCGCTCACCGCGCCCTTCTTGACGTCCTGCTTGAGCTGCGCCTTCGCCAGCGCGATCTCGTCGTGCACCAGCGCCGACAACTCGGTCGTCGCGGAGGCGAACAGCTGGCCGATGCTGCGTTCGGCGCCGACCGGGCTGCCGTCGGGTGCGCTCATCGCGGTCTCCCTCTCTCGCGTTCGGGTCCGTATCCGCCTGACGTGTCCGCCGGACTGCGTCGGGTCCCGTCTTTTGTACCGTCCCGTCAGATCATGCCGGACGGTGATGCTCCTCGCCTTCCCCGCCCGCCACTTCGCCTACCGCGTGCCGCGCGACCGCCTACCCGGTGTCGTGCGGTACGGCGATGGGCAGCGCCCTTGTGCCATGCGGTACGGCGATGGGCCGCGCCCTCGTCATGCCGTACGGCGCTTCCCGGCGCCCTCGCCCTCGGCGCCCTCGCCCCCGGCGGTGCCCTCGCGCTCGGCGCCCTTCTGCTCGGCCAGGCGGCGGTGTTCCTCGGCCTTGCGCTCGAAGATCTCGGCCATGCGCAGGTGGTACGCCGGGTCGTCCTCCTCGTAGATGTCGGGGATGCCGTCGAGGTCCTCGTCACGCTCCTCCGCCTCGACCAGCCGGCGGTACTTGGCGTTCCGTATCTTGAGCAGCACGGTCGCCGCCGCCGCCGCGATCACCGAACCGGTCAGGACGGCGGCCTTCACCTCGTCCGTGAGGAGGGCGTCGCCCTCGAAGGCCAGCTCGCCGATCAGCAGCGAGACGGTGAATCCGATGCCGGCCAGGGACGCCACCGCGAAGACGTCCGCCCAGGCCAGTTCCTCGCTGAGGGAGGCCCGGGTGAAGCGGGCGGTCAGGTAGGTGCCGCCGAAGATGCCGATCGTCTTGCCGACGACCAGACCGAGGACCACGCCCAGCGTCTCCGGCTTGGTGAAGACGTCCCCGAGCGCCTGCGGTGTGATCGAGACGCCCGCGCTGAACAGAGCGAACAGCGGCACGGCGAGCCCCGCCGACAGCGGCCGCACCAGGTGCTCGATGTGCTCGGCGGGGGAGTGTTCCTCGCCGTCACGGGTGGTGCAGCGCAGCATCAGGCCCATCGCGACGCCGGCGATGGTGGCGTGGACGCCGCTGTTGTACATCAGCCCCCAGATCACCAGCGCGAGCGGCACGTACACGTACCAGCCGCGTACGCCCCGGCGCAGCAGCAGCCAGAAGACGGCGAGGCCGACGACCGCGCCGCCGAGCGCGGCGAAGTCGATCCGGTCGGTGAAGAAGACCGCGATGATCAGGATCGCGAAGAGGTCGTCGACGACGGCGAGGGTGAGCAGGAAGGCGCGCAGCGCGCTGGGCAGTGAGGTGCCGATGACGGCGAGGACGGCGAGGGCGAACGCGATGTCGGTGGCGGTGGGCACCGCCCAGCCGCCGAGCGAGCCGCCGCCGATGGCGTTGGTGACCGCGTAGACCACCGCGGGCACGGCCATGCCGCACAGCGCCGCCACGACGGGCAGTGCGGCGGCCTTCGGCTCGCGCAGGTCCCCGGCGACCAGTTCGCGCTTGAGCTCGATCCCGGCGACGAAGAAGAAGATCGCCAGCAGTCCGTCGGCGGCCCAGTGCGCCACGGACAGATGGAGGCCGAGCGCTTCGGGGCCGAAGTGGAAGTGGCTGACGCTGTGGTAGCTGTCTTGGAGCGCCGGTATGTTCGCCCAGGTGAGGGCCGCGACCGCGGCGAGCAGCAGCAGCACACCGCCCACGGTCTCGGTGCGCAGCGCGTCCGCGACGAAGGTCCGCTCCGGCAGCGACAGACGGCCGAGGACCTTGCGGGTGGCGGTGGTGCGGGGCGCGGTCACGGTGAGACCTCCGGAAGGTGGGCAGCGCGGAACACATGCCGACCAGGCTTCCCGGCGCACCGTTGTCGTTGTCGCGTCCTTGACGCTTTGCTTAGTTTACCTAACATGCGGCGGGTGCGCCCGGCGGAATCCGGTGAACTTCACGCTAGAGACAAAACAGGCGCCCGGCGCGTGCTGCGCCGGGCGCCTGTCGCCCTGTCGCCCTGTCGGCCCCGCGGGGCCTGTGGGCTCAGTCCTCGCTGGGCGCCTTCGGCAGCTTGGCCTGGATGAGGTCCATGACGGTGGAGTCGGTCAGCGTCGTCACGTCCCCGAGCTGCCGGTTCTCGGCCACGTCCCGCAGCAGCCGGCGCATGATCTTGCCCGAGCGGGTCTTGGGCAGCTCCGCCACCGGCAGGATGCGCTTGGGCTTGGCGATCGGGCCGAGCGTGGCGCCGACGTGGCTGCGCAGCTCGTCGATCAGGCCGTCGTCCTCGGAGGCCGTACCGCGCAGGATCACGAAGGCGACGATCGCCTGCCCGGTCGTCTCGTCGGTGGCGCCGACCACGGCCGCCTCGGCCACCGACGGGTGCGAGACCAGGGCGGACTCGACCTCGGTGGTGGAGATGTTGTGCCCGGAGACGAGCATGACGTCGTCCACCCGGCCCAGCAGCCAGATGTCGCCGTCGTCGTCCTTCTTCGCGCCGTCACCGGCGAAGTACTTGCCCTCGAAACGCGACCAGTAGGTGTCGATGAACCGCTGGTCGTCGCCCCAGATGGTGCGCAGCATGGACGGCCACGGCTCGGTGAGCACCAGGTAACCGCCGCCGCCGTTGGGCACCTCGTTCGCCTCGTCGTCGACGACGGTGGCGCTGATGCCGGGCAGCGGGGTCTGCGCGGAGCCGGGCTTGGCCGCGGTGACGCCGGGCAGCGGCGAGATCATCATCGCGCCGGTCTCCGTCTGCCACCAGGTGTCCACCACGGGGGTGGTGTCGGCGCCGATGTTCTTGCGGTACCAGATCCACGCCTCGGGGTTGATCGGCTCGCCCACCGAGCCCAGCACCCGCAGGCTGGACAGGTCGAACTTGGCGGGGATGTCGTCGCCCCACTTCATGAACGTCCGGATCGCCGTCGGCGCGGTGTACAGGATCGTGACCTTGTACTTCTGCACGATCTCCCAGAACCGGCCCTGGTGCGGGGTGTCCGGCGTGCCCTCGTACATCACCTGCGTCGCGCCGTTGGCCAGCGGGCCGTAGACGATGTAGGAGTGGCCGGTGACCCAGCCGACGTCGGCGGTGCACCAGTAGACGTCCGTCTCCGGCTTCAGGTCGAAGACCGCCCAGTGCGTGTACGCCGTCTGGGTGAGGTAGCCGCCGGAGGTGTGCAGGATGCCCTTCGGCTTCCCCGTCGTCCCGGACGTGTACAGGATGAACAGCGGGTGCTCGGCGTCGAACGCCTCCGGCGTGTGCTCGGCGCTCTGCCGCTCCACGACCTCGTGCCACCACACGTCCCGGCCGTCGGTCCACTCGACGTCCTGGCCGGTACGGCGTACGACGACCACGTGGTCGACGTTGTCCACGCGGCCGACCGCCTCGTCCACAGCCGGCTTGAGGGCGGACGGCTTGCCGCGCCGGTAGCCGCCGTCGGCGGTGATGACCACGCGCGCGTCGGCGTCCTGGATGCGGGTCGCGAGCGCGTCGGCCGAGAAGCCGCCGAACACCACCGAGTGGGCGGCGCCGATCCGGGCGCAGGCGAGCATCGCGATCGCCGTCTCGGGGATCATCGGCATGTAGATCGCGACCCGGTCGCCCTTGCGCACGCCCAACTCCAGCAGGGCGTTGGCCGCCTTGGAGACCTCGTCCTTGAGCTGGGCGTAGGTGATCGCGCGGCTGTCGCCGGGCTCACCCTCGAAGTGGATGGCGACCCGGTCGCCGTGGCCGGCCTCGACATGGCGGTCGACGCAGTTGTACGCGACGTTGAGCTGCCCGTCCTTGAACCACTTGGCGAACGGCGGGTTCGACCAGTCGAGCGTCTCGGTCGGCTCCTTGGCCCAGCTCAGCCGCCGGGCCTGCTCGGCCCAGAAGCCGAGCCGGTCAGCCTTGGCCTGTTCGTACGCCTCTGCCGTGACGTTGGCGTTCGCGGCCAGGTCGGCGGGCGGCGCGAAGCGACGGTCCTCCTTCAAGAGGTTGGCCAGGCTCTCGTTGCTCACGACATCTCCCTTTCTCAGGGTGTCCGTTGTGTCCCAGGCCACAGCTCATCAGACCGGAGGGTGCGATGACAAGGGCCGCCGGGGAATTGGTTTAGACCTGTTGTCACCCTGGCAGGCCGGTCGCCCGCACCCGGTCGAACAGACGGTCCTCCTCACCGGCGTCCGCTCCGTCCGCTCCGGTGAGCAGGTACGCCTGCGCCTCGCCGACGTGGAAGTACATCCCGTGCAGCTCCAGCGCCCCCTCGCGCAGGGCCCGGGCCACGGACTCGTGCGCGCGCAGGTGCTCCAGCTGCTGCACCACATTGGTCAGGCACAGCTGCTCCACCGCGTCGGCGGGCGACCGCCCGGCCAGCCTCGGCTGGGGCCGTTCGGCGTCGGCCATGCGCTCCAGGCTCGGCAGCCCGTGCCGCAGCCACCGTCTCAGCGGCGTCCGGGCTCGCCCGGGCTCGGAGCCGAGCAGCGCCTGCATGGCGCCGCAGCCGGAGTGCCCGCACACCGTGACGGACCGCACCTTCAGCACGTCCACCGCGTACTCGATCGCGGCCGCCACCGAGTCGTCCCCGCCCTCCGCGCCCGGCAGGGGCACGAGGTTGCCCACGTTGCGCACCACGAACAGGTCTCCCGGACCACTGGAGGTGATCATCGAGGTGACCAGCCGCGAGTCGGCACAGGTGAGGAACAGCTGCGACGGTCTCTGCCCCTCCCGGGCCAGCCGCGCCAGCTCACCCCGCACCAGCGGAGCGGTGTCGCGCTGGAAGGCCTCGATGCCGTGGGCCAGCTGGTACCCGCCGGGCGTGCCGGCTGCCGTCCGCGGCGGTCCGGCGAGTGCCGTACCCGCCGTCCCGGCGGGTGGCGTGCCCGGATGGGCTTCGGCGGGTGCGCCGTCCAGCCGGACGCCCTCGCGGCGGCCGGTCAGGTCGACGGTGCCGCCCTGTGCGGTGTGCGTCTTCTGCCAGTCCTGCAGGGACTCGTACGCTGCGTGGTCCATGAACGACCCGTCCAATTCCACGACGGCATGGGAGCCGTGGGGCACGAGATGCAGCACCCGGCTGAGCCGGGGCACCGCCAGGAACGTCAACTGGCCTCTGACGCGTACGTGATGGACTCCCTCCTCCTCGAAGTGCGTGACACGGGTGTGGGCGAGGCGGTTCAGGGCGACCGCGACGGCCACGGCGATCCCCATTGCCACGCCCTGCAGGACGCCGAGGAACACCACGCCCAGGGTGGTGGCGGCGTACACCACCGCTTCCCGGTGCCGGGTCACCGTGCGGATGTGGTGCAGGGACACCATCTGGACGCCGACGGCCATCACCAGGGCGGCGAGCGAGGCGAGCGGGATGAGCTCCAGCAGCGGGACCATCAGCAGCGCGGCGACCACTACGAGAACGCCGTGCAGCATCGTGGAGTTCCGGCTCACCGCACCCGCGCGCACATTCGCGGTGCTGCGCACGGCCACACCCGCGACGGGCAGCCCGCCGAGCGCGCCGGAGACGATGTTCGCGGCGCCCTGCCCGAGCAGCTCGCGGTCCAGGTCCGAGCGGTGGATCCGGGCGCCGGGTCCGGAGCGGGAGGCGACCAGCTTGTCCACGGCGACCGCGCCGAGCAGTGACTGCACGCTGCACACGAGGGTGATGGTGAGCACGGCGGCGATCAGGCCGAGCACCGGTCCCTCGGGGAGCGCCGGCAGGGCATGGCTGCGCCACGACGGCAGCTCGACCCGGGGCAGTGCGAGCCCGGCCAGGGCGGCGACCGCGGTGGCCGCGGCGACCGCGACGAGGGGCGCGGGGACCGCGCGCAGCAGGCGTCCCGTCCGGCCGGGCAGACGCGGCCAGAGCAGCAGCAGGGCCAGGGTGAGCACGCTGACGGTCACCGCGGCGGGCTGCAGGCCGGCCAACTGTGCGGGCAGGGCGCGCAGGTTGGCGAGTACGGAGCTCTGCGGGGTGCCGCCGAGGACGATGTGGAGCTGGGCGACGGCGATGGTGACGCCGATGCCGGCGAGCATGCCGTGCACGACGGCGGGGCTGACGGCGAGCGCGGAGCGTGCCACGCGCAGGCAGCCGAGGCCGAGTTGGGCCGCTCCGGCGAGGACGGTGATGGCGCAGGTGGTCCGCCAGCCGTAGCGGTGGATGAGATCCGCGGTGACGACGGTGAGCCCGGCGGCGGGGCCGCTCACCTGG
Organism: Streptomyces sp. Ru71; assembly: GCF_002920535.1. Lineage (GTDB taxonomy): Bacteria > Actinomycetota > Actinomycetes > Streptomycetales > Streptomycetaceae > Streptomyces. The sequence continues at coordinate 115,026 of NZ_PQSS01000010.1, read as the reverse complement.
AGGGCGGAGCCGCCGAGTCGGCCGGCGACGAGTCCTCCCACGGCGGCCGCGACGAGGCCGGCCTGCAGGGGCGCTCCGGTGGCGAGCGCGATGCCGAGGGACAGGGGCAGCGCGATCAGGAAGACCGCGATCGAGGCGGACACGTCGGCACCGGCGAGGCCGAAGCGGCGGCGCGGGGCGGGCGGTGGGCTGTGGGGCGGGTGGACGCGCTCGGTGCGCGTCGTGTCGCTGGTGCGGGCTGGGGTGCAGGCTGACATGTTCCCGTCTCCTCCGGGTGGCGCGGTCGCGGAACTGGTGGGGCCCCGCCGCGGGGCGGGGTCGGTCGCGGCCGTGGGTCACGGCGTACAGCGGCGGGATTACCAACAATCGGTAAATGAATCGTAATGCAGAGTAAAGGCCAGGCATGGATGTTCGGCGCAAATGGGTCAAGAAATCACCCTCTGGAGGGAAGCGGGCATTTCATCGGCTTGTCGTACTAATTCCTTCTCGGGCCCGTGCGACCTTGACGGCGCTGTCGGCTCGCCCCGGCAGCGCACCGTCAAGACGCCTTCATCGGCGTTGGCCTGAGAGAAGGAAGAAGGTGGGCGGGAGATGGCCGCCACCCAGAGGATCGCCGCAGGCGCCGTGGTCGCCGCGGCCGTTGCCGCGTCGCTGGCCGGTTGCACGATGGGAACCGGTGGTTCCGGCTCAGCGCGGGAAGGGGCCCCCGGCCCCCAGAAGAACAAGCCCGCAGCCGCTCCCAAGAGCGCGGTCAGACTGATCGGCGACGGGTCGACCGCGTACACCGGGGCCCAGCCGCACCTGCCCCGGCCCGAGCGGCTGAAGCCCGGTCAAAAGCCCCCGCAGTTCGTGGTGTTCTCCTGGGACGGCGCGGGCGAGGACAGTCAGAAGCTCTTCTCCCACTTCCGCAAGGTCGCCAAGGCCAACCACGCGACGATGACGTACTTCCTCAGCGGCGTGTACATGCTGCCGGAGGACAAGCGCGACCTGTACCGGCCACCGCAGCACTCACCGGGCCGGTCCGACATCGGCTTCAACGACAACCAGGGCATCGCCGACACCGTCAAGCAACTGCGCCTGGCCTGGCTGGAGGGCAACGAGATCGGCACCCACTTCAACGGCCACTTCTGCGGCAAGGACGGCGGGGTGGGCGAGTGGTCGGTCGAGGAGTGGAAGGACGAGATCGCCCAGGCCAAGCAGTTCGTGAAGACCTGGAAGACCAACACGGGGATGACGAAGGCGGCGCCGCTGCCCTTCGACTACGACAAGGAGCTCATCGGCGCCCGCACCCCGTGCCTCGAAGGCCAGAAGAACTTCATGAAGGCCGCCCGCGAACTGGGCTTCCGCTACGACACCAGCGGCGTCGACAACCAGGTCTGGCCCGACCGGAAGGAGGGCCTGTGGGACCTGTCGATGCAGCTGGTCCCCTTCCCCGGCCACTCCTACGAGCAGTTGACCATGGACTACAACTTCATGGTCAACCAGTCGGGCACCAACACCCAGGGCGACCCCGCCATGTACGACGCCTGGGGCGACCAGATGCGTGACGGCCTGCTCAAGGGCTTCGAGCGCGCCTACGACGGCAACCGCGCGCCGCTGATCATCGGCAACCACTTCGAGTCCTGGAACGGCGGCACCTACATGCGCGCCGTCGAGGAGGTCGTCAAGGAGGTCTGCAACAAGCCCGACGTGCGCTGCGTGTCCTTCCGGCAGCTCGTCGACTGGCTGGACGCCCAGGACCCGCAGACCCTGGCCAAGCTGCGCAGCCTGGAGGTCGGCGAGGCCCCGAAGCAGGGCTGGGCGTCCTTCCTGTCCGGCCGCCCGGCGCCGGCACCCAAGGGCGTCCCCGGGGCGCCGGCGGCCAAGCCGTAGCCATAGTCGTACCGTTCACACGGACCGTACGCGTCACAGGGACCGTACGCGTCAAACGGACCGCACGCCTCACACGGGCGCGGCGATCTCCTCGCCGAGCACGAAGTCGGGGTCGACCTGCGCCGCCAGGTCGGCCCCGGTGCGGGCGTTGCCCCAGGACTGGGCGTTCTTGAGGTGGAAGTGCACCATCTGGCGGGTGTAGCGGGCCCAGTCGCGCCGTTCGTACGTCGCGTCAGCGGCCGCCTGCAACTGCCGCAGGGCACGGCGGTTGGCGTCCTCCAGGAGGTCGAACCGGGGCGGGCGGCCCTTCTCAATGGCGCGCACCCAGTCGGAGTGCCCGACCGTCACGAGCAGGTCGTCGCCGGCCTCGGCGCGGAGGAAGTCGACGTCGTCCTGGCCCTGCACCTTGTTGCCGACGACCTTCAGCGCGACGCCGAAGTCGCGGGCGTACTCCTTGTACTGGCGATAGACGGAGACCCCCTTCCTGGTGGGCTCGGCGACGAGGAACGTCATGTCGAAGCGGGTGAACATGCCCGAGGCGAAGGAGTCCGAGCCCGCCGTCATGTCCACCACGACGTATTCACCCGGCCCGTCCACCAGGTGATTCAGGCACAGCTCCACCGCTCCGGTCTTGGAGTGGTAGCAGGCGACCCCCAGATCGGCGTCCGTGAAGGGGCCGGTGACCATCAAACGGACGGCGTCGCCGTCGAGTTCCACCGGCCGGGCGCAGGCGTCGTAGACCGGGTTGTCCTCCCGGACCCGCAGCAGCCGGGAGCCCTCGCCGGGCGGCGTCGTCTTGATCATCGTCTCGGCGGAGGCGATCCGCGGGTTGGTCCCGCGCAGGTAGTCCTTGATCAGTGGCAGGTGGTCGCCCATCGCCGGCAGTGCGGCGGCCTCCGGCTCGTCGAGGCCGAGTGCGGCGCCGAGATGCTGGTTGATGTCGGCGTCGACGGCGACGACCGGGGCGCCCGTGGCCGCGAGGTGGCGGATGAACAGGGAGGAGAGGGTGGTCTTACCGCTGCCGCCCTTCCCGACGAAAGCAATTTTCATGTTCACGAAGCGTAGTGTGATGATGGCGGTGCGTGGCGAGCCGACGTGAAGAAGACCACTCCTTCGTGGGGTGCGGCGCCCGGATGCGTAGTGTCGTACCCATGAGTACGACAGGCGCGACCGCCGACCCGCTCGCGGCCCTGGGCGACCTGCCCGGAGTGGCCGAGTCCGTGGAGTCCGTGCGCAAGGCCGTGGACCGGGTCTACGGGCACCGGATCATGCGCCGGCGCAGCCCGGAGATCACCGCCGAGGCGGCGCTGCGCGGCGCTCGCGGCTCGGCGGCGCTGTCCGGCGCCGACTGGGCGCTGGAGGAGGTGCGCCGGCGGACCGACTTCAGCGGTGACGACGAGGCGCGGGTGATGGGTGCGGCGCTGCGGCTGACCGCCGAGGCCGGGCAGCTGCTGTCCATCTGGCGGCAGTCGCCGCTGCGGGTGCTGGCCCGGCTGCACCTGGTGGCGGCCGCCAGTGACGACGAGCAGGTCGGGCGGCCGCGGCAGGCCGGCGAGGACGTCGACGAACCGCTGGTGGAGCTGCGGCTGCCGGGCGCCGCGGAGGTCTCCGGCCGCCTCGAAGGGCTGGCCGACCTGATCATCAAGGGCAGCTCGGCGCCCGCGCTGGTGACGGCGGCGGTGGTGCACGGCGAGCTGCTCGCCCTGCGGCCCTTCACCTCGCACAACGGTCTGGTCGCGCGCACCGCCGAGCGGATCGTCCTGATCGGCAGCGGGCTGGACCCGAAGGCGATCTGCCCGGCCGAGGTGGGTCACGCCGAGCTGGGGCGTGCCGCTTACCTGGCGGCCCTGGAGGGATACGTCTCCGGCACCCCGGAGGGCATGGCGGCGTGGATCGCGCACTGCGGCCGGGCGGTGGAACTCGGCGCCCGCGAGTCGACGGCCGTGTGCGAGGCGCTGCAGCGCGGCGCGGCGTAAGCGGCCGAAAGGAAAAGCGCCCCCAGGGGGCGCCGAACAGGGTTGCGGCGGTACGAGTTCTCGTACCGCCGCTGGCATGTCCACCGGGTTACCATGCGTCCTCGATATATGCCCATCAGGTCGGGGTCTTTGCCCGTCACCTGGTGCGGCTGGCCCGTAATCGACGGGTCGACGTCGCGTGGGTGCCCGGTGTCCATGCTCGGTCCGTGGGGCCAAAATGCGTCTTAAAGGTGATCCTCGCGGATGTCCTTCGGTCTCGCGGGCCGTTGAGTCCTTTGTACTCCAGACCGGGAGTAAGCGGAACCCCTGCCTGTACTTCTTTACTTTTGCCCTCAAATAGTAGGGAAACGGACAGGGTTACGCCGAATGGGTGACGGGATGGGTGACGGGCCTGCTCAGACGACTGCTGTGCGGCGCCGATTCGCGTACCAGACCAGGCCCGCCGTGGCCGCCGCGGCGCCTATGGCGGCGGCCGCCACCAGGGCCGGCCGGGGCGGCACCGAGAACCTCCGAACGCGCTGCTTGAGCCGTACCGGCCGGTGGAAGTCGAGAACCGGCCACCCGCGCGAGAGCGCCTCGCGGCGCAGGGCGCGGTCCGGGTTGACGGCGTGCGGGTGGCCTACGGCCTCCAGCATCGGCAGGTCGGTCGCCGAGTCGCTGTAGGCGTAGCAGCGGGCCAGGTCGTATCCCTCGGACGCGGCGAGTTCCCTGACGGCCTCGGCCTTCGTGGGGCCGTAGGCGTAGTACTCCACCTCACCCGTGAAACAGCCGTCGTCGCCCACGACCATCCGGGTGGCCACCACCCGGTCCGCGCCGAGCAGCTCCCCGATCGGCTCGACGACCTCGGCGCCCGAGGTGGAGACGATCACGACGTCCCGGCCCGCGGTGTGGTGCTCCTCGATGAGGGAGGCGGCCTCGTCGTAGATGATCGGGTCGATCAGGTCGTGCAGGGTCTCGGCCACGAGCTCCTTCACCTGCCGTACGTTCCAGCCGCGGCACAGCGCGGACAGGTACGCGCGCATGCGCTCCATCTGGTCGTGGTCGGCACCGCCGGCCAGGAACACGAACTGGGCATATGCGGTCCGCAAGACGGCCCGGCGGTTGATCAGACCGCCCTGGTAGAACGACTTGCTGAAGGTGAGCGTGCTCGACTTCGCAATGACCGTCTTGTCCAGGTCAAAGAAGGCCGCTGTGCGGGGCAAGGAGTGGTTTTCCACGACCCAGAGCATAGGGGCAGCCCATTCGGCGTAAGGTGGGGCGCGTGGGTTTGCCTGAGAGGCCTCTCGGGTACACCATGGAAGTCACGGATCGTTCGCGACCGTGCTAACCCGGTCCGACTCCTCCCCCCCCGAGTCGGCCGTGGAGACGACCCCCGCTCTCCCCCCCGGCGGGGGTCGTCGCATGTCCGGGTGGGTTTTTCCCTTTTCTGTGCGACTGTCCTGCGGCGCAGGGCCGACTTGGAGCATCAGCCGGTCATGCACATGACTGGTTACTGTGGGTATCCCCAGGACTCCACTGTGGAAAGTCGCACACGTGGCGGACAAGCGTCACCGGTATGGGTGATGGCGATATTCACAACCGCTGGCTCGTCCACAGTTATCCACCAAGATCCACACGATTTCCGGGATCGCTGCACCGTGATTCCAGCGCGCCCTGATCGCGGCCAGTTCGTGGCCGGTTCCGATTGCGGACGCGTATGGCCGGTTTCCGTCGGCCGGTCATATGGAGGCCGCTTGCCGGTCCTTCACACGGTTGGGAATCGCGGGGCCCGAGAGGCCGCGCGCCATGCAGCGAAGGGGGATGAAAACCGTGGCCGGAACCGTCACACACGACCCGCCGCCCGCCACTTCGGGACGCCAGGGGCGACCGCTCATCGTCACGGAGGACGCCGAACTCCTCGACGACCTGCTGCGCCTGTGCGCGGCCGCGGGCGCCACACCCGAAGTCCACCACGGCGTACCGCAGCCGCGGGGCAGCTGGGAGGCGGCACCGCTCGTCCTGGTCGGCGACGACGCCGCCCACCGGGTGCGCGGCACCGCCCGGCGTCGGGGCGTGGTCCTCGTCGGGCGCGACCAGGACGACTCCGGGGTGTGGAAACGCGCCGTCGAGATCGGCGCCGACCACGTGCTGATGCTGCCCGACGGCGAACAATGGCTGGTCGACCGCATCGCCGACGTCGCCGAGGGCGTCGGCCGACCCGCCCTCACGGTCGGCGTCATCGGCGGACGCGGCGGCGCGGGAGCCTCCACCCTCGCCTGCGCTCTCGCCGTCACCTCCGCGCGGGAGGGACTGCGCACCCTGCTCGTCGACGCCGATCCGCTGGGCGGCGGACTCGACGTCCTGCTCGGCGGCGAGAGCGCCGACGGCCTGCGCTGGCCGGCGTTCGCCGCCTCACGCGGCCGGGTCGGCGGCGGCGCCCTGGAGGAGTCGCTGCCCCGGCTGCACGCACTGCGCGTGCTCAGCTGGGACCGGGGCGACTGCGTCGCCGTACCCCCGCAGGCCGTCCGCGCGGTGCTCGCCGCCGCCCGGCGCCGGGGCGGCACCGTCGTCGTCGACCTGCCGCGCCGCCTCGACGACGGGGTCGCCGAGGTCCTCGCCCAGCTCGACGTCGGTCTCCTCGTCGTCCCCGCCGAGCTGCGCGCCGTCGCCGCCGCCGGAAGGGTGGCGTCCGCCGTCGGCATGGTCCTCAAGGACCTGCGTGTCGCCGTACGCGGCCCCTACGCGCCCGGGCTCGACGACCGCGAGGTGGCGAGGCTGCTGGGGCTCCCCCTGGCAGGGGAGGTGCCGCTGGAGACGGCCCTGCTGCGCCCCGGCGAGGGCAAAGCGCCACCGGGCGCGGCGGCCCGCGGCCCGCTGGCACGGTTCTGCACGCAGTTCTGGGAGCGTGCGCTGATCGAGGCGGGTGCGGCGTGAACGGCCGGGAGGTGACGACTCGCTGTGCGACGGCCCGTGGCGGGGCCACTCGTGATGGAACCACTCGTGATGGGGCCACTCGTGATGGGGCTGCTCGCCATACGTCGGCCAGTGCCGTGACGGCTCTGGATGCGACGCCTTTCGAGGCGACACCCTTCGCCACGACGGCCTTCGCCACGACGCCCTTCGACGCGACGACCGGTGCGGAGTTGCTGGACGGCGTGCGGCGTCGGCTGGCCGCGAGCGGTGCGGAGCCCACCCCCGCGCGCGTGGCCCAGGCACTGCGCGAGCAGGGGCGGGTCCTCGGCGACGCCGAAGTCCTCGGTGCGGCCGAGCGGCTGCGCTCCGAACTGGTGGGCGCGGGGCCGCTGGAACCCCTGCTGGCCGACCCGACCGTGAGCGACGTGCTGGTCTCGGCCCCCGACCGGGTCTGGGTGGATCGCGGCGCCGGCCTGGTGCTGACCGATGTCACCTTCCCCGACCCGGCCGCCGTGCGACGGCTGGCGCAGCGCCTGGCCGCGGTGGCCGGGCGGCGCCTGGACGACGCCCGGCCCTGGGCAGACGCGCGGCTGCCCGACGGCACCCGACTGCACGCGGTGCTTCCCCCGGTCGCCGTCGGCTGCACCTGCCTGTCACTGCGGGTGGTACGGCCACGGGCCTTCACGCTCGGCGAACTGGTCGCGGCCGGCACCGTGCCGCCCGGCGGGGACCGGGTGCTGCGCGCCCTGCTGGCGGCCCGGCTGTCCTTCCTGATCAGCGGCGGCACCGGCAGCGGCAAGACGACCCTGCTGAGCGCGCTGCTCGGCCTGGTCGGGGCGGACGAGCGGATCGTGCTCGCCGAGGACTCTGCGGAGTTGCGGCCCGACCATCCGCACGTCGTACGGCTGGAGACCAGACCAGCCAACCAGGAGGGCGCCGGCCTGGTCACGCTGGATGACCTGGTGCGGCAGGCGCTGCGGATGCGGCCCGACCGGCTGGTCGTCGGCGAGGTGCGCGGAGCGGAGGTCGTGCACCTGCTGGCCGCCCTCAACACCGGCCATGAAGGAGGCGCGGGCACCGTCCACGCCAACGCCGCCGCCGACGTCCCGGCCCGCCTGGAGGCGCTCGGTACGGCGGCCGGGCTCGACCGGGCCGCGCTGCACAGCCAGCTGGCGGCCGCCCTGTCGGTCGTGGTGCACCTGGCCCGTGACCGGGCCGGGCGGCGGCGGATCGCCGAGGTGCACGTCCTGGAGCGGGATCCGTCCGGGCTGGTACGGACGGTGCCCGCCCTGCGGTGGGGGCCGGAGGCGTTCGTCCGCGAGCGGGGCTGGCAGCGGCTTCGGGGACTGCTCGGCAGCCACGGGGACGCGTGCGACGAGGCAATTGTCGCTGCGCCCGGCACTCGGGGAGGTGACACGCATGGGTGAGACGGCGTGGGGTGCGACGGAGACCTCCTGGGCTGCCGCCGCGGCCTGTCTGGGCATGGCGGCCTCGCTGCTCGGCGGCGATCACTTCGGGGCGCGGCGGGCCCGGCTGGTGCTGGCCGGCGGGGGAGTCGTGGCGATGGGGCCGCCCGCCTGGCCCGACCTCGCCGACGAGATGCGGCGACTACTCGCGCGATGGCGCCCCGAGTGGTGGGCGGTGGTCGCCGGAGCGGTGCTGGGGATGCTGGGCGGCTCGCTGCTGCCGCTGATCGCGGGGGCGGCCGGGGTGCCGCTGCTGCGCCGGGCCCGGCTGGCCGGTGAGGCGCGGCGTGCGCGGGAGCGTCGCGGGGACGCCGTGATCGCGCTGTGCGCCGCGCTCGCCGGAGAGGTGCGCGCCGGGCGGCAGCCGGGCCATGCGCTGCTGAGCGCGGCGCGCGAGTCCGGCGGTCTCGGTGACGGGCAGGCCGCGGTGCTGGCGGCGGCCCGCTTCGGCGGGGACGTCCCGGCCGCACTGCAGACCGCGGCCCGGCAGCCGGGCGCCGACGGACTGCTGGGGCTCGCCGCCTGCTGGCGGGTGGCCCTGGACCAGGGCGCGGGCCTCGCGGCCGGACTGGACCGGCTTCAGGCGGCCCTGCGTGCCGAACGCGACCAGCGGGCGGACATGAGCGCCCAGTTGGCCGGCGCACGCTCCACGGCGGTGCTGCTCGCCGGTCTGCCGGTCCTCGGCCTGGCCCTGGGGACCGCGCTCGGCGCGGATCCGCTGCGGGTGCTGCTGCACACCGGGACGGGGCTCGGCTGTCTGCTCGTCGGCGGACTGCTGGAGGCGGCGGGCGTGTGGTGGGCGCTGCGGATCGTGCGGGCCGCGGAGTCGGTGTGAGGGACGACGGGAGGGGAGTCGAGGCGTGATGGGTACGGACGTTGTCCACAGTCTGGGGGCGGTCCTGGGGCTGGTGACTGCCCTGGCCTGGGCGGCCGGCCGGCTGGAGCGGGTGCGCGGCGAGCGCCGGGCGCGCAGACGGCTGGCCCGGCTGCTGGCCCCGGAGCCGGTTCCGGCGGGTCCCCGGCTGCGGGTGCGGGGCGCGTGGGGGCACTGGCTGCCCTTGGTGGCCGTCGCGGGCGCGGGGTGGGCCGTCGTCGGCGGGGTTGCCGGAGTCGCGGTCGGTGTGGCCGCCGCGGCCGGGCTCTGGCACTGGCGCCGCCGGCGCTCGGTGGCCGGGCCCGTGGTGGGAGTCGGCCTGACGGCGGCCGAACTGCGCGAGGCGGGGCGTCAACTCCCGCTCGCCGCGGACCTGCTGGCGGCGTGCATCACCGCGGGCGCCGGGCCGGTGGTCGCGGCGCGCGCCGTCGGTGAGGCGCTGGGCGGCCCGGTCGGAGAGGCGCTGGCGCGTGGCGCGGCCGAGGTACGGCTCGGCGGTGAACCGGCGGACGCCTGGCGGAGGTTGGCCGAGCTGCCCGGTGCCGGGGCGTTGGCGCGGTTGCTGGAGCGGGCCGATGTGAGCGGGTTGCCGGCGGCGGGGCCGGTCGCGCGGATCGCCGCGGACGCCCGCGCCGACTGGGCGCGCACGGCGACGGAACGGGCGCGGCGGGCGGCGGTGTTGGTGACCGCGCCGGTCGGGCTGTGCTTCCTGCCCGCGTTCATCGTGATCGGCGTCCTGCCCGTGGTGATCGGGTTCGCGGGCGGGCTGTTGGAAGGGGGTGGCTGAGGACCGGCCTGACCCAGCGGCACTTCATCGAAGGACCTGATCGAAGACCTCATCGAAAAGACCGAGACCTCACGGGGGTTGAGATGTACAAGGCAGTAAGGGCACGGCTGTGGGTACTGCTGCGCAGGGCGCGGGCGGTGACGCGGAGGGACGCCGGGATGGTCACCTCGGAATACGCGGTCGGCGTGCTCGCGGCAGTGGCGTTCGCCACCGTGCTGTACAAGCTGGCCACGAGCGAGGCGGTCTCCGCCCAGCTGCAGGCCCTGATGAATCGAGCGCTCGGTGCGGCGGTCTGAGCGGCGCGGGGACGGCGGGTTCGTGACGGCGGAGACGGCCGTGGCGCTGCCGGTGCTGGTGCTCTTCGCCACCGCGCTGGTGTGGGGGCTGCTCGTCGTCGCGGCACAGGTGCAGTGCGTGGACGCGGCGCGGACGGGTGCCCGTGCCGCCGCCCGGCAGGACCCGGTCGAGGAGGTGATCCGGGTGGCCCGGGACACGGCTCCGCACGGCGCCCGGATCACCGTCGGCCGGGAGGGTGACCAGGTCCGGGTGGTCGTGGAGGCCAAGCCCGCGCTGTTGCACGGGCTGTCCTTCCAACTTCGCGAAGAGGCGGTCGCGTTGGCGGAGGAGACGGTGGGGGTGCAGCCGTGAGGCGTGGTGGGAGGAGCAGGGGAGTGCGGCGGTCGCGGTGCACTCGCGCGTGCCCGCCGGGCCGGTACGCCGACGGTCGGGACCGTGGGTCGGCGACCGTGTGGAGCGTCGGGGTGATCGCCGTGCTGTGCGTGGTGTTCGCGGCCGTGCTGGCACTCGGGCAGGCCGTCGTGGTCCGGCACCGCGCGGCCGGCGGCGCGGACCTCGCGGCGCTCGCGGCGGCGGATCACTGGGCGGAGGGCACCGACGCGGCCTGCGCCCGGGCGGCCGGCGTCGCGCGGGCCCAAGGCGTACGGCTGGTGCGGTGCGGGATCGTCGGCGAGACGTCGGACGTGACGGCGGCATCGGGACGGGCCCCGCTGGCCGCCGAGGTCAGGGCGAGAGCGGGCCCCGCGGTGCGGACGCCGATGGATCCGCCGCCTCCGCCTGCTCCACCGGCCCCTCTCCCGGCGTCTCCGTCGGCATCCCTTCCGGCGTCTCCGTCAGCTTCGCTTCCTGCCCCTCCGTCGGTTTCTCCTTCGCCCCCGGTTCCCCCTCCGCCTGCCCCTCCGGCGTCTCCTCCGGCGCCCCCCGCAGCAGCACCGTGAGCAGGCGTATGGCGCCTCGTTTGTGCAGGGGGTCGTTGCCGTTGCCGCACTTGGGGGACTGGATGCAGGACGGGCAGCCGGCGTCGCACTCGCAGGAGGCGATGGCCTCGCGGGTGGCGGCGAGCCAGGCCCGGGCGGTGTGGAAGGCGCGTTCCGCGAAGCCCGCGCCGCCGGGGTGGCCGTCGTAGACGAAGACCGTCGGCAGGAGTGTGTCGGGGTGCAGCGGCACCGAGACGCCGCCGATGTCCCAGCGGTCGCAGGTCGCGAACAGCGGCAGCATGCCGATGGACGCGTGCTCGGCGGCGTGCAGGGAGCCGCCGAGGATCTCCGGGGTGATCCGGGCGGCGTCCAGCTGGTCCTCGGTGACCGTCCACCACACCGCCCGGGTGCGCAGCGTCCGCGGTGGCAGGTCGAGCTTCGTCTCGCCGAGGACCTCGCCGGTGATCAGTCGTCGGCGCAGAAAGGAGACCACTTGGTTGGTGACTTCCACCGAGCCGTAGCACAGGCGGCCCTCGCCCCAGGGGATCTCGATGTCCGTCTCCAGGACGGAGATCGCGGTGGTGTCGCGGGCGACGGTCGAATAGGGCGGGCTGGCCTGCTCGACCAGGGCGACGGAGTCCTCCAGGTCCAGGGAGCGCACCAGGTAGGTGCGGCCTTGGTGGAGGTGGACGGCGCCCTCGTGGACGGTGCTGTGCGCGGCGGCGGCGTCGACCGTGCCGAGCAGGCGGCCGGTGCCGGCCTCGACGACCTGGACCGGGCGTCCGCCGGCCCCGCGGATGTCGGTCAGGTCGGCGGCCCGCTCGCGGCGGGTCCAGTGCCAGGCCCTGGTCCGGCGGCGCAGCAGCTTCGCGGCCTCCAGCTGGGGCAGCACGTCCGCGCAGGACGGGCCGAACAGCTCCAGGTCGTCCTCGGCCAGCGGCAGCTCGGCGGCGGCCGCGCACAGGTGCGGGGCGAGGACGTAGGGGTTGTCCGGGTCGAGGACCGTGGATTCCACCGGTTGGTCGAACAGGGCCTCGGGATGGTGGACGAGGAAGGTGTCCAGCGGGTCGTCGCGGGCGATCAGTACGGCGAGGGCGCCCTGGCCCGAGCGTCCGGCCCGGCCGGCCTGCTGCCACAGGGAGGCGCGGGTGCCGGGGTAGCCGGCGATCAGGACGGCGTCCAGGCCGGAGACGTCGACGCCGAGCTCCAGGGCGGTCGTCGCGGCGAGACCGAGCAGCTCGCCGGAGTGCAGGGCGCGCTCCAGGGCGCGGCGCTCCTCCGGGAGGTAGCCGCCGCGGTAGGCCGCGACACGCCGGGCGAGGGAGCGATCGACCTCGGCGAGCCGCTCCTGCGTGATCACCGAGATCAGTTCGGCGCCACGCCGGGAGCGGACGAAGGCGACGGTGCGCACGCCCTGCACGGCGAGGTCGGTGAGCAGATCGGCCGTTTCGGCGGTGGCGGTACGCCGAACGGGTGCACCTTTCTCACCCTGCATCTCGGTGAGCGGGGGCTCCCAGAGGGCGAACACCAGTTCACCGCGTGGGGAGGCGTCGTCGGCCACCTCGACGACCGGCACGCCGGTCAGCCGGCGGGCGGCCACCGCGGGCTCGGCGGCGGTCGCCGAGGCCAGCAGGAACACCGGGAAGGAGCCGTAGCGGGCGCACAGCCGGCGCAGCCTGCGCAGCACCTGGGCGACGTGCGAGCCGAAGACGCCGCGGTAGGTGTGGCACTCGTCGATGACGACGTAGCGGAGCGACTTCAGGAAGGAGGACCAGCGCGGGTGGGAGGGCAGGATGCCGCGGTGCAGCATGTCCGGGTTGGTCAGCACGTAGTTGGCGTACTGGCGGATCCACTCGCGTTCCTCGAACGGGGTGTCGCCGTCGTACACGGCGGGCCGCACGGCGTGCCCGAGCGGCTGTGAAAGTTCCTTCACCGACCGGCACTGATCCGCCGCAAGTGCCTTGGTCGGGGCCAGGTACAGGGCGGTGGCGCCGCGGCCGTTGGCGGCCTCGGAGCCGTCCAGCAGCGCGGAGAGCACCGGGACCAGGTAGGCCAGTGACTTGCCGGAGGCGGTGCCGGTGGCGACGACCACGGAGGCGCCGTCCAGGGCGTGCTCGGCGGCCTCGGCCTGGTGGGCCCAGGGGTGCTCGATGCCGCACGCCTGTACGGCCGCGATCACCTCCGGACGGATCCGGTCCGGCCAGACGGCATGGCGGCCCGCGCGCGGGGGCAAGTGCTCCGTATGAGTGATGCGCGACGCGCGGCTGGGGCCCGAGGCGAGCCTGCCCAGGACAGCGCCCGGCTCCGGGCGGGAGACGGGCTCCGGAGAGGTTCGATCGGATCGGTGATTCTTGGCCATCGGCACCGAGTGTGTCACTGGCGTGACGGACAATGGAGTCAAGGCGTCGTGCACGCCTGCCGGTAAGTGATTGAATGCCATCGCGGCTGGCGAACCGTCCTTGGGGCTGCAAGCCGAGGTGTCCCGAGGGACGACCGCTCGATAGCAAGGTGCTGGAGGATCCGTGGACCTGTCCCTGTCGACCCGTACCGTCGGCGATCGTACGGTCGTCGAGGTCGGTGGCGAAATCGACGTATATACCGCGCCCAAGCTGCGCGAGCAGCTGGTCGAGCTGGTGAACGACGGGAATTTCCACCTCGTCGTCGACATGGAGGGCGTGGACTTCCTCGACTCCACCGGGCTCGGCGTGCTGGTGGGCGGCCTGAAGAGGGTGCGCGCCCACGAGGGCTCGCTGCGCCTCGTCTGCAACCAGGAGCGCATTCTGAAGATCTTCCGCATCACCGGTCTGACCAAGGTGTTCCCGATCCACACCTCGGTCGACGAAGCGGTGGCGGCGACCGACTGAGCACGCCTCCCGGGCGTGGGCCCGGGGCGGCCGAGTTGAACAGCAGGGGGACCGGGCCCGCGCGGCCCGGCCCCTCGACAGCACGCCCGTAGTCCGCGAGGGGGATGCATGGCCACCGTTGAGCTCCGCTTCAGCGCGCTGCCCGAGCATGTCAGGACCGCCCGGCTGGTGGCGGCAGCGGTGGCGCGCAGGGCCGGAGTGGACGAGGCCGTCCTCGACGAGGTCAGGCTCGCCGTCGGTGAGGCGTGCAGCCGTGCCGTCGGACTGCACCAGATCGGCGGCATCAGCGCGCCGGTGAAGGTGCTGCTGATCGAGGAGGAGAAACAGTTCTCCATCGAGGTCGGCGACGAGGCCCGGCACGCGCCCCTCGGCGCGTCGGCCGGTGCCGCGGGCGGTGACCCCGACGCGGACGTCGAGGAGGACGAGATGGGCCTCGCGGTCATCTCCGGCCTCGTCGACGACGTGGAGGTCACCGCGGGGGAGCACGGCGGGCAGATCCGGATGACCTGGCCGACCACCCCGCCGGCGACGGCGCTCACCTGACCGCCGTACATCCGCCGCACCACCTGAGAACCACCCGAAGGGCCCCCTCGTGGGGCCCTTCGTCGTGTGCGGATGTCAGTGGCCGCCCCTACAGTGGTTCACGCACCACATCGCCTCCGAAGTGACGCGTAAGAGGCGGTGCATTTCGTGAAGCAATTCACGATCTACGCGTCGCACGAGATGTGTCGGGAAAACGTCCCCGGGAATGCTTTCAGGGCATTACTCGACCGACGGCGAATTCCGTTTACCGCGCCCTGTTTACATCAGGAACGGGTACCTACAATCCGTCCACATCGTGAGCTCAGCCCAAGCGTCAAGGAGGACGAATGGCGGAGCTTTCTCTCCCAGATCGGTTGGACCACCCCACGACCCTCGCAGCCGCGGTGCTGACCGACGACAACCGCGTCCTGGTGATCGTCATCGGTGTCGTCGCCCTGGCCGCACTGGTGGTCGCGGGCGTGCTGCTGCGTCAGGTACTGGCGGCGGGCGAGGGCACCGACAGCATGAAGAAGATCGCGGCAGCCGTGCAGGAAGGCGCCAACGCCTATCTGGCCCGGCAGCTGCGCACGCTCGGCGTATTCGCCGTGGTCGTGTTCTTCCTGCTCATGCTGCTGCCCGCGGACGACTGGAATCAGCGAGCCGGACGGTCGGTCTTCTTCCTGATCGGCGCGGCGTTCTCGGCGGCCACCGGCTATATCGGCATGTGGCTCGCCGTGCGCAGCAATGTGCGGGTCGCTGCGGCGGCCCGGGAAGCGACCCCGGCGCCCGGCGAGCCGGAAAAGGATCTCACCGCCGTTTCCCACAAAGCGATGAAGATCGCTTTTCGTACGGGTGGCGTCGTCGGCATGTTCACCGTGGGACTCGGCCTGCTCGGCGCGTCCTGCGTGGTGCTGGTGTACGCGGCGAACGCGCCGAAGGTGCTGGAGGGCTTCGGCCTGGGCGCGGCACTGATCGCGATGTTCATGAGGGTGGGCGGCGGCATCTTCACCAAGGCCGCCGACGTCGGCGCCGACTTGGTCGGCAAGGTCGAGCAGGGCATTCCGGAGGACGATCCGCGCAATGCCGCGACCATTGCCGACAACGTGGGCGACAACGTCGGCGACTGCGCCGGGATGGCCGCCGACCTGTTCGAGTCCTACGCCGTCACCCTGGTGGCCGCGCTGATCCTCGGCAAGGCGGCGTTCGGCGACTTCGGTCTCGCCTTCCCGCTGCTCGTCCCGGCCATCGGCGTGATCACGGCGATGATCGGCGTGTTCGCGGTCGCGCCGCGCCGCGCCGACCGCAGCGGTATGAGCGCGATCAACCGCGGCTTCTTCATCTCCGCGGTGATCTCGCTGGCGCTGGTCGCGGTCGCCGTCTTCGTCTACCTGCCGTCGAAGTACTCCGAGCTGGACGGGGTCACCGATGTGGCGATCCGCGGCAAGGACGGCGACCCGCGGATCCTCGCCCTGGTCGCGGTGGCGATCGGCATCCTGCTGGCCGCGGTGATCCAGCAGCTGACCGGCTACTTCACCGAGACCAGCCGCCGCCCCGTGCGGGACATCGGCAAGACGTCCCTCACCGGACCCGCCACCGTCGTCCTCGCCGGTATCTCCGTCGGACTCGAATCGGCCGTGTACACCGCCTTGTTGATCGGTCTGAGCGTGTACGGGGCGTTCCTGCTCGGCGGCACGTCGATCATGCTGGCGCTGTTCGCGGTCGCGCTGGCCGGCACCGGCCTGCTCACCACGGTCGGCGTGATCGTGGCGATGGACACCTTCGGTCCGGTCTCCGACAACGCCCAGGGCATCGCCGAGATGTCCGGCGACGTCGAGGGCGCCGGCGCGCAGGTGCTCACCAACCTGGACGCGGTCGGCAACACCACCAAGGCCATCACCAAGGGCATCGCCATCGCCACGGCCGTGCTCGCGGCGTCGGCGCTGTTCGGGTCGTACCGCGACGCGATCACCACGAACGTCCATGACGTGGGCGAGAAGCTGACGGGCCCGGGAGCGCCGCTGAGTCTGTCGATGGACATCTCCCAGCCCAGCAACCTCGTCGGGCTCATGGCGGGCGCGGCGGTCGTCTTCCTCTTCTCCGGGCTGGCGATCAACGCGGTGTCGCGGTCGGCGGGTTCGGTGGTGTTCGAGGTGCGCCGGCAGTTCCGTGAGAAGCCCGGGATCATGGACTTCACCGAGAAACCGGAGTACGGCAAGGTCGTCGACATCTGCACCAAGGACGCGCTGCGGGAACTGGCGACGCCCGGACTGCTCGCGGTGATGGCGCCGATCTTCATCGGGTTCACGCTCGGCGTGGGCGCGCTCGGCTCGTATCTGGCCGGCGCGATCGGTGCGGGCACGCTGATGGCGGTGTTCCTCGCCAACTCCGGTGGCGCCTGGGACAACGCCAAGAAGCTCGTGGAGGACGGCCACTACGGCGGCAAGGGCAGCGAGGCGCACGCGGCGACGGTCATCGGCGACACTGTCGGCGACCCCTTCAAGGACACCGCCGGCCCCGCCATCAACCCGCTGCTGAAGGTGATGAACCTGGTGTCGCTGCTCATCGCGCCCGCGGTCATCAAGTTCTCCTACGGCGCGGACAAGAGCATCGGGATCCGGGTGGTGGTCGCGGTGCTCGCCTTCCTGGTGATCCTCGCGGCGGTGTACGTCTCCAAGCGGCGCGGTATCGCCGTCGGGGACGAGGACAGCGCCGAGCAGTCGCCCAAGTCGCCTGATGCGGCGGTGGTTTCGTAGAGCCCGGGCCCCCGTCCCGGTCAAAGGGCGGGCGGGCGGCGCGTGTTGACGCGCCGGCCGCCCGCCGTGCTGTGCCCGGGCCCGGGTCGTGGCCTGGTCGTGAGCCTTCTCTCGCGTGGTGCGAATGGCTATAAAGAGGGAGCATTCGGGCATCCGGAGTGCGGGTGGTGCGCGGGTGGCGTGTATGTTCCGGGGCCGAGAGCCATGGAAGGGACCAATCCGGTGAACAAGAAGCTCGCGGCCGCACTGTCCGGCGGTGCGGTACTGGTACTGGCGCTGTCCGGGTGCAGCAGCGACGACGGCAACGAGAAGCTGGATGCCTGGGCCAAGCAGGTCTGCGACGCGGTGCAGCCGCAGGCGAAGAAGATCGAGGCCGCCAACGCCGCGATCCAGAAGGAGACCTCGGACAACAGCGCGCCCAAGGAGGTCCAGGCGACCGACTCGCGGGCCTTCCAGGACATGTCCGACGCGTACAAGGCGATCGGGGTCGCGGTGCAGCGGGCCGGGGCGCCGAACGTGGACGGCGGCGAGAAGAAGCAGCAGGACGCCGTGAAGGAGCTGGAGGGCCTGTCCGCGAAGTACGCGGCGCTGAAGAAGCAGGTCGACGCGCTGAACACCACGGACCAGGCGAAGTTCGCCGACGGGCTGAAGGGCATCGCCACCGAGCTGGACAAGCTCAGCAAGAGCGGCAGCGACGCGCTGAAGAACCTGGAGGAGGGCGACGTCGGCAAGGCGATGAGCAAGCAGGAGAGCTGCAAGACCGCCTCCGCACCGGCGTCCGCACCGGCCACCAAGAGCTGACGCCGGCGCGTCCTTCGGGCGTCCGGGACACAATGGGGGCGTGAGTAACGCCACCCTCTCCCCCCTGCCCTCCGTCGACCGTGATGTGGCCGGCCGGCTGCGCGACGCGCTGCTCGGCGCCTCGTTCACCGCCGACGGGCTGCTCGATCTGCTCGGGGCGCCCGCCTACGCGGCGCTGGCACGCAGCGAGACCGTGCCCGCGCTGCGGGCGACCCGCGGTGACACGCCGCTGGAGACGCTCGTACGGCTGTTCCTGCTGCAGCAGCCGGTGCCGCGGGCCCGGGTGGCGGACGTGCTGCCCGTGGACGCCTGCCTGGGCAGCGGATGGCTCGTCGGCGTCTTTGGGGACGAGGTGGCCGCCACCGTGGACGTGCGGCCGTACGGCGGGGCCGACGGTGAGGACTGGTTCATCGTCTCCGACCTGGGCTGCGCGGTCGGCGGGGCGGGAGGCATCGGCAGCCGCAACGAGGAGGTGGTCCTCGGTGTGGGGGGCGCCTCCACGACACTGGCCGGCATCACCGTGCGCACACCCGTGGCCGCCGCGCTGGACCTCGGGACCGGCTCGGGCATCCAGGCGCTGCACGCCGCCCAGCACGCCACGCGGGTGACGGCGACCGACCTGAACCCGAGGGCGCTGCACATCACCGCGCTGACGCTGGCGCTGTCCGGGGCGCCCGAGGCGGACCTGCGGCAGGGATCGCTGTTCGAGCCGCTGCGTCAGGACGAGACGTTCGACCTGATCGTCTCCAATCCGCCGTTCGTGATCTCGCCCGGTGCGCGGCTCACCTACCGGGACGGCGGGATGGGCGGGGACGATCTGTGCCGCTCGCTCGTTCAAGGAGCGGGGGAACGGCTCAACCCGGGCGGATTCGCGCAGTTCCTCGCCAACTGGCAGCACGTCGAAGGGGAGGACTGGCAGGACAGGCTCAGGTCATGGGTGCCCCGCGGCTGCGACGCGTGGATCGTGCAGCGCGAGGTGCAGGACGTCACGCAGTACGCCGAGCTGTGGCTGAGGGACGCCGGTGACCACCGCTCGGACCCGGCCGAGTACCAGGCGCGGTACGACGCCTGGCTGGAGGAGTTCGAGGCGCGCAAGGTGAGGGCCGTGGGCTTCGGGTGGATCACCCTGCGCCGTACGGACTCCGACGAGCCCTCGATCACCGTCGAGGAGTGGCCGCACCCCGTGGAGCAGCCGCTCGGCGACACCGTACGGGAGCACTTCCGGCGCCTGGACCACCTGCGCGAGCACGACGACGCGGCGCTGCTCGCGGCGCACTACCGGCTGGCCGCCGAGGTGGTGCAGGAGCAGGTCGGGCTGCCCGGCGCGGAGGACCCCGAGCACGTCGTGCTGCGGCAGAACCGTGGCATGCGGCGGGCCACCAAGGTCGACACGATCGGCGCGGGCTTCGCCGGCGTGTGCGACGGCACGCTGAGCGCCGGCCGCATCCTGGACGCGATCGCCCAGCTGATGGGCGAGGACCCGGTGCTGCTGCGCGACCGCACGCCCGCCCAGATCCGCCTGCTGGTGGAACAAGGATTCCTTGAGCCGGCCCAGTGAGGGCGTCGAGGGCCCGCTGAGCGGTGTGGGACCTGTGTGACGTAGGTGCACGGTGGTGGTGGCGAAAACGGCCCGCCGCGAAAAAGGCGAAAAAGTCTTCCATGCCGTTCCGCCGAAGGTGCCCGGTGCCTGCTTCGGGGTGATCGGCAGCGCGCCGTTCACCCCGGGTTCGCCTGCCCGCCGCCCGCGCGTGTCAGTCTCCCGGCACCGGGAACTCGCGGACGGGAGAACAGGGGCACGCCAGCCATGGAGAGCGGACCGGCGATCTTCGCAGGAGTGGTGTTCGCCCTGTTCGGAGGCGCACTGCTGGTGTGGACCGCAGTCCGGGCCCGGCACGGGGAGCCGGTCGCCCACGGTGTGAGGCCGGTCGCATCGGCGACCCTCGCGACGCTGGCGGCGGTGGCCGCGCTGGGCGTCGGCCTGTGGTGCTTCGCCCAGGTCTGAGGGCTCACCGCGGCCTCGACCGCGGGTAATGGGAACGTCACGCTCCGGACAGGGCCGAAACAGCGGGCGGACAGTCCGGGCGGCAGGATCGGCGTTTCTCGGGTTACCGTTCGAGTGGCCGTTGCGGGCTTTTCCCGTTTGACACGGGGGCGGGCTGTACCGTCACACTCCGCAGCGTCACCAGCGAGCGCGCCGACGGGACCGGCGGTAGAGCCCGGCGGCGAGCGCGCCACGAAGAGAAGACCCGACCCCGGGAAACCAGGCCTGGGGAGGCCCAGCGTCGACCGGAGAGAAGAGCGAAGTTGTCCCCGACCAGCGAGACCGCACAGGGCGGCCGCCGACTCGTCATCGTCGAGTCGCCTGCCAAGGCGAAGACGATCAAGGGCTACCTCGGCCCGGGCTACGTCGTCGAAGCGAGCGTCGGGCACATCCGCGACCTTCCCAACGGCGCCGCGGAGGTGCCCGAGAAGTACACCGGCGAGGTCCGCCGCCTCGGCGTGGACGTCGAGCACGACTTCCAGCCGATCTATGTCGTCAACGCCGACAAGAAGGCCCAGGTCAAGAAGCTCAAGGACCTGCTGAAGGAGTCCGACGAGCTCTACCTCGCCACCGATGAGGACCGCGAGGGCGAGGCCATCGCCTGGCACCTGCAGGAAGTCCTCAAGCCGAAGGTCCCGGTCAAGCGGATGGTCTTCCACGAGATCACCAAGTCCGCGATCCAGGCCGCCGTCGCCAACCCGCGCCAGCTCAACCAGAAGCTGGTCGACGCCCAGGAGACCCGCCGCATCCTCGACCGTCTCTACGGCTACGAGGTCTCCCCGGTGCTGTGGAAGAAGGTCATGCCCCGGCTGTCCGCCGGCCGCGTGCAGTCCGTCGCCACCCGTCTCGTGGTGGAGCGGGAACGCGAGCGCATGGCGTTCCGCTCCGCCGAGTACTGGGACCTGACGGGCACCTTCGCGACCGGCCGCGCCGGGGACCCGTCCGACCCGTCGTCGCTGGTCGCCCGCCTGCAGACCGTCGACGGCCGGCGCATCGCACAGGGCCGCGACTTCGACTCCCTGGGACAGCTCAAGAGCGCGAACATCCTGCACCTCGACGAGGCGAACGCCCGCGCCCTGGCCGCCGCCCTGGAGAACACGCAGTTCTCCGTGCGGTCCGTCGAGTCCAAGCCCTACCGCCGCTCGCCGTACGCCCCGTTCCGTACGACGACGCTGCAGCAGGAGGCCAGTCGCAAGCTCGGCTTCGGCGCGAAGGCCACGATGCAGATCGCGCAGAAGCTGTACGAGAACGGCTACATCACGTACATGCGTACGGACTCCACGACGCTGAGCGACACCGCCATCGCGGCCGCCCGCGCCCAGGTCACGCAGCTGTACGGCGCCGAGTACCTGCCGGACGCCCCGCGCACCTACGCCGCCAAGGTGAAGAACGCGCAGGAGGCGCACGAGGCGATCCGTCCCTCGGGGGACCGTTTCCGCACCCCCGCGGAGACCGGTCTGACCGGTGACCAGTTCAAGCTGTACGAGCTGATCTGGAAGCGGACCGTCGCCTCCCAGATGAAGGACGCGACCGGCAACTCCGTCACCGTGAAGATCGGTGGCACGGCCGCCGACGGGCGGGACGTCGAGTTCAGCGCGTCCGGCAAGACGATCACCTTCCACGGCTTCCTCAAGGCCTACGTCGAGGGCGCCGACGACCCGAACGCCGAGCTCGACGACCGCGAGCGCCGGCTGCCGCAGGTCGCCGAGGGCGACCGGCTGAGCGCCGAGGAGATCACCGCCGACGGCCACGCGACCAAGCCGCCCGCCCGCTACACCGAGGCGTCCCTGGTCAAGGAGCTGGAAGAGCGCGAGATCGGCCGCCCCTCGACGTACGCGTCGATCATCGGCACGATCCTCGACCGCGGCTACGTCTTCAAGAAGGGCACGGCCCTGGTGCCGTCCTTCCTGTCCTTCGCCGTGGTCAACCTGCTGGAGAAGCACTTCGGGCGGCTCGTCGACTACGACTTCACCGCCAAGATGGAGGACGACCTCGACCGCATCGCCCGCGGCGAGGCGCAGGCCGTGCCGTGGCTGAAGCGCTTCTACTTCGGCGAGGGCAACGCCGAGGGCGCCGCGGCCGACGCCGGCAACGGCGACGGCGACCACCTCGGCGGCCTCAAGGAACTGGTCACCGACCTCGGCGCGATCGACGCCCGTGAGGTGTCCTCGTTCCCGGTCGGCAACGACATCGTGCTCCGCGTCGGCCGCTACGGCCCGTACATCGAGCGCGGCGAGAAAGACACCGAGCAGCACCAGCGCGCCGACATCCCGGACGACCTGGCGCCGGACGAGCTGACCGTCGAGCTGGCCGAGGAACTGCTCGCCAAGCCGAGCGGCGACTACGAGCTGGGCACCGACCCGGCCACCGGTCACACGATCGTCGCCAAGGACGGCCGCTACGGCCCGTACGTGACGGAGATCCTCCCCGAGGGCACCCCGAAGACCGGCAAGAACGCGGTCAAGCCGCGCACGGCGTCGCTGCTGAAGTCGATGTCCCTGGACACGGTGACGCTGGAGGACGCGCTGAAGCTGATGTCGCTGCCGCGCGTCGTCGGCACCGACGCCGAGGGCCAGGAGATCACCGCGCAGAACGGCCGCTACGGCCCGTACCTGAAGAAGGGCACGGACTCGCGCTCCCTGCAGTCCGAGGACCAGATCTTCACGATCACGCTGGAAGAGGCGCTGGCGATCTACGCCCAGCCCAAGCAGCGCGGTCGCGCCGCGGCCAAGCCGCCGCTGAAGGAACTGGGCGAGGACCCGGTCAGCGGCAAGCCGGTCGTGGTCAAGGACGGCCGCTTCGGGCCGTACGTCACCGACGGGGAGACCAACGCGACCCTGCGCTCAGGCGACAGCGTCGAGACGATCACCCCGGAGCGCGGCTTCGAGCTGCTCGCCGAGAAGCGCGCGAAGGGCCCGGCCAAGAAGACGGCCAAGAAGGCCCCGGCGAAGAAGGCGACCGCGGCGAAGAAGACCACGACCGCCAAGAAGACCACGGCCGCGAAGAAGACCGCGGCGAAGAAGACGACCACCGCCAAGAGTGCGGCCAAGAAGACGGCCGCGAAGAAGACGGCGGCGTCCCAGGCGGTGGCCGAGGACTGACGTCCCCGGCGCCCCGACCCGGCGCCACGTTCGCGAACGGCACGCCCCGGCACCCACATCGGTGTCGGGGCGCGCGCGTGTTCGGACGGTGTCCGGTGACTGTCGGTGGCGCCCGATAGTCTGAATGCATGACGCGAGCCGAGCAGCCAACGGCCCCCAACCCGGTACCGGACGACGCCCTGGTAGCGGACTCCCGCGAGCGCGCCGTGCGCGCGCTGCTGCGCCATCCGCAGCTCAGGCGGCTGTGGAGCGCGCAGTTGGTGGGGGGTGTCGGAGACGTCCTCGCGCTGCTGGTCCTGGTCCTGCTCGCCCTGCAGGCGGCCGTCGACCAGGGCTCCTTCGGCGGCGGCTACCGAGGCGTGGCGTTCGCAGTGGCGACCGTCTTCGGGGTGCGCATACTGGCCACCCTGCTCTTCGGCGCGATCCTGCTCGGCCCGCTGACCACCCTGACCTCGCCGGACGGCCCCCTCGACCGCCGCTGGACCATGGCCGGAGCCGACGGCGTGCGGGCCGCGCTGCTCATCGTCGCGCCCCTGTGGATCGACTGGACGCCGGACAACGCGCTCGCTCTCCTGCTGGTCACCGCCTTCCTCACCTCGGTCGCCGAGCGGCTGTGGGCCGTGTGCCGGGAGAGCGCGGCGCCCGCGCTGCTGCCCGCCCCGCCGCCCGAGGGCGCCACGGTACGGCCGCTGCCGGACCACCTCGACGCCCTGCGCCGGCTGTCCCTGCGCACCGGCTTCGTCTCGGTCCCGCTCGGCGCCGCCGTCCTGGTCCTCGCCGCGCTGCTGAACAACCTGCTCGCCACTGGCATCGACTGGTTCGACCAGCACCAGGCGGCCCTCGCCGCGTATGTGGCGGCCGGCCTGTTCGCCGCCTCCCTGTCCGTGGTGACCTTCCTGGAGCTGCCCGCCACGCGCACCCCGCGCGCCCGCTCGCCCCTGGAGGGCCTGCGCCGCCCGCGCACCGGCACCGGCGCCGACAAGGGCCGCACCGGCGCGATCCCGCTGCTGGTGTTCGCCTGCGCGGCCGTCGCCGGGGCGATCTCCGCCACCGTCGCCGTGTGCGTGCTGCACGCCAAGGACCTCGGCGGCGGCCCGGTGCTCTACGGCCTGCTGGTCGCCGCGCTGGCCGGCGGCGTCGTGGCCGGCATCCGTACGGCGCCCAAGGTGCTGGTGTCGCTGTCGCGACGCCGGCTGCTGTCGCTGTCGATCGCCTTCACCGGCATCGCCCTGCTCGCCGCCGGGCTCGTCCCGGACGTCACCAGCGTCCTGCTGATCGTCGCCCTGGCCGGCGTCGGCGCGGGCGTGGCCGCCAACACCGGGCACACCCTGCTCGACCAGGAGACCGAGGACTTCCGCCGGCCCCGCACCACCGAGCACCTGCACGCCGTGGTCCGGGTCTTCGTCGCCCTCGCCGCCGTGGTCGCCCCCCTGATCGCCGCCGGGATCGGCCCGCACCGGCTGGAGAACGGCAAGTTCGTCTTCGCGCACGGCGGCGCGGCCTTCACGCTGATGCTCGTCGGCGCGCTGCTGCTGCCGGTGGCCGTGCTGGTTCTCGCCAAGGTCGACGACCGCGCGGGCGTGCCCCTGCGGCACGACCTGCGCGACGCGCTGCTCGGTGACGACCCGGTGCAGGCGCCCGCCGCCGCGGGCTTCTTCATCGCCCTGGAGGGCGGCGACGGCGCCGGCAAGTCCACCCAGGCCGAGGCGCTCGCCGAGTGGATCCGCGGCAAGGGCCACGAGGTCGTCGTCACACGCGAGCCGGGCGCCACGCCGGTCGGCAAGCGCCTGCGTTCCATCCTGCTGGACGTGTCGTCGGCCGGGCTGTCCCACCGCGCGGAGGCGCTGCTGTACGCGGCCGACCGCGCCGAGCACGTCGACACCGTCGTCCGGCCCGCCCTGGAACGCGGAGCGGTCGTGATCTCCGACCGGTACATCGACTCCTCGGTGGCCTACCAGGGCGCGGGTCGCGACCTGTCGCCGACGGAGGTCGCCCGGATCAACCGGTGGGCGACCAACGGCCTGGTGCCGCATCTGACCGTTCTGCTGGACGTCGCCCCGGAGACCGCGCGCGAGCGGTTCACCGAGGCACCGGACCGGCTGGAGTCGGAGCCGGCGGAGTTCCACGCGCGCGTGCGCTCCGGTTTCCTCACGCTGGCCGCCGCCGACCCCGGCCGCTACCTGGTGGTGGACGCCGGCCAGGAGCCCGAGGCCGTCACGACGGTCATCCGGCACCGGCTCGACCAGGTGCTGCCGCTGTCCGAGGCCGAGATCCAGGCCCAGGAGGAAGCCCGGCGCAAGGCCGAGGAGGAGGCCCGCCGCAAGGCCGAGGAAGAGGCCGCCCGCAAGGCCGAGGAGGAGCGCCTGGAGCGCGAGCGCCAGGAGGAGCTCGCCCGGCTGCGCGCCGAGGAGGAGGAGCGCAAGCGGCGCGAGCTGGAGGAGGCCCAGCGCCGCGAGGCCGAACGGCAGGCCGAGGAGGCCCGGCAGCGGGCCGAGGAAGCCCGCCGGCGTGCCGAGGAGGAGCGGGCCCGGCTGCTCGCCGAGGAGAAGGCCCGCGCCGAGGAGGAGGCCCGCCGCCGCGCCGAGGAGGAGCAGCGGCGCCGGCAGGCCGAGGAGGAGGCCAGGCTGCGCGCCGAGGCCGAGCGGGAGCGCCTGGAGAAGCAGCGCAAGGCCGAGGAGGCCCTGCTGCGGGCGGAGCAGGCACGCCGGGCGGCGGAGCAGGCCGCGGCGGCCGCGCAGGCCGGCCCCAAGCCGACGCCGCCGGCGGTGGCACCGGACGCGGCGACCGTGCCGACGCCGGTGGTGACGCCCACCAACGCGACGGGCGGGCCCGTGGAGGAGACGGCGGTACTGCGCCCGGTGCGCGACGAGCCGGCCGACGCCGACCGCCCCGGCAAGCCCGCCGCCGGCTCCGACGCCGAGGTGACGGCGGAGCTGCCGCAGCCGCCGGCCCCGCAAGGCGCGGCGGACGAGACGGCGGTGCTGCCGCAGGTCCCGGCCGACGCGGCCGACGAGACGGCCGTCCTGCCGCCGGTGCCCCCGGCGGACGCGGAGGAGACCGCCGTGCTGCCGCCCGTGGGCGGGGACAGCCCGGCGGACCGGGTGCCGCCGGGATACTTCCGCGACGAGCGGCCGGCGCCGCGCCCCGACGGCTCCGACGACCGCACCCGGGAGCTTCCGCAGCTCGACGCGGACGGCATGCCCACGCGCCGCCCCCGCGCGGACTGGGCCGAGGAGACCCCGCTGGACGACCTGCCCACCCTGGCCGACGAACTGCTCGGCCCGCGCTTTGAGGACGAGGAGTACGACGAGGACCCCCGCGGCCGGGGTCCCGGCCGGGGCCGGGGGCGCTGAGGTACGGCCTCGGGGGCGGGGCTCGCGAGCCGTGAGCCGGACGCGGGGCGCCTGCTGCGGTCGGCGTCCCGCGTTGTCAGTGGTGCCCCGCACAATGGATTCCGCAAGAGTTGCAGGACGGAAGGCGGCGTGACCCATGGCCGTGTGGGACGACCTGGTCGGGCAGGAGCGGGTGAGCGAGCAGCTCGCCGCCGCTGCCCGGGACGCCGACGCCCTGGTGACCGCGGCCGAGACCGGCGGACCGGCGCCGGAGGCGTCGAAGATGACGCACGCCTGGCTGTTCACCGGCCCGCCCGGCGCCGGGCACGTCCACGCGGCGCGGGCCTTCGCCGCCGCACTGCAGTGCGTGAGCCCGGACCGGGCGCTCGGCGGCGTCCCCGGCTGCGGCTTCTGCGACGGCTGCCACACGGCGCTGATCGGCACCCACGCCGACGTCTCGACCGTCGCCGCCGTCGGCGCGCAGATCCTCGTGGACGACATGCGGGACACGGTCCGCAAGTCGTTCACGTCACCGGCGAACGGCCGCTGGCAGGTCATCCTCGTCGAGGACGCCGAGCGGCTGAACGAGAAGTCCGCCAACGCCGTCCTCAAGGCCGTCGAGGAGCCCGCCCCGCGCACGGTGTGGCTGCTGTGCGCCCCCTCGATCGAGGACGTGCTGCCGACGATCCGCTCCCGCTGCCGCCACCTGAACCTGAGCACGCCGTCCGTGGCCGCCGTGGCCGACATGCTGGTCCGCCGGGAGGGCATCGAGCCCGACGTGGCGGCGGCCGTCGCCCGCGCCACCCAGGGGCACGTCGACCGGGCCCGCCGCCTGGCCACCGACCCGGCCGCGCGGGAGCGCCGCGCCGCCGTGCTGAAGCTGCCGCTGCGTGTGGCGGACGTCGGCGGCGCCCTCAAGGCCGCGCAGGAACTCGTCGACGCCGCCGCCGAGGACGCCAAGGCGCTCGCCGAGGAGCTGGACGCCAAGGAGACCGAGGAGCTGAAGGCGGCGCTCGGCGCGGCCCAGGGCGGCCGGCTGCCGCGCGGCACCGCGGGCGTGATGAAGGACCTGGAGGACAAGCAGAAGCGGCGCCGCACCCGCACCCAGCGCGACAGCCTGGACCTGGCGCTGACCGACCTCACCGCGTTCTACCGCGACGTCCTCGCCCTCCAGCTCGGCTCCCGCGTCGCCATCGCCAACGCGGACGCCGAGGACGCGCTGGAACGCCTGGCCCGCTCCGGCACCCCCGAGGCCACCCTGCGCCGTATCGAGGCGATCGCCGCGTGCCGCGAGGCCCTGGACCGCAACGTGGCGCCGCTGCTGGCGGTGGAGGCGATGACGATGGCCCTCAGATCGGGCTGATCCCCCGGATCGGTTGATCCCCGGCGTAACTCGTACGGGTCACGTCGCGCACGGAGCGCGTTCGGTGCATCGCGCAGCGTTACGCTCGCCGAATGTACACAAGGCGCACTCTTCGCAGGTCCCGCACCGCCGCCGGCCTCCTGGCCGCCGCGGCGCTGCTCGCGTCCGGCTGCTCGGCCGGCGGTTCGACGGCGGCGGACACCCGCAGCACGACGGCGGCCCAGGCGGCGCTGGCCGCGTTGCCGCACGCCACGCCGTCCGCGCTGGCGTCGTACTACGGCCAGAGGCCGAGCTGGCGCGCGTGCGGTGTCCCCGGCTTCCAGTGCGCCACGGTGAGGGCCCCGCTCGACTACGCCCACCCCGAAGCCGGTGACGTACGGCTCGCGGTGGCCCGCAAGAAGGCCACCGGACCGGGCAAGCCGCTGGGATCGCTGCTGGTCAACCCGGGCGGCCCGGGCGGCTCGGCGATCGCCTACGTCCAGCAGTACGCCGGCGTCGGCTACCCGGCGGAGGTCCGCGCCCGCTACGACATGGTCGCCGTCGACCCGCGGGGCGTGGCCCGCAGCGAGCCCGTCGAATGCCTCGACGGACGTCAGATGGACGCGTACACGCAGACCGACGTCACGCCGGACGACCAGGAGGAGACGGACGAGCTGGTCGAGGCGTACCGGAAGTTCGCGGAGGGCTGCGGCGCGCGCTCGGCGAAGCTGCTGCGGCACGTCTCCACGGTGGAGGCGGCCCGGGACATGGACATCGTGCGGGCGGCGCTCGGGGACCGGAAGCTGAACTACGTGGGCGCGTCGTACGGCACCTTCCTGGGCGCGACCTACGCCGGGCTGTTCCCGGACCGGGTGGGACGGCTGGTGCTGGACGGCGCGATGGACCCGTCCCTGTCGGCCCGCCGGATGAACCTGGACCAGACGGCGGGCTTCGAGACGGCGTTCCAGTCCTTCGCGAAGGACTGCGTGAAGCATCCCGACTGCCCGCTCGGCGGCCGGGGCACCACCCCTGAGCAGGTCGGCGTCCATCTGAAGGCGTTCTTCCGGAAGCTCGACGCACACCCCGTCCCCGCCGGTGACGCCGACGGCCGCACACTCGGTGAGGCGCTCGCCACGACCGGAGTGATCGCGGCGATGTACGACGAGGCGGCCTGGGAGCAGCTGCGCGAGGCTCTGACGTCGGCGATGAAGGAGAACGACGGCGCCGGGCTGCTGTCCCTCGCCGACAGCTACTACGAGCGGGACGCCTCCGGCCGCTACGCGAACCTGATGTTCGCCAACGCCGCCGTGAACTGCCTGGACCTGCCACCCGCCTTCGACTCCCCGCGGGACGTGGAGAAGGCCCTGCCCGCCTTCGAGAAGGCGTCCCCGGTGTTCGGCGCGGGCCTGGCCTGGTCGTCCCTGAACTGCGCGTACTGGCCGGTGCGGGCGACGGGCGAGCCGCACCGCATCGAGGCCCACGGGGCCGCCCCGATCGTGGTCGTCGGCACCACCCGTGACCCGGCGACCCCCTATCCCTGGGCCCAGGCCCTGGCCGGCCAGCTGTCCTCCGCCCGCCTGCTCACCTACGTCGGCGACGGCCACACCGCCTACGGCCGCGGCAGCTCCTGCATCGACTCCGCGATCGACGCCTACCTGCTGCGCGGCACCCCGCCGGCCGGCGGGAAGCGCTGCTCGTAGCCCCGCCGGCCCCGGCCCCGGAGCGCTGGCCCGGGGCCGGTACGAAGCACCCCCGGAAACTGTGTAGACTTACCGACGTTGCCGATCGCACCATGGTGCGGGCAGCGTGCCGCTTTAGCTCAGATGGCCAGAGCAACGCACTCGTAATGCGTAGGTCTCGGGTTCGAATCCCGAAAGCGGCTCCACTGGGACCCCGGGTCAGACCTTTTCTGACCTGGGGTTCTTTTGTGTTCGGCCGGGGTGGGGAAAAGGGTGTAAAGAGGGCGCAAAGTGAATGGGTGTCAGGACAACCCCGGGCTCTGAGGCAACATCTTGGTGAACGACGGGCCTGCGCGGCGAGGACGCGGGTGCGGTCGGTGGCCGGATGGGGTGAGGGGTGTTGGTGGAGCCGAGGATCGCGGTGTCCGTGGTGACCATGGGGAACCGGCCCGCCGAGGTCGACGCCCTGCTGGAGTCCGTGGCCAAGCAGGATCTCGCGCCCGCCCGTGTCGTGATCGTCGGCAACGGCTGCCGGCTGCCGGAGTTCGGTGACCGGCTGTCGCTGCCCGGTGAGGTCACCGTCATCGAGACGGAGGAGAACCTCGGGTGCCCCGGCGGGCGCAATGTCGCCCTCGCCCGGCTGCGTGAGTTCGGTGACGTCGACATCGTGGTGGAGCTCGACGACGACGGGCTGCTCGTCGACGCGGATGTGCTCCGTCGGGTGGGGGAGCTGTTCGCGGGCGATCCGCGGCTCGGCATCGTGGGTTTCCGGATCGCCGACGAGAACGGCGAGACGCAGCGGCGGCACGTCCCGAGGGCCGGTGACGCCGACCCGCTGCGCGGCGGGTACGTCACCGGGTTCCTCGGTGGTGGGCACGCGTTCCGGATGGCGATGCTGGCCGAGATCGGCGACTGGCCCGCGGAGTTCTTCTTCGCGCACGAGGAGACCGACCTGGCGTGGCGGGCCGTCGACGCGGGCTGGAAGATCCTCTACGCCCCCGAGCTGCTGCTGCAGCACCCGAAGACCTCGCCCGCGCGGCACGCCATCTACTACCGGGTCACCGCCCGCAACCGGGTCTGGCTGGTCCGGCGGAGGCTGCCGCTGCCGCTCATCCCCGTCCATCTCGGTGTGTGGGTGGCCGTCACGCTGCTGCGCACCCGGTCGGCGGGCGGGCTGCGGGCGTGGTTCGGCGGC
Organism: Streptomyces sp. Ru71; assembly: GCF_002920535.1. Taxonomy (GTDB): domain Bacteria; phylum Actinomycetota; class Actinomycetes; order Streptomycetales; family Streptomycetaceae; genus Streptomyces. The sequence continues at coordinate 84,315 of NZ_PQSS01000010.1, read as the reverse complement.
TTCGCCGAGGGTCTGCGCGAACCGGCGGGGGAGCGGCGCCCGATGCGCTGGCGCACGGTGTGGCGGCTCACCCGGCTGGGCCGGCCGCCGGTGATCTGAGCCGGGCCGCGCGGCGCGGTGGAGGTGGGGACGAGGACCCCGGTCGTTCACCTCTGACGACCGAGGTCCTCGTGTGTCCCCGGATCCGGCCACGGCGGCGACACTCCCCCGAGTAGCGCGTGCACGGGTGCACCGCGCGCACCGACTGGCCGGAATCGAATGTCATGATCACATAAAAGTCGGCGGGCGGACAGCCGGGCCGTACCGGCGCGGCTGGGCCGGGCGGTGGGCGGTCACTTGGCGTCGGCGTAGCACTCCACCACCGCCGTCGTGAACGGGAACCGCACCGGCGTCTCGCCGAAGGTCAGCCGGCCGGCCAGGTCGGCCGCCTCCCGGATCGCCGCGACGACCGCCTCGGCCTCCTCCTCGGGACAGTGCACGATCACCTCGTCGTGCTGGAAGAAGACCAGCTCGGCCGCCATGCTCGCGCACCGCCGGCGCAGCCCGGCGAGCAGCAGCAGGGCCCAGTCCGCGGCGCTGCCCTGGACCACGAAGTTGCGGGCGAAGCGGCCCCGCGCGCGGGCGTCGGTCGAGGCGTACCCCGGCACCCAGGCCCGGTCGCCGGTGTCCTCCTCCGCGGCCGGGATGCCCTCGCCGGTGTCGTCGGCCGCGCTCGCCGCCGGCGGGCAGGTCCGGCCCAGCCAGGTGCGCACCAGCCGGCCCTCCTCCCCGGCCCGGGCCGCCTCGTCGACGTAGGCCACCGCCTGCGGGAAGCGGCGGCGCAACGCGGCGAGGTTCTTCAGGCCGTCGCCGGAGGTCTGGCCGTAGATCGCGCCGAGCACGGCGAGCTTGGCCTGGGCGCGGTCACCGGAGAAGGCGCGGTCGGACACCTCCTGGTAGAGGTCGCTCTCGCGGCCGGCCACCTCCATCAGCCCCGGGTCGCGGGAGATCGCGGCCAGGACGCGCGGCTCCATCTGGTCCGCGTCGGCGACCACGAGCCGCCAGCCGGGGTCGGCGACCACCGCCCGCCGGATCACGCGGGGGATCTGCAGCGCGCCCCCGCCGTTGGTCACCCAGCGCCCGGTGACCGTGCCGCCGGCGAGGAACTCGGGGCGGAACCGGCCCTCGCGCACCCAGTCCTGCAGCCAGGACCAGCCGTGGGCGACCCAGATGCGGTACAGCCTCTTGTACTCCAGCAGCGGCTTCACCGCCGGGTGGTCGACGGACTCGATCTCCCAGCGGCGGGTCGATCTGACCTTGATCCCCGCCTGCGCGAACGCCTTGACCACGTCGGCGGGCAGGTCGGGGCGGACGCGGCGGCCGAAGGCGGCGGAGACCTCGTCGGCGAGCTCGGCCAGGCGGCGCGGCTCACCCCCGCCCGCGTACCGCTCGCCCAGCAGGTCGTGCAGGACGGCGCGGTGGACGTCCGCGCGCCAGGGCAGCCCGGCGTGGTTCATCTCGGCGGCCACCAGCATCCCCGCCGACTCGGCCGCCGTCAGCAGCCGCATCCGGTCGGGGTGTTCGGCCCGCGCGTGCCGGCGCTGCTGCTCGGCGTAGACCGTGAGCAGGTCGGTCAGCGGCAGGCGGGTGCCCTGCGGTTCGAAGAGCGTGGACTGGGCGCCCGGCTCGGCGGACCGCTGCGGTGGATCGGGCGGTACGGGGCCGCCGCGCAGCCGGGCCAGCGCGGCGGCCGCCGAACGAGGTTCGCCGGAGCGTCCCTCGTGGCCCAGGAGGAGGGTCTCGGCGTCCTCGACGTCGTAGCACCGCTCGACTCGCACCCCCGTGGCGAGCAGACGCGGATAGACCTCGGCGGTCGACCGCCACACCCAGCGTGTGACGTCCGGCCGGCTGCGGACCGCCCGGGACGGGTCCTCCTCCCGTACGACCGGACCGGCGGGCAGCCCGTCCGGGCCGAGGGGTGCGACGTCCACGCCACCGTCCTCGGCCGGAGCGAGTGCCCAGCGGTCGGTCATGTCGTGAGTGTGGCAGGGGGGTCTGACAATGCGTTCTGAGCTGCGGGAACGCGGTGGTACCGGTAGTTCCCGAGCGTCCGGAGGGCGACGCTTCAGCCGTCCTGTCCGGGCTGGTCGGCTGCGACGATCCGGGCGAGCAGCTCCGCGATGTGCCGTTCGGTGGCCGGCTTGTCGATGCCGAGCGAGCTGAGGACGCCCTCGCCGTTCTCGTGCTCCAGCAGGGCCAGCAGGATGTGCTCGGTGCCGACGTAGTTGTGGCCGAGGCGCAGGGCCTCGCGGAAGGTCAGCTCCAGGACCTTCTTCGCCGAGGAGCTGTACGGCACCAGTTCGGGCGCGTCCTCCACGGCCGGCGGAAGCGCCGCCCGGGCGGCCTCGCGGACCGCGTCGAGGGAGACGTCCTGGGCGGTGATCGCCTGCGCGGCCAGCCCCTGCGGTTCGGCGAGCAGGCCGAGGACCAGGTGCTCGGGGAGGCCCTCGGCGCTGTGTGCCGCCTTGGCCTCGTTGTGGGCGCTCACGACGACGTTGCGGGCGCGGGGGGTGTAGCGGTTGAAGCCCTGGCTGGGGTCGAGGTCGGTCGACTCCTTCGGCACGAAGCGCTTCTGGGCCGCCTGCCGGGTGACGCCCATGCTCTTGCCGATGTCGGTCCAGGACGCGCCGGAGCGGCGGGCCTGGTCGACGAAGTGGCCGATCAGGTGGTCGGCCACCTCGCCGAGGTGATCGGCGGCGATCACGGCGTCCTGGAGCTGTTCGAGGGGCTCGTCGTGGACCTTTTTGATGGCTGCGATGAGGTCGTCGAGGCGTACGGACGGCGTGAATGCCGTTGTGCTGGACGTTGTGGTGGACGTTTCGGTGTCGGTGGTGTCGGGGTTCTTCGACATGCGTCAACCATAGGTTGACAGAGGTTGGAGTGTCAACCTTCGGTTGACATGGGTCGATGTCAGAGGCCCGTGTCACGATCGGTGGGTGAGTACCGTCGATCGCGCCTTCGAGGCCGCTCTGTACGACACCGGTGTGGCCGCCCTGGACACCGGTGCCTCCCTGCTGGCCGCCGACCCCGCGGCGGACGGTGAAGTCGAGAGGCGCGGGCGGGAGTTCGTGGCCGCGCTGTGGCGGCGCGGCTGGCAGCCCGCCGACGTCGTGCGGATCGTGCGGCGTGAGCTGGACGACGTCCATGTGCGGCTCGTCGCCGACCTCGTCCGCGCGCAGGCGCCCGACGACCGGGCCCGTGGCGTGCGCTGGCGGGCGCAGCTGGAGGAGTTGCCCGGTCCGGCGGCGGCCCGCTCCGACCGGTTCACGCATGCCACCGCCGTGCTGGAGTTGTACCGCCTGCTGCTGCGGCTGCCCGCGCTGGAGCCCCTGGAGGAGCCGCGCCGCGCCCACACCTCCGACTCCCGCATGCTCGGCCGCATCCGCGCCCTGCTCGCCAAGGCCGAGGCGACCGGCTACCCGGAGGAGGCCGAGGCGCTGTCCGCCAAGGCGCAGGAGCTCATGGCCCGGCACAGCGTCGACGAGGCGCTGCTCGACGCGCAGGCGCCGGCCCCGGACGCGCCCGGTGCCTGCCGGATCGGTGTCGAACCGCCCTACGAGCAGGCCAAAGCGGTGCTGCTGGACGCGGTCGCCACCGCCAACCACTGTCGTGCGGTGTGGAACGAGGCGCTGTGCTTCTCCACGGTCGTCGGCTTCGAGGCCGATCTGGAGGCCGTCGAGCTGCTCCACACCTCGCTGCTGGTGCAGGCCCAGTCGGCGCTGGCCAAGGCGGAGGCGGAGCAGCGGAAGGGCGGGCGTAAGCGGACGAAGACCTTCCGGCAGTCCTTCCTCGCCGCCTACGCCCATCGCATCGGTGCCCGGCTCGCGGCTGCCGCCGAGACGCAGGTCAGCGACGACCTGCTGCCGGTGCTCGCCTCCCGGGAGGTCGCCGTCACGGCCACGGCCGACCGGATGTTCCCGGAGACCGTCTCCACCCGGCTGCGGGGAGTGAGTGACGCGGCGGGGTGGACCGAGGGCGCTCGGGCGGCGGATCGGGCGCGGGTGGCCGAGCGGCCTCGGTTGCCGTGAGGGGGTTCCCGGGGTGCGGCCGGGTCCCCGGGGTGTGATTGGTCCGGGTCAGTCGCCGGACTGCTGGAAGCCGCTCACCGTGGCGTCCGGTGCGCTGTCCTTGAGGGCGACCTCGCCGTACGACCACGGGAAGTCCTGCGTTTCCCTGCCGCCGGGCAGGGTGAACGTCGCCGTCTTCGCGGCGAGGCTCTGTGCGCCGGACGACTCCGCCGCGCGCGTGTAGGTGATCGTGAAGGACGCGGTCGCGTCCTTGGCCAGGGTCAGCTTCTGGCTCTGTGCGGCCTGGTCGGCCGGAACCGTCGCCTTCTTCTCGCCGGCCTGGAGCGTGACCTGCGGGAAGCCCTCCAGGGTGCAGTCGGTGCCCTGGTTGGTGAGCGTGACGGTGACGGTGCCGGTGTCCCCGGCGGCCGGGGCTTCGCTGACCGGGCCGACCTGTGCGCCTACGGTGCCCAGGCGGCAGGCGGTGCCGGTCGCGGTGGTGCCGCTCGCGGCATTGGCGTTGTCGGTGCCGCCTGCGGTGTCGTTGCTGCTGTCGCAGGCGGTGAGGAGGAGGGCCGCGGCGAGGGCGGCGACGGTGATCGGCGTGGCGCGCATGAGTGGGTTCCCCTGAGATCGAGACGGTGCGTCAGGATCATCGCGCATGCGCGTGCGTGGGCGAGCGCGGTGTGGCGCCGCGTGGCGTCGTGTGGTGCCGGTGTTATGAGCCCAGGCCCGCCGTGGGCAGGCGGGGAGGCACTTTGCCCCCCTCGGAGCGGGTGTACGTCTCCGTGCCGACGTCACCCTCCCAGGTGACCTTCAGGGACGACTTGTCCACGGAGTCGACTCGGCCGGTCGTGCGGTCGCCTGCGGCGCCGTTGGCGCACTTCAGGTGGATCGTGCGGGACTCGGCTTCTCCGTTGCACACGCTGCCGCCGGTGGTGAACAGGCCCGCCTGCTTGCCGGTGATGACCAGGACGATCGCCTTGCCGCCGTTGGTGGTGAGCCAGTTGCCGTCCAGGTCGCCGGCGGGGGTGGGGGTGGCGGTCGGGGACTGGGGCGCCGACGCGGTGGGGGTTCGGGGGGTGGCGTCCTTGCCGTCGTCCTTGCCGCCGCTGCCGCCGCTGCAGGCGGTCAGGGCGAGGGCGCCGGTCAGGGCGGTGGCTGCCGCGAGTGCGAGGCGGGGGGTCTGGGGGGTCACGGGTGGTCACGTTACCAACGGGTTCGGAGGCGGTTCCAGACCCGGCCGATGTCGTTTGTCCGCGGGTGGGTGGGGGGGTTGCTCGCCTTTGCCTGCGGCGGCCTGTGCGGGTTGCGTTGTGGTTGCTCGCGCAGTTCCCCGCGCCCCTTTTATGCCTGCGGCTTTTATGCCTGCGGCGGCCCGTCGCTGTTGCGTCGTGGCGTGCGTAGCGCCGACGGCCCCCGGCCCCTTCCCGCCGTGGGCGGCTGCGGGCCGTCGTCGGGTCTATGCGTAGGACTTTCCCTACGCTTGACGCGTAGGGAAAGTCCTACCTATCGTCGTTCCATGAACATCACCCACGCTTCCTTCGTCACCCTCCCCGTCGCCGATCAGGACCGGGCGCTGCGCTTCTATGCCGATGTCCTGGGGTTCGAGGTGGTCGCCGATCTGCGGATGCCGCCGGGGCGGTGGCTTCAGGTCGCGCCGAAGGGGGCGCAGACCGTGTTCACGTTGGCGGGGCCGGGGATGGGGGGATTCGAGGCCGGGTCGGCTCGGGGGATCATGTTGGTCACGACCGATGTCGACGCCGACTGCGCCCGGCTCGCCGAGGCGGGTGTCGCGGTGCAGGGGCCGGAGGAGCATCCGTGGGGCCGTATGGCCTCCTTCGCCGATCCCGACGGCAACGGTCTGATGCTGCTGACGGAGGCGTCGGCGCGGGGCTGACTGAGAAGGAAGGTTGCTGAGCCGCCATGAGTACTGGGGCGACCGCCGCTGACGACCGTGTCTTCGCCGCCCTCGCCAACGCCACTCGGCGTGAGGTGCTGCGGCTGTTGCGGGACGGCGGGCCCCAGCCCGTGCAGGCGCTGGCCGATCACTTCGACATGCGCCGGCCCAGCCTCTCGGAGCATCTGAAGGTGCTCAAGGAGGCAGGGCTCGTTGCCGAGCAGCGCGTGGGGCGGCAGCGGGTCTACCGGCTCCGGGCGGCGCCGCTCGCCGAGGTGCAGGAGTGGCTCCATCCGTACGAGCGGTTCTGGCGAGAGCAGCTGAAGGGGCTCGGCGATCTGCTCGACCGCATGCCCGACGATGACCCCTCATGAGCACCGACGACGACCTGACCACCGTCCGCGTCGACCAGTTCTTCCCGCATCCGCCCGCCAAGGTGTGGCGCGCGCTGACCGAGCCGGCGCTGCTCGCCCAGTGGCAGATGCCGGGTGCCGCCGATTTCCGTCTGCGGGTCGGCCACCGGTACCGGATGACGTCCGTCCCGCGGCCCAACACCGGCTTCTCCGGTGTCGTCGAGGTGGAGGTCCTCGCCTACGAGGCGGAGCGGATGCTGTCCGTCCGCTGGGCGGACGCCGATCCGGCCAATCCCGCCGACTGGACGATCACCTGGACCCTGGAACAGGAAGGGCGCGGAACGCGTCTCTTTCTGGTGCACGAGGGCTTCGATCCGGACGACCCGGCGCAGTTGATGGCCCGGCGGATCATGGGTGGCGGCTGGGCCGCGCATGTTCTGCCTGCTCTGGGGCAGACGCTGGAACGGTTCGGGTAAAGCGCTCGTCAAAGCTGTAACCGGGGGAATACCCCGCGTGCACGTGCATCTGCTCCTGCAGCTGCACGTGAACGCGGCTATGATCCCGCACAGTTGACACTGCATCTATGGCCTCATCAGCCAGTGCATCACCGGGGAGCGACTGTGGACCACGACGTGTACGACGTTGAGAGCGCGTCCGGCGTGTACAACGGCATGGCCGCCACGCGCCTGCACGGGGTGAACTGGCAGAAGAGCCGGCACAGCAACTCCCAGGGCTCCTGTGTGGAGTTCGCCCGGCTGCCCGGTGGTGACGTGGCCGTCCGCAACTCCCGGTTTCCCGACGGCCCCGCGCTCGTCTACACCCGCGCCGAGATCGAGGCGATGCTGCTCGGCGTGAAGGACGGGGAGTTCGATCATTTGATCTTCGGCTGACGCGTCGGCTGCGGGGCCGGCGTCGCCGGATGGGGTAACGCGCGTAGAACCCCGGCGTCGGAAGATGCCGGGGTTCGTCAGCGGGACGGCAGCCGGAACAGGGCCCAGACGACCTTGCCGCCCAGGGCGCCCGCGAGCGGGTGCCAGCCCCAGCTGTCGCTGAAGGAGTCGACGAGGAACAGTCCGCGGCCGGACTCCGCCGAGAAGTCGTCGTCCGTCTCGCGCGCCACCGGGCCGGCCTCGCTCGCGTCGCGCACCGCGCACACCAGCCGCTCGGTCCACCGCATCAGGTGCAGCCGTACGGACGGCTGCGGTTCGTCGTCCGGTCGCTCGCCCGCCGGTGTCGCGTGCCGCAGCGCGTTGGTGACCAGTTCGGAGACGACCAGGCACACGTCGTCGAAGCGGTCGCCGAGGTCCCACTGGTCCAGGGTGGTGCGGGTGAACCGGCGTGCCTCGCGGACGGCTTCATAGCGGGCGGGCAGGGAACAGGAGGCGGCGTTCGACACGGCTGCGGGATCCAGCGGCGGAAGGCCCTGCCGTAACGGCTGGAGCATGGTCGATCCATTCGTCCCCATGCGAGGCACTCCCGGGAGTTCGCGGTCGTTGCGATGCAGCGGTGGCGCGGGACCATGGTTTCGGATGCGCACACCAGATGCAAGGGCAGATGCACGTGCACGTGACCGAAATGGATGCCCCCGTGCCGCTTGTTGGCCATTTTTTCTGCCACGTTCTCTGGCAACTCCCGTCACTGGGCTACACCTTGATGGCCAGAAGTCGCGCGCGTGCTGTACCACTCTTTTCCGTCTGTGTAATCGGACGAGTACTGCTCGAAGTGATTTAGTGGCAGACTGCGGCCCCTGGAGTCGGTTGGGAGGCAGGCGGACGTGAGTGCGGGAGAGCCCGGATCAGTGGTGCGGCGCATGCTGCTCGGCTCGCAACTCAGGCGGCTGCGCGAGGCGCGTGGGATCACTCGTGAGCAGGCGGGGTACTCGATCCGTGCCTCCGAGTCGAAGATCAGCCGGATGGAGCTGGGCCGGGTGAGCTTCAAGACGAGGGACGTGGAGGACTTGCTGACGCTGTACGGCATCACGGACGAGGCGGAGCGCACGGCCCTGGTCAACCTGGCCCGCGAGGCCAACGTCGCCGGCTGGTGGCACAGTTACTCCGACGTCCTGCCGAGCTGGTTCCCCACCTACGTCGGCCTGGAGGGCGCGGCCTCCCTGATCCGCGCCTACGAGGTGCAGTTCGTGCACGGCCTGCTGCAGACCGAGGCGTACGCGCGCGCGGTGGTGCGGCGCGGTATGAAGGGCGCGAGCGAGGCCGATGTCGAAAAGCGCGTCGCGCTGCGCCTGGAGCGGCAGAAGTACCTCGTCGCCGAGAACGCCCCCCAGTTCCACGTCGTGCTCGACGAGGCCGCCCTGCGCCGCCCCTACGGCGACCGCACGGTGATGCGCGAGCAGCTGCAGCATCTGATCGACATGTCGGAGCGGCCCAACATCCGTCTGCAGGTCATGCCGTTCAGCTTCGGCGGGCACTCCGGGGAGTCCGGCGCGTTCACCATCCTCAGCTTCCCGGAGTCCGATCTGTCGGACGTGGTGTTCACCGAGCAGCTCACCAGCGCGCTGTACCTGGACAAGAGCGAGGACGTCGCCCAGTACGAGCAGGCGCTCGCGGAGCTCCAGCAGGACAGCCCGGGGCCGTCGGAGACGCGGGACCTTTTGCGAGGACTCCTTCAACTGTCGTGACTCGTCAGTACGATGACGTGCGATCAGGTGACGCAGACCACCAAGTGACCGAGTCACGTCGTGGTCGTGTCGCGAAGTGATCGAGTGCCGACTTCGCCTGCCCGCGGCAGGAAGGATTGAGGGATCGCATGTCGCCGTACTTCTCCGACCTGGCGCAGCAGTACATCGACGGTGAGTGGCGCCCGGGCACCGGCTCCTGGGACATCATCGACTTCAACCCGTACGACCACGAGAAGCTGGCCTCGATCACGATCGCCACGGCCGGCGAGATCGACGCCGCCTACCGTGCCGCCGAGCGTGCCCAGAAGCAGTGGGCGGCCACCAACCCCTTCGCCCGGCGGGCGGTGTTCGAGAGAGTGCTGCGCCTCGTCGAGGAGCGCGAGGCGGAGATCACCGAGGCGATGATCGCCGAGCTGGGCTCCACCCGCGGCAAGGCCGCCTTCGAGCTGCACCTGGCCAAGGAGTTCCTGCGCGAGGCGGCTCATGTGGCGCTCAGCGCCGAGGGCCGTATCCTCCCGTCCCCGATCGACGGCAAGGAGAACCGGGTCTACCGGGTGCCAGTTGGCGTGGTCGGTGTGATCAGCCCCTTCAACGTGCCCTTCCTGCTGTCGCTGAAGTCGGTCGCGCCGGCGCTGGCGCTGGGCAACGCGGTGGTGCTCAAGCCGCACGAGAGCACGCCGGTCGTCGGCGGCACCCTGATAGCCAAGCTCTTCGAGGACGCCGGGCTGCCCGCGGGAGTGCTCAACGTGGTGGTCACCGACATAGCCGAGGTCGGCGACGCCTTCCTGGAACACCCGGTGCCGAAGGTCATCTCCTTCACCGGCTCCGACCGGGTCGGCCGCCATGTGGCCGCCGTCTGCGCCGCCAACGTCAAGCGCGCGGTGCTCGAACTGGGCGGCAACAGCGCGCTGGTGGTCCTCGACGACGCCGACCTCGACTACGCCGTCGACGCCGCCGTCTTCAGCCGGTTCGTCCACCAGGGCCAGGTCTGCATGGCCGCCAACCGCCTGCTGGTGGAGAGGTCGGTCGCCGAGGAGTTCACCGCGAAGTTCGCCGAGCGGGTCCGGGGACTCAAGAGCGGCGACCCGAGCGACCCCGAGACCGTCATCGGCCCGCTGATCGACTCCCGGCAGGCGGAGGACGTCACGAACGTCGTCGAGCAGGCCCTCGCCGAGGGCGCGACCGCGCTGGTGCGGGGCGGCAGGACCGACACCCTGGTCGAGCCGGCCGTCCTGACCGGTCTGCCCGCCGACTCGCCGCTGCTGCGGCAGGAGGTGTTCGGACCGGTCGCCTTCGTCGTCCCCTTCGACGGCGAGGAGGAGGCCGTGCGCCTCGTCAACGACACCCCGTACGGCCTGAGCGGCGCCGTCCACACCGGTGACGTCGAGCGCGGAGTGCGGTTCGCCCTGCGGATCGACAGCGGCATGTTCCATGTGAACGACGGCACCGTGCACGACGAGCCGCTGGTCCCGTTCGGCGGGGAGAAGCACTCGGGGCCGGGCCGGCTGAACGGCGAGTCGACGCTGGAGGCGTTCACCTCGCTGAAGTGGATCTCGGTGCAGCACGGGCGCAGCCGGTTCCCGTTCTGAACCGCCCGGCATTGCGGACAGAGGCTGACCGCAAGGGTCCGTAACGTCGTCGGTGTCGGGCAGGAGAGCCCGCGGACGACGAGTCGAAAGGCGGCCGGTCATGGTCACTCATGTGCGAGCCGAGGCCCTCGGTGACGAGCGCGGGGCGCTGCTGTCCTTCCTGGCGGAGCAGCGCGGCGGCATCCGGCGGGCGGTGCTCGGCCTCACCGAGGAGCAGGCGGCGAGCCGGCCGAGCGCCAGTGAGCTGTCCCTCGCCGGGCTGGTCAAGCATGTCGCCGAGGTCGAGCAATCTTGGGTCGCCCGCGCCAAGGGGGAGCCGCCGGCGGTCAAGCGGGACGAGTCGAACTGGCCCGAGTGCTTCCGGCTGGTCGGGGGCGAGACGCTCGCGCAGCAGCTGGCGTACTGGGAGCGGGTGGCCGCCGAGACGGAGGCCTTCGTCCGGCAGGCGCCCAGCCTCGACGACACCTTCGCCCTGCCCGATGAGCCCTGGTTCCCGCCGGACGAGCGCGTCTCGCTGCGCTGGCTGTGCCTGCACCTGATCCGCGAGACCGCCCGGCACGCCGGCCACGCCGACATCATCCGCGAGTCCCTGGACGGCAGGACCGCCTTCGAGCTGGTGGCCCTGGAGCAGGCCGGACAGGCGGGCCCGGAGCAGGCCGGATAGCCGTACGGCAATAACCTGGACGGCATGTCAGCGATCCGTCTGCTCGTGCTGGGGGCCGTTCGCCAGCACGGGCGGGCCCACGGCTACCAGGTGCGCGGCGACCTGGAGTACTGGGGCGCGCACGAGTGGTCCAACGCCAAGCCGGGCTCGATCTACCACGCCCTGAAGCAGATGGCGAAGCAGGGACTGCTGCACGCGCACGAGACGGCGCCGTCCACGGCCGGGGGACCGCCCCGCACGGAGTACGAGATCACCGAGCGGGGCACTCAGGAGTACTTCACGCTGCTCAGGGAGGCGCTCGTGGCCCGGGACCGTGCCGTCGACGTGCTCTCCTCGGCGATCGGGTTCATGGTCGACCTGGAGCGCGCGGAGGTGGTGGCGCTGCTGCGGGAGCGGCTGCGGCGGCTGGCGGAGTGGCGTGACGAGGTCACCGAGCACTACGTCCCCGAGGAGGGGCCCGAACAGCTCGGTCACATCGGCGAGATCATGAACATGTGGGTGCACACGGCCGACGGCGAGGCCGCCTGGACCCGGGGCCTGATCGCCCGCATCGAGGCGGGCGCCTACACCTTCGCCGGCGAGGGCGAGCCGTTCGTCGGCGTCCTCACCGAGGGCCAGGACAACCCGTACGCGACGGGGGAGCGGCATCCCGGGGACACGCGTTAGCCAACGGCCACTGCTACGTCTTGCCGCGCGCCCCGGAGCAGGACCGGAAAGGACGCCGGCCGCCTAGTGGTGGAAGCTCGTCGCCGCGTCCCGGTCGCGGGTCAGGGGGTGCGGCTGCCGGCGCAGTTCGGGCAGCAGGCGGGTGAGGTCCTCGACGAACAGCTCGGCGAGGTCCGAGGAGAAGCCGTTGCGGCACACCACCCGTAGCACCGCCAGGTCCTCCCGCTTCGGCGGGAAGGTGTACGCGGGTACCAGCCAGCCGCTCTCGCGCAGCCGCCGGGAGACATCGAACACGTCGTACGCCTGGACATCGGGTGCCGTCGTGCAGGCGAACACCGGCAGCTGGTCGCCCCGGGTCAGCAGCCGGAAGTCGCCGAGCGCCTCGATCCGGTCGGCGAGCGAGCCGGCCACGTCGCGGGACGCCTGCTGCACCGCCCGGTAGCCCTCCCGGCCCAGCCGCAGGAACGTGTAGTACTGCGCCACCACCTGCGCGCCGGGCCGGGAGAAGTTCAGCGCGAAGGTCGGCATGTCGCCGCCCAGGTAGTTGACCCGGAACACCAGCTCCTCCGGCAGCGCCGTCGCGTCCCGCCACAGCGCCCAGCCGACGCCGGGATACACCAGCCCGTACTTGTGCCCGGAGGTGTTGATCGACGCCACCCTCGGCAGCCGGAAGTCCCACACCAGCTCCGGGTCGAGGAACGGCGCGATCATCGCCCCGGACGCCCCGTCGACGTGCACCGGGACGTCCAGCCCGGTGCGCTCCTGCAGGGCGTCCAGCGCCGCGCACAGCTCGGCGATCGGCTCGTAGGAGCCGTCGAAGGTGGAGCCGAGGACGCCGACGACACCGATGGTGTTCTCGTCGCACAGCTCGGCCGCGGCCGCGGGGTCGAGGTGGAAGCGCTCGCCCTCCATCGGCACGAGCCGGGGCTCGACCTCCCAGAAGGTGCAGAACTTGTCCCAGCAGACCTGGACGTTGACGCCCATGACGAGATTGGGCCGCGCCGCCGGATAGCGGTCGCCGGCGCGCTTCGTCCAGCGCCGCTTCAGCGCCATCCCGGCGAGCATGCACGCCTCGCTGGAGCCGGTCGTGGAACAGCCCACGGCGGCCGAGGGATCCGGCGCGTGCCACAGGTCGGCGAGCATCGCCACACAGCGCCGCTCCAGCTCGGCGGTGCGCGGATACTCGTCCTTGTCGATCATGTTCTTGTCCCGGCACTCCGCCATCAGCACCCCGGCCTGCGGCTCCATCCAGGTGGTGACGAAGGTGGCCAGGTTCAGCCGGGAGTTGCCGTCCAGCATCAGCTCGTCGTGCACCAGCTGATACGCCGTCGAGGGCGCCAGCGGGGAGTCCGGCAGGCGGTGCGTGGGCGGTGCCTGGGTCATCCCACCCGTCGGATTGGCCTCGCCGAAGAACGGGTTGACGGCCAGCGGACGGTCGGCGGGCTGCTCGGTGCCTTTGTGCAGGGGCATGGCTACGACGCTATGTCCGCTATGTCGGGTGTGCATCTCGCGCCTGCGTCAGGCTTGCACCTCACGTGGCGTGAGGACGCAGGGTGGAGCCCGCAAGCGAGAAGGGAGCGGAAGTGAGCTACTCCGTGGGACAGGTCGCGGGCTTCGCCGGGGTCACGGTGCGCACACTGCACCACTACGACGCCATCGGCCTGCTCGTACCGAGCGAGCGCAGCCACGCGGGCCACCGGCGCTACAACGACGCCGACCTCGACCGGCTGCAGCAGATCCTGTTCTACCGCGAGCTCGGCTTCCCGCTGGAGGAGGTCGCGGCCCTGCTCGACGACCCGGACGCGGACCCGCGCGCGCATCTGCGCCGCCAGCACGAGCTGCTGACCGCCCGGATCGAGAAGCTGCAGAAGATGGCCGAGGCCGTGGAGCACGCCATGGAGGCACACAAGATGGGAATCAACCTCACGCCCGAGGAGAAGTTCGAGGTGTTCGGGGACCACGACCCCGAGCAGTACGCCGACGAGGTCCGGGAGCGCTGGGGCGACACCGAGCAGTACCGGCAGTCCCAGCGCCGGACGGCCTCGTACACCAAGGAGGACTGGAAGCGGATCACCCAAGAGCTGGACGCCATCCACGGCCGGATGGCGGATCTGCTCGGCCAGGGTGTGCCGGCCGGCTCCGAGGCCGCGATGGACGTCGCCGAGGAGCACCGCCTCTTCATCTGCTCCAGCTACTACGACTGCTCGCACGAGCTGCACGCGTGCCTGGGACAGATGTACGTCGACGACCCGCGGTTCACCGCGACCTACGAGAACATCCGCACCGGACTGGCCGTGTACATGCGCGACGCCATCAAGGCGAACGCGGCCCGGCACACCGCCTGAGCGGGTCGTGGCCCGGGCCTGCTACTCCCGGGCCACGACCACCGCCGTGCCGTACGCGCACACCTCCGTGCCCACGTCCGCCGCCTCCGTCACGTCGAAGCGGAACGCCAGCACGGCGTTGGCGCCACGCGCGCGTGCCTGCTCCACCAGCCGCTCCATCGCCTGGTTGCGGGTCTCCACGAGCGTCTTGGTCAGCCCGCGCAGCTCGCCGCCGACCAGCGACTTCAGCCCGGCGCCGATCTGGCTGCCGACGTGGCGGGAGCGCACGGTCAGCCCGAACACCTCGCCGATGACCTGCTGCACCCGGTGGCCCGGTACCTCGTTCGTGGTGACGACCAGCACATCCGCCTGGGGCGTCTGGCCGCCGCCGTAATCGTCGATGCCCATGGTCCACAGCTTCGACCCGGGCGGCGCCGGGTGCATCCTGAGAGAGCCCGGGGAACCTGGGCCGTACACCACGCGTTGATAGCTTTGGGCGGGCGCTACCTGCCGCCGTACCTCCCCACCCCTCTCAGGAGCCCGGAACCGTGACGACGCTTGCCCTCGGCCCGAGCTGGCTCGATCCGAACTACCTCCTCGACACGTTCGGCATCTGGGGCCTGCTCCTGATCGTCTTCGCGGAGTCGGGTCTGCTGATCGGCTTCTTCCTGCCGGGCGACTCGCTGCTGTTCACCTGCGGTCTGCTGATCACGTCGAACCAGCTGGACTTCCCCCTGTGGGCGGCGATCGCGCTGATCTGCCTCGCGGCGGTCCTGGGCGACCAGGCGGGTTACATGTTCGGCAAGAAGGTCGGCCCGTCGCTGTTCAACCGGCCCGACTCGCGCCTGTTCAAGCAGGAGAACGTCACCAAGGCGCACGAGTTCTTCGAGAAGTACGGCCCCAAGTCCCTGGTCCTGGCCCGCTTCGTGCCGATCGTGCGCACGTTCACGCCGATCATCGCCGGCGTCAGCGGTATGCGGTACCGCTCGTTCCTGGTCTTCAACGTCATCGGCGGTGTCCTGTGGGGCGCCGGGGTGACGCTGCTGGGCTCCTGGCTGGGCAACATCGACTTCGTCAAGAACAACATCGAGGCGATCCTCATCCTGATCGTCCTCGTCTCGGTGGTGCCGATCGCCATCGAGTTCCTGCGCGCCCGCCGCAAGAGCAGGAACGCCCCGCAGGCCGAGCCTGCCCGGCAGCAGCCGCACCAGATGCCCCCGGCGATGGACGACGCGACGACCCAGCTCCGCCGCATCGACCCGGCGCCGGACCACCAGACGCCGCACCACCACCCCGGGCAGCAGCCCCAGCAGCCGCAGCAGCACCCCTACGGCGACCAGTACAGCGAGCAGTACGGAAACCAGTACTACGGCGAGCAGTACCCGCAGCAGCAGCCGCAGAGCTACGGGCACCAGCAGCAGTACGGCGGCCAGTACCCGTACAACCAGGGCTGAGGGGCCTCGGACGACCAGGGCCGAGGGGCCTCAGAAGCCCCTCGTCCGCTTGGCGGCGCGGCGCTTGTCGGCGGAGCCGACCCGCAGGAACAGCCGGGAGATCTCCGACCCCAGGTTCACCCCGATCGCGATGGCCATCGCCAGCGCCGCCGCCTTCGTCAGCGACACCAGCCCCTTGTCGACGTCGTTCTGCGCGATCGACAGCAGCCCGAAGTACGTCGCCGAACCCGGCAGCAGCGGTCCGATCGCCGCCGTCGTGTAGGGCAGCGCGGAGACGAACCGGTAGCGCGACAGCAACTGCCCGAACAGGCCCACGAGACCCGCGGCGACGGCCGTGGAGGCCACCGGCGAGATGTCCCCGGTGTAGTGCAGCGCGCCGTACACCACCCACGCCACACCCCCGTTCAGGGTCACCGCGAGGACCGTGGACCGCTCCTGCTGGAGCAGCACCGCGAAGGTCGCCGACAGCAGCATCGACGCCGCGATCTGCAGCAGCGGCCGCTCCTCCAGCCGCAGCGCCGCGTCGGGGTTGAGGTGTGCCCCCAGCTGCACGCCGAGGTAGAGCATCACCAGCACCCCGACGACGATGCCGACGAAGAAGTACAGCACCTCCAGCAGACGCGCCGAGGCGGTGATGTAGAAGCCGGTCAGCCCGTCCTGCACGCCCGCCACCAGCGCCCGCCCCGGCAGCAGCGCGAACAGCCCACCGGTGATCACCGCGGACGCGTTCACGTCCACGTGCGCCAGGGTCAGCGCGACGCCTATCGCGGCCGGCGGCATCGCGGCCACCGTGAACTGGTAGAACTCCGGCAGCCCGCGCCCCGCGCACAGCCACGCCAGCCGGTCGCCCAGCATGGCGCCCACCATGGCCGCGGCGAACACCGGCAGCCCGCCGCCGACCAGCAGCGAGGCCGCGCCGGCGAGCAGCCCGCTGGCCAGGGTCAGCACCCAGGTCGGGAACGGGTGCCGGTTGCGGCGGATCTCCGCCAGACGCCGGTAGGCCTCCTCCAGGGAGACATGGGTCTCCGGGTCGCTGAGGTCGTCCACGAGCCGGAACACGGCCGCCAGCCGCGTGTAGTCGGTGCCCCGGCGCCGCACCGTGCGGGAGGCGGTGACCGGGTCCTCCACGAGGGAGGGCTGGTAGGAGATCGCCAGCAGGGTGAAGGTGACGTTCGGCTCGCAGCGGTCCAGGCCGTAGGAGCGGCACACCGCGAACATCGCCGCCTCCACGTCCTCGGCGCCCTCACCGCCGGCCAGCAGCAGCTCGCCGATACGCAGGGTCAGGTCCAGCACGCGCGGGACGGCCGGGCCGCCCTCCTCCGGCTTGTGCACCTTCTCCGGTGCCGGCCGCTCGGCCACCGGCATGCGCAGCATGGTGCGCATCCGGTCCTGCCACGGCACGTCCTTGGTGAGGCTGACCGCCGGTATCCCGCCGGGCGGCGTGAAGGCCGGCGGGGCGCTCTTGGCGCTGTAGACGCTCGGCGGGCTGAACGCCGAGCCCTCCGGTTCCGCCGCGGGCGCCTGCGGCGCCTCCAGGCCGTCCGGCAGCGCGAACTCGGACGTCGTCTCCGACTCGCCGCCCACCACCTTGGGCACGGTGAGCCCCTCGGGAATGGCGAACTCGGACGTGATCTCCGAGTCGTAGGCGCTCCTGGCCTCGTCCGACTGCGGCTTGCGGTCCTCCGCCTCGCTCACTTGAAGCAGCACTCCCTGTACGACACTCCGTAGGCCTCAGTATGCGCACAGACGCCGAACGGGCCGCACGCATGCGCGTGCGACCCGTCACCGGCCGGTGGGCTCAAGAGGCCTCAGTGGCCGCCGTGCTCCCCCTGGCGCTTGATGGAGCGCTCGATCTCGGCCTCGGCGTCCGCGCGGCCGACCCAGTTGGCGCCCTCGACGCTCTTGCCCGGCTCCAGGTCCTTGTAGACCTCGAAGAAGTGCTGGATCTCCAGGCGGTCGAACTCCGAGACGTGGTGGATGTCGCGCAGGTGCTCCATCCGCGGGTCGGACGCCGGCACGCACAGCACCTTGTCGTCGCCGCCGGCCTCGTCGCGCATGCGGAACATGCCGATGGCGCGGCACTTCACCAGCACGCCCGGGAAGGTGGGCTCGTCCAGGATGACCAGGGCGTCCAGCGGGTCGCCGTCCTCGCCGAGGGTGCCCTCGATGTAGCCGTAGTCGGCCGGGTAGACCGTCGAGGTGAACAGGTGCCGGTCCAGGCGGATCCGACCCGTCTCGTGGTCCACTTCGTACTTGTTGCGCGAACCCTTCGGGATCTCGATCGTGACGTCGAACTCCACCGGTGGCTCCTCCATGATCAGCACATACGTCGGGTGATTAAGTGTCCCTCACGCCAGTGTGTGATCGCGAAAGGGGCTGGTGGTCGTGCCGGAACTGAGGCCTTGGCGAGCCGCGAGACCGCACATGGCACGGATCGCGGACGCCGTACGGCCGCGGCTGGCACGCGCCGCCGACGCCGCCCGGCTGAAGGTCACGCGCACCGGCCGGCCGAAAGCCGTCAGCACCTGGCAGTACACCGCGGGTGCCGCCACCGTCGGTCTCGCACTGGCCGCCGGCGTCGTCACCGCCGCCGGCCCCTGGGACTCCACGGGTCAGCGTACGGCCGAACGGCAGTGGGCAGCCGCCCAGGAACGTGCGGGTGGCGCAGATCACGGCCGTACGTCCGATTCGCCCCGATCCTCCGACGCGGCGGCCGGGGCGCCCCGCCCGGCACCCAGCGCGCCCGCGGTCCTCACCGGCCTCGGCGGCGCCGCGACCACCGCGCAGACCCCGCCCGGCGGCCCCGCTCTGGCCGCCCTGCTCGACCCGCTGCTGAGGGACCCCTCCCTCGGCGCGCGGCGCGCGGCCGTCGTCGTCGACCTGGCCGGCGGCAGGCGGCTGTACGGCACCGGCGCCGACGACGCCCTCACGCCCGCCTCCACCACCAAGCTCGCCACGGCGGTCGCCGCGCTGTCCGCCCTCGGCGCCGACCACCGCCTCGCCACCCGCGCGGTGCTCGAACCGGACACCCGGGAGCTGATCCTGGTCGGCGGCGGCGACCCGACCCTGACCGCCCGCGCGGACGCCGGCGACTGGGCGAGCCTGCGCACTCTCGCCGCGTCCACGGCCGCCGCCCTGCGCGAGCGCGGCCTGAGCGAGGTCACGCTCTCGTACGACACGAGCCTGTACGCCGGGCCCGTACTTCACCCGATCGGGCAGAACGAGAACCTCGCCCCCGTCACCGCCCTGATGGTCGACGAGGGCCGCACGGACGACTCGACGGCCGGTACCGCGATCCGCGCCACCGACCCGGCGGCGGACGCGGCCCGCCGGTTCGCCGACCTGCTGCACGCGCAGGGCGTCCGGACCAAGGCCCCCGGCCCCTCCAAGGCCACCCAGCGCGCCCAGACGCTCGCGACGGTGACGTCCCCGCCGCTGTCCGACCTCGTCGAGCGGATGCTCACCAACAGCGACAACGACATCGCCGAGCACCTGGCCCGCCAGACCGCCCTCGCCACCGGCACCCGCCCCGACTTCGCCGGCGGCGGCGAGGCGATCCGCCGGCAGCTGGCCAGGCTCGGGCTGCCGCTGAAGGGGGCCGTCTTCAAGGACGGCAGCGGCCTGGACCGCACCGACCGCGCCACCGCCGGCCTGCTGACGGCCCTGCTGGCCAAGGCGGCCGACCCCGCCCGCCCCGAGCTGCGCCCCGTCCTCACCGGCCTGCCCGTCGCCGGCTTCACCGGCACCCTGACCAGCCGCTACACGGGCGGCGCGGCGGGTCTCGTACGCGCCAAGACGGGCACCCTGAGCGGCGTCAACGCCCTGGCCGGCACGGTCGTGGACCCGCGCGGCCACGTACTGGCGTTCGCCTTCCTGGCCTCGGGCACGACGAACGCGGACGCGGCCCAAAGAGCCCTGGACAAGGCAGCCACGGCACTGGCGGGGTAGGGCCCCCGGCCATCGAGCGGCCGCGCGGCACGCCGTGCCGCCCGCCCCGCCGGGCAGCCATCCGACCGCCCTGCACCCGCCGTGCCCGCCACCGAGCGGCCGGCCCGCCCTACCGCCATACCGCCGTGGGCAGTCGTTCCGCAGGGCGGAACGGGTGGGCACGGCCCGCAGTACCGGTGCCTGCCCAGCAACCCTCGCCCCTGCCGACGCAAGCACCCCCACAACAACACCCGGACCTGCTCAACACCCCCCACGTCACCCACCCCCACGGCCTGCCCCAAGTGGGAACGCTCACGTACGGTTGACACATGACGAGCATCGGTGGTGCCGCATCTGCTGGGATGGTCGACTGGAATCTCGCGGTCGCGACCGCGACCCGGCTCGTACGCCCGGGCCCCGAGGTCAGCCGCGAAGAGGCCCGCGACGTCGTCGCGGAACTGCGCCGCCACGCCAAAGCCTCGGAGGAGCACGTCCGGGGCTTCACTCGTATGGCCACCGGCGAGATCCACGACACGCCCGTCCTCGTCGTCGACCGCCCCGGCTGGGTGAAGGCGAACGTCGCCGGGTTCCGGGAGATCCTCAAACCGCTGCTGGAGAAGATGCAGGAGCGCCGCGGCAGCTCCCCCGGCGGTCAGGTCCTCGGCGCCGTCGGCGGCAAGGTCACCGGCGTGGAACTGGGCATGCTGCTGTCCTTCCTCGCCTCCCGCGTCCTCGGCCAGTACGAGACCTTCGCCCCCGCCACCCGCGAGCTGCCGGCCGGTGAGAACGGCGGCGGCCGGCTCCTGCTCGTCGCCCCCAACATCGTCCACGTGGAGCGCGAACTCGACGTCCAGCCGCACGACTTCCGCCTGTGGGTGTGCCTGCACGAGGAGACGCACCGCACCCAGTTCAGCGCCGTGCCCTGGCTGCGCGACCACCTGGAGGGCGAGATCCAGTCGTTCCTCGCCGAGACCGACGTCGACCCGATGACCGTCCTGGAGCGCGTCCGCGAGGCCGCCCAGTCGCTGGCCGGCGGCCGCCCCGAGGGCGAGGAGGAGGACGGCGGACGCTCCCTGGTGGAGCTGGTGCAGACCCCCGCCCAGCGGGAGATCCTCGGCCGGCTCACCGCCGTGATGTCCCTGCTGGAGGGCCACGCCGACTTCGTCATGGACGGCGTCGGACCCTCCGTCGTGCCGTCCGTCGCCGAGATCCGCGAGAAGTTCCAGCAGCGCCGCGCCAAGGGCGCCTCCCGCCTCGACCTCGCCCTGCGCAAGCTGCTCGGCCTGGACGCCAAGCTGCGGCAGTACCGGGACGGCGAACGCTTCGTGCGCGCGGTCGTCGACGAGGTCGGCATGGACGGCTTCAACCGTGTGTGGACCTCTCCGAACACACTCCCGACCAAGGCGGAGATCTCCAAACCGGCAGACTGGATCGCGCGGGTGCACCGCAGGCCCGAGGCGTGAACGGCGCGAGACGGTGGTGAAAACGATCCGGCCGACGGCAGTCGAACGCCCCTCCAATCACCCGTCCGAGGGACCGTGAGGCGTGGACAGGCGTGCAATGCTCGGGTCACCGCCCGTTTCTGTCACCATCTACACACTCTGAGTGACCGACTCGGGCTCACCCCCCGAAAAGCTTCCTGAAGGGAACCGGACATGGGTCCCCATCCTGCGGTCGCGGCGATACGCCTGGCGGTCCGCCGCGTCCTCCACGACATCCTCACCGAACAGACCTCCTCCGCCACCGTGAGGGCCATGGAGCCCGCCGGGTCCGGCGCACCCGCGCGCCCGCCCGCGCCGCTCGTGCTCGTGGCCTGCTCCGGCGGCGCCGACTCCATGGCGCTCGCCTCCGCCCTCGCCTTCGAGGCCCCCCGGCTCGGCATCCGCGCCGGCGGCATCACCGTCGACCACGGTCTGCAGCCCGGCTCCGACATCCGCGCCGCCGAAGTCGTCCAGCGCCTGACCGAACTCGGCCTCAGCCCCGTCGAGTCCACCGCCGTCACCGTCGGCCGCGACGGAGGCCCCGAGGCCGCCGCCCGGGACGCCCGCTACGCCGCCCTGGACGCCGCGGCCAAGCGCCACGGCGCCGCCGCGATCCTCCTCGGCCACACCCGCGACGACCAGGCCGAAACCGTCCTGCTCGGCCTCGCCCGCGGCTCCGGCATCCGCTCCCTGTCCGGCATGGCCGCGGTCTCGGGGGCCGACGGCCGTTACCGGCGCCCCTTCCTCCAGCTCGACCGGCAGACCGCCCGCAAGGCCTGCATGGTCCAGTCCCTGCCCGTCTGGGACGACCCGCACAACGCCGACCCCGCCTACACCCGCTCCCGGCTGCGCCACGAGGGCCTGCCCGCCCTGGAGAAGGCCCTCGGCAAGGGCGTCGTCGAGGCGCTCGCCCGCACCGCCCAGCTCTCCCGCGACGACGCCGACGCCCTCGACGCCTGGGCCAGCCAGGCCGAGGCCGGCGTACGCGACGCGGCCGGGCGACTGGAATGCGCCAAGCTCTACGCCCTGCCGCCCGCCGTGCGCCGCCGGATCCTGCGCCGCGCCGCCATCGAGGCGGGCGCCCCGGCCGGTTCCCTCTTCGCCCGGCACATCGAGGAGGTCGACCGGCTGATCACCGGCTGGCGCGGTCAGGGAGCCATCAATCTGCCCGGCAAAGTCGTCGCCCAGCGTCAGGGTGGCAGACTGGTGATTCGGCAAGGCTGAGTCCCGACCCCTCACGCAGACGCGGCGGGGGCGGACCGGCCGGTGGGACGACCGACCGAAAGTGATGCGGGTGGACGCGAAAGACATGGGTGCCGACCTTCAGCAGGTGCTCATCACCAAGGAAGAGATCGACGCGAAGCTGGCCGAGCTGGCCGCGAAGATCGACGCGGAGTACGCGGGCAAGGACCTGCTGATCGTCGGTGTGCTCAAGGGCGCGGTGATGGTCATGGCCGACCTGGCCCGGGCGCTGTCCACCCCCGTCACCATGGACTGGATGGCCGTGTCCTCCTACGGCGCGGGCACCCAGTCCTCCGGCGTGGTGCGGATCCTCAAGGACCTCGACACCGACATCAAGGGCAAGCACGTCCTGATCGTCGAGGACATCATCGACTCCGGCCTGACCCTGTCCTGGCTGATCAACAACCTCGGCTCGCGCGAGCCCGCCTCCCTGAAGGTGTGCACGCTGCTGCGCAAGCCCGACGCCGCCAAGGTCGCCATCGACGTGGAGTGGGTCGGCTTCGACATCCCCAACGAGTTCGTCGTCGGCTACGGCCTCGACTACGCCGAGAAGTACCGCAACCTGCCGTTCGTCGGTACGCTCGCGCCTCACGTCTACGGCGGCTAGCCCAGCCGGGCACGCTCCCCGCGACGATCGGGAACCCCGGCGGGCCTCCCGCCGTTGGAGCATGCAGACGGGTTCGTCAGCGGTCCTGTGCGGCTTCGGACGCCAAGGCTGGGGTACCGTCAGAAGAACTGTCTTATCAAACTCACTATGGCAGGAGGGACGGGGCGGCACCGCTCCGTGTGGATGGACGTGAAGCGATACTTCCGTGGGCCGGTCATGTGGATCGTGCTGGCCGTCCTTGCCGTGGTCGTGTTGATGCAGGTCGTCGGCTCGTCCGGCGGCTACAAGACGGTGGACACCGCACAGGTCGTCCAGGCCATCAACGACAACAAGGTCGAGCAGGCCAAGCTCACCACCGGCGACGAGCAGACCATCAAGGTCGAGCTCAAGGACGGCGTCAAGGTCGAGGGCAGCTCGAAGATCCAGGCCAGCTACATCGGCGACCAGGGCGTGACCATCGCCGGCACGCTGCAGACCAAGTACCAGGACAAGCAGATCCCGAAGGGCTACACGGTCTCGCCCTCGAAGCAGAACCCGTTCCTCGGCATCCTGCTTTCCCTGCTGCCCTTCGTCCTGATCGTCGTCGTCTTCCTGTTCCTGATGAACCAGATGCAGGGCGGCGGCAGCCGGGTGATGAACTTCGGCAAGTCCAAGGCCAAGCTCATCACCAAGGACACCCCCAAGACGACCTTCGCCGACGTCGCCGGCTGCGACGAGGCCGTCGAGGAGCTCCACGAGATCAAGGAGTTCCTCCAGGAGCCGGCCAAGTTCCAGGCCGTCGGCGCCAAGATCCCCAAGGGCGTGCTGCTCTACGGCCGCCCGGGTACCGGCAAGACCCTGCTCGCGCGCGCCGTCGCCGGCGAGGCGGGCGTCCCGTTCTACTCGATCTCCGGTTCCGACTTCGTCGAGATGTTCGTCGGTGTCGGTGCCTCCCGGGTCCGTGACCTGTTCGAACAGGCCAAGGCGAACGCCCCGGCGATCGTCTTCGTCGACGAGATCGACGCGGTCGGCCGCCACCGCGGCGCCGGCCTCGGCGGCGGTCACGACGAGCGCGAGCAGACCCTGAACCAGCTGCTCGTCGAGATGGACGGCTTCGACGTGAAGGGCGGCGTCATCCTGATCGCCGCCACCAACCGGCCCGACATCCTCGACCCGGCGCTGCTGCGCCCCGGCCGCTTCGACCGGCAGATCGCCGTCGACCCGCCGGACCTGCAGGGCCGTATGGAGATCCTCAAGGTCCACCAGAAGGGCAAGCCGGTCGCCCCGGACGTCGACCTGTCGGCCGTCGCCCGGCGCACCCCCGGCATGACCGGTGCCGATCTCGCCAACGTGCTGAACGAGGCCGCGCTGCTCACGGCCCGTTCGAACCAGAAGCTGATCGACAACAAGATGCTCGACGAGGCGATCGACCGCGTCGTCGCCGGCCCGCAGAAGCGGACCCGCATCATGTCGGACAAGGAGAAGAAGATCACCGCGTACCACGAGGGCGGTCACGCCCTGGTCGCGGCGGCCTCGCCGAACTCCGACCCGGTCCACAAGATCACCATCCTGTCCCGCGGCCGTGCCCTGGGCTACACGATGGTGCTCCCGGACGAGGACAAGTACTCCACCACCCGCAACGAGATGCTCGACCAGCTCGCCTACATGCTGGGCGGCCGCGCTGCCGAGGAACTGGTCTTCCACGACCCGACCACCGGCGCCGCGAACGACATCGAGAAGGCCACCAACCTGGCCCGCGCGATGGTCACCCAGTACGGCATGACCGAGCGTCTCGGCGCGATCAAGTTCGGCGGGGACAACTCCGAGCCGTTCCTGGGCCGTGAGATGGCCCACCAGCGCGACTACTCCGAGGAGGTCGCCGCGCTGGTGGACGAGGAGGTCAAGAAGCTCATCGAGACGGCGCACAACGAGGCCTGGGAGATCCTGGTCGAGAACCGCGACGTGCTCGACAACCTCGTCCTGCAGCTGCTGGAGAAGGAGACGCTGGGCAAGGAGGAGATCGCCGAGATCTTCGCCCCCATCGTCAAGCGCCCGCCCCGGCCCGCCTGGACCGGCTCCTCGCGCCGCACGCCGTCCACCCGTCCGCCGGTGCTCTCCCCGAAGGAGCTCGCCCTGACGAACGGCGCCAACGGCGCGACGGCCGCGATCAGCACGGCGAAGTCGACGGCGGCGGACCCCGCCCCCGCCACCGAGACGGCCCGCGAGGACCGTCCCGAGAGCTGACCGTTCCGGCCACCGGGCCGGAATGGATGCCGCGCCCCCCGGGTTCTAGCCTGGGGGGCGCGGCATTTCGTATACCGCGGATCGCACGCGTGGAGCCGGCCCCGCCGTGGACAGGCGGGCTCCGCGTATGACAGGTAGAGGAACGAGGAACCAGATGACCGACCCCGTGACGCTGGACGGCGAAGGCAGCATCGGCGAGTTCGACGAGAAGCGCGCCGAGAACGCCGTGCGCGAACTCCTCATCGCGGTCGGCGAGGACCCGGACCGCGAGGGCCTGAGGGAGACGCCGGCGCGCGTGGCGCGGGCGTACAAGGAGATATTCGCGGGCCTGTGGCAGCAGCCCGAGGACGTCCTGACGACGACGTTCGACCTGGGCCACGACGAGATGGTCCTCGTGAAGGACATCGAAGTCTTCTCGACCTGTGAACACCATCTCGTGCCGTTCCGGGGCGTCGCCCACGTCGGCTACATCCCGTCCACCAGCGGGAAGATCACCGGTCTGTCCAAGCTGGCGCGGCTGGTGGACGTCTACGCCCGCCGCCCGCAGGTGCAGGAACGTCTCACCACGCAGATCGCGGACTCCCTGATGGAGATCCTGGAGCCGCGCGGGGTCATCGTGGTCGTCGAGTGCGAGCACATGTGCATGTCGATGCGCGGCATCCGCAAGCCCGGCGCCAAGACCATCACCTCGGCGGTGCGCGGTCAGCTGCGGGACGCGGCCACCCGCAACGAGGCGATGAGCCTGATCATGGCGAACTGAGCCCACGTGCCTCCACGGGGCGGTGTCACACCGGGTGCGCCGCCCCGTTGCTGTTGTTCTCGTCGTCCTCGGGGAGCTTGCAGACGCGCTCCAGGAAGATCGCCGCCGCTATCACGCCGATGCCCGCGACGACCGAGAAGCCGGCGTAGATGGCCTGGTCGCGGCGGGCCGGGATGTCGAGGAGTTCCAGCAGGAAGACGCCCGTGCCGCCGTACATGCCGGCGACGAGGGCCGCGACCAGGGCGCTGGCCTGTCCGAAGACCACCGCGCGGGCCGCCATCAGCGGGTCCACGCCCTTGGCCTCGGGGCGCCGCTCGCGCTGGGCCTTGAGGCGGGCGCGCAGCGAGAGGGCCGTGGCCAGCAGGACCACGGCGATCAGCGCCAGGACGATGGGGGCGGCCAGCGGGACGCTGGGCAGGGTCCCGACCGAGTTCCACAGGCGGGCGCCCGCCCAGGACAGGATCCCGGCGACGACGAACACACCGGCCAGCACCCTGATGCGCAGCTCTCTCACGGTGACCCTTCAGCTCCCCCGGACCGGGTGACGGGCGGCTCCCGTCCAGCGCGGCCGCGACGGCGGCCCGCCTCGACCTTAACGACTACTCGGGCAGGTGGAGTTCCAGGTCCTGGCGGGGCGCGACGCCTTCGCGGGTGACGGCGTCGAGGAGCGGGCCGATCGCGCCGCGGCCGGGCAGCTCGGCCTCCGGCTCGACGTCGTACCAGGGCGCGAGCACGAAGGCGCGCTCGTGCGCGCGCGGGTGGGGGAGGGTGAGCTGCGGGTCGTCGGAGACGACACCGGCGTAGGCGACGATGTCGACGTCGAGGGTGCGCGGGCCCCAGCGCTCGTCGCGGACCCGGTGGAAGGCCTCCTCCACCGCGTGCGCCCGCTCCAGCAGGGAGGACGGGGGCAGCGTCGTCTTCACCAGCACCACGGCGTTGAAGTACGACGGCTGGCTGCCGGGCTCCACGCCCCACGGCTCGGTCTCGTACACCGGGGAGACGGCCTTGACCCGCACGCCGGGCGTGTCCTCCAGGGCGTCGATGGCGCCCTGCAGGGTCTCCAGGCGGTTGCCGAGGTTGGCGCCGAGGGCGATCACGGCGCGTTTGGGGTTCTGCAGCGTGGTGTCGGCGGCGTCGACCTGCTCGACGACGGAGGCGGGCACCGGCTGTACGGTCGGGTCGCTGTGACCCTTGGTGAAGGGTGCGGTCATACTCGGCTCCGGGTGATCGTGACGGTCACGTCGTCGAAGGGGACGGTGATCGGGGCGTCCGGCTTGTGGACGCACACCTCGACCTCCTGGACCCCCTCGTGCTTCAGACAGGCCTGGGCGATGCGCTCGGCGAGGGTCTCGATGAGATCGACGGGCTCGCCCTGGACGACGGCCACGACCTCCTCGGCCACGATGCCGTAGTGCACGGTCTTCGCCAGGTCGTCGTCGGCCGCGGCCGGCCGGGTGTCCAGGCCAAGGACGAGGTCCACGATGAAGGTCTGGCCCTCCTCGCGTTCCTTGGGGAACACACCGTGGTGCCCGCGGGCCTTCAGGCCGCGCAGCGCGACACGATCCACGCGAATCACTCCTGCAATCGTCGGGTGCGGCCGGTGCCCACCGCGTGCGGGCGGTGGGCCGGCCACAGTCGAATCTACCTGCGGGCACTGACAGCGCCGGGCCACCGGGGGGCCGGGCCGGCGCGGGTCGGGAAGGGTTCACCGGGCGTTTCCCCTGGGAAACCCGGTGGCTCACGGGCTGGTAGCCGCCCTTACCCGAGTGCCCGTGATTCCAACCACTTCTTGGTCCCAGCGGGCGTTCCCGAAGATCGCCTACCCACTCAGGAGGGTGACTCCTCGCCCTCTTCCTCGTCGTTTTCCGCCAGAACGGGCGAAGCGTGGTGCGACCAGAGCTTCCAGCCCGCCGGCGTGCGCCGGAACACGTTCGTGGCGACCACGAGCTGGCCCACGAGCGGGCCCAGCTCCTCGCCCGCGGCCGGGGCGGGGCCGCCGCTGAGGATGTTCTCGGTGCAGGTGACCAGCGCGGTGTCGCCGGTGACCGAGACATGCACGTCGGTGAGGAAGAACTGGATGTAGTCGGTGTTCGCCATGATCAGCGCGTACGACCGCAGGACCTCGCCGCGGCCGGTGAGCGCGGGCCAGCCGGGGTGCACGCAGGAGACCACGCCGGCGTCGGCCGGGTCGTGGTAGGTCTCGTCGACGCCCAGGTCGGCCGGGGTGAGCCAGATCGAGGAGACCTCCTCGAAGTCGCCCCGCTCCAGCGCCTCGTAGAAGGCCGTGTTGGCGGCTTCGACCTGCTCGACGTCGGTGTGCGGGGCGCTCACCGGGTTCCTTCGTGCCCACCGGGCGTGGTCGGCTGCGCCGTGCGCGCCCCTTCTATGGCGCGTGCGACCCGTACGGCGTCCGCGGTGGCGCGCACCTCGTGGACGCGTACCGCCCACGCGCCGGCCTGCGCGGCGAGCGCGGAGACGGCGGCGGTGGCCGCGTCGCGCTCCCGGGCGGGCGGTGGCGCTCCGTCGGGACCGGCCAGGATGCGGCCGAGGAAGCGCTTGCGGGAGGCGGCGATGAGCAGCGGGTGGCCGAGCGCGTGGAGGCGGTCGGCGTGGGCGAGGAGGGCCAGGTCGTGCTCGGCGTCCTTGGAGAAGCCCAGGCCGGGGTCGACGATGATCCGCTCGGGGGCGATGCCGCCGTTCAGGGCGGCCTCCACGCGCGCGTGCAGCTCGCCGACGACCTCGCCGACGACGTCGTCGTAGTGGCCCCGGACGTTGCTGCCCTCCAGCAGGCCGCGCCAGTGCATGACGACGAAGGGGGCGCCGGCGTCGGCGACCGCCGGGATCATCGCGGGGTCGGCCATGCCGGCGCTGACGTCGTTGACCAGGGCGGCGCCGGCCGCGAGGGACTGGGCGGCGACGCGGGCGCGCATGGTGTCCACGGAGACGATGACGCCCTCGGAGGCCAGACCGCGCACCACGGGGATGACCCGGCGCAGCTCCTCGTCCTCGTCGACCCGGGTGGCGCCGGGGCGGGTGGACTCGCCGCCGACGTCGACCAGGTCGGCACCCTGGGCGACGAGGTCGAGGCCGTGCTTGACGGCGGCGGTCGTGTCGAACCAGCGGCCGCCGTCGGAGAAGGAGTCGGGGGTGACGTTCACGACACCCATGACCGCGCAGCGGTCCCAGTCCGGAAGGCCCGCGACGCGCCCGCGTCCGCTGTGGTTGCTCATATGTTCAGCGTAGGCCCCCCGCCGAGGCGGTACGCGCGCGTGCGTGGTGCCCGGCGCACGCGCGCGTACCGGTGGGGTCAGGCCGCGCGCACGTCCCGCTCGGCCAGACCGTGGGCGCACGGGCGCCGGCTGGCGGCGCGGCGGCGCAGGAAGCGCGGCAGCGGCGGGGCGAGGTTCACGAAGCCCTCGGCCTGCATGTAGGCGAAGCCGATGCGCGGCAGGTCGGCGGAAGCGCGGTAGACGATGAAGCGCGGCTCCCAGCGCGGCTGGAACTTGGCGTTGAACTTGTACAGCGACTCGATCTGGAACCAGCGGGAGAGGAAGATCAGCAGCCCGCGCCAGGTGCGCAGCACCGGGCCGGCGCCGAGCTTCTCGCCGCGGGCGAGCGCGGAGCGGAAGACGGCGAAGTTGAGCGAGATGCGCTCGATGCCGAACTTCGGGGCGGCCTGCAGGGCGGCCACGATCAGCAGTTCGTTCATGCCCGGGTCGGCGCTGCGGTCGCGCCGCATGAGGTCCAGCGAGACACCGTCCCGGCCCCAGGGCACGAAGTGCAGGATCGCCTTGAGGTCGCCGTAGTCGCCGGGCTCGTCGTCGGCCTTGTGGGCGGTGGCGATGAGGCAGTCGGCGTCGGCGGGGTCGCCGAGGCGGCCCAGGGCCATGGAGAAGCCGCGCTCGTTGTCGGTGCCGCGCCAGTCGTCGGCGGCGCGGCGGATGCGCTCCAGTTCGGCCTCGCCGAGGTCAGCGATACGCCGCACCCGCGTCTCGTAACCCGCCCGCTCGATGCGCTTGACCATCTGGCGGACATTGCGCATCGCACGGCCGGACAGGGAGAAATCCTTGACGTCCACCACCGCCTCGTCGCCCAGTTCGAGGGCGTCGAGGCCGGTCTCACGGGTCCACACTTCGCCGCCGGTCTCGGAGCAGCCGACCACGGCGGGCGTCCAGGAGTGGGCCTTGGCCTCGTCCATGAAGCGTTCGATGGCGCCGGGCCAGGCCTCGACGTCGCCGATGGGGTCGCCGCTGGCGAGCATCACTCCGGAGACGACGCGGTAGGTGACGGCGGCCTTGCCGCTGGGGGAGAAGACGACGGCCTTGTCGCGGCGCAGCGCGAAGTGGCCGAGGGAGTCGCGTCCGCCGTGCTTGGCGAGCAGTTCGCGCAGCCGTGCCTCGTCGTCCTCGGTGAGGCGGGCGGCCGGGTGCTCGGGCCGGAAGGCGAAGTAGATGGTGGTGACGGCGGTCAGCCAGCCGAGGGCGCCGAGGGAGAAGGCGACGGTCCAGGAGGTGTTGCCCTGGTAGTCGACGGGGCCCTCGAAGCCGAACAGGCCGTAGATCACATGCGTGAGTCGATCGGCCAGGCTCGGGTCGCCGACCATCCGGTTCGGGTGGACGCTGACGATGATCAGCCCCAGCACGAGGGAACCGGCGCTCATGAGGACGAAGTTGGCCAGGGCCCGCCAGCGGCTGCGCGGGTCGGGCAGGGCCGTGAACTGCTCGCGGTGCAGGATCAGCGGCGCGAGCAGCGCGGCGGAGATCAGCACTCCGATGACCGAGTGCCGGTACACGAACTGGGCCACCGCGCCGACCGGCAGCAGGACGACCGCGGCACGCCAGGCGCGGCGCTTGCCGCGCTTGAGGCCGTGGGCGAGGAGCAGCAGCAGGATGCCGTCGGCCAGCGAGACCGCCGCCGCGAACGGCCCGAACGATCCGGGCAGCACCTCGGCGATCTCGTGCATACGGCTGTGCCTGAACCGCGGGAAGACCCCCGCGGCGATGTCCAGGACGCCCACGAGTGCGGCCGCTCTGCCGACGAGGACCGGACTGGCCTCGGGGCGCGGGCCGCGCACGACGCGCCGCACCCGGCTTGATCGGCTCGGAACCCCGCCCGACATTTCCCCATCTTCCCTGACAGACATCGCATCCCGTAGTTCTGCGAGAGACCTTGAATCCGGTGCCGTAACGGGCATCCGGCGACATTGCGTCCTCTAGGACGGTGTCTCGGGGGGAGAGGTTCACTCGCCCCGTCAAAGCCGGTTCAAAGGCCGAGGAAAGTCCGGGGCAAGCCCACGCGAAGGAAGTGGGGATGCGCCGGGCCCGGACGAAAGCGCAGGAAGAAGCCCTCATGGGTCTCACGAGCAAGAAAGTGCTGCTGCTGGCGATCGTGGTCGCCGTGGTGCTGTTCGTCGGCACGGTGTGGCTGTGGCCGCGCCTGTCGCGCCGCAACTGGCGTGCGGTCAGCGGGCGGGTCGGGCTGCTGCTCGTCACACAGGTGACGCTGTTCGCGTGCGTGGGACTCGCGGCGAACCGTTCCTTCGGTTTCTACGCCAGCTGGGCCGACCTGTTCGGGCAGGAGACCGGCCAGGGCGTGGTCGTCGACCACAACGCGCACGGCCCCGACGGCGGCCCGCTGCAGGTGCTCGACACCCGCAAGGTGAGCAAGACGGGCGGCGGGCGGCCGGAGATCGGCGGGCAGATACAGAAGATCGCCGTCACCGGCACCACGACCCACATCGCGACGCCCGCGTACGTCTATCTGCCGCCCGAGTACTTCCAGGCGCAGTACCGCACGCGCACGTTCCCCGCGGCCGTCGTGCTGACCGGCTACCCCGGCACGGCCGAGGCGCTCGTGGACAAGCTGCACTACCCGCGCACCGCGCGTGACCTCGCCAAACAGGGCCGGATGCAGCCGATGATCCTGGTGATGATGCGCCCGACGGTCGCGCCGCCGCGCGACACCGAGTGCGTGGACGTCCCGGGCGGCCCGCAGACGGAGACCTTCTTCGCCAAGGACCTGCCGGAAGCGGTGAGCGGGCACTACCGGGTGAACCGCGCGCCCGGCTCCTGGGGCGTCATAGGCGACTCCACCGGCGGCTACTGCGCGCTGAAGTTCGCGCTGCACCACCCGAGCGTGTACGCGGCGGCCGTGGGCCTGTCGGCGTACTACAAGGCGCCGGTCGACCCGACCACGGGCGACCTCTTCCACGACGACAAGCAGCTGCGCAACCGCGCGGACCTGATGTGGTTCCTCAAGCACACGCCGGCACCCGACACCTCACTGCTCGTCACCAGCAGCAAGGTGGGGGAGAACAACTACAAGAGCACGCTGAAGTTCATCGACGCGGTGAAGGCGAACGGGCGTACGCGCGTGTCGTCGATCATCCTCGACAGCGGCGGCCACAACTTCAACACCTGGCGCCGTGAGATCCCCGAGTCGCTGTCGTGGCTCAGCGGCCGGCTGACGGCGGGCTGAGCCCTTGTGTCCCTTGGCTTTCGTCGATGCTTCGTGAATCTCCGTCCATGACTGCGTTTTTACGGGCCGGGGCTTCACGATTCGCCTACGCGCGGTAAGTTTCTGGCCATGCCACGTGGACGTCACCGCCATTCCCCGCCCCTGCACAGGCTGCTCCCACCGTCGGCGATCGCGGGCGTCTCCCTCGTGTGCGCCCTGGGCCCCTGGTTGTTCACGGAAGCCCTGGTGCTGCGCGTCCTGGCCGGGGCCGCCGCGGTGACGGCCGTCCTCGGTGCCGTCATCATGCGCCGCTGGGACATCCAGGCCGGCAAGCAGGTCGCCGAACTCACCCGCGCGCGGGCCGGCGACGAATGGCGGCACGAGGAGCGGGTCGCCGAACTGGAGACCGACCTGGAGGAGTCCCGCGAACTGCGCGCCAAGCTGGAGCAGCGGCTGCGGGCCAAGCGCGCGGAACTGGCGGGCCTGCGCAACGAGCACGCGGCCCTGCTGCGCCGGTACGCCACCGCGGAGACCGAGCGGGCCAGCGCCCTGGAGGGCCGCCGGCTGCTGGAACTGGAGACGGTGGCCCCGGTCCGCGAACTGCCCCCGGCCCCGCCCAGGAACGCGGAGTCCGAGCCGGCGCCTGCGGCCTTCTCCCGCGAGGGCGCGCGCCTGTACGCCGCGGCCGACGCGGCGCTGACCCGCCTGGCCACCGGCAGCACGGCCGCGCGGGAGGACGAGGCCGAGGGGAAGCCGGAGGCGGCCGACGGGCCCGAGCACGCGGCCGCCGCCACGGAGACGACCGCGACGGAGGCCGAGGCGCCCTCCGCGCACCGGCAGGGCGGGCACTTCGCCGTGCCGACCGCCGTGGCCGTCGTACCGCCCACGCCGGCCCGTCCGGTGGTCGAGGGCGGGTTCGACTTCTTCGGTACGAAGACGTCGCCGACGCCCGACGCGCTGGAGGCCGTCCAGAACGAGGACCTCGCCGATGTCGTCGGCCAGGAGGCGCTCGCGCTGCACAAGGCCGAGACCGACTTCAAGCCGGCCGACGAGGACACGCCGCGCGCGGGCCAGGTCATCGACCTGACGGCCCACGACGAGACCGAACAGATCGACGTCCAGAACCTCCGCACGGCAGCGAGCTGACTCCGTCGGTTCTTTGGGCCGAGGTGAGCTGCGGTTGGCCAGGGGTGGGTCACGCTCACCGGCGCTGGCGGGGCGCCTCCCCCAAGCTCTTCGAGCAGGGGGGACCCCCAGCGCCCACCCGTGCCGCCCTGGGGGCACCTCCCAGGCCCTTAAGGCACTGGGGGAGGCACGACTGCCCGCAGCTATGCGGGGAAAGCCGCCGACGGCGGGAAGGGGACGGGTGGGGGGTGTCCGCCCGCAGCGGCCGGCACCGCCAACAGCTAGCGCGTCGGGGACAATGGGCCGGACCGAGGACGGATACCCCCCACCCCGGCCCCGACCCACAACGAACCGCAGGCGCTACGCACGCCACGACGCGACAGCAACGGGCCGCCGCAGGCATCCAAGGGGCGCGGGGAACTGCGCGACCAGCCACCACGCACCCGCAGACGAAAACCGGCCCGGCGCCGCAGGCACCCGCAGACGAGGGCACGCTCACGTCATCCAGCGATCCGGAAGCGCCCCCCTCCGCCCCGTCCGCGACCGCTCCGCCTGCGCCCGCAGCAACTCACCCGCTTCCCCGGCCCCCCGCAACCGCGCGGTGACCGTCTTGTCGGCCCCCGTGTCCACATGCACGTCGGCCAGCCCCCACAGCCGCTGCCACGGCCCCTGGGTGAGCCGCACGCTCTGCACCTTCGCATGCGGCACGAGCGCCACCTCCCGCCGCAGCAACCCCCGCCGGGCGGCGAACACCGCCCCGGTGACGGCGAACCCGTACCCCCGCCACCACACCGGCACGCACCACCCGGCCCGCCGCCCCGGCCGGGACAACGCCCCCGGCACCACGACCCCCGGCAGCACCCGCGCGACCACCGACTCCGCGACCTCCCGCGGAGCGACCGGCACGAGCACGGAGTTCGACGAGCCGGCCACGTCCAGCTCCACCCGCACCCACCCCCGCCGGCGCCACAGCAGCGGCTCCACCAGCCGCACCGTCTGCACCCGCCCCGGCGGCACCGTCTCGTGGCTGCGGTCCAGCAGCCCCCGGTCGATGCGCAGCCCGTCCGGGGACTCGCCGACCGTCCAGTCGTACTCCGCCACGAACCGCCCCACACTGCTCGCGCCGGCCGTGCCCAACAGCGGCGCCGCGGTCGCGATGACCGTCCACAGGCTGTCGGTGGCCAGCCACAGCACCGGCGGCACGACGAGCGCGGCGATCAGCGAACCCCACGTGGCCCCCGTCAGCACAAGGGACAGCGCCAGCACCCGCGGCGGCACGCGCAGCAGCTCCCGCGCCGGTGCCTCACCCACCTCGTGCGCCGTCTCGGGCGCGAACCCGGCGGCGCGCGCCAGCAGCTCCGCGCGCAGCGCACGCGCCTCACGCTCCCCCAAGAACGCCAGCTCGTCCTTCTTCTCCGCGCCCACCACGTCCAGCCGCAGCTTCGCCACCCCCGCGATCCGCGCGAGCAGCGGCTGGGTGACGTCGACGGCCTGGATCCGCTCCAGCCGGATGTGCGCGGTACGCCGGAACAGCAGCCCGGTACGGATGCGCAGCTCCGTCCCGGTCACCGCGAAGTGGGTGAACCACCAGGTCAGGAACCCGTACAGCGCGGCCGCCGGAACGATCACCGCGACCGCGATCAGCAGCGTCGTGGTGGTCAGCCGGGTCAGCTGCCGCTGCGCCTGGTCGGGGTCGTGCACCGCCCACCCGATGATCACGGCGATCGGCGCCCACGCCCGCCGCAGCGGCGTCACCGGATGCAGCCGCCGCTCGACGACAGAAGGCTCCGCGCCCACACCGTCCACACCGCCGGCGGCCCCCCGCGCCGTCACAGCCCCGCCGATCGGGCCTCGCCCAGCTCGGTGAGCCGGTCGCGCAGCCGTTCCGCCTCGGCCGGGTCCAGGCCCGGGATGGTCGCGTCGGTCGCGGCGGCCGCGGTGTGCAGCTGCACGCTGGCCAGCCCGAAGTGCCGTTCGACGGGACCGGAGGTCACTTCCACCAGCTGCATCCGCCCGTACGGCACGACGGTCTCCTCCCGCCACAGCACGCCCCGGCTGATCAGCAGGTCGTCGGCGCGTTCGGCGTACCGCCAGGAGTGCCAGTTGCGGCCGAGCAGCACCCAGCCCCATGCCATCAGCGCCAGCGGCACCACCGCGAACGCCGCCCAGGCCGGCCCGACGAGCAGCCCCAGCAGCAACCCCAGCGCCAGCGCGAGCACCCCCAGCCACACCACCAGCAGCAGCCGCCGCATCCGGAGCAGCCCCGGCGGCAGACCGGTCCACACCGGCTCCGCCGCCACCTCCGCCTCCCCCGTCGTCCCCGTGTCTTCCCCATCCCGCCGGTCCTGCGGGCTCCCCGTCTCCATACGGTCAGCGTACGTAGGAGAGACTGTGTCCATGACTCCTACGACGGAGACCATGGTCGGGATCGGCGGCGCCGCTGAGAGCACCGACATGGTGCTCAACATCGGGCCCCAGCACCCGTCGACGCACGGCGTGCTGCGGCTCAAGCTCGTCCTGGACGGCGAGCGCATCACGAGCGCGGAGCCGGTGATCGGCTATATGCACCGCGGCGCGGAGAAGCTGTTCGAGGCGCGTGACTACCGCCAGATCATCGTGCTCGCCAACCGCCACGACTGGCTGTCGGCGTTCTCCAACGAGCTGGGTGTGGTCCTCGCCGTCGAGCGGATGCTCGGCATGGAGGTGCCCGAGCGCGCGGTGTGGACGCGCACGCTGCTCGCGGAGCTGAACCGGGTGCTCAACCACCTGATGTTCCTCGGGTCCTACCCGCTGGAGCTCGGCGGCATCACGCCGATCTTCTACGCCTTCCGGGAGCGCGAGGAGCTCCAGCACGTCATGGAGGAGGTCTCCGGCGGGCGCATGCACTACATGTTCAACCGCGTCGGCGGCCTCAAGGAGGACCTGCCGGCCGGCTGGACCGCACGCGCGCGTGCCGCCGTCGCCGACGTGCGCTCCCGTATGGACGTCTTCGACGACCTGGTGCTCGGCAACGAGATCTTCCGCGGCCGCACCCGGGACGTGGGCACGCTCACCCCCGAGACGGTGCACGCCTACGGTGTGAGCGGCCCCATCGCGCGCGCCTCCGGCGTCGACTTCGACCTGCGCCGCGACGAGCCGTACCTGGCCTACGGGGAGCTGCGGGACACGCTGAAGGTGGTCACCCGCACCGAGGGCGACTGCCTCGCCCGCTTCGAGTGCCTGCTGGAGCAGACCCACAACGCCCTCGACCTGGCCGACGCCTGCCTGGACCGGCTCGCCGAGCTGCCGCCGGGACCGATCAACCAGCGGCTGCCGAAGGTGCTGAAGGCGCCCGAGGGACACACCTACGCGTGGACCGAGAACCCGCTCGGCATCAACGGCTACTACCTGGTCAGCAAGGGCGAGAAGACCCCGTACCGGCTGAAGCTGCGCTCGGCGTCGTACAACAACATCCAGGCGCTGACCGAGCTGCTGCCGGGGACGCTGGTCGCGGACATGGTGGCGATCCTGGGCTCGATGTTCTTCGTGGTCGGCGACATCGACAAGTAGCTCATACGGCGTCCAGGGGATCGACGATCCCCACCGGCTGGAGCAGCCAGCCGAAGTCGCCGAGGCCGCCCGGCGCAGTCAGCTCGGCCGCCTCACCGGCGCCCGCGAGGGCGCGCACATAGCCGGCGGGGTCCGTGGCGGCGAGCGCGAGCGGGGGACGTGCGCCGGTGATGCCGAGGGCGCGCAGGGCGTCGCGCTGGAGGAGCGTGCGCCCGCCCGGCAGGGCGCACGCGTCCAGGGCCACGTGCGCGGTGATGTCGCACGACCCGTCCGGTACGGGTGCCGTCTCGCGCCCCTCGCGAAAGCCCGTCAGCGTGCCGAAGGGCGGGCGCGTCGCCACCGTATGGGCGTAGTCCACGGTGACGGCGAGCCCGCGCCCGACGCAGGCGACCGCGGACGCCCACGCCTCGTCCCGCGGTGACCCGATCTCCGCCCGCAGCCCTTCCTCGGCCGCCAGCGGCCACCAGCGGGCCAGCCACCGCGCGTCCTGCGGGGACACCGGCTCGCCGAGCCGTTCGGTGCCGTCGCGCCGGACCAGGACCTGCCGGGGCACGCCCGCGGCGTCCACCTCGGCGACGTCCACGGGCACGTTGTCCAGCCACTCGTTGGCGAACAGCAGCCCGGTGATCTCCCGCGGCGGCTCGGCCCGCCACTCGATCCGGTGATCGAGTCCGTCGGGGCGCCCGGCGATCTCGACGGCGCACACGCGCGTGCGCGCGGCCACCTCGGCGGGCAGCGCGGCCAGCACCCCGGCGGCCAGCTCCCCGCGCCCCGCGGCCATGTCCACGAAGTCCAGCACGGCGGGCCGGCCCAGCGCCTCGTCCACCCGCCCCAGCAGCGCCGCCACGGCCCGGGCGAACAGCGGCGAGGCGTGCACGGACGTACGGAAGTGCCCGGCCGGCCCCTCCGGCCCGCGGTAGAAGCCGTCGGCGCCGTACAGCGCCTCCTCGGTCGCGGCCCGCCAGCCGCGCCAGCCGTCCGCTGCGTCCCCGCCCGCGGCCGCCCGGCCGCGCGCGCCGTCCGTCGTCTCCTCGCCCACCCGCCCAGACTAGGCGCACAGGTGATCACCACCTCCACCTTGCGGAGTACGCCCGCCAGACGGGGATCGGCCCTCCGGTTGACCCCTGCACCTATCTCGTTTCCCTACGCTGGGTTACGTGCAGCGCCTCTATGACTTCCTCCGCAGACACCCGATGGGGGTCGACGCCTTCTGGGCCGTCGTCCTGTTCGGGATCTCCCTGATGTCCGCGGTGGCCGGCCAGGCGACCCGGGGCACCGACGCCCCGGCGCTGATCGTCCCGGTGGCGCTGCTGCTGTGCCTGGTGGTCGCGCTGCGCCGGCGCATGCCGGAGCGGATGCTGCTGCTGGCCGTCGCGCTCGGGGTGGCCCAGCTGGCGCTGGACGTCGAGACGATGGCCGCGGACTTCGCGATGCTGGTGATCGTCTACACGGTCGCCGCGACCGGTGCCCGCTGGGCGTCCCGGCTGGCCCTGGCCGTCGGGCTGAGCGCCGCGACCGCGGCGCAGCTGCGCTGGCCCAACCAGGACGCGAGCGTGGCGGGCAACGTCGCCGTGGTGGTGTTCCAGACGGTGCCCTTCGCGCTGGCCTGGGTGCTCGGCGACTCGATACGCACCCGGCGGGCCTACTACGCGCAGCTGGAGGAGCGCGCCGCCCGTCTGGAGAAGGAGCGCGAGGCGCAGGCGAAGGTCGCGGTGGCCGCCGAGCGCGCCCGGATCGCGCGCGAGCTGCACGACGTCGTCGCGCACAACGTCTCCGTGATGGTGGTCCAGGCCGACGGCGCCGCCTACGTCCTGGACGCCGCCCCCGACCAGGCCAAGAAGGCCCTGGAGACGATCTCCTCCACCGGCCGGCAGGCCCTCGCCGAGATGCGCCGGCTGCTCGGCGTGCTGCGCACCGGCGAGCACCAGGAGGGCGGCGAGTACGTCCCGCAGCCCGACGTGCGGCAGATCGAGGACCTGGTCGAGCAGTGCCGCAGCTCCGGGCTGCCCGTCGACTTCAAGGTCGAGGGCACGCCCCGTCCGCTGCCCAGCGGCGTCGAGCTGACCGCGTACCGGATCGTGCAGGAGGCGCTGACCAACACGCGCAAGCACGGCGGGCCCAACGCGGGCGCCAGCGTGCGCCTGGTGTACTTCGACGACGGCCTCGGCCTGCTGATCGAGGACGACGGCAAGGGCGCCCCGCACGAGCTGTACGAGGAGGGCGGCGTCGACGGCCAGGGCCACGGCCTGATCGGCATGCGCGAGCGGGTCGGCATGGTCGGCGGCACCCTGGACGCCGGCCCGCGCCCCGGCGGAGGATTCCGCATCAGCGCGCTCCTGCCGCTCAAGCCGGCGCACT
Organism: Streptomyces sp. Ru71; assembly: GCF_002920535.1. Classification (GTDB taxonomy): domain Bacteria; phylum Actinomycetota; class Actinomycetes; order Streptomycetales; family Streptomycetaceae; genus Streptomyces. The sequence goes on along the minus strand of NZ_PQSS01000010.1, from coordinate 44,956 downwards.
GACCGACCCTGTGACCCTCACAACGGAAGAGGCCCGATGACGATCCGCGTGATGCTCGTCGACGACCAGGTGCTGCTGCGCACCGGGTTCCGGATGGTGCTGGCCGCCCAGCCGGACATGGAGGTCGTCGCGGAGGCGGGTGACGGTGTCGAGGCTCTGCAGGTGCTGCGCTCGACGGCCGTCGACGTCGTCCTGATGGACGTCCGCATGCCGAAGCTGGACGGCGTCGAGACCACCCGCCGCATCTGCTCCGAGCCGGACCCGCCCAAGGTGCTGATCCTGACCACCTTCGACCTGGACGAGTACGCGTTCTCCGGGCTGAAGGCGGGCGCCTCCGGCTTCATGCTCAAGGACGTGCCGCCGGGTGATCTGCTCGCCGCCATCCGGGCCGTGCACAGCGGCGACGCCGTCGTCGCGCCCTCCACCACGCGGCGGCTGCTGGACCGGTTCGCGCCGATGCTGCCCTCCGGCGCGAAGGAGCCGCAGGCCAAGGAGCTGCAGCGGCTCACCGAGCGGGAGCGCGAGGTGATGGTGCTGGTCGCGCAGGGCCTGTCCAACGGGGAGATCGCCGCCCGCCTGGTGCTGTCCGAGGCGACGGTGAAGACGCACGTGGGCCGCATCCTGACCAAGCTGGGGCTGCGCGACCGCGTGCAGGTGGTGGTCCTCGCCTACGAGACCGGGCTGGTGCGGGCCGGTGGGCACGGCTGACTCGCCGAGACGGCTGACCGGGCGGTGCGGCGCCGGTAGGGTGTCGGGCCATGCTCCTGTGGATCAACGGCCCCTTCGGGGGCGGCAAGACACAGACGGCACACGAGATACGGCGCCGGCTGCCGGGCAGTGTCATCTGCGACCCCGAGCACGCCGGCTTCGGTCTGCGCCGCATGCTGCCGCCGGAACTGCGGGGCGCCCGCGGCCGGAGGCCGCTGATCGAGGACTTCCAGGACCTGGTCTCCTGGCGGCAGGGCGTCGTCGAGGTGCTGGACCTCGCGCTCACCGGGCACGACGGCGTGGTGATCGCCCCCATGACGGTCACGGACCCGGGGTACTTCGCCGAGACGGTAGGCCGCCTGCGCGAACTCGGCCATGACGTCCGGCACTTCACGCTGCTGGCCGAGCGCGAGACGGTGCTGAAGCGGCTGCGGGAGCGCGGCTTCGGCCATCTGCTGGGCTTCGCCGCCGGGCGGAACGCCGGGCTGCGCCGGGAGAGCTGGGCCGTGCAGCAGCTCGACCACTGCCTGGAGCGGCTGGCCAAGCCCGAGTTCGCCGAGCACCTGTGGACCGACCACACCACGGTGGCGAAGACCGCCGACCGCATCGCCGTCCTGGCCGGGCTCCAACTGGCCCCGAACAGGGAGGGGCGTCTGCGCACCCGCCTGCGCCAGGCGGGCGTGGGCCTGCGGCACATCCGCTTCGACTGACCCGGCCGGCTACCGGAGGATTCCCTCCAGGAAGTCGCTGCCGAGCCGGGCCACCATCGTCACGTCCAGCTGGTGCAGGACGTAACGGCCGCGGCGGCGGGTGGTGATCAGGCCCGCCTTCTTCAGGACGCCGAGGTGCCGGGATATCTCGGGGGCGGTCATGCCGTGTGCGTCCGCCAGCTCGCTCGTGGTGTGCGGGGCGCGGGCCAGGTGACGGCACAGCCGCATCCGCACCGGGTGGGCCAGGGCGTCCATCCGGCGGGTGAGCTGCTCGACGGTCAGCGCCTGCGGACGCGAGCCGCTGACCGGGTAGGTGATCGCGGGCTGCCAGCCGTAGCGGTGCAGCACCATCACATGGGGCCAGCCCAGGCTGGTCGGGACGAGGAGGAGCCCGCCGTCGCCGGTGGCCGTGTGGCCGTCCATGATCTTGTCGACCGTGATGACCTCGGCCTCCTCGTCCAGCGTCACCGCGCTGGACACGGCGGTGAGGGCGTCCGCGAGGCCCTTGCGGCGCAGCAGCTCCGTCTTGTGCCGGGCGTCCGCGGCGAGCTGCGGCTGGACCCGCGCCCAGATGTCGGCGAAGAACGCCTCGTCGCAGTCCTCCAGCAGCTGGCGCAGCCACGCCCGCACGGCCGGCGGGTCCTCCAGCAGCCGGCGGGTGAAGCGGGCCTGGACGCTGCCCCGCGCGGCCGCGAGGTCCAGCGCGCGCCGGCGCAGCGCCGCGTCGTCGAGCGGGCTCGGCTCCGGCAGGTCGTAGCGCAGCTGGCAGGTGAACTCCAGGGCCGCGTGCACGAACTGTTCGTCGGTCAGCTTGTCCAGCAGGTCGAGTTCCTCGGCGAGTGTGCCGCCCGGAATGGTGCGCCGGCCGGGGACTCCGGCGAACGGGGCGAAGACGTCGGAGAACGTGGTGCGCCACAGGAAGTCCGCCTCGCACAGGCGGTCGGCCAGGTTGGCGTCCAGCCGGGACGACACCGCCGTCGCCCACCCCTGCAACTGCGGATGGTGGCCCGGCTCGCTGAGCGCGTGGAGGGCCATCCCGAGCTCGGCGAGCGGCGAAGGCACGACGGAGATCCGCTCCGGCGGCAGGCCCGTGATGTCGATGCGCACGCTCATGACCCCATGGTGCACCCCACCACTGACAGCGCCCCCGTCGATTGACGGCCGCCGTCAATCGGCGGGACTCGTGCCGCGACCGCGGCGCAGGCTGAGGTCACCGGGGCAGCCGCGGAGCCTTCGGACCCTTCCCGCACTCCACGTCCCGAAGAGGCGATCCGTCATGAGCATCACCCAGCAGTACCTCCTCGACGCCCACCGCGCCCGGCAACACGGCGAGGCGGTCCCGCCCGCGCCGGGCACCCGCGCGTGGCAACTGCTGCGCGAGCTGAGGCAGTACGGCCGCTTCCGCGCCGTGCTCGCCGGCCGCCCGGTCCGCGTACGCGCTAGGCGGCGAGGGCACGCACGCGCGTGACGAAGTCCGCGACGGCGGCGCGCACGTCGCTCTCGCTCCACTCCAGGCCGGCGGCGCGCACCGTGACCTCGGTGTGGGCCATGCCTGGTCCGGCCTCGTCCCAAGGGCTCTGGAAGAGCAGCGTCTTCGTCTCCTCGCCCTGGCGCACCGCCGCCTCGGACAGCAGGTGCGGGTCGTAGGGCAGCCAGACCTGGAACTGGTGGGTGTGCGGCACCTCGGGGTGCACGCGCGCCCAGGGCAGTCCGGCCTCGGCGAACCCCTCGCGCAGCGCGGCGGCGACCACGCGCGCGTGCGTCACGTACTCCGGCAGCCGGGGCAGCTCCCACTCCAGACCGGCCAGCGCGGACAGCACGGTCGGGAACTGCTGCAGCACCATGCCGCCGTAGCGGTGCCGCCAGGTCTTCGCCTCCTCCACCAGGGTCGTGGGGCCGGCGAGGGCCGCGCCGCCGAAGCCGTCGAGGGACTTGTAGAACGACACGTAGACGCTGTCGGCCAGGCCGGCGATCTCCTGGAGCGGGCGGCCGAGGTGGGCCGTGGCCTCCCACAGGCGCGCGCCGTCGAAGTGCACGACGGCGTCGCGCTCGCGTGCCGCCTCCACGACCTCGGTGAGCTCCTCCCAGGACGGCAGCAGGAAACCGGCGTCCCGCAGGGGCAGCTCCAGCATCAGCGCCCCGAACGGCTCCGGGAAGGCGCGCACCTCCTCCGCCGTCGGCATCCGTGGCGCGCTGGTCACGGTGACCGTGCGCAGTCCGCTGACGACGGTGAACGCCCCGCCCTCGTGCACCTGGGGGTGGGCCAGCGCGTGCAGGGCGACCGTGGGGTTGCCGGTGCGGCCCGCCCAGCAGCGCAGGGCGACCTGCTGGGCCATGGTGCCGGTCGGGAAGAACGCGGCGGCCTCGGTGCCGAGCAGTTCCGCGACCCTGCGCTCCAGCGCCTCCACGATGCCGTCGCCGTACTGGTCGGGGCGCTCGTCGAGGTCGTACAGCTGCGCCGCGCGCTCCAGGAACGCCAGACGGTCGCGGAGCGAGGACAGATAGCCGGGGCGCGAGAGCACCCGCTGCGCGCCCCTGTGCGCGACAAGGCGCCGGTCGCGCATCCGCTCGCGCCAGCCGTCGGCCGAGCCCCCCTCCGGCTGCGGCGCCGTGCCGCCCTGCCCGTCCGCCCGCTGTCCGTCCTGCTCCGCCGCATCGCTCATGCGCGCGATCATGCCGTGCGGCCGATAAGGCGGGCATTCGCTTTTCCCGCCGGGCCCCTCCGCGTTCCCAGCCGGGCCCTCCGCGTTCTCAGCAGGGCCCCTCCGCAGCGCGCCCATGGCCCCGCTCCAGGGCACCCGGCGCGGCGTGGCGTAACCCACAGCCTGTGGACGAACGAACGCCCTCCGACCCGATAGCGTTAACATGACGAGAAATCGTCCGGTACCCGGAGCGGACTGGAACGGAAGGCCGCCGTCGCGTGAGTACAAGCCAACAGCCAGATCCCAGGGACCGCCCCGCGCGGCTCACCGTCGGCGTCGTCGGCGCCGGACGCGTCGGCCCCGCGCTCGCCGCCTCCCTCCAGCTCGCCGGGCACCGCCCGGTCGCCGTCTCCGGGGTCTCCGACACCTCCCGCAGGCGGGCCGCGCTCATGCTGCCCGACGTGCCCCTCGTCCCGCCCGCCGAGGTCCTCCAGCGCGCCGACCTGGTGCTGCTGACCGTCCCCGACGACACCCTGCCCGGCCTCGTCGCGGGCCTCGCCGAGACCGGTGCCGTACGGCCCGGCCAGCTGCTCGTGCACACCTCCGGTCGGTACGGCGCGAAGGTGCTCGACCCGGCCCTGCGCGCGGGCGCGCTGCCGCTGGCCCTGCACCCGGCGATGACGTTCACCGGCACCCCCGTGGACGTGCAGCGCCTGGCCGGCTGCTCGTTCGGCGTCACCGCCCCCGAGGAGCTGCGGCTGGCCGCCGAGGCCCTCGTCATCGAGATGGGCGGCGAACCGGAGTGGATCGCCGAGGAGATGCGCCCGCTGTACCACGCGGCGCTCGCCCTGGGCGCCAACCACCTCGTCACCCTGGTCGCCCAGTCCATGGAGCTGCTGCGCGAGGCCGGTGTCGAGGCCCCCGACCGGATGCTCGGCCCGCTGCTGGGTGCCGCCCTCGACAACGCCCTGCGTTCCGGCGACGCCGCCCTGACCGGGCCCGTCGCGCGCGGGGACGCCGGCACGGTCGCCGCGCACGTCGAACAGCTGCGCAAGCACGCCCCGCAGACCGTCGCCGGCTATCTGGCGATGGCCCGCGCCACCGCCGACCGCGCGCTCGCCCACGGACTGCTCAAGCCGGAACTCGCCGAGGACCTCCTCGGGGTACTCGCCACCGGGACCGACGCAACGGACGGGACCGACGGCATCGAAGGGGACGCCCGATGACCACCACCCTGCTGCGCACCGCCGACGAACTCCACGCACGCGCGCGTGCGGGCCGTCGCGCCGTCGTGATGACCATGGGTGCCCTGCACGAGGGCCACGCCACGCTCATCCGCACCGCGCGCGGGATCGCCGGCGCCGACGGCGAGGTCGTCGTCACCGTCTTCGTCAACCCGCTGCAGTTCGGCAAGGGCGAGGACCTGGACCGCTACCCGCGCACCCTGGAGGCCGACCTCAAGATCGCCGAGCAGGCCGGCGCCGACGTCGTCTTCGCGCCCTCCGTCGAGGAGGTCTACCCCGGCGGCGAGCCGCAGGTCCGCATCAGCGCCGGTCCCATGGGGGAGCGCCTGGAGGGCGCCTCCCGCCCCGGCCACTTCGATGGCATGCTCACCGTCGTCGGCAAGCTGCTGCACCTCACCCGCCCCGACGTCGCCCTGTACGGACAGAAGGACGCCCAGCAGCTCGCCCTGATCCGCCGCATGGTGCGCGACCTGAACTTCGGCGTCGAGATCGTCGGCGTGCCCACCGTCCGCGAGGACGACGGGCTCGCCCTCTCCAGCCGCAACCGCTACCTGTCCCCGCAGGAGCGGCGCACCGCGCTCGCGCTCTCCCGCGCGCTGTTCGCCGGCCGCGACCGGCACGCCGCCCAGGAGGCGCTGCGCGCACGCGCGCGTGAGGTGCCCGCCACGCACGCGCGTGCCGAGGCGCTCAGCGCCCTCGGCGAGTCCCGCGCCGCCGCCGACGCGCACGCCGTCGCCACCGCCGCCCCCGGCGGGCCGGCCGCCGTACGGGCTGCCGCGCGGGCCGTCCTGGACGAGGCCGCCCGCCTGGACCCGCCGCTGGAACTGGACTACCTCGCGCTCGTCGACCCGTCCGACTTCACCGAGATCGGGGACGACTTCACCGGCGAGGCCGTCCTCGCCGTCGCCGCCCGGGTCGGCTCGACCCGGCTGATCGACAACCTTCCTCTCACCTTCGGAGCCGCCTCGTGACCAGCACAGGCATACGACTGCACGCGCCCGCACCCGGGTGGTCCATCACCGCGGACGTGGTGGTCGTGGGTTCCGGCGTCGCCGGCCTGACCGCGGCCCTGCGCTGCGAGGCCGCGGGCCTGAACACGGTCGTCGTCACCAAGGCCCGCCTCGACGACGGCTCCACCCGCTGGGCGCAGGGCGGCATCGCCGCCGCCCTCGGCGAGGGCGACACCCCCGAGCAGCACCTTGAGGACACCCTGGTCGCCGGCGCGGGACTGTGCGACGAGGAGGCCGTGCGCGTCCTCGTCACCGAGGGCCCCGACGCCGTACGACGGCTCATCGCGACCGGCGCCCACTTCGACGAGTCCGCCGAGGGCGGCCTGCAGCTCACCCGCGAGGGCGGCCACCACCGGCGCCGTATCGCCCACGCGGGCGGCGACGCGACCGGCGCCGAGGTCTCCCGGGCCCTGGTCGAGGCGGTACGCGCGCGGGGGATGCGGACCGTCGAGAACGCGCTCGTGCTCGACCTGCTCACCGACGCCGACGGCCGCACCGCCGGCGTCACCCTGCACGTCATGGGCGAGGGCCAGCACGACGGCGTGGGCGCCGTGCACGCGCCCGCGGTCGTCCTCGCCACCGGCGGCATGGGCCAGGTGTTCTCGGCGACCACCAACCCGTCGGTGTCCACCGGCGACGGCGTGGCGCTCGCCCTGCGCGCGGGCGCGGAGATCTCCGACCTGGAGTTCATGCAGTTCCACCCGACCGTGCTGTTCCTCGGACCCGAGGCCGAGGGCCAGCAGCCGCTGGTCTCCGAGGCGGTGCGCGGCGAGGGCGCCCACCTGGTCGACGCCGACGGCGTGCGCTTCATGGTCGGCCAGCACGAACTGGCCGAGCTCGCCCCGCGCGACATCGTCGCCAAGGGCATCCTGCGCCGCATGCTGGAGCAGGACGCCGAGCACATGTTCCTCGACGCCCGGCACTTCGGCGCCCAGATGTGGGAACAGCGCTTCCCGACGATCCTGGCCGCCTGCCGCGCCCACGGCATCGACCCCGTCCACGAGCCCATCCCGATCGCCCCGGCCGCCCACTACGCCTCCGGCGGCGTGCGCACCGACTCCCACGGCCGCACCACCGTCCCGGGCCTGTACGCGTGCGGCGAGGTCGCCTGCACCGGCGTGCACGGCGCGAACCGGCTCGCCTCCAACTCCCTGCTGGAGGGCCTGGTCTACGCCGAGCGCATCGCCGACGACATCGCCGCGAGCCACGCCGCGAGCGGCCTTGACGCGCGCGTGCCCGAGCCCGTGCCCTACCCGGACACGCCCGCGCACCCGCTGCTCGCCCCTGAGACCCGGTTCGCCATCCAGCGGATCATGACCGAGGGCGCGGGCGTGCTGCGCTCCGCGGAGTCCCTCGCCAAGGCCGCCGACCAGCTCCAGCGGCTGCACACCGAGGCCCGCGACGCGCTGGAGGAGAACGGCAAGACCGCCGAGCCCGGCGTCGACACCTGGGAGGCCACCAACCTCCTGTGCGTGGCCCGCGTCCTGGTCGCCGCCGCCCAGCGGCGCGAGGAGACCCGCGGCTGCCACTGGCGCGAGGACCGCACCGGACGCGACGACACCCACTGGCGGCGCCACATCGTCGTGACGCTCAATCCCGACCGGTCCCTCGCCGTGCACACCACCGACAGCGCAGACTTCCCCCCGACCCGCCCCGAGGCCCCCGCGCCCCAGCGTTACCAGGAGCAGTGACCCAAGTGACCGATCACGACCTTCCCCTCGCCTCGAACGGCGGCTGCGGCGACGGCTGTGCCTGCGGCGCAGAAGCCGACGAGGACTACCTGGAGTGCGGGCTCGACCCCGCGCTCGCGCAGCTCCTGGCCGACGCCGGACTCGACCCCGTCGAGGTCGAGGACATCGCCAACGTCGCCATCCAGGAGGACCTGGACCACGGCGTGGACGTCACGACCGTCGCCACCATCCCCGAGGACGCCGTCGCCACCGCCGACTTCACCGCGCGCGAGGCGGGCGTCGTGGCGGGCCTGCGGGTCGCCGAGGCGGTGCTCTCCGTGGTGTGCACCGACGAGTTCGAGGTCGAGCGGCACGTCGAGGACGGCGACCGCGTCGAGGCCGGGCAGAAGCTGCTGTCGGTCACCACGCGCACGCGTGACCTGCTGACCGCCGAGCGCAGCGCCCTGAACATCATGTGCCGGCTGTCCGGCATCGCCACCGCCACGCGCGCGTGGGCGGACGCGCTGGACGGTACGAAGGCGCGCGTGCGCGACACCCGCAAGACCACGCCGGGGCTGCGCTCGCTGGAGAAGTTCGCGGTGCGCTGCGGCGGCGGCGTCAACCACCGCATGTCGCTGTCCGACGCGGCCCTGGTCAAGGACAACCACGTCGTGGCCGCGGGCGGCGTCGCGCAGGCCTTCAAGGCCGTACGGGAGGCCTTCCCGGACGTGCCGATCGAGGTCGAGGTCGACACGCTGCACCAGCTGCGCGAGGTCGTGGACGCCGGCGCGGACCTGATCCTGCTGGACAACTTCACGCCCACCGAGTGCGCCGAGGCCGTCGGGATCGTCGGCGGGCGGGCCCTGCTGGAGGCGTCGGGCCGGCTGACGCTCGACAACGCGCGCGCGTACGCCGAGACCGGCGTGGACTACCTGGCCGTCGGCGCCCTGACCCACTCCTCGCCGATCCTGGACATCGGCCTGGACCTGCGCGAGGCGGAGTAGGGGCCGGTCATGCTGCTGACGATCGACGTAGGCAACACGCACACCGTCCTCGGGCTGTTCGACGGGGAGGAGATCGTCGAGCACTGGCGCATCTCCACGGACGCCCGCCGCACGGCGGACGAGCTGGCCGTCCTCCTCCAGGGCCTGATGCGGATGCATCCCCTCCTCGGCGAGGACCTGGGAGACGGCATCGACGGCATCGCCATCTGCGCGACGGTCCCCTCGGTGCTGCACGAACTGCGCGAGGTGACGCGGCGCTACTACGGCGACGTGCCCGCCGTGCTGGTCGAGCCCGGTGTGAAGACGGGTGTGCCGATCCAGTTCGACAACCCGAAGGAGGTCGGCGCCGACCGCATCATCAACGCCGTCGCGGCCAACGAGCTGTACGGCGGCCCGGCGATCGTCGTCGACTTCGGCACGGCGACGACGTTCGACGCGGTCTCCGCGCGCGGGGAGTACGTCGGCGGCGTCATCGCCCCCGGCATCGAGATCTCCGTCGAGGCGCTCGGCATGCGCGCCGCGATGCTGCGCAAGATCGAGGTGGCCCGGCCGCGGAGTGTCATCGGCAAGAACACCGTCGAGGCCATGCAGGCGGGCGTCGTGTACGGCTTCGCCGGCCAGGTCGACGGGGTCGTCAGCCGGATGGCACGCGAGCTCGCCGACGACCCGGACGACGTCACGGTCATCGCGACGGGCGGCCTGGCCCCGATGGTCCTCGGCGAGTCCTCGGAGATCGACGAACACGAGCCGTGGCTGACCCTGATCGGCCTGCGCCTGGTCTACGAGCGGAACGTCGCCCGCATGTGACGCGGACCGTGCGGATGGTGCGGGGCGGGGGCCGGCCCGGACGCCGGCCACCGCGTACTCCGGCGCCGCCCGGCGCGAGCCGGGCGGCGCCCCGACGTACGCCCGCTCGCGCGTGCACCCGGGTGGCTCGTTGCGCCACGCCCGTTCGGTGTGTCTGGTTTGTCTGATTAGCGCGTATGGTCGCCGCATGCCCACGCCATACGGATCCCGCGGCGGCATGGCGTTCGGCGTGGAGGAGCTGCGTGTGCTCCGCCGCGCTCTCGCCCTCGCCCTGAACCCCGCCCCCGCCTCGGCCGAGGACGTCCAGGACTGTCTCCGTCTCGCAGAGTCCCTAGACGAGGCGATGCGCGAGGGCGCCCGGCTGCGCGCCTTCCTCGTGGCCGACCTCGGCCGCTACCGCGCGGCGCTCCCGGGCACCGCGGCCGGTTACCTCACGCTGCTCGACGAGGCGCTGGGCGCCGGATACCGGCCGGACCCCGACGACCTGGCCGCCCTGCGCGCCCTGCGCGGCAACCCCGTCGCGGCCGCCCTGCTGGATCGCTGCCAGGCCATGGCCGAACAGGACGTACGGGCCCGTCTGGCGCGCGGCACGGCGGCTCGCGAGGCCGCCGCCGGCGCCGTACCGACCGTGCCCGCCTGCCGCACCCGCCTGCTGGCGCTCCCTGGCGGCCGCACGGCGGCGGACGACCTCGCGGATGCCGCCGTCGCGGCCGGCGACGGCGACACGCCGGAGAGGAAGCCGGGGCAGAAGCCGGCCTCGACGCCCCAGCCGTCCCCCTCGGCCCCCGATCCGGCCCGCCGCCCGATCCCGACCCCCGGCGAGGTCTTCCCGCGCCGCAAGCCGGCCCCGGCCCCCGCCAAGCCGCCCCGGCAACTGGCGGCCGGCTGACCGCTCCCGCACCCGCGCACCCCGGGCGGGGCCGGCCGAATCGTCCGACCCCGCCCGAAATCCGCACGCGCGCCTGGCTACTCTGGAGCCATGGACTACGTCTCCGCGCTCCTGCCCCCGGTCGTCATGGCCGTTTTCTTCGTCGGCGTGATCCGGGTGATCGTCAAGACCCAGGGCGGCGCCAACAAGGCCAAGGAGGACGCGGCCGTCGACGCCGCCCTCGCGCGCGTGGAGAACACCCGCCAGGCCTCCGCCGCCGGCGACGCCTGACCGCGACCGTCCCCGGCCGTCCCGCCGCGGCGCCTGCACCGGCGTACGACTCCCACGCAGCCCCCGCTGCCGAGTCGTACGCCCTTTTTGTTCGCGATTGTCACTAAAAGTGCCCGTCCGGCACGCCAAGGGTGAGATCTCCCACTATCGTCTGAGCTGTGCCTCGCCCATTGGGAGAACTCGAAGACGCGGTCATGACGCGGGTGTGGAAGTGGAACCGCCCCGTCACGGTTCGAGAAGTCCTGGAAGATCTGCAACAGGAACGGTCGATCGCCTACACCACGGTCATGACCGTTTTGGACAATCTCCATCAGAAGGGCTGGGTGCGCCGCGAAGCGGAAGGCCGGGCCTATCGATATGAGGCGGTCTCCACCCGGGCCGCCTACGCCGCCGCCCTGATGAACGACGCCTGGGGGCAGAGCGACAACCCCGCCGCCGCTCTCGTCGCCTTCTTCGGCATGATGAGCGACGAACAGCGGCAGGCCTTGCGGGATGCCCTGCGCATCATCCGCGACGGGGGCGAGGAAGCCATCGCGGAAACAACACAAGCGACACAAGCCCTGGAACGCGGCGAAGCCGAAGGCGCCGGCCAGAACGCCGCCCCGGTACAGGAGAACCCCGACTCGGCGGCGCGGGGCGGCGGGCGATAGCGTCCCGCCATGTCCGCACAGAGCCCCGAACCCACCGCTAAAGCCATCACGGTCCGGCGGGCCCGCACCAGCGATGTCCCCGCAGTGCGCCGACTCCTCGATGCCTACGTCCGCGGCGGCATCCTGCTCGACAAAGCGACGGTGACGCTTTACGAGGACATCCAGGAGTTCTGGGTCGCGGAACGCGACGACAACGCCGAGGTGGTCGGCTGCGGCGCACTGCACGTGATGTGGGAAGACCTCGCGGAAGTCCGCACACTCGCCGTGAAGCCCGGCCTGAAGGGCGCGGGCGTCGGTCACCAGGTGCTGGAGAAGTTGCTGCAGACCGCCCGCTGGCTGGGTGTTCGCCGCGTATTCTGCCTGACCTTCGAAGTCGAGTTCTTCGGCAAGCACGGCTTCGTGGAGATCGGTGAGACCCCGGTGGACCGCGATGTGTACGCGGAGCTCCTGCGTTCCTATGACGAGGGCGTCGCGGAGTTCCTCGGTCTCGAACGAGTGAAACCGAACACCCTCGGCAACAGCCGCATGCTTCTGCATCTGTGATCGCCGGGCAACGGCAACGCTGTCACGGCATATTCCGCACCGCCGGCCGTTGCCCAGGTTCCCTATGTCCGAAACGCGCATGTTTCCGGCCCTGGGGCCGTGGGTCGGCCTCTGCCAGGGGTTTGTGTTTTTCCGGCAAAAGCGGTTTGCTTTCCGACGTACTGCAGTACTGCATATAACAGGGGCGGCGGTGAAACGGGCGGACGCCGCGCACCCTGGGTCCTCACGTTATCGATGAAAGGAAATCCGGTGGCACAGAAGGTTCAGGTCCTTCTTGTCGACGACCTCGACGGCGGCGAGGCAGACGAGACCGTGACGTTCGCGCTGGACGGGAAGACGTACGAGATCGATCTCACCACCGCCAATGCCGACAAGCTGCGCGGCCTTCTTGAGCCGTACGTGAAGAATGGTCGTCGCACCGGTGGCCGTGCGTCGGGCGGACGCGGAAAGGCGCGTGCCGCTTCCGGCGGCGGTACCCAGGACACCGCCGCGATCCGCGCCTGGGCCAAGGAGAACGGTTACGAGGTCAATGACCGCGGCCGGGTTCCCGCGTCCATTCGCGAGGCCTACGAGAAGGCCAACGGCTGAGCGCACGCGCGCCGCAGGCGGATGCGGTGGCACTGCGTGGCCACCGTTTCCACCACCCGTACGAGATCGGGGGTGCCCGCATCGCCCCCCAGCGCCGACATCGTCGGCAGCGAGGCCTCGACCTCGCACCCCGGCACCGGGGGCCGCAGCCATACGGCGGCCCCCTGGGAAGCGGAGCGGCCAGCCCCGGCCGCCCATGTCCCGCCGGGCCCGGCCCCGGTCGGCCGGACGTCGCCCGCCCCCGGATCGGCGGACCTGGTTGTGGCCGGCCTTGTCACGGCGGACGCCTCCGGGCGGCCCCTGACCGCATCTGCTGCCCCAACCCCGGCGGACTGCCCCCGGTGGTCTGTGTACGGCCCTGCCGGGGCCTCGCCGGGCGATTCACCCCAGCAGCCTCCGCGCGGGCCTCTCAGGCCGTCCGAGGACGGCCCTGCGGGGCCATTCCCGGATGAGCCGGTCGGTCCAGCCAGGAACCGTGCCGGCGGCAGCGGGGCCTCCAGCGTGCTGCCCGGGCCCAGGGCCGTCAGGTCCAGGAAGGGCGAGAGCGGGGCCCACTCCAGCCACTCCAGCAGGCCGGGCAGTTCGTCCGCGCTGCCGGGGGCCAGCAGGAGCCACATGCGCCCGCCGCGGACGGCCACCGGCGAGCCGGGGCTCAGATGCCGCAGTGCGGCCAGCCCCGCCTCGACGGGGACGTCCAGGACGTCGAAGCGCGGGCCCACGGAAAGTCGTACCGGTTCCCCGGGCACCACCGGCCAGCCCAGTTCGTTCTCGTACCAACGCCGGACGGGACCGCCCGTCTCGGGCGACCGGCGGGGAAGGGGGACCGAGTGCCATGGGGGGACTGAGCCAGCCATGCCAAGCCAAACCGGCGAAGACACCCGAGGGTTACGCTGGGTGTTCCGACATGTGCTCACAGTGCCGGCCGTGGGGGCGTGCGGGGGTACGTGGAGGCGCAAGGTTGTTCGCCCGTAGCGGAGGGAAGCGGTGCGCGCGGCATGACCTGTCCGTCGCAGCGGGTAAGACATCCCTAGTGGGAGGGGGCGACACGCAGGTCGGGACGTTCCCCGTTCGCCATCGGCGTACTGGCGACTGGGGTAACTGCCTGGCCTGCGGGAACATCGTCTCGCACCATCGGGTTGGAGCAGATGTCGGCGTTCGGGGTCAGGAGGCCATCGACGGTGTCGGCAGTTGGAATGAGCGGTCCCCGCTTGCGGGACTAAGCTGCGGAAGGACAGGGAGGGGAAGTTCCCCCCACTGCCTGACCGCTCTGAGGAGCGATTAACGATGTTCGAGAGGTTCACCGACCGCGCGCGGCGGGTTGTCGTCCTGGCTCAGGAAGAAGCCCGGATGCTCAACCACAACTACATCGGCACCGAGCACATCCTCCTGGGCCTGATCCACGAGGGTGAGGGTGTCGCCGCCAAGGCCCTTGAGAGCCTCGGGATTTCGCTCGAGGCGGTCCGCCAGCAGGTGGAGGAGATCATCGGCCAGGGCCAGCAGGCGCCGTCCGGCCACATCCCCTTCACCCCCCGTGCCAAGAAGGTGCTGGAGCTCTCCCTGCGCGAGGCGCTTCAGCTGGGCCACAACTACATCGGCACGGAGCACATCCTGCTCGGCCTGATCCGTGAGGGCGAGGGCGTCGCCGCCCAGGTCCTGGTCAAGCTGGGCGCAGATCTGAACCGGGTGCGGCAGCAGGTGATCCAGCTGCTCTCCGGCTACCAGGGCAAGGAGACCGCCGCCGCCGGTGGCCCTGCCGAGGGCACCCCCTCGACGTCCCTGGTCCTCGACCAGTTCGGCCGGAACCTCACCCAGGCCGCTCGTGAGTCCAAGCTCGACCCGGTCATCGGGCGCGAGAAGGAGATCGAGCGGGTCATGCAGGTGCTGTCCCGCCGTACCAAGAACAACCCGGTCCTGATCGGTGAGCCCGGCGTCGGCAAGACCGCCGTCGTCGAGGGCCTCGCCCAGGCCATCGTCAAGGGCGAGGTGCCCGAGACCCTCAAGGACAAGCACCTCTACACCCTGGACCTCGGCGCGCTGGTCGCCGGCTCCCGCTACCGCGGTGACTTCGAGGAGCGCCTGAAGAAGGTGCTCAAGGAGATCCGCACCCGCGGCGACATCATCCTGTTCATCGACGAGCTGCACACGCTGGTCGGTGCGGGTGCCGCCGAGGGCGCCATCGACGCGGCTTCCATCCTGAAGCCGATGCTGGCCCGCGGTGAGCTGCAGACCATCGGTGCGACGACGCTGGACGAGTACCGCAAGCACCTGGAGAAGGACGCGGCCCTGGAGCGCCGCTTCCAGCCCATCCAGGTCGCCGAGCCGTCCCTGCCGCACACGATCGAGATCCTCAAGGGCCTGCGCGACCGGTACGAGGCGCACCACCGCGTCTCCATCACGGACGAGGCACTGGTCCAGGCCGCCACCCTGGCCGACCGGTACATCTCCGACCGCTTCCTGCCGGACAAGGCGATCGACCTGATCGACGAGGCCGGCTCGCGGATGCGCATCCGCCGGATGACCGCTCCGCCGGACCTGCGCGAGTTCGACGAGAAGATCGCCGGCGTGCGCCGCGACAAGGAGTCCGCGATCGACTCCCAGGACTTCGAGAAGGCGGCCTCTCTCCGCGACAAGGAGAAGCAGCTGCTGGCGGCGAAGGCCAAGCGGGAGAAGGAGTGGAAGGCCGGCGACATGGACGTCGTCGCCGAGGTCGACGGCGAGCTGATCGCCGAGGTCCTCGCCACGGCCACCGGCATCCCGGTCTTCAAGCTGACCGAGGAGGAGTCCAGCCGCCTGCTCCGCATGGAGGAGGAGCTGCACAAGCGGGTCATCGGCCAGGACGACGCCGTCAAGGCGCTGTCGAAGGCGATCCGCCGTACCCGTGCCGGTCTGAAGGACCCGAAGCGCCCGGGTGGCTCGTTCATCTTCGCCGGCCCGTCCGGTGTCGGTAAGACCGAGCTGTCCAAGGCCCTCGCCGAGTTCCTCTTCGGTGACGAGGACGCGCTGATCTCCCTCGACATGTCGGAGTTCAGCGAGAAGCACACGGTGTCGCGTCTCTTCGGTTCGCCCCCCGGCTACGTGGGCTACGAGGAGGGCGGCCAGCTGACGGAGAAGGTGCGCCGCAAGCCGTTCTCGGTCGTCCTCTTCGACGAGGTCGAGAAGGCCCACCCGGACATCTTCAACTCGCTGCTGCAGATCCTGGAGGACGGTCGCCTGACCGACTCCCAGGGCCGGGTCGTGGACTTCAAGAACACGGTCATCATCATGACGACCAACCTCGGCACCCGGGACATCTCCAAGGGCTTCAACCTCGGCTTCGCCGCCGCGGGTGACACGAAGACCAACTACGAGCGCATGAAGAACAAGGTGTCGGACGAGCTCAAGCAGCACTTCCGCCCCGAGTTCCTCAACCGCGTCGACGACGTGGTGGTCTTCCCGCAGCTGACCCAGGACGACATCCTGCGGATCGTCGACCTGATGATCGGCAAGGTGGACGAGCGCCTGAAGGACCGGGACATGGGCATCGAGCTCTCCCAGTCCGCCAAGGAGCTGCTGTCCAAGAAGGGCTACGACCCGGTGATGGGCGCGCGGCCGCTGCGCCGCACGATCCAGCGCGAGATCGAGGACACCCTGTCGGAGAAGATCCTCTTCGGCGAGGTGCGCCCCGGTCAGATCGTGGTCGTGGACACCGAGGGCGAGGGTGAGGAGAAGACCTTCACCTTCCGCGGCGAGGACAAGTCGGCGCTGCCCGACGTCCCGCCGATCGAGCAGGCGGCCGGCGGCGCCGGACCGAACCTGAGCAAGGACGCGTAAGCGTCAGGGGCCACTGAAGGGGGCCGGTGCTTTCGAGCACCGGCCCCCTTCGGCATGTCCGTACGGCTCCGGCCGCCGCGCTGGTCTCAGGACAGCTGTCCGTCGTAGTCCGGGAGCTTGAACGTCTTCTCGGCGTGGCCGCCGGAGAGGTCGGTGGCGCTGTTGCCGATGTTGGCGATGATCGAGTAGCCCTGGCTCTCGATCTGGGCGCGCTCGGCGGTCTTGTAGGCGGCGACGTCCTTGAAGAGGTCGAACAGGCCTCGGACGCGCAGTCCGGAGACCTCGTAGCCGTCGTACTCCAGGTTGAACTCGGTGGGCGCGTAGAGGATGCCGGGGCGGGCGGTGACGAAGAACAGCGCCACGCCGTGCTCCTGGGCGTACCGGGCGACATCGAGGACCGGCCTGTTGGCGGGCTGCGGGTAGTGGAAGCCGAAGTCGGTCTCCAGCGTCGTGTTGTCGATGTCGAAGACGATCGCCTGCCGCTCGCCCGGCCGGGCGTCGGCGATCCGCTGCCGGAGATGGGGCAGCGCCTGGTCCATCACGGCCTGGCAGTCGCGCTGCCAGGTGGCGTAGTCGACGGGTCCGGCCGCCGCGGCGGTGGCCGGCGTCGCCTGGGGCGCGGATTCGGTGGCGTCCGCGGGAGCGGCCAGGGCCGTCAGCGCGGCCGCCGAGACAGCGGCTGTGGAGGCTCCGCGCAGCCAGGCGCGTCTGATCGTCATGTGGGGGTTCCTCTCCCGTCCGTGCGCACGAGGGTGTCGTGTGCATGCTCTTTGGTGAGGGTGGCGCGGGAGGAACCGTAGGGTTACCGGCGGGTAAGTGACTAGAGGTCTGCGCCACATTTCGAGGGGTGCCGACGGGCCGCTCCGGTGACGTGCCGCACGCGACCTGCGTCACGTACGAGCCGGAATAGTGGCCCCGCGAGATCCAGAATCGGACTTTCGGTACGGAATTCGCCCTGTTCGGACCCGGGTGGCGGGTGTTTTGCCCGAAATCGGAGTTCTGCCGGAAGTCGAAGGTTTTGCGTTGGACTACTAGAGGTCGTCGTAGATCACACATTTGAGCTGATGTGCGCCGGGGGGTTACCAAGGATGAGCCCATCCGGCGGATGCCTGTGCGTCGGGTGGCCTTTCTCTGTCCCCGGATCCACGAGGTTCACATGTCCCAGCGCGTCACGTCCCGTTCGTCCCGTACGTCCACCCTCCGCACCCGTGCCGCCGTGCTGGCCGCCGGTCTGGGGGTCTCGGTCGCACTGGGAGCCGGGGTCGCGGCCGCCGCCGACGCCACGTCCGCCTCCACCTCCGTCACCGCGAGCGCGGTCGAGGCGCAGGCCGCCGCTCAGGCCAAGGCCGCGAAGGCCGCCGAGGTCGCCGCGGCCGCCAAGGCCAAGGCCGCCGCCGCCCAGAAGGCCGCCGCCGCGCAGGCCGCCGCGAAGAAGGCCGCGGCCCAGAAGGCCGCCGCGAAGAAGAAGGCCACGTCCTGGGTCCACCCGGTGGCCCACTACTCCCTCTCCGCCAGCTTCAACCAGGCCGGCGGCATGTGGTCGCACCGCCACTCCGGCCAGGACTTCGCCGTGCCGAGCGGCACCAACGTCGTCGCCGCCCACGGTGGCACCGTCGTCAAGGCCGGCCCGAACGGCGCCGGTGACGGCCCCGCCTACGGCAACGCCATCGTCATCCGGCACGGCAACGGCACGTACTCCCAGTACGCCCACCTGTCCCGCATCGACGTGAAGGTCGGCCAGGTCGTCGCCACCGGTCAGCACATCGCCAAGTCCGGCAACACCGGTAACTCCAGCGGCCCGCACCTGCACTTCGAGATCCGCAAGACCCCGAACTACGGCTCGGCCATCGACCCGGTCGCCTTCCTGAAGGCCAAGGGTCTGTCCGTCTGACCCGTCTCCGCCCCCGGGGCGGACGCTCAGGCGCCCTTGTGCGCCTGAGCCACCAGATCGAACGCGACCTCCAGGGTGGCCTTGCGCTTCTCCTCGGGGTCGCCTTCGACGTCCTGCAGGACGAACATCCCCGCGTGCAGCGTGAACAGCGCGCTGACGCAGCGCACCTTGTCCACCAGGTCGGCGTCCGGATCGACGAGGATGTCCCGCAGGCTGAGCGTGCGCTCCTTGAAGGTCTCGCCGATGCGCAGCTCACGCACCGTGGCCTGGTTCTCCTGCATGAAGCGGAAGAGCGGAGCGGCACCGGCGAGGGCCTCGCTGTAGCGGCGGACGATCTCCTGCTTGGTCTGGAGGGTGTGCGGCTGCTGCCGGCCCCACTCGATCAGGGCCTCGATCGGCCGTGAGAGATCCTCGAAGATGCTGACGAGGATCTCTTCCTTGGTCTTGAAGTGGTAGTACAGCGCCGCCTTGGTGACCTCCAGGCGCTCGGCGATCTCCCGCAGGGAGGTCTTCTCGTAGCCCTGCTCGGCGAAGAGTTCGAGCGCGACGTCCTGGATGCGCTGGCGGGTGTTCCCCCGGCGCTGCTGCTTGGTGCCTTCCATGGTGACGTCCATCCTCGTCCTCCTAGCGCTTCCCCGGAAACTTACCTGCCGCCCGGCTGGTAAAACTTACTTGACGACCGGCTAGTTACGGGGCTACCTTTCCCAGTGTAGTCAACTAGCCGGTCGGCAAGTAAGTACCAGTCGCTGGGGGAGTGGGGACGATGGCCGTCACAGAAGCAGCCGCCACAGGAGCGGTGGAGACGGAGTCGGGCAAACGGCCGAGAAGTGTCCGGGTCGTCGTGCTCGCACTCATGATCACGATGATGCTCGCGATGCTGGACAACATGATCGTCGGCACCGCGATGCCGACCATCGTGGGCGAGCTCGGCGGGCTGGAGCACCTGTCCTGGGTCGTCACGGCGTACACCCTCGCCACCGCGGCCGCCACCCCGATCTGGGGCAAGCTCGGCGACATGTACGGCCGCAAGGGCTCGTTCATGACGTCGATCATCCTCTTCCTGATCGGTTCGGCGCTCAGCGGCATGGCGCAGAACATGGGCCAGCTGATCGGCTTCCGCGCCGTGCAGGGTCTCGGCGCCGGCGGTCTGATGGTCGGCGTCATGGCGATCATCGGTGACCTGGTTCCGCCGCGCGAGCGTGGCAAGTACCAGGGCATGATGGCCGGCATCATGGCGCTGGCGATGATCGGCGGCCCGCTGGTCGGCGGCACCATCACCGACCACTGGGGCTGGCGCTGGGCCTTCTACATCAACCTGCCGCTCGGCGTCGTCGCGCTCGGCCTGATCAGCGCGGTGCTGCACCTGCCGAAGAAGCGGTCCAAGGCCCGTATCGACTACCTGGGCGCGGCGCTGCTGACCGTCGGCATCACCGCGATCGTGCTCGTCACCACGTGGGGCGGCACGGAGTACGCGTGGACGTCGGCGCGGATCATGGAGCTCATCGGCATCGGTGTCGTCGCCCTGGTCGGGTTCGTGTTCTGGCAGACCAAGGCCGCCGAGCCGGTCGTGCCGCTGCACATCTTCCGCAGCCGCAACTTCACCCTGATGTCCGTCATCGGCTTCATCACCGGCTTCGCGATGTTCGGCGCCACGCTGTTCCTGCCGC
Organism: Streptomyces sp. Ru71; assembly: GCF_002920535.1. Taxonomy (GTDB): domain Bacteria; phylum Actinomycetota; class Actinomycetes; order Streptomycetales; family Streptomycetaceae; genus Streptomyces. The sequence continues at coordinate 24,853 of NZ_PQSS01000010.1, read as the reverse complement.
TGTACCAGCAGGCCGTGCAGGGCGCGTCCGCGACCAACTCCGGGCTGCTGCTCCTGCCGATGCTCGGCGCGATGCTCGTCACCTCGATGGTGGCGGGACGGGTCACCACCAGCAGCGGGCGGTACAAGGCCTTCCCGATCGTCGGCGGTGTGCTGATGATTGCCGGGCTGTGGCTGCTGTCGCTGATGGACACGGGGACCTCGCGGTTCACCTCCGGGGTCTACATGGCGGTGCTCGGTCTCGGCATGGGCTGCCTGATGCAGATCACCATGCTGGTCGCGCAGAACAGCGTCGAGATGAAGGACATGGGTGTCGCGTCCTCCTCGACCACGCTGTTCCGTACGCTCGGGTCCTCCTTCGGTGTCGCCATCATGGGTGCGCTGTTCAACCACCGGGTGGCGGATGTGATGTCCGAGAAGGCCGGGGCGCTGGGGTCGCAGATCACGGAGAAGTCCGCGCAGCTGGATGCGGCGAGCCTGGCCAAGCTGCCGGTTCAGGCGCGGGAGGCGTACCAGTACGCGGTGTCCTCCGGTACGCATGCGGCGTTCCTGCTCGGGGCGGTGGTTGCGGTGATCGTGCTGGTGTCGGCGGTGTTCGTGAAGGAAGTGCCGCTGCGGGGGGCGGGGGCGCCGGGGCCGGAGGTTGATGCGTTGTAGTCAGCGGTGGGTGGACTGCCGGCCGTTGGTCTGTGTGATGGGGCGCCTTCCCTTTGGGGGGCGCCCTGTTCGTTTGTCTGCGGGTGCCTGCGGCGCTGGGTCGGTTGTTCGTCTGCGGGTGCGTTGTGGTTGCCCGCGCAGTTCCCCGCGCCCCTGAAATGCCTGCGGCACCCCGTCGCGCCGGGTTGCGTGACCCACCCCCGGTTACGCGCCAGGTGGGAGCAGGGGGTAGCTGCCTGTGTTTGTTGGGGCGTGTTCTGGGAGCCAGAGGACTGCTACCGCGCCCTCGGCGGGTATGTGGGGTGGGGCGCCTGCCGGGCGGATGTTGCGGAACGTGAGGCGGGCGCCCAGGACTCGGGCCTGGCCTGCGGCGATGGTCAGGCCCAGGCCGTGGCCGTGGCCGGCGCGGTCGGTGCTGCCGGTGCGGAAACGGCTCGGGCCCTCGGCGAGGATGTCCTCGGGGAAGCCGGGGCCGTGGTCGCGGACCCGGATCACCCGGCCCTCGACGGTGACCTCGACCGGCGGCTTGCCGTGGCGGGCGGCGTTGGCCAGAAGGTTGAACAGCACGCGTTCCAGGCGGCGCGGGTCGGTGGTGACCTCGGATTCATGGACGACCCGTACGTCGATCTGCGGGTTCTTGGCCGCAACCCGGCGCGCGACGAACTCGCCCAGCAGGATGTCCTGCAGCTCGGCCCGCTCCGAGGCACCGTCCAGGCGGGCCACCTCCAGGACGTCCTCGACCAGGGTGCGCATCGCCTTCGCCCGGTCCAGGACCAGCTCGGTCGGGCGGCCGGGCGGCAGCAGTTCGGCCGCGGTGAGCAGCCCCGTCACCGGGGTGCGCAGCTCGTGCGCGATGTCGGCGGTGACCCGGCGTTCGGCCTCCAGTCGCTGCTGGAGCGCGTCCGCCATGGCGTCCACGGCGCTGGCCAGGTCGTCGGTCTCGTCCCGCACGATCCCGCCGATGGCGTCCCGCACCCGTACGTCCCTCTCCCCGCGGGCGACCTGGTTGGCCGCTGCCGCCGCCTTGCGCAGCCGGCGCGAGAGCTGGCCGCCGATCAGCACGCCCAGCGCGCTGCCGCCCAGGACCACCGCGATGGAACCGATGACCAGAGCCTGGTCGAGATCGCGCAGGATGTCCGTGGAGCGGTCGGTGAAGTGGGTGTGCAGCGAGAGCACGTTCCCGTCCTTCGCCGGGGTCGCGGCCCAGATGTCCGGCGGGTGGCCCCTGTGGTCGGAGACGTACGTCGCCACCCGGTTGGCCAGGACCCGCTCCCGCAGCGGTGCGGGCAGGGCCGGGTCGTTGACCGCGACGCCCGGGAAGTTCGTCCGGTGGGTCAGGTCGTAGTTGCGCTGGGCGATCTTGATCCGCTCCACCGCCAGATCGCGGGCGTTGTCCAGCATCGACACCCGCGCCGCGTTGTGCACGACCAGGCTGAGCACGATCGCCACCAGCGCGCCGACCAGCGCGATGGCGGCGCTGAGCTTCCACCTCAGCCCCGTCCGGATACCCACGCGCTCCAGGTGGTCCGGAAGCAGTCGTCGCACGATCCCCCGCATGCCGCGCCCCGCTCAGGCCTTCAACTTGTAGCCGAAGCCGCGGACCGTCTCGATGCGGTCCTGGCCGATCTTGGTGCGCAGCCGCTGCACATGGACGTCGACGACCCGGGTGTCCCCGCCCCAGCCGTAGTCCCACACGCGCTCCAGGAGCTTGTCCCGCGACAGGACCGTGCCCGGCGCGGTGGAGAACTCCAGCAGCAGGCGCATCTCGGTGGGCGTCAGCGCCACCGGCCGGCCTGCCCGGCGCACCTCCATCCCGTCGGTGTCGATCTCCAGGTCGCCGAAGGTCAGCACGCCGCCGTTGCCCGACGAGGACGTGTCCTCCGCCTGCCGGTCGCCGCCCGCGTGGCCGAAGCGGCGCAGCACCGCGCGGATGCGGGCGACCAGGACGGCCCCGTCGAACGGCTTGGTCACGTAGTCGTCGGCGCCCGCCTCCAGGCCCAGGACCACGTCGATGGCGTCGGCCCGCGCGGACAGCATGATCACCGGCACGGTGGACTCGTCGCGGATGCGCCGGCACAGGCTGACGCCGTCCAGGCCCGGGACCATGACGTCCAGCAGGGCGATGTCGGGGCGGTTCGTCCGGAACGCCTCCAGGCCCGACAGTCCGTCGGGCATGGCGGTGACCACGAAGCCGTCCCGCTCCAGGGCGAGCTGGGTGGCCTCGCGGATGACGTCGTCGTCCTCGACGAACAGGACGTGGGTCTGGTCTGCCATCCGGGTGCTCTCAGTCCTTGGTGCTTCTCGGTCGTCGGGCTCTCTGCATGGACGCGTGGAGCCCGCGGTGCGTTCACTTCTCCATCGGATGGAGGGGGCGGATCGGTTCACGCCCGCGGTGGATTCCCGTGTCAGTTCTCCGCCGGCGCCGGTGCCGGCGCCTTGGTGGGAGAGGTGTCCACCGTGGTGCCGAAGTCCGTGTGATGGAAGTCGTCCTGCACGAACCGGCCGTCCTTCCAGATGTACGTGATCACGTTCTCGCCGGACGGGTTCGACACCTGGTCGCCATTCTCGTACACCTGCTTGGTCACCATCAGCGCGCCGCGGTCTATCTCCGCGTAGACCGGGGACTCCTCGGACTGGAACACGTTCTGGTAGCGGTCGCCGTCCGCGCGATACACGTACGAGCCGACCCCCACCGCGTCCCCGCAGGTGAGCACGTTGATGACGACGTCGTCGACCGCTCCGTCGGTCAGATCGCCGTAGCTGACGTCGACGGGGTAGTCGTCCCCGGCGCACGGCTGCAGGGTCTTCTTGACCGCGTTCGAGACCAGCGGGTCGTCCTTGACGAGCTGCACCGCGTCCACCCGCTGCAGGGTGGGGGCGGGGCTGGGGGAGGGCGAGGCGGCCGCCGCGCCCGCCACCGAGTCGGCGTGGGCGGGACCCTCGTCACGGGTCCCGGTGCCGCCGGTGGCACAGGCGGAGACCAAAAGGGCGAGGGCGGCGAGCACGGCCGCTGCCGTGATCACCGCCTGAAGACTTCCCCGGGCCGGGGAGACCTCCCCTTCCGTCAGGCCGCGCACCGCTCCCGCTCCTCACGCTCCAGCGCGCGTGCGTCCAGATCGCGGGCCTCCAGCTCCTCGCGGAGCCGGGCGAGCGCCCGGTGCAGCGTGCTCTTGACCGTTCCGGCCGACATGCCGAGGGCGGCGGCCGTCTCCTCCGTGGACATCTGCTCCCAGTGTCGCAGCACGACCACGCTGCGCTGCTTCGGGGCGAGCACCTTCATGACGTCCATCAGCAGGGCGCGGTCGGCGTGCTGCTCGGTGGAGTCGTCCACGGAGGCGTCCGGGAGCTGCTCGGTGGGCACCTCCTCCAGCTTGCGGGCCCGCCACCACTCGGTGCGCGTGTTGATCATCACCCGGCGCAGGTACGCGTCCGCGAGCCGCTTGTCCGCGATGCCCTCCCAGCGGCCGTAGGTGCGGGCCAGCGCGGTCTGGAGGAGGTCCTGGGCGTCGACCGGGTCCGGCACCAGCCGACGGGCGCTGCGCAGCAGCGCGTCCTGCCGGGTGCGGACGTACTCCTCGAATTCGAGCACCTCGCCCTGCGCCATGATCAACCGCCTCCGAAAAGTCCCCGTGGTGCCGGCTGCCTGCTGCCGGTGTCCCGCTTGTGGTCTGTCCCCGTCGTGCCCCTGTCGGGCACGAGGAAGAAGCTACGGAGGCGTTGTCACGGCGTTGTGCGGAGCAGCCTGCGGCCAGCGCTCGGCTGTCCGTCGGTTGTGTAACGAAAGCCGGTCGTGGGTAGAGGGGTTGGTCGATTGGGTGCTGTATGTCCCGATTTGGCGTCTGTGGTGGACCGTAACGCGTGGACCGACGCCGTGATGTGTCTGTGCGTCAGCCCGGCACGGGCCGTGCCTCAGCTCAGCGGCAGCCGGTACAGGCCGCCCGGCAGCGGTTCCACCAGACCGTCCGCGACGAGGCCGTCCAGCGCCCTGGCGCGCTGCACCGGCTCGTGCCACACCCGGTCCAGCGCCGCCTGCGGCACCGGCGCGTGCGCCTCCCGCAGAACGGCGAGCAGCTTGCCGCGCACCTGCCGGTCGGTGCCCGCGTACGTCTGACCGCGCCGCGGCGGGCCGTCGTGCTCCGGCTTGCCCGCCAGCCGCCACGCGCACTGTGCGGCGATCGGGCAGCGGTGGCAGTCCTCGTTCTTCGCCGTGCACACCAGCGCGCCCAGCTCCATCGAGGCGGCGGCCCAGCGGGCGGCGGTGCGCTCGTCCTCCGGCAGCAGTACGCGGGCCAGCCGCCGCTCGGCGGCCGTCGTGGCGTTCGGCGGGTACTGCACGCCGGTCACCGCGCGCGCGAAGACCCGCCGCACGTTGGTGTCCAGCACCGCGTGCCGCTGCCCGTACGCGAACGAGGCCACCGCGGCCGCCGTGTACTCGCCGATGCCGGGCAGCGCGAGCAACTGGGCGTGGTCGGACGGTACGTCGCCGCCGTGCCGTTCCGTTATCGCCACCGCGGCCCCGTGCAGCCGCAGCGCGCGGCGCGGGTAGCCGAGCCGGCCCCAGGCGCGCACCGCTTCGCCGGGCGCCTCCGCGGCCAGGTCGGCGGGGCGCGGCCAGCGGGCCAGCCACTGCTCGTAGACCGGCAGGACCCGGCTGACCGGCGTCTGCTGGAGCATGAACTCGCTGACCATCACGCCCCAGGCGCCCGCTTCCGGGCGCCGCCAGGGAAGGTCGCGCGCGTGGGCGTCGAACCAGGCGATGACGGGGGTGTGCAGCTCCTCCCCGGCCGGCGCGGCCGACGGGACGGGGCTGCTGTTCGGAAGCTTCGTGGGCGCAGTCATGACGCTACCGATCCTGCCATGCGGCGGCACGCGCGCGTGCGTACCGACAGGGGGCGGGTCGGGGTGCGGCGCTTGCGCCCGCCGCCCGCGCGGACCGCCTCCCTCGCGCCCCGAGCTGCGAACTCCCCGGTCCCACCCGTCACTTCGGAGGCCGGGGCGGGGCCGGATTCCCGCCGCGCGCCGTACCCACGAAGGGGTGCCGCGCCGGCCCCGGTGATGTCGCCGCAGAGTTCCGCTGCACCGACGCTCACGGTCACGGACGGTGAGTGCGGGCGCCGTTCGGTGACCGTCCGCGATCACCGGGTGGCGTGCCCGGCGAAAGGCGGCGGTGACCGGGCATGTCTCCGGGATGATGATCCGGAAAAGTTGCGCTGCGGGCGGCGGGTGACGCAGGCGAACGCGGTGATCTCTCGTACAGTTTGCGCCGTGGGATCTCTGCGCAATCCGGTCGGGCCGCTTCCCTCCTCCATCTACTGGCGACGGAGGGCCGTACTGCTGTCTGTGATCGCGCTGTTGGCGCTCGTGATCACGTTGATCGTCACCTCCGGTGGCGGTGGCGGCAAGAAGGACACCGGCGGATCCAACGGCAAGAATCCCGCGCCCTCGATCACTCCCGGACCGTCCGGTTCCGGTCCGGCGATCAGCCAACACCCCGGCGGACGCGACGAGTCGAGCGGCGGGGACTCCAGCGGTTCCGGTTCCGGCGCCGGCACCGGCTCCGACCCGGGTGACACGAGCGGTTCCGGCGGTGCCGGCGCGGGCTCCGCCGGCGGGCTGGACGACGGCATCAACGGCAGCGCCGGCGGCGGCAGCGGCACGGGTACGACGCTGCCCGCCGGCTCCCCGCTGCCCAACTGCACTCCCAGCACGGTCTCGTTGACGCTGCGCAGCGTCCGCAACAGCTACACGCCGGAGCAGACGCCGACGTTCCAGATCGTCGCGCGCAACACCTCCGCCCACGACTGCAAGGTCGATCTCGGGCCCAGGAGCGCGGTGGTGACGATCACTCAGGCAGACGGCGCCGACGATCTGTGGTCGTCCGCGGACTGCCCCAAGGGCAGCGGAAGTCTGCTGTACCGGGTGCCCGGAGGCAGCACCATCACCTACGTGGTGACGTGGGACCGCAGGCAGAGCGCGCCGCAGTGCGCCACGCCCGAGGCGGGGACGGCCGCGCCGGGCACGTACCTGGTGCAGGCGAAGGCGCCCGGGTTCGAGAAGGCGCAGACGTCGTTCGTGCTGGCGGCGGACTGACGCCGATACGGCGGCGGGGTCCGGTGATACGACGAGGGGTGCGCGGCCGTCTCGGCCGGGCACCCCTCACGTACGTCGGCGGCACTGGCGCCGCAGGCTAGACGTACCGCTCCAGGATCGACGACTCCGCGAGGCGCGACAGGCCCTCCCGGACGCTGCGCGCGCGGGCCTCGCCGACGCCGTCGACCGTCTGGAGGTCGTCGACGCTGGCGGCGAGCAGCTTCTGCAGACCGCCGAAGTGCTCCACCAGGCGGTCGATGATCGCGCCGGGCAGCCGCGGGACCTTGGCCAGCAGCCGGAAGCCGCGCGGGGAGACCGCGGAGTCGAGGGCCTCGGGGGAGCCGGTGTAGCCCAGCGCGCGGGCCACCGTGGACAGCTCCAGCAGCTCGGCGTGGGTGAGCTTGTCCAGCTCGGCCAGCGCCTCCTCGACCGTGCGGGAACGCTTCGCGGTCGGCTCGGGGACGTAGTCCCGCACGACCAGCTCGCGCTCGGGCTCGACGCCGGCGATCAACTCGTCGAGCTGGAGAGCGAGCAGACGCCCGTCGGTGCCCAGTTCGACCACGTATTCGGCGATTTCGGTGGCGATGCGGCGCACCATCTCCAGCCGCTGGGCCACCGCGGAGACGTCCCGGACCGTCACCAGGTCCTCGATCTCCAGCGCCGACAGCGTGCCCGCGACCTCGTCCAGGCGCAGCTTGTAGCGCTCCAGGGTGGCCAGCGCCTGGTTGGCGCGGGACAGGATCGCCGCTGAGTCCTCCAGGACACGGCGCTGCCCGTCCACGTACAGGGCGATCAGCCGCATCGACTGGGAGACGGAGACGACCGGGAAGCCGACCTGCTTGGAGACCCGGTCCGCCGTGCGGTGCCGGGTACCGGTCTCCTCCGTCGGGATCGTCGCGTCGGGCACGAACTGCACGCCCGCCCGGAGGATCTTCGACAGGTCCGAGGAGAGCACGATGCCGCCGTCCAGCTTGCACAGCTCGCGCAGCCGGGTGGCGGTGAACTCCACGTCCAGCACGAAGCCGCCCGTGCACATCGCCTCGACGGTCTTGTCGGAGCCGAGCACGATCAGTCCGCCCGTGTTGCCGCGCAGCACCCGCTCAAGGCCGTCCCGCAGGGACGTGCCGGGTGCCACGGCGCTCAGCGAGGCGCGCATCAGGCCATCGGAACCGGCACTCCCACCGGACTTTCCGGGAGCCGCTGCCCGGTCGTTGGCTGCCACTGCACTCCTCCGGTCGCAGGTTCTGGGGCGCTCCCGTTTCGCGCACTCGGTTCGTACGGACGGGCGAGACCAGGGCAAAGTCTACCGGCGGTCCTCCTGCTCCCGTGGGGCCTCTCGGCGACGGGAGCGCGGCAGCACCCGCAGCGCGTCCCCTATGTCGGCGACTTCCAGGACCTTCATACCGGGCGGGATCTTCCCCGGGTCGCCCGGCACGAGCGCGTGCGTGAAGCCCAGCCGGTGCGCCTCGGACAGGCGCCGCTGCACGCCCGTGACCCGTCTGACCTCGCCCGCCAGACCCACCTCGCCGATCGCGACCAGGTTCTTCGGCAGTGGAGTGTCGCTGGCGGCGGACGCCAGGGCGAGGGCGATCGCCAGGTCCGCGGCCGGTTCCGACAGCTTCACCCCGCCCACCGTCGCGGAGTAGATGTCCCTTTTGCCCAGGGCGCTGATCCGGCCCCGCTGCTCCAGCACCGCCAGCATCATCGACACCCGGGACGTCTCCAGGCCGGACGTCGTACGGCGCGGGGAGGGGATCTGCGAGTCCACCGTGAGCGCCTGGACCTCGGCCACCAGCGGGCGGCGGCCCTCCAGGGTGACGGTCAGGCAGGTGCCCGGTACCGGTTCGTCACGACGAGTCAGGAAAAGTCCGCTCGGGTCGGCCAGGCCCATGATGCCCTCGTCGTGCAGCTCGAAGCAGCCCACCTCGTCCGTGGTGCCGTAGCGGTTCTTCACGCCGCGCACCAGGCGCAGACGCGCGTGCCGGTCGCCCTCGAAGTGCAGCACCACGTCCACCAGGTGCTCCAGCAGGCGCGGACCGGCGATCGCGCCGTCCTTGGTGACGTGGCCCACCAGCAGCGTGGACATGCCGCGCTCCTTGGAGGCGCGGATCAGGGCGCCGGCGACCTCACGGACCTGGGCCATGCCGCCGGGAGCGCCGTCGATCTCCGGGGAGGCGACCGTCTGCACCGAGTCCATGATCAGCAGGGACGGCTTGACCGCGTCCAAGTGGCCGAGCACGGCCGCGAGGTCGGTCTCGGCGGCCAGGTAGAGGTGGTCGTCGATCGCGTTGATCCGGTCGGCGCGCAGCCGGACCTGGCTCGCGGACTCCTCACCGGTGACATAGAGGGTGGGGTGCTCCGCACTGGCCGACTTCGCGGCGACGTCGAGGAGGAGGGTGGACTTGCCGACGCCGGGCTCGCCGGCGACGAGCACGACCGCGCCGGGCACCAGGCCGCCGCCGAGCACCCGGTCCAGCTCGGGCACGCCGGTGGAGCGGGCGGTGGCCTGACGGCCGTCGACCTGCCCGATGGGGAGCGCGGAGGTGGTGACACGGCCCGGCGCCGTCGTACGGACCGCGGGCACGCCGTACTCCTCGACCGTGCCCCAGGCCTGGCACTCGGGGCAGCGGCCGAGCCACTTCGCCGTCTGCCAGCCGCATTCCGTGCAGCGGTAGGAGGGACGGTCCTTGGTGGTCTTGGTACGGGCAGCCATGCGTCAAACCGTAGCGGGCGGGTCTGACAGCGGCTTGAGGCACGGGCGGAGCCACGACTGCCCGCAGCTCTCCCGGCAGCAACCGCCACCCCCCATCCGGAACCGGCCTGCCTTCGCCCGGAACCGGTCTCCCTCCACCCGGAACCTGCCACCCCGCATCCCGAACCGGCCACCCTCCACCCGGAACCGGCCACGGAACGAACGGCTCGTGTCCCCTATTGAGGGATCGTTTCACCCGTACGGATTAAAAGTGCTCAAGGCGCCCGGGAGGGCCTGCTCATGCCGCCTACGGTCGCACGGGTGATGAGCAGCAGTCCGGAGACCACGACCCGCACCACCGGCGCACACCGAGCGCACCGGGAGGCGCGCGACCGCGCCGCGGCGCGCACGCTGGCGCAGCGCCCGCCCGCGCGCTACGAGCCGTACCTGGACGGATTGTTCACCTACTGCCTGTCCGTCCTGTGCGACCACGACGCGGCCACCGCCGCCCTCGCCGACGCGCTCGCCCTCGCCGAGCGGCGCGGCACGCGCGTACCGGAGGCCGCCGGGGACCGCCGCGCCTGGCTGTACGCGCTGGCCCGCTGGTCGTGCCTGCGCAAGCTCGCCGAGGCCAAGCAGAAACGTCAGGCCACCCATGCGGCGGGCCGGCCCGGCGGGCACGGGCGCCAGGAACCGGAGGTCCCCGTCGCCCCGGAGGTGCAGGAGCAGCGGCGCCGCGAACTGGGCCTGCTGGCCTGGCCGGAGGCCGCCGGCACCACCCCCGAGCAGCGCGAGGCCCTCGAACTCGCCGTGCGCCACCACCTGGCCGCCCACGAGGTCGCCGCCGTGCTCGGCATGGACCTCGCCGCCGCCCGCGAACTGCTCGCCGCGGCGGCCTGCGAGGTGGAGCGCACCCGCGCCGCGCTCGCCGTCGTCGAGACCGGCACCTGCGCGAGCGCCGCCCGCCTCACCGGCGACGGCCGGTTCGTGCTGAGCAGCACCCTGCGCCGCGAACTGGTCCGGCACGTCGACGACTGCCCCCGCTGCCGCCGTACCGCCGAGCGCGCGGTCCCCGGCCGCTGGCCCGGCGCCACCGTCACGCCCGCCGAACTGCCCGTGCTGGAGGCGCCCCGCGCGGTGCTGCACGTCGCTCTGGCGCACCATCCACGCGCGCGTGGTCACGCGGCGCCGCGCTTCGACCGGCGTGGCTTCCCCATGGACCCCAAGGACCGGGCGGCCCGCCGGGACCGCCTGCGCGCGCGTGCCGTCACCACGACGGTCGTCGCCACCGTGGTCGCCGCGCCCGTGCTCGCCCTGTGGGCCGCCTACCGGGGCGCTCCGGTCGGCGAGGGCGCCGCCGGCCCGGCCACCGCCCGCCAGGACCACGGCGCGGACAGCCTCGACGGCGAGCGCGCGAGCGGCGGCTACGAGAACGCCGGGAACGCCAGCACCCGGCCCGGCGCCCGTTTCGGTCCGGGCGGCAAGCCCGAGGTGTCGGTCGAGGTGGTCAGCGTCGCCGGGGCCGGCAGCGGCACCGGGGTGCTGGAGGTCACCGCCGCGAGCCGGGGCGACTCCACGCTGATCACGCTGACCGCGACCGGGTCGGCCCCCGTGCGCTGGTCGGCCGGCACCACGGCCCACTGGCTCTACTTCAGCCGGTCCTCGGGAACCCTCCGCCCCGGCGAGTCGTTCACGATCCAGGTGCACGTCGACCCCCTGCGCGAGCCGTCCGGCCACTGGAGCGCGCGGGTGGCGATCGCACCCGCCGGCGCCGTCGTCTCCATCGAGGGCTACGGCACCGCGCCCGGCCCCTCCGACCCCGGCACCGGCACCCCGGGCGACCCGTCCACGCCCCCCGATCCCGACCCGACGCCCACCTCCTCGGCCCCCACGGACCCCGGCGGCTCGCCCACCCCGAGCAGCCCCCCCGTCGTCCCCCGACCCGACGCCCACCGACCCCGCCCCGTCCGAGCCGGGCGGCTCGACCGACCCCGGCAGCTCCTCCCCGCCGCCCGGCGACAGCGGCACCCCGAGCCCGGCGACGTCGTGACGCCGGACGCGATACGAAGCCGTACGTCTGGCAGCGCGCCCGACGCGATACGGCGCCGTACACCCGGCGGCGCGGGGGACGCGATACGGGGCCGTAGGAGAGACGGAGCCGCACGCCCCGTGGCGGCGTCAGCCGGCCGGGTCCGCCGGATGCGGGGCCAGCAGGGGCAGCTGGGACGCCAGCCGCTCCTCGCACAGCTCGACCAGCCGGTCGTAGCCGGCCTTGCCCATCAGTTCGGTCAGCTCCGCCCGGTAGGAGACGTACACCGGCTCGCCCGCGCCGTGCGCCGACGTCGCCGACGTGCACCACCAGTGCAGGTCGTGGCCGCCCGGACCCCAGCCCCGGCGGTCGTACTCACCGATCGACACCTGCAGCACACGCGTGTCGTCGGGCCGGTCGATCCAGTCGAAGGTGCGCCGGATCGGCAGCTGCCAGCACACGTCCGGCTTGCTCTCCAGCGGCTCGCGGCCCTCGCGCAGGGCCAGGATGTGCAGTGAGCAGCCCGCGCCGCCCGGGAAGCCGGGCCGGTTCTGGAAGATGCAGGAGCCCTGGTAGGGCCGTGTCTGCCGCTCGCCGTCCTCGTCCTCGGAGACCCATCCGTTCTTCGTGCCCTCGGCGTGGTGCTGCCAGATCTCCGGCGTGAGCCGCGCCACGTGCTCGGCGACCCGCTTCTCGTCGTCCTCGTCGGAGAAGTGGGCGCCCAGCGAGCAGCACCCGTCGTCCGCACGGCCCGCCTGGATGCCCTGGCAGCCGCTGCCGAAGATGCAGTTCCAGCGGGAGGTCAGCCATGTCAGATCGCAGCGGAAGACCTGCTCGTCGTCCGCCGGATCCGGGAACTCCACCCACGCGCGCGCGAAGTCGAGCCCCTTCTCGTCGGTCTCCAGGGCCTTCTTCGACTTCTTGGCCGCCTTCGCCTGCGAAGGAACCTTGGATGTTTTGGTCACCTTGTCGGCCTTCGCCGACTTCGCCGGGTTTTCGTCCTTCGCCTTTTTCGTCTTTGGCACGCGTCCAGGGTAAGTCGCCCCGCGCGTCAACCGGCACCGCTCGCCGGTCCGAGCATCGCGCCGCTGGCAGTAGCGTTCCGTACATGAGACTCGGTGTCCTCGACGTGGGATCGAACACGGTGCACCTGCTGGTGGTGGACGCGCACCCCGGCGCGCGCCCGCTGCCCGCCCACTCGCACAAGGCGGAGCTGCGGCTCGCCCAATTGCTGGATCACGAGGGCTGCATAGGCGCCGACGGCGTGGACAAACTGGTCTCGGTCGTTCAGGACGCCCTCCAGGCCGCCGAGGACAAGGGCGTCGAGGACCTGCTGCCCTTCGCCACCTCCGCCGTGCGCGAGGCCGGCAACGCCGACGACGTCCTCGCGCGCGTGCGCGAGGAGACCGGCGTCGAGCTGCAGGTGCTCACCGGCGAGGAGGAGGCCAAGCTGACCTTCCTCGCCGTCCGCCGCTGGTTCGGCTGGTCCGCCGGGAAGCTGCTGGTCCTGGACATCGGCGGGGGCTCCCTGGAGATCGCCTACGGCATGGACGAGGAGCCGGACGCGGCGGTGTCGCTGCCGCTGGGCGCCGGCCGCCTCACCGCCGCCTGGCTGCCCGGCGACCCGCCCGACCCCGAGGACGTGCGCGCCCTGCGCCGCCATGTCCGCGCGGAGATCGCCCGCACGGTCGGCGAGTTCAGCCGCTTCGGCGCACCCGACCATGTGGTCGCCACCTCCAAGACCTTCAAACAACTGGCCCGCCTCGCGGGAGCCGCCCGCTCGGCCGACGGCCTCTACGTCCAGCGGGAGCTGAAGCGGGAGACCCTGGAGGCCTGGGTCCCCAAGCTCGCCGACATGACGGCGGCCCAGCGCGCGGAGCTCCCCGGAGTCTCCGAGGGCCGGGCGGGCCAGCTGCTGGCGGGCGCGCTGGTGGCGGAGGGCGCGATGGACCTCTTCGACGTGGAGGCCCTGGAGATCTGCCCCTGGGCCCTGAGAGAGGGCGTGATCCTGCGCCGCCTCGACCACATGGGCTCCGCGTAGCCGACCCAGAGGGGCGCGGGGAACCGCGCGACAAGCCACAACGCACCGGCACACGCGCACGGCGCTCACCACAACGGCGAGTGGGCGCCCCACCCCAGCCCGCACACGCGCACGGGCGCGAGCCGCAACGGCGCACACGCGCCCCCGCCCCGCCCCGCCCCGCACACGCGCACGGGCGCGAGCCGCAACGGCGCACACGCGCCCCCGCCCCGCCCCGCACACGCGCACGGGCGCTCACCACAACGGCGAAGACGCGCTCCCCGGCCCGCCCCGCACACGCGCGTGGTGCCCGCCGCACGGCGAACCCGCGCCCCCACCCCACCCCGCAGCCGCGATATGGCGCTCACCACAACGGCGATTACGCACCCGGCGTCCACGATGCCGCACCCCGTAACCTGTCCCCCATGGCAGAGCCAGTCGTACGGATCCCGGATGCGAAGGTCGCGCTGTCGACGGCCTCGGTCTATCCGGAGTCGACGGCCACGGCCTTCGAGATCGCCGCGCGCCTCGGTTACGACGGGGTCGAGGTCATGGTGTGGACCGACCCGGTCAGCCAGGACATCGAGGCGCTGCGCCGGCTCAGCGACTACCACCAGATCCCGATCCTCGCCGTGCACGCCCCCTGCCTGCTGATCACGCAGCGGGTGTGGTCCACCGATCCGTGGACCAAGCTCCAGCGCGCCCAGGCGGCGGCCGAGAAGCTGGGCGCGAGCACGGTCGTCGTCCACCCGCCCTTCCGCTGGCAGCGCCAGTACGCCCGGGACTTCGTGGACGGCATCTGGCGCATGGCGAACGAGACGGATGTGCGGTTCGCCGTCGAGAACATGTACCCCTGGCGCTACCGCGACCGCGAGATGCTCGCCTACGCCCCCGACTGGGACGTCACGAAGGACGACTACCGCCACTTCACGATCGACCTCAGCCACACCGCGACCGCCCGCACCGACGCGCTGCAGATGATCGACCGCATGGCCGACCGCCTCGGCCATGTGCACCTCGCCGACGGGCGGGGCTCGGCCAAGGACGAGCACCTGGTGCCCGGCCGCGGCACGCAGCCGTGCGCAGAGGTGCTGGAGCGGCTGGCCGTGAACGGCTTCGACGGCCATGTCGTCATCGAGGTCAACACCCGCCGCGCCATGTCCAGCGCGGAGCGCGAGGCCGACCTCGCCGAGGCCCTCGCCTTCACCCGCCTGCACCTGGCGTCCGCCGTGAAGGTGCCCCGGCGATGACCTCCCGCGATGGGACCCCGGCGACGACCTCCCGCGAAGGGACCCCGGCGACGACCCCCCGCGAAGGCACTCCGGCGACGGCGCACCGCGACGCCGGCCCGGCGATCACCAAGGCCGGCACCGCCGGGTCCCGCCGCCGGGGCCGCCCGCCGCGCACCGAGTCGGCCGACACCCGCGACCGCATCCTGGGCGCGGCCCGCGAGGAGTTCTCCGAGCGCGGCTACGAGAAGACGTCCGTGCGCGGCATCGCCAAGGCCGCCGGTGTCGACTCGGCCCTCGTCCACCACTACTTCGGCACCAAGGAACAGGTCTTCGAGGCGGCCATCGAGGTCGCCTTCGCGCCCGCCCTGACGATGCGCGACGCGGCCCTGGCCGGCCCCGTCACCGGCGTCGGCGAGCGCATGACCCGCCTGCTGTTCGGCCTGTGGGAGAACCCCGCCAGCCGGGCACCGCTGCTCGCGATCATCCGCTCGGCGGTGAACAACGACACCGCCGCGGCCGCCCTGCGCCGCCTGGTCTCCGCCCAGCTGCTGCGCCGGATCGCCGGGGAACTGCAGGCCGAGGACGCCGAGCTGCGCGCCGAGCTGGCGGCCGCGCAGCTGGTCGGCACGGTGATGCTGCGGTACGTGATCAAGGTGGAGCCGCTGGCGTCGGCGGACATCGAACAGATCATCGCCCGCCTCGCCCCGGTCGTACAGACGCACCTGACCGGCGACTGAGAGCGATACCCGCGCAGGTCACCGGCGCCCGGAAGACGCTGAACGGCGAGACGCCCGTCCCGCATTCCGGACACCCCGTCCGCCCCCTGGATGACCGGCGTACGCTCGACTGAAGTCAGAAGTCTCTGACCGAAGGTCCTAGAAGGAGCGAGCGACGATGCCCGAGCTGAGGTCCCGCACAGTCACCCACGGCCGCAACATGGCGGGCGCCCGCGCCCTTATGCGCGCCTCCGGTGTACCCGGTGCGGACATCGGCCGGAAGCCCGTCATCGCGGTCGCCAACAGCTTCACCGAGTTCGTCCCCGGCCACACCCACCTGGCCCCGGTCGGCCGGATCGTCAGCGAGGCGATCAAGGAGGCGGGCGGCATCCCGCGCGAGTTCAACACGATCGCCGTCGACGACGGCATCGCGATGGGCCACGGCGGCATGCTCTACTCCCTGCCCTCCCGCGACCTGATCGCGGACAGCGTGGAGTACATGGTCGAGGCGCACTGCGCCGACGCCCTGGTCTGCATCTCCAACTGCGACAAGATCACCCCGGGCATGCTCAACGCGGCCCTGCGCCTGAACATCCCGACGGTCTTCGTCTCCGGCGGTCCGATGGAGTCCGGCCGCGCCACCCTCGTCGACGGCACGGTCCGCACGCTCGACCTGGTCGACGCGATGGCCGACGCCGTGAACGACAAGATCTCCGACGAGGACATGCTCCGTATCGAGGAGAACGCCTGTCCGACCTGCGGCAGCTGTTCCGGCATGTTCACCGCCAACTCGATGAACTGCCTGACCGAGGCCATCGGCCTGTCCCTCCCCGGCAACGGCTCGGTCCTCGCCACCCACACCGCGCGCAAGAAGCTGTACGTCGACGCCGCGCGCACCGTGATGGACCTGGTCCACCGCTACTACGAGCAGGACGACGACTCCGTCCTGCCGCGCAACATCGCCACCTTCCAGGCGTTCGAGAACGCCATGGCGCTCGACATCGCGATGGGCGGCTCCACCAACACGATCCTGCACCTGCTGGCCGCCGCCCAGGAGGCCGGTGTGCCCTTCGGTCTGGAGCAGATCGACGCCGTCTCCCGCCGGGTGCCGTGCCTGGCGAAGGTCGCGCCGAACGTCGCCAAGGACCGCACGTACTACATGGAGGACGTGCACCGCGCCGGCGGCATCCCCGCCCTCCTCGGCGAGCTGCACCGCGCGGGCCTGCTGAATGAGGACGTCCACTCCGTGCACAGCCCGTCCCTGGCCGACTGGCTCAAGACCTGGGACGTGCGCGGCGGCTCCCCGTCGCCCGAGGCGGTCGAGCTGTGGCACGCGGCCCCCGGCTGCGTCCGCTCCGCCGAGGCCTTCTCCCAGTCCGAGCGCTGGGAGGCGCTGGACACCGACGCCGAGGGCGGCTGCATCCGCTCCGCCGAGCACGCCTACTCCAAGGACGGCGGCCTGGCGGTCCTCAAGGGCAACCTCGCCGTCGACGGCTGCGTCGTGAAGACGGCCGGCGTCGACGAGTCGATCTGGACCTTCGAGGGGCCCGCGGTCGTCTGCGAGTCGCAGGAGGAGGCCGTCCAGAAGATCCTCACCCAGCAGGTCAAGGAGGGCGACGTCGTCGTCATCCGCTACGAGGGCCCCAAGGGCGGCCCCGGCATGCAGGAGATGCTCTACCCGACCTCGTACCTGAAGGGCCGGGGCCTGGGCAAGGCGTGCGCGCTGGTCACCGACGGCCGCTTCTCCGGCGGCACCTCGGGCCTGTCCATCGGCCACGCCTCCCCGGAGGCGGCCTCGGGCGGCACCATCGCCCTCGTCGAGGACGGCGACCGCATCCGCATCGACATCCCGAACCGCTCCATCGAGCTCCTGGTCGACGACGCCGAGCTGGCCCGCCGCGAGCAGGCCCTGAACGGCGCCTACCGCCCGAAGAACCGCGACCGCAAGGTCTCGGCCGCCCTGCGCGCCTACGCCGCCATGGCCACCAGCGCCGACAAGGGCGCGGTCCGCGACGTGTCCAAGCTGGGCTGACCGCGCCCGGCCGGACGGCACAGCCGTACGACGACGAAGGGCCGCTCCCTCGGGGGCGGCCCTTCGTCGTATGCGGATCCTGGCTACCAGTCGCCCGGCGCCCCCGCGGGCACCGCGAACACCGTCCCGTCGGGCGCGGAGGCGTACACGCGGCCGCCACTGACCACCGGGACGGGCAGGGCCGCGGGGACCCGGTCCGCGCCGCTGCCCAGCCGGGCGCGGGTCTGGCCGACGAGGTCGCCCGAGCGGGCGTCGACGCCGAGCAGCCGCCCGTCGGCCGCCGTCACATACACATGGTCGCCGTCGGCGGAAGGCGCCGAGGCCCGGCTCACGGACGTCTCCAACGACCACAGCCGTCTGCGCGCGCCCATGTCGACGGCGTCCAGGGAACCCCCGACCGCCATGAGGTAGACGACGTCCCCCCGCACGGTGGCCTGCACCCCCTGCCGGGAGACGGGCAGCGCGACCCGGCGCGTGACGCCCGTCGCGGGGGAGTGGCGGACCACGCCCGTGGCCTCGCCGTACGCCCGGTCGAGGGCGAGCAGATAGACCGACCCGTCCTCGGCGCCGACCGGCTCCAGCATCCCGTCGAGCCGGGTGTCCCAGCGCACGTCACCGGTGCGCGGGTTCACGGCGGTGACGCGGGTGTGCTTCCCGTCGCCCGACACGCTCGCCGAGAACGCCAGCGGGCTGCCCGCGAACGCCTCGAACGACGGCATGGCCTGTCCGGGGATCCGGTGGCTCCACACCGTGGCGCCCGTCGCCGCGTCCACGCCGGTCACCGTGCCGTGCGCGCCGGTGAGCAGCAGCATGCCGCCGACGGCCGAGAACCCGGAGTACGCGGGCACGTCCTGGCTCCGGCGCACCTCACCCGAGGCGGGGTCGAGCGCCTCAAGGCGCCGCCCCTGGTCCGCGGGCGCGTACACGAGCCCGCCCGCGACGACCGGCGGACCACCGGCACGCCCCCGCGCCGCCGGGTGCCGCCACAACAGCCGCCCGTCACCGGGATCGAGCGCGAAGACCATCCCGGGCCGGGCGCACAGCAGCCTGCCGCCGCCCTGGGCGCACTCGGCGGCACCGCCGCCCGCCACCGCCGCCTCGGCCTCCCACCCGGCGAAGCCGGCCGGCGCGGACCGCGGCGCCGCACTCCGCGCCGGACCGCCGTCGATCAGCGGTACGACGGCCAGCGCACCGCCCGCGAGCAGCGCCACCGCCCCGGCGGCCAGCAGCACCCGCCCGAGCCGACGCCTGCGCACCGCCGCCCGCTGAGCCCCGCCGCCGCCCGCACCGGCCCCGCCGCCGCCCGCACCGGCCCCGCCGCCGCCCGCACCGGCCCAGCCACCGCTCGCACCGGCGCCGCCGCGCGCCGAAGCGCTCTCCTTCCGCTCAGCCCCTCGACCACCCCCCGTCGCGCCGCTGTTCCCGCTGTCCCTGCTGCTCTCGTCGTCCCCGCTCTCGCCCGGCACGGACGGCGATGGGCCGTCCGCCGCCCGCTGTGCCGGTATGAACGCCTGCGTGTCGTAGGAGGCCGCCACCGAGCGCAGCTCGCGCATCAGCTCGTCCGGTGTCGGCCGCTCTTCCGGTTCCTTGGCCAGACAACGTCTCACCAGCGGCGCCAGGTTCCCGGGCACGCCCGTCAGATCCGGCTCGTCGTGCACGACCGAGTAGGCGACGACGTACGGACTGTCGGAGTCGAACGGCCCCCGCCCGGTCGCCGCGTGCACCATCACCGAACCCAGCGCGAAGATGTCGGCGGCGGGCCCCACCTGCCGGGGCCGCCGGAACTGCTCCGGGGCCATGAACGGCGGCGTACCGATCAACTTCCCCGTCTCAGTGCGCAGTTCGCTGTCCTTGGGCCGGGAGATACCGAAGTCGATGACCTTCGGACCGTCCTCGGCGAGCAGCACATTGCTCGGCTTCAGGTCCCGGTGCACCACCCCGACCCGGTGGATGTCGCGCAGCGCCTCCGCGAGCCCCGCCATCAGCCGGCGCAACTCCGCCGCCCCCATGGGACCGTTCTGCTTCACATGCTCGGACAGCGTCGGTCCGGGGATGAACAGCGTGGCCATCCACGGCCGTTCGGCTTCCGCATCGGCGTCCACCACGGGCGCGGTGAAGGCGCCGCTCACCCGGCGCGCGGCCACGATCTCCTGCCGGAACCGGCCCCGGAACTCGGGGTCCCGCGCGAACTCGGCGTGCACGACCTTCACCGCGAGCCGCATGCCCGAGGGGCTGCGGGCCAGGTGGACGACGCCCATACCGCCCGAGCCCAGCCGGGACT
Organism: Streptomyces sp. Ru71; assembly: GCF_002920535.1. Lineage (GTDB taxonomy): Bacteria > Actinomycetota > Actinomycetes > Streptomycetales > Streptomycetaceae > Streptomyces. The sequence continues at coordinate 5,105 of NZ_PQSS01000010.1, read as the reverse complement.
CCAGCAGATAGTGACCGGCGTATTCCGGAAGTTCCGCTTCCGCGCCCGCTCCGGTGTTCCTCCGTGGCGCCATGGAACCACCCCCGTGCTGTTCGTCCGCGCGCGCGACGCACGGAGCCTAGTCGATGACTCGAACAGGACCGAGGCGGCTTGCTAGCGTTCGCGTGCGCGAGTCGCGTACAGGCGTTCCGCCGCGCGACGCGAGTGAATCAACGGGACCCCATGGACGTCATGGGGTGCAACGGGGGAGGTCATCATGTCCGTCGACCGTGTCGACGAAAACGCGGACGTGCGCAGCCAGGCCACGACGGCTCTGCGCTACTACTCGGTGGCGCCGGGCGTCCGGCTGAACGTCCGCAGCGGCCCCGGCACCGGCTACCCGATCGTCAAGATCCTGCCCGAGGGCATCAAGGTGCCGGTCTACTGCCAGTCGCCGGGCACCTGGGTGTCCGGCTACTACGGCACCACCAACATCTGGGACAACATCGCCAACGGCGAGTTCGTCTCCGACGCCTATGTGAACACCGGCAGCGACGGCTACATCGCGCCACGCTGCTCCTGAGCAGGGACGATCCCGAGCCGCGGCGAGCACGCGCAGCCGCGGCCCGGGCCCGCCGGGCCGGCAGCGCCATAATCGAGGGCGTGAGCGACGAGAACGGCACCCAGACCACCGGCCCCCGGCCGGAGCCCCTGCGTTTCTTCGGCACCACCTGGGTCGACCACGCGCACGGCTACACCGCCCGCCGCATCGGCGTGGCCGTCGGCTCCCTCGCCGCGGCGGCCGCCGCCTGCCTGGTGCTCCGCCTCGCCTACGAGGGACTGGCCCTCGCGGCCACCGGCAGTTTCCTGACCGTGCTGGTCGTCGCGATGTTCGCGATCTGCAGCGCACTCGCCTTCCGGCACACCTGGGACTCCTTCGGCAAGCGTCCCGACGCCGAGCGGCAGGCCAACCTGCGCGGTCTGCTCGCCATCGGCTTCATCGGCTCCCTGCTCGCCTACTTCTTCCGCTCCTTGACCGAGGCACCGGGCGAGAAGCTCCACCGCGCCGAGTACCAAGAGGCCCTCGACCGGCACCGGCGCCGCACCGCCAAGCGCTCGGGCAACCCGGGCAAGAGCACGGCCGGCCCGTCCAAGAAGCGCCGCCGCTCCTAGTACGCAGTACGCACCCGGAACGCATCAAAACCGGCCGCTGCACGTACCGAAGCCGGCCGCGGCACGCACGCAAACCAGCCGCTGCACGGACCGAACCCGAGCCCCTGCAGGCCCCGAACCCGGCCCCCGCGCGACCCGAAAACCGGCTGCCCCCGACACCCCCACGCGCCCACCATGGCCCCATGGCAGCCACGTCGGAATCCACTCGCGCCCACGCACCCGAACCACGCGACCCCGCCCGCCTCCACGCCGCCCGCGCCCACTCCTTCAACGCCGCCGCGGCCCAGTACGCCGCTCACCGCCCGTCCTACCCCGAGGCCCTGTTCGACGCCGTCGAGGAGCTGGCCGGACGCCCCCTGGCCCGCGCCCGCGTCGCCGACGTGGGAGCGGGCACCGGTATCGCGACCGCCCTGCTGGCCCGCCGCGGCGCCGACGTCCTCGCCGTGGAGCCGGGCGCCGGGATGGCGGCCGAGCTGCACCGCAGCCTGCCCGGGGTCCCCCTCGTACGCGGCGACGGCAACGCCCTGCCGCTCGCCGATGCCTCCCTGGACCTGCTCACCTACGCCCAGTCCTGGCACTGGACCGACCCGCTCCGCGCGGTGCCGGAGGCCCGGCGCGTGCTGCGGCCCGGCGGCGCACTGGCGCTGTGGTGGAACACCAGCGCCCTCGACGTGTCCTGGATCGCCGACCAGTCGGTCCGGATCGCCCGCCACTTCCACATCGACGACGCCCAGGCGAAGAAGGGCGCCTTCGACCCGGCCGCAGCCGACCCCACCGGCAGCCTCCACTTCGCGCACCGCCGGGTGCGCTGGAGCCGCCGCGTCCCCGTCGACACGCACCTCGCCAACATCGGCAGCCACTCCGTCTTCCTCGTCCACGGCGAGGCGAGCGCCCAGGCCTTCCTCACCGCCGAGCGCGCCCATCTGCTGACCGCCTTCCCGGACGGCGTGGTGGAGGAGACCTACGACGTCCAGCTGCTGGTCGCCCGCACCGCCTGACCCGGCCGACACCCCCGACCCGCGCCCGCGAGGCCCCGCGCCCCGCGGGCGCTTGACGTTCCCCACCACCGGACGCATTATTCACCACATGATGAATTACGTGTCCGGCGCACCCCCGGCGAGCCCCCGAAGCGCCCCTGTCCCCGGCCATCCACGCCACCGGCCTCACCGCCGTCCGAGGCCCCCGCACCGTCCTGCGCGGACTCGACTTCACCGTCCCGCGCGGCCGCATCACCGGCCTGCTCGGCCCCTCGGGCTGCGGCAAGTCCACCCTCATGCGCGCGATCGTCGGCACCCAGGCCAAGGTCACCGGCACCCTCGACGTCCTCGGCCACCCCGCCGGCCACCCCGCCCTGCGCACCCGCATCGGCTACGTCACCCAGGCCCCGTCCGTCTACGACGACCTGACCGTCCGCCAGAACCTCGACTACTTCGCCGCGATCCTCGACCCCGCGCAGCCCGCCCCCGACCGCCGCGCCGACGTCGACCGCGTCCTCACCGACGTCGACCTCACCCACCACGCCGACGCCCTCGCCGGCAACCTCTCCGGCGGCCAGCGCAGCCGCGTCTCCCTCGCGGTCGCGCTCCTCGGCACCCCCGAACTGCTCGTCCTCGACGAACCCACCGTCGGCCTCGACCCCGTCCTGCGCCGCGACCTGTGGAACCTCTTCCACACCCTCGCCGAGCGCGGCGCCACCCTCCTCGTCTCCTCCCACGTCATGGACGAGGCCGAGCGCTGCCACCGCCTGCTGCTCATGCGCGACGGCGAGATCCTGGCCGAGGACACCCCCGACGCCCTGCGCGCCCGCACCGGCGCCGACACCGTCGAGACCGCCTTCCTCCACCTGGTCGACCAGGCGACCAACGCAGCCCGCGCACAGGAGACGACCCGATGAGCACCACCACGGCCCCGGCCCCCGCCCGCGCCCTGAACCCCGCCCGCACCACCGCCACCGCCGCCCGGGTCCTGCGCCAGCTCGCGCACGACCCGCGCACCATCGCGCTGATGCTCCTCATCCCCTGCCTGATGCTCTTCCTGCTGCGCTACGTCTTCGACGGCAGCCCGCGCACCTTCGACAGCACCGGCGCCTCCCTGCTCGGCATCTTCCCGCTCATCACGATGTTCCTGGTCACGTCCATAGCCACGCTGCGCGAACGCACCTCGGGCACCCTCGAACGCCTCCTCGCCATGCCCCTCGGCAAGGGCGACCTGATCGCCGGATACGCCCTCGCCTTCGGCACCGTCGCGATCATCCAGTCCGCGCTGGCCACCGCCCTCGCCGTATGGGCCCTCGGCCTGGACGTCATGGGCAGCCCCTGGCTGCTCCTCCTGGTGGCGCTGCTCGACGCCCTTCTCGGCACAGCCCTCGGCCTCTTCGTCTCGGCCTTCGCGGCCTCGGAATTCCAGGCGGTCCAGTTCATGCCGGCAGTGATCTTCCCCCAGCTCCTCCTGTGCGGCCTGTTCACCCCCAGGTCCCAGATGCACCCCGCCCTCGAAGCGATCTCCGACGTCCTCCCCATGTCGTACGCCGTCGACGGGATGAACGAGGTCCTTCACCACAGCGACATGACCGCCACGTTCATCCGCGACGTGCTCATCGTGGCCGGCTGCGCCCTCCTCGTCCTCGCCCTCGGCGCAGCCACCCTCCGACGCCGTACGGCATGACGGCGGCCGCACGCGCAGGCGTCCCGCCCACCGGACAACCCGGGCCGGGCCCGCCCCCGGGTGCGAGGATGCCTCCAGGACGACGCACCCCTCGGAGGCATCCCCAGCCATGACGCAGAAAGTCGCAGTTCTCGGCACCGGCAAGATCGGCGAAGCCCTGCTCAGCGGAATGATCCGCGGCGGCTGGACCCCGGCCGACGTCCTCGTCACGGCCCGCCGTCAGGAACGCGCCGACGAGCTCCGCACCCGATACGGCGTCACCCCGGTCAGCAACGCCGAGGCCGCCAAGACCGCCGACACGCTGATCCTCACGGTCAAGCCGCAGGACATGGGCGCCCTCCTCGACGAGCTCGCCCCGCATGTCCCCGCCGACCGCCTCGTCATCAGCGGAGCCGCGGGCATCACCACCGCGTTCATCGAGGAGCGCCTGGCCGCGGGCACCCCGGTCGTCCGCGTCATGACGAACACCCCCGCCCTCGTCGACGAGGCCATGTCCGTCATCTCCGCAGGCAGCCACGCCACGGCGGACCACCTGGCCCACACCGAGGAGATCTTCGGCGCCGTCGGCAAGACGCTCCGCGTCCCCGAGTCCCAGCAGGACGCCTGCACCGCCCTGTCCGGCTCCGGCCCGGCCTACTTCTTCTACCTGGTCGAAGCCATGACCGACGCCGGCATCCTGCTCGGCCTGCCCCGGGACAAGGCCCACGACCTGATCGTCCAGTCAGCGATCGGCGCCGCGACCATGCTCCGCGACAGCGGTGAGCACCCCGTCAAGCTCCGCGAGAACGTCACCTCTCCCGCCGGCACCACGATCAACGCCATCCGGGAGCTGGAGAACCACGGCGTCCGAGCCGCCCTGATCGCAGCGCTCGAAGCCGCCCGCGACCGCAGCCGCGAGCTCGCCTCCGGCAAGAAGGACTGACCCCGCCGATCGGCCCAGATCGCCCGCCGGGGTGGGGTCCCGCCATGAGTTGACACACCCCGGTGGCATCCGTAAGGTTCTTCGAGTTGTCCGGCGTGAGAGCCGACCCCGGTCGGTCCGCGGGCAGCCATTCCGCAAGCACCACCACTACTCGACGGCAGTCGTTTCACGATGCTGCCCTCGTGTCATTGGCGCGCGCATTTGCGAAATGAGGAATCCGCGTTCGAAAGGACGCAGGGCCCCCGATTAGCTCGGGAGCCGGGAATCCGCTAAAGTCTCACTCGTCGGAACGGCCCAACGGCCGGGAAGACGAACCCCGCTGACTGGGGGTCAGACGCCGAAAGGATCTGATAGAGTCGGAACCGCC
>NZ_PQSS01000009.1 GCF_002920535.1 Streptomyces sp. Ru71 | reverse complement strand
TCGCTGCTAACAGCAGGCCGCGGATCTTCCGTCGGACAACGGGTGGGGGGAGGGCGTAGGAGCCCATGACTGTGCCTCCAAGGTAGAAATCATGGAATGACTGAAAGCGGAGGGGAAAACGTCGTCCGCTCCCACTCGGCACCGGGGGATCGTCTCGTGGCGTCGCGTACCTCTCCAACTGCACGAAGAGCCGGGATGCGCTGGTGCGAACCTCACCGGAACGAAACGGAGTCGGCGCAGGTGCTGTGCTGCGCATATCTGTCGTGCGGCTTTGCGTAGAACTGCCGGGCGGTGCGGGTCGGCCGGGCCGAGGTGGTTCGACATTGCGAACCACAGCCGGTGTCTCAGACAGGGATGTTGAAGGAACGGCGATGGATCGTCAATACTCCCCGCAGAAAAGCTTTCTGTTCCAGACCGAAACTTTCGGAACGAGGAGTGGGGGCGGCGAACCCCGCGCCGTCGAGCGCGCACCGCCCCGAGGAACCCAGCCGTGCGTCAGCTGGGTTTCCTCTCGCCCTCGGTTGCAAGGGCTTTCGCGACCTCCAGCCGAATTTGTTAAGTGCCTTGACAGATTGGTCGCCGCTGGCGACGGTACCTGGAGCACGACGCACGTCTACCACCCACCGCACCGCACGCCCCTCTGGAACCACAGGTTCACCGGACTACGGGAGCACATGGATGCCGTCGAAGCTCAGGCCCCGCCGCCTCACCCTGCTCGCCTCCGCCGTGGCGCTGGCCTCGGCCGCGCTCGCCCTGCCCGGGGCCCCGGCAAGCGCCGACACAGCGCCGGGAGGCATCGACTTCTCAGTACGCCACCAGCGCATCGACGGCTTCGGCGTCTCGGAGGCATTCCAGCGCGCCGCCGTCATCCACGGTCTGAAGGGCCTGTCCGCCGAGAAGGGCGACGAGATCGTCAAGTTGCTCTTCTCGCGGGAGGACGGCGCGGGCCTGAGCATGCTGCGCCTCGGCGTCGGCTCGTCCACGGACGAGGTGTACGACCACATGCGGACCATCGCGCCGAACGCGCCCGCGAGCCCCGACGATCCGCTGACGTACACCTGGGACGGAAACGATGGCGGCCAGGTCTGGCTCGCCAAGGAGGCCCGGAAGTACGGGGTGAAGCGGTTCATCGCGGATGCGTGGAGCGCTCCCGCGTACATGAAGGACAACAACTCCGACTCGAACGGCGGCACCCTGTGCGGAGTCGTCGGCACCGACTGCGCAACCGGCGACTGGCGCACCGCTTACGGCAAGTACCTCGCCCAGTACGTGAAGTTCTACCAGCGCGAGGGCATCCGCATCACCGACCTGAACTTCACCAACGAGCCCGACTGGAAGGCGTCGTACGCCTCCATGCTCTTCACCCCCGCACAGGCCGCCGACGCCGTGAAGGCGATCGGCCCGGTGCTGCGCGCCGAGGCACCCGGCACCAAGCTGTACTGCTGCGACAGTTTCGGCTGGAACCAGGGGAAGGCGTACGCGGCCGCCATCGCGGCCGACCCGGCTGCCGAGAAGGAGGTGGCCGCGTACAGCGCCCACGGCTATGCCTCCGCCGCCACCAGCCCGCTGATCGACAGTGACAAGCCGGCGTGGATGTCGGAGTGGGCGGGCAGCGGCGTCTGGCCGAGCAAGTGGGACGACGGCACGAACGCGGCCGGTCTGTACGTGGCCGAGAACATCCACAACGCTCTCGCCCAGGCCGACGCCTCCGCCTACCTCTTCTGGCTCGGAGCCTCGATCGGCGACACCGGCGCGCTCATCCGCATGGACGGCGACAGCTACATGGTCTCCACACGGCTGCGGGCGATGACCGCGTTCAGCCGGTTCATCCGTCCCGGCGCAGTCCGCGTGGACGCCTCCTCCGGCGACGAGACGGTGCTCGCGTCGGCGTACCGCAACACGGACGGGACCGATGTGGCCGTCCTCATCAACACCGGTAGCCAGGCCACGACGACGGACATGGCCCTGAAGGCGGCGAAGGGACACCAGGTGACCGGATACCTCACCGACGGCGATCACGACACGAGGGCTGTGGAGGGCCTCGCACAGGTCGCCGACGGACATCTGACGGCGAAACTCCCGGCACGTTCGGTCGTCACCGTGGTCCTGGCTCCAGGCCGGTCCCAGGGCTGACAGCGGTTCGTCGAACCGACGGTCCTCACCTTCGACGCCGGACGTACAGGAAGGATCCGCCCCGACATGACCAGCAGCGACCCCGGAGCCGTCGAGGGCGTCCTCGGCAGCGTGGCCCTTGAGGCGGCGGCGTCATGACCACCGTCGAGACAGACCCTGCCTGGCTGCCTGACGAGGCACTGCGCGGCGTGGGGACACGGCGGGTGTGCGTGCGCGGCGAAGGACTGCTCGTCGACACCGTACGGGCAGAAGTCGGCCGTGCGTGCCACAAGTTCGGTGGCAGCGATGACGCGGACGACGCGGCGTGCGACCTGCTGCTGAAGGTGGTCGCCGGCGGTGACGAAGGTCCCGAGGGGTTCACGGTGACACGGACCGCGCGGCGCACCACCCTCACCGCCGCCGCCCCGGCCGGGCTCCTCCACGGCTTCTTCCACCTCGTGCGGATCGGCGAGGCCGCGTTCACGCAAGGCCCCGACGAGACCCACCGCCCCGCCCTCGCCCTGCGCATGCTGGACCACTGGGACAACGTCGACGTGCACCCCGTGATGGGGCAGGTCGAGCGAGGCTATGCGGGCGGCTCGCTGTTCTGGCGGGACGGACGGGCGCGAGGTGACCTCTCCAGGATCCGCGCGTACGCAAGGCTGCTCGCCTCCTGCGGCATCAACGCGCTCGCGGTCAACAACGTCAACGTCCACGCGAGTGAGACCCGCCTGCTTACCGAACGGTTCACTGAAGTGGCCGCCATCGCGGCCGAGTTGAGGCCGTACGGCATCCGAACCCACCTCTCCGTGAACTTCGCCGCACCCCTCCTGCTCGGCGATCTCGACACCGCCGATCCGCTCGACGAGGGTGTGCGTGCGTGGTGGCGCGAGGCGGCCGACCGGGTCTACGCGCTGGTCCCCGACTTCGGCGGTTTCGTCGTCAAGGCCGATTCGGAGGGGCAGCCGGGCCCGTTCGCCTACGGACGCAGCCACGCCGACGGCGCGAACCTCCTGGCCGGCGCGCTCGCCCGGCACGGCGGCACCGTCCACTGGCGGGCCTTCGTCTACGACCACCGACAGGACTGGCGCGACCGCTCGACAGACCGGGCGCGCGCCGCGTACGACCATTTCGCCCCGCTGGACGGTCAGTTCGCGGACAACGTCATCCTTCAGGTCAAGCACGGGCCGATGGACTTCCAGGTCCGTGAACCCGTCTCGCCCGTGATCGGCGCCCTGCCCCGCACCCGCGTCGCCGTCGAGCTGCAGGCCACCCAGGAGTACACGGGCCAGCAGCGGCATGTCTGCGCGCTCGCGCCGATGTGGTCCGAGGTACTCGCCTTCCGGCCGGAGGGGGAGGGCGGTCCCACGGTCGGGCAACTGGTTGCCGGCGGAGGTCTCGTGGCGGTGGCGAACGTCGGTGACGACCCCTTCTGGACCGGCCACCCCCTTGCCCAGGCCAACCTCTACTCCTATGGCCGCCTCGCCTGGGACCCGACCGCAGACGCAGATCAACTGCTCGACGAGTGGGCAGAGTTGACGTTCACACCGGATCTCACCGGTGACCCCGAGCGGCTGCGCTCCGGGCTTCGGGCGGTGCTGCACGGTTCCTGGGCCACGTACGAGAAGTACACCGCGCCCCTCGGCGTCGGCTTCATGGTGCAGCCCGGACACCACTACGGGCCGAGCGTCGACGGCTACGAGTACAGCACATGGGGGACGTACCACTTCGCCGACCGCGACGGCATCGGAGTCGACCGCAGCCGGGCCACCGGCACCGGATACGCAGGGCAGTACGCGAAGCCGTGGGCGGACACGTACGAGCGGGTGGAGAGCTGTCCCGACGAGCTGCTGCTCTTCTTCCACCATGTGCCGTACGGGCATGTGCTGCACAGCGGCAAGACCGTCGTGCAGCACATCTACGACACTCATTTCGAGGGAGTCGAGGAGGTCGAGGCCGCCCGGGAGGTCTGGGCCGCACTCGCCGACCTGGTCTCGCCCGCCCGGCACACTCGGGTGGCCGAGCTCTACGAGGAGCAGCTGCGCTGCGCCCGCGAGTGGCGGGACCAGATCAACAGCTACTTCCTGCGCAAGTCCGGGGTGCCGGACGCGCACGGCAGGCGCATTTACTGACGAGAATTTTCCGGCAACGTCGCCGCAACCTGAAGCCGCACCCGACCCCGTCCAACGGGTGTCGCACATGAGGAAGCCGGCTCCCCAGACCCGTGTGAGGTGTCCTTGCCCGCCGTCGATCTCCCCCTGGACCAGCTCGAACGTCACCGCCCACCCCTCGACGAACCCGCCGACTTCGACACCTTCTGGCAGACCACTCTGAAAGCCGCCGAGCATCCGCGGCCGGTCGTCAGTGCCGAACGGATCGACAGCGGGCTCCGGCTCGTCGAGACATGGGACGTGACGTTCCGCGGATTCGCCGGCGACCCGATCAGCGCCTGGTACACCCGGCCCGCCGGCACGGGCGGCCAACTCCTTCCCGCCGTCGTGGAGTTCGCCGGGTACGGGCGCGGCCGCGGCCTCCCGCACGAGCGGCTCACCTGGGCGAACGCCGGATACGCGCACCTGCTCATGGACAACCGCGGCCAGGGCGACCAGTACGGCAGCGGCGGCGCGACCCCCGACCCGCACGCGAGCGCGCCCGGTGGCCCCGGCGCCATCGTGCGCGGCATCCTCGACCCGCACGACCACCACTACCGGCGGCTGATCACCGATGCGGTGTGCTCCGTCGCCGCGCTGCGCGCGCTGCCCGGTGTCGCCGCGGACCGGGTCGCGGCCGTCGGCAACAGTCAAGGCGGGGGAGTGGCCCTCGCGGTCGCGGGACTCGTCCCGGATCTGGCGGCCGTGCTGGTCAGCGCGCCGTTGCTGTGTGGTGTCCGGCGGGCCCTGGACCTCACCGACGACGGGCCCTACGGAGAGGTGGCCGCCTATCTGGCCGTGCACCGGGGCGCCGAGAGGGCCGCGTACCGGACGCTGGCGTACGTCGAGGGGATCTCCTTTGCGCGTCGCGCGTACGCTCCCGCCCACTTCGGGGTCGGCCTGCGCGACACGGTCTGCCCGCCCAGTGGCGCGTACGCCGCATACCACCGCTACGGCGAGCTGACCGGCCACGATCCCGCGCGGGAGATCCACGCGTATCCGTTCAACGGGCACGAGCACGGGGACGCCACGCATACGCGGCGGCAACTTGCCTGGCTGCACTCGGTGCTGGACGGCGGGCAGGCGTAGACCCGAGCCCGTACGTTCGACGAGCCGGACGGACGCTGCCTCGACCGCGAGAGGGCCGGTGGCATGTTCTACGCTTTCCGGAAGATGCGCGGAGATTTTCCGGACGCAGAGCTACGGAGGTGGGGATGGTGGCCCCGGACGGCGCCCAGCACAAAACAGCCACGCGGAGCTCGGACGGGCCGGCCAAGGTGACGATCACCGAGATCGCGCGGGAGGCCGGGGTCTCGGTGCCGACCGTCTCACGGGTCGTCAACGGACGTTCGGACGTGTCGCCGGCCACCCGGGCGAAGGTCGAGGACCTGCTGCAACGGCACGGCTACCGGCGCCGTGCGCCCGCCCCCGGTGCCCGGCCGGTTCTGCTCGACCTGGTCTTCAACGACCTCGACAGCCCCTGGGCCGTGGAGATCATCCGCGGGGTCGAAGAGGTCACGCACGAGTCGGGCGTGGGGACGGTGGTCTCCGCGATCCACAACCGGGCGGGCTCGGCCCGGCAGTGGATGACGAATCTACGGGCCCGCGCGTCCGACGGCGTGATTCTCGTGACCTCCGTCCTGGAGCCGAGACTCCACGACGAACTGCGGCGTCTGGGCGTGCCGCTGGTGGTGATCGACCCGGCCGGCTCGCCCGCGTCCGAGGAACCGACCATCGGCGCCACCAACTGGGCGGGCGGCATGGCCGCGACCGAGTACCTGCTGGGCCTGGGGCACCGCAGGATCGGCTTCATCGAGGGTCCGTCCCGCCTGATGTGCTCACGGGCCAGGCTCGACGGCTACCGGGCCGCGCTCGACGTCGCCGGAGTACCGGTCGACGGCGAACTGATCGTGCCCGGCGACTTCTACCACGAGTCCGGGTTCACCGGCTGCAACCAGCTGCTCGACCTGGACGACCCGCCGACCGCCGTGTTCGCGGCCAGTGATCAGATGGCACTCGGCGCGATGGAGGCACTGCGCCGCCGAGGGCTGCGCGTGCCCGAGGACATGAGCGTCGTCGGTTTCGACGACCTGCCGGAGATGCTCTGGGCGTCGCCGCCTCTGACGACGGTCCGCCAGCCGCTGGCCGACATGGGCAAGCTGGCGGCACGGGTCGTACTGGACCTGGCCCGGTCCGTCGTACCCACGTCACCACGTGTGGAACTCGCCACTGAGCTGGTGGTCCGGGCGAGCACCGCGCCGCCGCGCCGGGCGTAGCGGAAGATAACACTCCGGGGGTGTCAGCGGCCCATTTTGTTAAGGCCGTTGACACCCCCGACGCGTGCCCGTAACTTGCGTGGCCATGTCCCGATAGTTTCGTAAGAACTTCCGGAAGGTGCGCCATGCCAACCTTCGATCGTGCCGCTGCAATCGCCTCCAGCGCCGCGTCATCCGTCTTCTCCCGCCGCCGGTTCCTGGGGACCGCGACAGCGGCGGGCCTGGGCGCGGCCGGTCTGTCCGCCTGCTCGGACTCCGACTCGGGCACCACCGACAGCAAGGGCCGTACTGTCGTGGAGTGGTGGAACATCCAGACCACCGAGCCGTCCAAGAGCGTCTGGCCCGAGCGGGCCAAGGCATTCGAGGCCGAGCACCCCGACGTGCACATCAAGCTCGTCACGCTGGAGAACGATGCCTACAAGTCGAAGATGACGGCGCTGACCAGTTCCGGAAAGCTTCCGGACATCTACCACACGTGGGGTGGCGGCGTTCTCAAGCAGCAGATCGACGCGGGCCTCGTCGAGGACCTCACCGACACCGTCAAGCCCATGGCCGGCACCCTCGTCGGGGTCTCCGCGAAAGCCTACGAGTTCGACGGCAAGACGTACGCGATGCCCTTCGACATCGGCGGCGTCGGCTTCTGGTACAACAAGGCGCTCTTCAAGCAGGCCGGCATCTCGTCCCCGCCCGCCACCTGGGACGACTACCTGGACGCCGTGAAGAAGCTGAAAAGCGCCGGGATCACGCCCATCGCCCTGGCGGGCAAGGAGAAGTGGCCCGGCATGTACTTCTGGGCCTACCTGGCGATGCGTATCGCCGGTGTCGACGGCATGCAGAAGGCCGCCGACGCCAAGGACTTCACCGGCGACGACTTCGTCAAGGCCGGTGAACGCCTCAAGGAACTCGTCGCCCTGCAGCCGTTCCAGAAGGGCTTCCTCGGCGCCGCGTACTCCACGCCCAACGGCGAGGCCGCGGCCATGGGCAACGGCAAGGCCGCGATGGAGCTGATGGGCCAGTGGGCGCCGGTCGTGCAGGCCGACGCGGGCAAGGGCATCGGCGAGGACCTCGGGTTCTTCACCTTCCCGACCGTCCCGGGAGGCAAGGGCGCCGCCACCGACATCTTCGGCGGAGGCGGCGGCTACGCCGTGCGCAAGGGCGCCCCCAAGGCGGCCGTCGACTTCCTGAAGTTCTTCTTGTCGGCCGAGTCCGACAAGATCCTCGTGTCCAAGGGCTCGATGATGCCCGTCGTGAAGGACGCCACCGGCTCCCTCACCGACCCCAACCTCAAGCTCGTCTCCGCCGCCCTGGACAAGGCGACCGGATTCCAGCTCTACCTCGACCAGGCCTACCCGCCTGCCGTCGGTCAGGAGGTCAACGACTCGGTCGCCGCCCTCATCGCCGGCGCCAAGTCACCCGAGCAGGTGGCGCGTTCCATCACCCAGGTCGCCAAGAGCCAGTAGCCCACGATGACCTCGACCCAGATCAACGAGGCACCCGCTCTCGCCAAGGAACCGGCGGCACCGGCACACAACCGGCGCCCGCTGGTGCGCCGGGTCCGGGACTGGCTGACCGCCTTCACCTTCACCGTGCCCGCCCTCGTTCTGTTCGCCCTGTTCGTCCTCACGCCGATCCTCTACGCGCTGTACGTCAGCTTCTTCAACTGGGGCGGGTTCGGAACGCCTTCGGACTTCGTCGGCACCGACAACTACACCCGCTTGTTCGACGACCCGGTCTTCCTCGGCGACCTGTGGCGCGGCCTGCTCCTGGTCGTGTTCTCCGTCGGCCTGCAGCTTCCGTTCGCGCTCGCCATGGCCGTCCTGCTCAACCAGAAGCTGCGTGGCCGTGCCGTCTACCGCATGCTGTTCTTCGCGCCGTACGTCCTGTCCGAGGTCATCACCGGCGTCCTGTTCTCCATGATCTTCGCGCCGGACGACGGACTCGCCGACAAGGTGCTCGGCTCGATCGGCCTCGACAGCCTCGGCGGTCTCTGGTTCGCCGACCAGGACTGGGTGCTGCCCACCCTCTTCCTCGTCATGATGTGGAAGTACTTCGGCTTCCACATGATGCTGTACCTGGCCGGCCTGCAGGGCATCCCCACCGAGCTGCACGAGGCGGCCCGGATCGACGGCGCAGGTCCCTGGCAGCGCTTTCGCAACATCACCCTGCCGCTGCTCGGACCGACCATCCGCATCAGCGTCTTCCTGTCCGTGATCGGCGCCATCCAGCTCTTCGACCTGGTGTGGGTCACCACCCAGGGCGGCCCCGACCATCACTCCGAGACGATGGCCGTCACCCTCTTCCAGTTCGGCTTCAAGCGCTACCAGATCGGCTATGCCAGCGCGATCAGCATCGCCATGTTCCTCATCAGCCTCGTCTTCGCCCTCGCCTACCAGCGGTTCGTGCTGCGCCGTGACACCGAAGGAGCCCTCACCACCATGCGAGGTAACCGATGAGCGGCCTGAGTCCCGCAGCCCGCCGGCGGCTGCGCTCCACACCGCTGTACGTCATCGTGTGGCTGGTCGGCGTCGTCATGGTCACCCCGCTCCTGTACGCGCTGGTGTCCGGCTTCAAGTCCACCGACCAGCTCTCCCAGAACGCCTTCGGGCTGCCCTCGCCCTGGGTCGTGTCCAACTACACGGACATCCTGGCCGACAGCTCGTTCTGGCGGATGCTCGGCTCGTCCACGCTGGTCGCCGTCGGCACCACGGCCCTCACCGTCGGCACCGCCGCGCTCGCGGCGTTCGCTCTCGCCCGATTCGCCTTCAAGGGAAGGGAGTTGATGTTCACTCTCTTCGCCGTCGGGCTGATGTTCCCGTTCGCCGTGGCGATCCTGCCGCTGTTCATCCTGCTGCGCACGTTCGGGCTGCTGGACAACCCGTGGGGCGTGATCCTGCCACAGGCCGCGTTCGGTCTGCCCATGACCATCGTCATCCTGCGCGGCTTCTTCCGGGAGATCCCCGGCGAGCTGGAGGAGGCCGCCACGCTCGACGGCTGCTCCCCGTTCGGCTTCTTCTGGCGGATCCTGCTGCCGATGGCACGGCCCGCGCTCGGCACCGTCTCCGTCCTCGCAGTCGTCGGCAGCTGGAACAACTTCCTGCTCCCGCTGCTCGTCTTCAGCGAACCCACCTGGTGGACGATCCCCGTCGGCGTCCAGCAGTTCCAAGGCCAGTACGCCGCCGACATCGCCCGCGTCTTCGCGTACCTCGTCCTCGCCATGGTGCCCGCGCTCGGCTTCTACGCGGTGGCCGAACGGCAGTTGATCGGCGGCATCACGATGGGCGCGACCAAGGGCTGACCGCGCCCTCACCCATCAACCGGCCTATTTTCTACTGCACTTGAGGAGTTCCATGGTCGAGCCATGGCAGGACACGACCCTGCCCGCGCACATCCGGGCGGCGGACCTGCTCGCCCGTATGACCACCGAGGAGAAGACCGCCCAGCTGTCCAGCGTATGGATCGGCGCCGACACCGAAGGCGCCGACGTCGCCCCCGGCCAGCACACCTACGCCTCCCGCAGCGCCGCCCTCGACGCGCTGCTCCCGTACGGGCTTGGCCACCTCACCCGACCTTTCGGCACCGTGCCCGTCGAACCGGCCGAGGGTGCGGCCCGTCTCGCGGAGCTGCAGCGCACCATCCGCGCGGGCAACCGGTTCGCCCTGCCGGCCATCGCCCACGAGGAGTGCCTGACCGGCTTCACCGCCTGGCAGGCCACCATCTTCCCGACACCGCTCGCCTGGGGCGCCACCTTCGACCCGGCGCTGATCATGGAAATGGCCCAGGCCATCGGCACGTCGATGCGCGCGGTCGGCATCCACCAGGGACTCGCCCCGGTCCTCGACGTCGTGCGCGACGCCCGCTGGGGCCGCACCGAGGAGTCCATCGGTGAGGACCCGTACCTGGTCGGCACCATCGGCACCGCGTATGTACGTGGACTTGAGGCCGCGGGCATCGTCGCCACGCTGAAGCACTTCGCCGGCTACTCGGCCTCGCGCGCCGCGCGCAACCACGCCCCCGCCTCGATCGGCCCGCGTGAGCTCGCCGATGTGATCCTGCCGCCGTTCGAGATGGCCGTGCGCGAGGGCGGTGCCCGCTCCGTGATGCCCGCCTACAACGATATCGACGGCCTGCCCGCCCACGCCCATGCCGGACTGCTCACCCAACTCCTGCGTGATCAGTGGGAGTTCGCCGGTACCGTGGTCTCGGACTACTACGGCGTCTCGCTGCTCGACGAGGCCCATCGCATCGCCGACGGCGAGAGCGCGGCGGCGCGCATCGCACTGGCGGCCGGTGTCGACGTGGAACTGCCGGCGGCCCGCTGCTTCAGCCCCGAGGATCCGCTGCCCGAGGAGCTGCTCGACCGGGCGGTGCTGCGCGTCCTCACCCAGAAGTGCGAACTCGGGCTGCTCGACGGCGACTGGGAACCGGTCACCGGCGACCTGCCCGTCGACCTGAACCCCCCGCACATGCGGGAGCTGGCGCAGAAGGTGGCCGAGGAGTCGGTCGTCCTGCTCGCCAACGACTCCGGGGTACTGCCGCTGAGCGACGGCCTGCGTATCGCGCTCCTCGGTCCGCTCGCCGACGAGCAGGCGGCCATGCTCGGCTGCTACACCTTCCCCCGGCATGTGGGCGTCCACCACCCCGACCTGCCGACCGGCGTCGAGGTGCCCACGCTCGCCGAGGCGCTCCGTGCCGAGCTGCCGAACGCCGTCCTCGGTGATGACCCGTCTGCCGCCGATGTCTGCGTCGTCGTCGTCGGTGACCGGTCAGGTCTGTTCGGACGCGGCTCGTCGGGTGAGGGATGCGACGCCGAGGACCTGGAACTGCCGTACGGGCAGGGTGAGTTGCTGGACGAGGCGATGGCCTCCGGTGTGCCGGTCGTCATCGTCGTGCTCAGCGGCAGGCCCTATGCGCTCGGCCGCTGGGCCGACCGGGCCGCAGCGATCGTCCAGGCGTTCTTCCCCGGGCAGGAGGGCGGCGCCGCCGTCGCGGGCGCCCTGTCCGGGCGTGTCGACCCCTCCGGGCGCCTGCCCGTCGGGGTACCCCGCACGCCCGGCGGCCAGCCCGCCCCGTACCTTGCCCCGCCGCTCGGCCGGCACGGCTTCCCCAGCACCGTGGACCCGACCCCCCTGTACCCCTTCGGCCACGGCCTGTCCTACACGACGTTCGCCTGGGACACCCCCCGGTGCGACACCGTCGAACTGCCCACCGACGGCGAGACCACACTGCGCCTCACCGTCCGAAACACCGGCCGCCGACCCGGCACCGAGGTCGTCCAGCTCTACCTCCACGACCCCGTCGGCACCGTCGCCCGGCCGGAGGTCCGGCTGGTCGGCTACGCCCGCGTCACGCTCGACGCCGGAGCGTCAGCCGAGGTGCACGCCACGTTCCCAGCCGACCTGGCCGCGTACACCGGCGCCGACGGCCGCCGCGTCGTCGAACCCGGCGCCCTGGAGCTGCGCGTCGCCGCGTCCAGCGAACACGTCCACCACACCGTGCCGCTCACCCTCACGGGGCCGGTGCGCGAGGTCGGCCACGACCGCAGGATGCGCTGCGAACTCCGCGTCAAGTGACCCCACGGACCAGCCCCGCGCAAGGCAACCGCGCCAACCCTTCCCACCGTTGAGGAGACCCGCCATGAACACACCCGCACGCCGTTCGCGCGTCAGATCCGCCGCGCTCGCCGCGTCGGCGGCCCTGCTGCTCGGCCTCGCCGTCGCCCCGGCCGCCCAGGCCGGCACCGACGGCGCGAAGAGGACGAAGACGCTGCACGAGCTCGCCCGCGAGACCGGGCGCTACTTCGGCTCCGCCGTGGACAACCCGGAGCTCGCCGACACCGAGTTCGCCGATCTGCTCGGCAAGGAGTTCGGCCAGACGACACCCGGCAACGGCATGAAGTGGTACGCCACCGAACCGCAGCGCGGCGTCTTCGACTACACCGCGGGCGACGAGATCGTGAACTACGCGAAGGCCGAGCACCTCAAGGTGCGCGGCCACACCCTGCTGTGGCACAACCAGCTGCCGAGCTGGCTCACCTCCGGCACCTGGACCAAGGACGAACTGCGCTCGATCCTCAAGAACCACATCACGAACGTCGTCAAGCACTACCGCGGCAAGGTCTTCGCCTGGGACGTCGCCAACGAGATCATGAACGAGGACGGCACCTACCGCGAGAACATCTTCTACAAGACCATCGGCCCGTCCTACATCGCCGACGCCCTGCGCTGGGCCCGCGCCGCCGACCCCCACGTCAAGCTCTACCTGAACGACTACAACGTCGAGGCCATCGGACCCAAGTCGGACGCCTACTACACGCTCATCAAGCAGCTCAAGGCCGACGGCGTCCCGATCGACGGCTTCGGCATGCAGGCACACCTCGCGCTGCAGTACGGTTTCCCCGACCGGCTGCAGCAGAACATCCAGCGGTTCGCCGACCTCGGTGTCGATGTCGCCATCACCGAGCTCGACATCCGCATGATCCTTCCCTCCGACACGGCCAAGCTGGCCGAGCAGGCCGACTGGTACGGGAAGGTGACCGACGCCTGCCTGGCCGTGCGGCGCTGTGTCGGCATCACGGTGTGGGGCTACACCGACCGGCACTCGTGGATCCCGTCGGTCTTCCAGGGCGAGGGCGCCGCCCTGCCCTGGGACGAGAACCTGCAGCACAAGCCGGCGTACGACGCGATCCACGACGCCCTCGCCGCGGCCGCGCAGGAGGACTGAGATGCGCATCCGCACGCGCCTGTCCGCTGCCGCGGCGGCGGTGGCCGCCCTGGTCGCCGTGCTCGGCACGGCGCCCGCCGCGACGGCCGACGGACAAGGGCGGCTCACCAGCACCTTCCAGTGGTCGTCGACGGGTCCGCTGATCGCCCCTCAGCCGGACGCCACGCACCCCGTCGTCTCCGTGAAGGACCCCTCGGTCGTCCGCTACAAGGGACGGTGGCACGTCTTCGCCACGACCGCCGACACGTCCGGCGGCTGGAGCCTCGTCCAGACAAGCTTCGACGACTGGTCGAAGGCCGGGGCGGCGCACCAGACCCCGCTGGACACGACGGCGATCGGCAAGGGCTACCGGGCGGCGCCGCAGGCCTTCTACTTCGCTCCGCAGAAGACGTGGTACCTCGTGTACCAGACGGGCCTGCCGTCGTACTCGACGACGAAGAACATCGACGACCCCACCTCCTGGAGCGCACCGAAGAACTTCCAGGACTCCATGCCACAGGTCATCAAGGACAACATCGGCAACGGCTACTGGGTCGACTTCTGGACCGTCTGCGACGAGGAGAAGTGCTATCTCTTCTCCTCCGACGACAACGGACACCTGTACCGCTCGGAGACCACGGTCAAGGACTTCCCGAACGGGTTCGGCAACACGAAGATCGTCCTCCAGGACAGCAAGTTCTCGCTTTTCGAGGCGAGCAACGTCTACAAGATCAAGGGCACGGCCGACCAGTACCTGCTGCTCGTCGAGGCCATCGGCAGCGACGGGCGGCGCTACTTCCGCTCGTGGACGGCGCATGGACTCGACGGTCGGTGGACACCGCTGGCCGACACGGAGGCCAACCCCTTCGCGAGGTCCAGCAATGTGACCTTCGCGGACGGGACGGCATGGTCCAAGGACATCAGCCACGGTGAGATGGTCCGCGACGGCATCGACCAGACCATGGAGATCGACCCGTGCCGGCTGCAGTTCCTGTACCAGGGGCTGGATCCGGCGGCGTCCGGAGCCTACTCACAACTCCCGTACAGGCTGGGTCTGCTGACGCAGACGAACAGCAACTGCTGACGCCACTCACCCATCTGGGGCGCGAGGCGCGAGTCGGGGGTACACCCGCCACTCGCGCCTCGCGCAGCGGCATACGCACGTGGGCACACACCGCGCGCGACCCGGCTTGCCGCACGGGGCGGCGCCTGGCTGCGCACCGTCGTGTCGTTGACTGACGACCGGTGGGCCTGTGTCGAGCCGTTGCTGCCGGACCGGACCTCTCGGAGTCACGGAAGGTGGCCCCTTGCAGTGTCACCGGTCGGCAAGAGGGTGGCCGGGCCGGGTTCAGGGGACGGCGGACGTCAGGTACGTGAGGTACACCCCTGCCTCGCAGTCGGGCATCTTCCGCAGGGTCCAGCGGCCCCGGACGCTCGTGGAGGAGAAGTTCGACTCGGCGTCGTCCTCTTCCACTTCGCCCTCCTCAGGGATGTAGCCGGCCTTGGGGAGCTGCTTGTGCAGGAACGCCAGGGTGGTGTCGAATCCGTCCCGTACGACGGTGGCGACGACGAGCCGGCCGCCGGTGCGGTGCTCCACCGAGGTCACGATCGCGCCGTCGGGCACTGGCAGGTTCTTCGGGAAGTCCTTGGGGAGCGGCAGTGAGGCGGTAGTCGGACAGCTGCCGGTGACGGAACCGGCTGCGTTGCCGTCCGGGGGATCGGTTGCTTGCTTCTGCGCGTACGGCGTCGCCCGCGGGGGCTTGGCGTGCTGGTTCGTCGCCGAACATCCTGTGACCGAGGCCAGGCTGAAGACAGCTGCTGCCAGTACGGCAGCCGTGGGCGGTGGTTTCATCTAGTGGCTTCCTTTGCGCTTGTTGTGCTTGCCCTGGACCACGGCGTCGTACGCGCCGTACAGCGTGTTGCCGGAGGCCTGGCGGGCGATGGAGGCCAGGGCGTCGAAGTTCTGGGCGCCTGCGGTCGCGCAGGTGCCGGTGCAGCCGTCGGCGTAGGCGGCGAGCACGCGGCCCTGGGCGTCGGTGGTGACGTCGATGAAGTCCAGGAGGTTGCGGTCCTGGCCGCAGGTGGTGCCGCCCGTGCAGATCGACCCTTTCTGCACCGGGTCGGTGGGGGTGGCGTCGACGGTGACCCAGGACTGGCCGCCGTCGTAGGTGGTGGCCACGTACAGGTGCCAGACTCCCTTGAAGTCGGCCGCGTCCTGATAGTTGCCGCCCGTGGTGGTGCCCAGGAAGGCGAAGGCGGCGCGGTTGTCGTCGCCCGCGGTCACGGCTGGGAAGACGATGTTCTTGATGCCGAGGGCCGCGCCGACGTTCTGGTCGTACAGCCACGTCTTGCCCTTGTCGTGGCTGACAGCGATGCGCGCAGTGCCGTCGTTGTTCTGGTAGCCCATGTAGACGGTCCCGCCGGACCCGATCCCCACGCTCGGGTCCGAGTCACCGGGGGTGCTGGACGGGTTATTGCGGACGGTCCACGTCAGTCCATTGTCCTCGGAGACGGCCACGGCCTGATGACCACTGCAGCCCTTGTTGGGCACGTACACCGTGCCGTCCGGGGCCACCTTCACATGCCCGTGCAGGCCGCCGCAGTCCAGCAGCGAGTACATGGGAACGGCGGGCCCGTACGTCCTGCCGCCGTCACGGCTGACCGCGCAGGATGCGTCGGCGATGTCCTGGGAGCAGTAGTAGACGGCGTTCGGATACGACGTGAGGGCACCTGGACCGCTCGTGGCGAAGGGGCCACCACCGATGGTCTGGTGGTCCACACCGGAGTTGATTCCGGAGCCGCCCGTCGGCGACCACGTTTCACCGTCGTCGTCGGTGTAGCAGGTCAGGGCGGTCTTGCCGGCGAGCTGCGACTCGAAGGTGCGATGGGTGACGGGGTCGGTGAACAGGATCGGGTCGAGGCTGGTGGTGCTGCCCTGGGGGCAGCCATTGGCCGCGCTCGCACTCTTGTCCTGCCACGTGGCGGCACCGGCACTGTCGTAGGTGACCTTGAGGGTCGATGTGTACGCCTGGAACATCGCGGCGCCGCTCGCACGGTCAACGCCTATCGAGGGTTCACCGGCGTTGTGCGCATCGGCGATGCCGTCAGGTGCCCAGGAGTTCGCGTACGTCGGTGGTGTGGCCGTACTCGGCGGCGGATCGGCCGGAGCGGTGATCAGGCTCGCGGTGCCGGTGAAGCTGTCGCCGAGCGGCGCGTACGGCACCACGCGCACGGTGTAGGACGCCGACACCGCCGGAAGCAGCACGGTCTCCGGGTCGCTGGAAGAGGCCGAGGCAGCCACCTCTCGGCCGTCCGCATCGAGGACGTACAGGTCGAAGTCGGCGGCGGAGTCCGGCCATTTGACGTCGATGCGTAGGCTGTGACCGGCGTCGTAGCCGGCAGGCACCGACACCTTCAGGGCGTAGTCGTCGCAGGGTTCCGCATTCCCGCAGCTCACCGTTCCGGCGGTGCCGGAGACATTCGGGACGGCGAAGGGACCGGCGCTCCACGTGGTCGTGGGCGCGGTGTCGCTGATCGATCCGGAGAGCGGGGTGGCGGCGTCGGCAGCCGCATTCGGCAGGGTTCCGGCGATGAGGGCCAGCAACCCGACGGCGAGGCGCCCTCGCGACCGCGGGTGGCGGTGAGGACGTAGTGCGCAGAGGAGAGTCACGGGTACCTCTTGGGTTCGCGAGTCGGACGAACGGTGGCTGTGTGCGGCGGTACGGGTGATGCCTTCGTCTGCTCTACGGGGACGCAGCCGGCGTCCGTCGCGTGAAACCGAACTCTTTCGAAAACGGGTGGGGTTCAGCGGGAGTCGGTGACGTAGGGCGTGTATCGAAGGTGGGCCAGGCGGCAGCTGATCTACGGCATACCGTTCCGGGTTCGCACCGGCATCCCGTGGTGACCCTGGAGAGAGAAGAAGATGGACACCATCGTCGTCGGCGCTGGAATCGCCGGCATCACCGCGGCACGACTGCTGCACGCCGCAGGACAGTGCGTGGTCGTGCCTGAGGCGCGAGAGGGTGTCGGTGGACGGATATGGACGGGACGGCGAGGCGGGGTTCTCCGACGACGGTGGAGCCTCATGGATCCGCGGTCTCACCGATAACCCGCTCACGGAACTATGGGTTCACCTTCGCCGGCGGTGGTTGGGGTCGGGAGATCGCGCGGAAGACCGATGCGGAGGTTTTCTCGTCGGTGCTCGGCTCCTCCGCGAGATCTACGGCGACTCCATCCCCCGTTGCGCACGGGATCACACGCTGGGGCTTCGACCCTCTCGCCCTCGGCTCGCACTCCTACGTCGCCGTCGGCTCCTCGCACGACGACCACGATGCGATGGCAGGACCCGTCGACGGCGTTCCCCACTTCGCGGGAGAGGCGACCTGGGGGCGCGAGCCGGCTACCGTCCACGGCGCACTGCACTCAGGGCGGCAGTCGACGGTCAGCCGACGCGGCGCCGCACCGCTTCCAGGACCTCCGCCACCTCGCGGGCGCCCTGTCCCATGTCCCAGGCGGACAGGCCGAGCCGGGGCGCGCTGCTGACCCGGACCACGGAACGCTCCGGCCCGCCGGCGGCCTCGACCCGCACCACTATCCGCTGGGCCATGCGCTGGCGGGAGCCTGGGCGCACCGCTGACAGCTGCCCGTCACCGTCGCTGCGGGCGGGCCGTCCATACAGCGTCTTCAGGGCCCGGGCGGCGGCCTCCCGCACCTCGGCGGGGGAGGCCGCCAGCTCGCTTTCACCGTGCTGCCCGACCCGGACGGCGGCGAGCTCGGCCGGGCGGCCCGCGGCGCGCACGGCGCGGACGTGGGCGAGCCCAACGCCGAACTGGCCCAGCACGAGCACCGCGCACAGGCCGGCGCCGACGACCGCGGCCGCTTCGAGACGGCCGCCCTCGCGGCCATGTCCGGTCAGCTCGGTGACGGCGACGACGACGGCTGTCAGCATGATCCCGTAGGCGATCCCGTACAGCAGGGCACGGCGGGCGACGTACAGGACGATGGGGAACATTTCACCTCATGTGTGACTACGGGGAACGGTCGTCGGAACGAATGTGAGAAAGGCGGGGGTTCCGCATCGCCCGAATGTGATGCGGAACCCCCGACTGGTGCTGGAACCGGTCAGGAAGTCGCCCAGTTCACAGCGCTGCGTATCTTGTTGTAAACGCCCCGCCCCAGGTAGTCGATGATATAGGGGCGGGCCTTGCCCAGGAAACGGAAGATCTGTCGCCGGTACTTGCGCGCCAGTTTGAACGCGCCTTGTGCGGCGCCGTCACCCGTGCGCGTATCAGGTGACGGGAGGTCAGCGATGGCTGGGCCCGCCGGTCACTCGATGCCTTCGATGATGCGGAAGTCGCGCTGGACGCCGCTGGGGAGGGCCACCAGCGCCTTCTGGTATGCCTCGCTCTCGTATGCTGCGACGGCCTTCTCAAAGCTGTCGAACTCGATCAGAACGACGCGTTGCGTGATGCCGTCCTCGTGGGCGACGACTCGACTGCCACGGGACAGGAGGCGCCCGCCCCCAGCCTGGACAGCCGGACGGGCCAGCTTGTCGTAGGCAGTCAGCCTCTCAGGGTCGGAAATGGTGGGGTAGACACTGACCCAGTAGCCCTTAGCCATGGAAGCCTCCTGTGTTCGGCCGGACACGTCCAACTTCGAAAAGACACTCAGATCCATCGATCCCGGCGACGGGAACTGCGGTCAATGGAACCGACATATGCGCAGGCTAGGGCTTGATGTGCGGTCGAGGGAAAGACCGGTACGGGATAGACTCAGAAAGGATCGCTATGAATCGCCAGGGAGGGCACGTGGCGCCGGATACGGTGAGCCTGCGGTACTTCCTGGTGCTGGCGCAGGAGTTGAACTTCACCCGCGCGGCCGCACGGATCGGTATCGCACAGCCCGCACTCAGCGCCCGGATGCGCCGATTGGAGGCGGAACTCGGTACGGCCCTGCTGGTCCGCAACACGCGTAGCGTCGTATTGACCACGGCAGGTGCGGCTTTGGCGGAATCCGCGCCGCCCGCGCTGGCGGCGCTGGACCGGGCATGGGACACCGCCCGGAGCGCGGCGGCCGGTGAACTGGGCACGCTACGCATCGGATACAGCCTCAGCACCGGGGCCGAGACGGCGCCGGCCCTGGTGGACAGGCTGATTCGCGGCAACAGCGGACTCCGGGTCGGAGCGGTCCCGATGGCGACACCGGAGATCTCCCCCGCGGTCGCCGACGGCCGCATCGACGCCGGGATCACCCGAGGTGAACAACCGGGCCGTGGCGTGCGCCGGTTCCTGCTGCGGCGGGCGCGCATCGGTGTCCAGCTGGCGCAGCACCATCCTCTGGCCGAACACCCGGAGATCGAGATCTCCGACGCGGCCGCGTATCCGCTGCGACTCCCGGACCGTGCGGCCAACCCCGTGATCCACGATCAGCTGTCCGCACTGTTCCAAGACGCCCGACCACGCCCCCGATTCCACACGCCCGCAGTCTCTTTCGACATGTCTCAGCGCGACCTGCACGACGGGGTCACCCTCGCCCCGGCCGGAGAAGCCGCGGCCACGGCACAACCGGCCGGTCTCACCTGGCGACCGCTGCGAGGCGTGCCCAGCCTGACGATCCACCTGGTCCTCCCGCGCGAGCAGTCGCCACTACACCGCCGCATCCTTACCGTCGCCAAAACCCTGGCGCACGAGCTGCACTGGCTGCCGGACTGACGCGCAAGAGGTCAAGCGGGACGGACGCCCGGTGGCGAGGCCGAAGACCCTGCGCCCGGCGGACTTCGCGGTGATGACGACGGCGGCCTTGCTGAATGTCCGACACGAGGCCCCGTTGCCTCCAGGTGACGTCTTATCTGGGGTTCTGGCTCAACTTCTGTGGCGCGGCCACGCTGAGTGACGGCTGAGCTTCTCCGGGCAGTAGGTGAAGTCGCCCGAAAATGAGCCGTGGTCAAGGCGGTTGCGATGACAGTTCGGGGCCGTGGAAGAGATCGTGCTCCGGTTGAAGGAGCTGTTGTTCCCGTCGATCGCGGACGTTGCGGTGCTGTCGGTGGACGTGAGCATCGCGATAGTGCGGGTCGACGCGGAATGCACTGCGAACGGTGCCGCTTGCCCGGCGTGCGGGGTCTGGTCGAACCGGGTTCATGGTTCCTACCTGCGGTTTCCCGCTGATGTGCCCAGCGCCGGGCGAAGCGTTGTTCTTTCAGCTGAGGGTCCGCCGGTTCGCCTGCAGGAACTCGGGGTGCACCCGCCGCACCTTCGTCGAGCAGATACGCGGCCTGACCCGTCCGCACGGTCAGCGGACCGAGCGGCTGCGCGCGACGCTGGCCGCGGTCGGCCTCGCCCTGGCGGGCCGTGCCGGCGCCCGCCTGAGCTCCGCGCTCGGGGTCTGCGTCAGCCGGAGCACCATCCTGCGCCTGGTCGACGCCCTTCCCGAGCCGGAAGTGCCCGCACCGCGTGTGGTCGGCGTTGACGAGTACGCCACCCGCAAGGGCCGTCATTACGGCACTGTTCTCGTCGACGTCGAGACCCGCCGTCCTGTCGACCTACTGCCCGACCGGGAGGCATCGAGCCTGGCGGCCTGGCTCGCCGATCGGCCCGGCGTCGAGGTCGTATGCCGGGACCGGGCGCCGTTCTTCGCCGAGGGCGCCACCGCCGGTGCACCGCAGGCCGTCCAGGTCGCGGACCGGTGGCATCTCTGGCACAACCTCAGCGAGGCCACCGAGCGGAGCGTCGCCCAGCACCGTCGCTGCCTCCGCGCTCTGGTCCCCGCGGTCCCCGGACCCGGGCCAGGCATGCCGCCGTCCATGCACTGCTGACGGCGGGACACAGCCGGCGCTCGGTCCAGCGGCAGCTCGGGATGACCTACCGCACCGTCAAGCAGTTCGCTGACGCCACGACGCCGGAAGAGCTGTTCATCGGTCAGTGGCAGAACCGGCCCTCCGTCCTCGACGACTACAAGCCCTACCTGGACGACCGCTGGAGCAAGGGCTGCACCAACGCCTGGAAGCTGTGGGAGGAGATCGTGCCACTCGGCTACAAGGGCAGCTACCAGCGCGTTCGCGCCTACCTGCACGACAAGCGCACCTCGCTGCAGCCGGTGACCGCCCGGCCGCCCTCGCCCCGGACCGTCGCCGGATGGATCCTCCGCCGTCCGGACGCCCTCACCGAGACCGAGCAACTCCAGCTCAAGGCTGTCCGGACGCACTGCTCCGAACTCGACGCCCTCACCAGGCACGTCCGCTCCTTCGCGACCATGCTCACCGAGCGCAAGGGCGAGCGCCTGCCCGACTGGCTCGACGCCGTCCGGCGAGACACCCTCCCCAGCCTCCACACCCTGGCCGCGGGCATCGACCGCGACCGCGACGCCGTCATCGCCGGCCTCACTCTGCCGTGGAGTTCTGGCGTTGTTGAAGGGCACGTCAACCGGATCAAGATGCTCAAGCGCCAGATGTTTGGCCGGGCCGGCTTCCAGCTGCTGAGGAAGCGAGTCCTGCTCGCAGGATGAGCTCTGGTGCCGTGCGATAGATTGCGGGCGACACGAGAGAAGAGCTCGCATGGACTCCCGTATCCCGCGGTTGCGACGCAAGCTGGCACGCATCCCCTACGCGCCCAACCGAAGCCACTCCTTTGGGGAGGAGCGGCACGAATTTCGTCTCGGCCCCCGCCTCACCAAAGGTCAGGCAGATGCCTTTCAGGCCGAGCATGACGTGGAACTCCCGCAGCCCTATCGAGACTTCCTCATCAACATGGGCGGCAGTGGTGCGTCTCCGTACTACGGACTGATCCCGTTGGGGGACTGCACGCTCTTCACGATGAACTCCAAAGACGCCAGCACGGGCTCAAGAGGATTCAGCCGGGCCTACCGCCCCACCCGCCGTGGTGACCTGTTCCTACACGTCATCGAACGCGGATGCAGCGATCTCGTCCTCATAGGCATAACCGGCCCTCTCACCGGGCGCATGCTCATCGGCAACGCAGACGGCTTCTGGGGCCCGAACGTCTCCTCAGCCCCGGACTTTCTCGCCTGGTATGAACGATGGCTTGACCACATGGCTGCCGGACAGGACAACCGGGCTCTGGAGCTCACCTCACCCCAGCTCCGAGCGCATCCGATTCGGCAGCAGCTCGCTCACTCGCCGTGACCACTCGACAGAACCTTAGCCAGAACCCGTTCTGGCTCTGGTCCAACTTCTGTGGTGTACCTACTCCCTGTGACTGCCGGTCCTGCTGATAGGTCTCGCGAGATCGTCCGGAAACTGCCGGTACCGACCGCTTCCGGGCTGATGGTTCTGGGTTGTGCGCGAGGTACTGCTCCGATTGGAAGAGCTCCTCTTCCTGGCGGATCCGGGGATCAGGGTGGAGTCGGTCCAGGAGGATAGCGAGGTGATCCGAGTCGGTGTCAGATGCCGGACGGCTGGGGCTCAGTGCCCAAGCTGCGGGAGGTGGTCGGGGCGGTTGCACGGCTCCTACCTGCGATTTCCCGCCGATCTTCCCGTGGCAGGACGGCGGGTGGTGCTGCGACTTCGTGTCCGGCGCTTCACATGCGAAGACATCTCGTGCGCGCGACGGACGTTCGTCGAGCAGGTCGCGGGCCTGACCCGGCGGTACAGCCAGCGGACCGAACGATTGCGGTCAGCCCTGGCCGAGGTCGGCCTCGCCCTGGCCGGCCGCGCCGGTGCCCGGCTGGCCGATGTCTTCGGGGCAAGGGTCAGCCGGAACACCGGCTTGCGGCTGGTCAAAGCTCTCCCGGAACCCCAACTGCAGGTCCCGCGGGTGGTCGGCGTCGACGAGTACGCGATGCGCAAGGGCCGTGTCTACGGGACCGTGCTGGTCGACGTCGAGACCCACAGGCCGGTTGACCTGCTGCCGGATCGAGAGGCGGGCACGGTCGCCTCCTGGCTGGCCGAACGTCCAGGGATCGAGGTCGTGTGCCGTGACCGTGCGCTGGCCGTTCTTCGCCGAGGGCGCCAGGATCGGGGCACCCACCGCAGTCCAGGTCGCGGACCGGTTTCACCTCTGGCGCAACCTCGGCGAAGCGGCCGAACGGTGCGTCTCCCGCCACCGCCCGTGCCTCCGCGCAACCTTCGCCGAGCCGGTGCCAGAGAAGGCACCGGCACCGGCCGAAAGCGGGACGCCGTGGCCCACCGGGCACCGGTTCGCCGACCGCACCCGCGCCAAGCACGCCACCGTCCACGCCCTGCTGGCCGCCGGCCACAGCCGACGCTCGATCCAGCGACAGCTCAGCATGACCTATCGCACCGTCCAACGGCCGGCCGACGCCGCGAGGCCGGAGGACCTGTTCCAGGGACAGTGGCAGAACCGCAAGACCAATCTCGACGACTTCAAGCCCTATCTGCACGAGCGGTGGGCCGAGGGCTGCACGAACGCCTGGACCCTCTGGGAAGAGATCAAGACGCACGGCTACACCGGCGGCTACGGCGCCGTCCGCGCCTACCTCCAGCCGTTCCGCACATCCCCGAGGGCACCGGCAGCCCGTCCGCCGTCCCCACGCACGGTCACCAGCTGGATCCTGACTCACACCGACACCCTGCCGGAGAGCGAGCGTCTGAAGCTCAAAGTCGTCCTCGCAGGCTGCCCCGAACTGGATGCTCTCACTGAGCACGTCCGCGTGTTCGGAAAGATGCTCACCCAGCTCCAGGGCGACCAGCTACCGCAATGGATCAAGGCCGTCCGCGCCGACGACCTGCCCAGCCTCCACACCTTCGCCAACGGCCTCGAACGCGATCTCGCCGCAGTCACCGCCGGCCTCACACTGCCGTGGAGCTCCGGCGTCGTCGAAGGCCACGTCAACCGGATCAAAATGATCAAGCGCCAGATGTATGGCCGAGCCAGCTTCGACCTGTTGCGGAAGCGTGTCTTGCTGGCCTGACCGCAGAGCTGTCGCTCGACGAACGGGTCGGTTCAGCTCATCGCGAGCCGCACGGGATCCAGGCCCAGCTTGCTCCGGCATGAATGGACGGCCCGGGCGACCCAGGCAGTCACGGCGTCGCGATCTGCCACGAGCGCATGCAGCTCACGCGTCTTCTCCTGGGCGTCGACCATCCACGGGGCCAGCGGGTCCTCTCGAAGGACTCGCTCGAAGTGATCGCGGGCCGTGTCCGGGTCACCGGCCAGGGCGGCCGTGATGCCGGCGTCGAAGCCGTCCCAGAGGAATCCCCGGCGCACCGGTCGGGATGCCAAATATCGGGCAACGTCCGGCAGAGCTGGGAACTTCTCCCTCAGCGCAGTCACGTTCGCAGCCGCCTGTCGGCTGAGTTCGAGGGCCAGTGGTGTGAACTGGTCCTCGGTGCGGAACGACTCGGAGCCGACCCGGACTGCGTCCACATGGAACGCTGGGTGGTCCACGTCGTGCCAGAGCCACATCGCACCGACGTGCAGACCGCTGCCGGCAGTCCGTGGCGGGGTGAACTCCACAACCCCCAGCCACCACGCGTGATCATCAATCCACAGCCGCGACCGCCCACGCTGGGCCAGGCCGAGCGGCTTCAGGGACTCCCGCGCCGCCGAGGTGATAATCCGAAGAACCGGACTGCGATCTGCCATGACCGGCATTATCGCCCCTCGTACCGACACCCCCCATCAGTACTGAGCGTCACCGGTCCACAGAAGTTGGACCAGAGCCTTATCTGGTGAACATCCGCGGCACTCATCGTGGGCATGGCTGTGCTGCGGTTTCGCTGCTACCGAGCGCATCACGGGCTGTCTGCCGCGCAGCCGGGGTGGGAGCGGGTAGCGACGACGTGAGTACCCACGGTAAGACTCAACTGATTCCGTGTAAAACACCTGCCGTTGATGTGTCTTTCCGTCGAATTTCAGCCGGTTATCAACTCGATCCGTTGTGATGGAGGCCGAGTGTCCCAGGATCTCGTCCCGGCGGTCGGGTCTTCCAGTGTGTCGGCGGTCCGCTGGGTGGTGGATCAGCCCAGGTCAACGTGGCGTGCTCGGATGTTCCGCCAAGGGGTGCCGGTTGCGTTTACGGTCGCGACGGATACGGAGCCGTCCGGACAGCGCCTCGCAGGGTCTGATTGCTAAGGTCACGGCCTCCTGGAACCCCTTCCCCCCGTCCTGTCCCCAGCCCTGTCCGGCTCGTGGCGGGCTCCAGCGAGGTGCCGACGACATGTCCGAAGTTCCCTTCTTTCCCGCTGAGGCGAAAGCCGCCCGGCTTCGCATGGGTATGACCCCCGATCAGGTCGCCGAGGCGATGACGCGGATCGGCGTCCCGACCCTGCCGCGGACCGTCGTCGCCGCGGAGGAGGGAGTGCACCGGCCGGGCGAGTCCTACCTGTTCGCGCTGGCATCGGTTCTGTGGTGCGCGGTGACCGACCTGATGGGCGTGCAGCCGCGTACACTGCGGGAGTTCCGCCTGGCCCGGCAGCTGAACGCCGACCAGGTGGCGGCCCGCATCGGCATGGACCCCGGGGAGTACGCCCGGGCGGAGTACGAGGAGTTCTGGACCGGGGACTCCGGCCAGACCAGGGAGCTGTCCGAGGTCCTCGGCGTGCCGCTGCCGTATCTGATCGCGGTGATCGGCCAGGACACCGAGCTGGTGGAGCGGCTGCGGACGGCGGTCCTGGGCCGGTGGAAGCCGCACGTCAGGTCTCTGTCGCGGGCCACCGGAGCAGCCGAGTCGCTGGTGGCCGACGCCCTGCGCACGCTGTGCGAGGAGTACGCCGCCTTCGAGGAGCGGTACATGGGGCATCTTGTCGCTCGCAACGGCGATGCCCGGCTGAGGGAGACGGCACGGGAGCGGGCCGCCTGGCTGAGGGCCCTGCCCTCCCGCTTCCGCGAGCTGCTCGCCGCCGACGGCGCCGGGTTCCCACGAAGCTGACCACGACCCCATCGGCGTCCGGCACAGGGACGCGCGGGGCGCGGAACGGACGGCACGTCGCGCCCCGCGCAGCCCTCAGCCGGACACGGCGGCCTTCACCTCAGTAACGGTCCCCGGCACGCCCGTTGCCCCACGACGACGAGACCCCGGGCACCGGCCCGGTGTCTGCCTCCGACGCCGCCAGTTCGTCCCAGCTGATCTTCGCCGGCGCACTGCGGTTGAAGGCGTGGAAGAAGAGGTTGAGGAGGATGGCGGTGAGGCTGCCGAGGGTGATGCCGCTGTCGAGCACCGCCTGGAGCCCGCTCGGCAGCCGGTCGAAGACCGCCTCCAACGCGGTCGGCAGCAGCGCCGCCCCCAGGCTGACGGCGAGGATCAGCGCATTGCGCTCGTCCCGCAGGTCGACCTTGGCCAGGATCTGGATGCCGACGGTCGCCACCATGCCGAACATCGCGACCGCCGCGCCGCCCAACACCGGCTGCGGCACGGAGGCGACGACAGCCGCCACCTTCGGCAGCAGACCCAGGACGATCATGATGACGCCGGCCGCGACCACCACGTACCTGCTGCGGACCCGGGTGATGCGCACCAGACCGATGTTCTCGGCGAACGCCACGTAGGGGAAGGAGTTGAAGACCCCGCCCAGCACCGTGGAGAGGCCGTCGGCGCGCAGCGCCCGGGCCACGGTCTCGCCGTCGACGCGCTTGCCCGTGACCTCACCGACGGCGTACACGTCGCCGGTCGTCTCGATCATGGTGATCAGCATGACGACCACCATCGCAAGGATGGGCAGAGGCTCGAAGGTGGGAAAGCCGAAGTGGAACGGCGTGGTGAGCCCGAACCAGTCCGCCTGGGAGACGGCGTAGCTGGTGGCGTCGCCCCGCAGGTAGGCGACAGCGGTGCCGCCGACCAGGCCCAGCAGGACGGCGATGCTGCTGACGAAGGCCCCGCCGAACCGCGACACGACGAGGATGAACAGCAGCGTGCCGCCCCCGTACGCCAGATTCACCGGGTCGCCGAACGCGGGGGAGTCCTTCAGGGCGGCGCCGCCCCCGATGTCCTGGAGGGCCACGGGGATCAGCGTGAAGCCGATGATGGTCAGGATCGTCCCGGTGACCACGGGCGGGAAGTACTTCACGAGCCTGCCGAAGAACGGTGCCGCGAGGAACGTGGCGATCCCGGCCGTGATCACCGCGCCGTAGATCGCCAGCAGGCCGGCCGTGCCGCCGCCGGCCCCCTGGCCGATGGCGATCATGGGGGAGACGGCCGTGAACGTGGCGCCCTGGACCAGGGGCAGCCGGGCGCCGATCCGCCAGAACCCGAGGGCCTGGATGATCGAGGCGATGCCGCAGGTGAACAGGTCCGCGTTGATCAGATGGACGAGGTCCTCGTCGCTCAGCCCGAGGCTGCCGCCGAGGATGACGGGGACGATCACCGCACCGGCGTAGAACGCGAGCACGTGCTGAAAGCCGTACAGGGCGAGCCGGGGGAGCGGGAGGATCTCGTCGACGGGGTGGGGGTGCCGCCGCCGGGCCGTGTCGGGAGCCGGGGTCGG
The DNA here is from genome assembly GCF_002920535.1 of Streptomyces sp. Ru71. Lineage (GTDB taxonomy): Bacteria > Actinomycetota > Actinomycetes > Streptomycetales > Streptomycetaceae > Streptomyces. The sequence continues at coordinate 130,440 of NZ_PQSS01000009.1, read as the reverse complement.
ATGTGCCATCTCTGCCTTGCCTTTGAGCGGTAGGTGAATGAGAGGGGAGGGGGCCCGCTGCTGGCCGGCGTTCGTCCTCGGGTGGGAGGGCAGGGCGCAGCGGATGTCCTGGATGGCAGGAGTGGGAACACGTCCGTCGCGGCGGAGGTCGATCCGCCGATGGGGTGGGGGACGGCCACAGGGACGGAAGGGCTCACAGTAGAAGCCCGGGGCGGGGTTACCCGCACGTCGGGGCGATCCGTGATCATCTCTTCATTGGCCTGAGACCATCTGGCCTCGGAATTGACGGGCCGTTTGCCTGTGGAGGGCGAGAAGGAGGGGTTAAGGGCCATCCGGAGGCTTCGATACGAAGGATTCTGGCGTGCCGCGAGGTCTCCTCTGCCTTGAGCCCCATGCCGAGAAGCGCGCCCAGGACCTCATCACGCAAAGGCGCGCAGCATCCCCGGTGGCACCATCAACCGGCGTGGGATCAGCGCTTACGTGAGCGGCGTCTCCCGACCGCCGCGCTAGCCGTTGCGGGTCATGACGTTGTTGGTGTGGCTTCGGTCAGCGGCTTCTGGGGGTAGGCGCGGAGCACGAGGGATGTGGTGACCGGGCCGTAACGGGCAAGTGCGTCTACGACTTCTTCGAGTCGTCCTGCCTGCGGGCAGTAGACGTCGAAGATGAGGCAGTCTTCGCCGGTGACTCTGAGGGTGGAGATGATCTCGGGTGTGCGGGAGGCGAAGTCCAGGGCGCGTGAGAGCTGGGCGTGCGTGGTGCGCAGCCGGATGACCGCATGAATGTTCAGACCGAGGGCTGCCGGGTCGACCACGGCTCGGTAGCCGGTGATGACGCCGTTCTTCTCCAGCCGCTGGATGCGCGCGCTGGCCGCGGGCTGTGAGAGTCCGACGCGGCGCCATACCTCCGCGCCGGTCAACCGGCCGTCGGTCTGGAGCAAGGCGAGGATGTCTCGGTCTATCCGGTCGAGTGATTCCATCGTCGTCCGTACCACTTTCTTTGAGATCACTTGTGTCACTGCCGCCGCCCCGATGCATCCAACAGAATCTGCGCAGGCGCTCCCAGGATCGCAGGGAGCGACGAGTGAAATGGTGGTGGGCAGTGGTCGCGTACGTCATCATCCCGGGCATCGACGGCTCGGACGAGCAGCACTGGCAGACCTTGTGGGAGCGGCAGTGGGGCGCCTCAGCGGTGAGGATCTCCCCTGACTCGTGGTCCGCCCCCGATCTGGATGACTGGGTCGACGCTGTCCAGGCGGCGTACGACGAAGCTTCCCGGCGGGACAGTCAGGTTGTGCTGGTGGCCCACAGCCTGGGCTGCTGGGCGGCGTCCGCCTGGCTGGCCAAGAACCCCTCAAGCCCGACAGGCGGTGCATTCCTGGTCGCGCCGCCCGACCCGCATGGGCCGGCGTTCCCGCGCCAGGCAGCCGCGACGTTCACCGAACTGTCGGCACAGCCGTTGCCGTGCCCGGCTCTGGTGGTGGGCAGCGCCAACGACCCGTACTGCACACCCGAGGCAGCCGCCGACTTCGCGGCGCGGTGGGAGGCGCGATGGCACCTGGCGGGCGCGTGCGGACACCTCAACTCCGCCAGCCATCTGGGCTCGTGGGAGCAAGGCCGGGAACTCCTGGACTCGCTGACTCGGCAGTAATCAACCTCCGCGCGGCAGCAAGGGCGTCCGGCCTGTCGGCTTCGACAGCGAGATCTGCAGACGCGAGGGCCTACGTCTTCCACGGCACCGTGACCACCGCCGCGATCCGCTTACGGCTCCGGCCGTGATCACTCGGCAGGAACTCGCCCTAGTTCACCTCGGCGGATCCTCGCCCGTGAGCCCATCGACGGATTCACGGATGAGGTCGGCGTGACCGGCGTGGCGAGCGTACTCCTCAATGAGGTCAAGAAGAACACGACGGAGGTTGGGGCGTTCGCCGCTTGGGGTGGTGTAGGCACCGAGCTGGTCCAGCCCGCCCGTGCTGAGCGCCTCGTCAACGATGACTCGGGAACGGGCGACTGATTCCTGCCAGAGAGTGAGCAGTTGCTCGGGGGTGTCCTTCGCCGCGGAGCGGTAGTCCCAGTCGGGAGTGTCGTCCCAGTCGACGGTGTCCCAGGGAGCACCGACGGGGGAGCCAAGCCACAGCCGGGCGAAGTGGCTGTCTTCCACGTGCGCCAGGTGTTTGAGCAGGCAGCCCAGAGTGATCGTGGACCTGCCGAGTGTGGCGCGCAGGCCGGAGGCGTCCAGGCCGGAGCACTTCCAGGCCAGCGTAGCCCGTTGCCGTTCGAGGGCGCCGAGGATGGCTGCTGCCTCGGTGCCGGCGAGTGGAGGTTCCGGCCAATCTTCGGTTCTTCCCTCGGTCATGGCTGCAGACCTTAGCGAACGGAACTGAAGTGCAGCCCACGAGTGAACTGCAACGAACCGATCAGTTAGAGCCACAAGATCCGCCGGACAGGCTTAGCCCTCACCCAGCTGGGCGTCGGGGAGTCGGTCACCAACGGATGCCGCAGTGCAACAGCTTCAGTCCCGTGCGCGCTTAGGTTCTGGCGGTAGGCAGTGAATGCCTGACACGCGCATCTCCTGGTGCCGGCCGGCACGGCACTCATCGATTGGCGGCGAGCACAGCCGCGAGGCCCTCTTGAAGGTCCCTGACGAAGTACTCGGGGACCTCCAGCGACGGGAAATGCCCGCCGCTTTCGGGCGACCTCCATCGGACGATCTGTCGGTACCGCTCCTGAGCCCAGGGCCGTGGGCACTTTTCGATGTCACGGGGGTACATGGTGATCGCTGACGGGACATCAACCCGTAGCTCGGGATCGAGCGAGTTGTGGCTCTCGTAGTAGATGCGGGCCGCCGATGCGCCGGTCCGTGTCAGCCAGTACAGGGTGACGTCGTCAAGAATCCTGTCTTTGGAGATCGTCTCGAACGGGCTGTCCTCGGTGTCCGACCACTCGGCGAACTTGTCGAGGATCCAGGCAAGGAGCCCGACCGGTGAGTCGACGAGCGAGTAGCCGATGGTCTGCGGCCGGGTCGCCTGTTGCTTCGCGTACGCCGCGCGATGGCGCCAGAAGTCGCGGGTTTCCTCGGTCCACTTGCGCTCGACCGCCGTGAGCCCGTCCGTCGTCAACCCGGGCGGCGCCTGGGCGAACAAGGAGTGGATGCCGAGAACGTGTGCAGGGAACCTGCCGCCGAGAACCGTGGTGATGTTGCCGCCCCAGTCACCGCCGTGGGCCAGGAACTTGCTGTAGCCGAGCCTTCCCATCAGCTCCACCCACGCGGCCGCGATTTTCTCGGTTCCCCACCCGGTGGTGGTGGGCTTGTCGCTGTAACCGAATCCCGGCAATGACGGAACCACAACATGGAACGCCGGAGCGCCCGCATCGCTCGGCTCTGCCAGCTCGTCCACCACATCGATGAACTCGGCAATGCTGCCTGGCCACCCGTGCGTCAAGATCAAGGGAGTGGCATCTGCGCGCTGGGATCGGCGGTGCAGGAAATGGATCCCCAGATCATCAATGGCCGTACGGAACTGGCCGATCTGGTTGAGGCGTGCCTCGAACGACCGCCAGTTGTATTCGGTGCGCCAGTAGTTCACGACCTCTACGAGATCGGCGAGGGGAACGCCCTGTGCCCATCGGCGGGGGCCGGGCGCGTTGCGATGCACCGTCTCGGCCTCCGGTAACCGCGCGGCGGCCAGTCGTGTGTGCAGATCGTCGAGGTCGGCGTCGGTTGCGTGGGCTTCAAATGCGTGTACGTCGCTGGTGGGACGAGGCATGAGACCTCCTGGCCGTCGCGGAACCGGCTGCGACCGATGCGAACCGGCTAAGCCGGTTCTAGCATGCCCCTGCCCAAGCAAGCAACCGGCTAAGGTGGTTCCATGCATGCTGGGTTCCCTGACTTCCGCCTCGGCACGGTGCTGGCGACCAGCTTCACGGCGACTCTGACGGAGCGTTGCGGCGACGCTGTGGAGCGCATCCCCACGCCGCAGCGACTCGTCGACTGGCTGGCAGTGAACGGCCTGGCTGTCGAGTCCTGCACCGCTGCGCAGCTCGACCTCGCCCTGACGCTCAGGGAGTCGATCCACGCCGCCGCGACAGCGGCCGCGTTGAAGGAAGCTCTCCCGGCATCAGCTGTCCGGGTCATCAACGACTGCAGCATCCGCGGCCGGGCCGCGGCTGTCCTGACGCCCAACGGCAAGCGTGCATGGCGACTTGGCTCGGCCTCCAGCGTGGAGGATGCCCTCAGCGTCATCGCCGCCGACGCGATCGACATCCTCTCCGGCGAGCGAGACGGAAGACTGGCCCTGTGCACATCACCCACCTGCCGGGCCGCCTTCTTCGACACCAGCCAAAGCCGCACCCGCAAGTGGTGCGAGATGAACACCTGCGGCAATCGCCAGAAGAAGGCGCGCTTCAACGCCAAGCAGCGCAAGAACTCCAGACCAGCGGAGTGATCGTCACCTCGATACGAGGAGGTTGCGTTGTGACTGATCACAGTTCACGGGTCGGAGACCTCGCGGACGAGCGCGACCGACTGCCATCACGCCCCACCACCTTTCGGCACGTGTGTGCGCCCACTGTGTCCGAACGACCGCCGCCGCGCCGGCCTCTCACCCGCGGGTGAAGACGCACGCCATCCGGATGCCCGGGTCGCTGCTCAAGCCCACGATCGCACCATGCCAGCGCCACGCGCCATTCGGCGTCGGAATATTCCCAGTCGGCGAAGGCGCCGACCGTGGGCCTCCTCTTGCGCCACGCTCTTGTGTCACCGGGCTGCTAAGACGCAACAGCGCTGGTGAGGCGCCGGCGTCGTAGCGGTCCGCGTGTCATCTCGGTGCCCTGCACCGCTGTCGCGGTCGGGCCAGGTGTTGCGGGGGAGTGGACACGGCTGGCGATCTTTGCGTGCAGGTATGGGATGGGCAGGGGTGCCGGTAGCCAAGATCTACCGGCACCCCTGTCGGCCGTAGCGGGTTCAGCCGGGCCAGGTGCCGGTCATCCTGCGGGTCGCTGTGGCGCCGGCGCGGTCGACGGCGGCCTTGACCCCGGCGAACATGGCGCCCTGCAAGGTGGCCGCGAGGAGGACCTCGCTCCAGGTGCGTTCTTCGTCGGTGGCGTCAGGGGCGTCCTCGTCGTGGCCGACGATCTTTCATGCCTGCTTGAACAGCGCTCCGGCCAGCATGCCGCTGACGGCGCCCAGCGCCAGGCCGACCGGCTTGTAGGCGATCTTCGAGGCCTTCACCGGTTCATCCCTTCTTGCGACGGCAGGCCAGCCACACGACACCGGCGCCGGCTGCCATCGCCAGCAGCATCTTCCGGTTCTCGCGGGCCGCCCGGGCGGTCTGTGCCGTCTTCTCCCGCACCGGCTCGGGGGCCTTGTCCTGCCAGATCCGCCCGGCCCGCGCCGCCCCGATCCGCGCCTGCTCGGCGGCCCGGGCCGCCTTGTCCTTGACCGGAGCGGGCAGCTTGTCCTGCACCTCGTGTGCGACATCGGCTGCCTTGACCTTCAGCTCACCCGTCCTGACGGCAGCCTGCTCCTTGACCTCGGTCGCCTTCTCGCGGACGCGGGCCTTGATATCGGCCTTGTCCGCCAGAGCCTCGACCGTCTGCCCCAGTTCGTGCCGGGTCTGCTCGACCTGCTCGCGCAACTCCTCGGGGGTGGGAGCCGTAGAGGCGCTCGACTCGTTGTGCTGCTGGGTCATCGCTTGGCACTCTCCTTGATCTCGGCCACGTCGGCCTTGACGCTGTCGATGGTCTGCTGCGGGGCCGGCGGCGTAGCCTGGCCGACCTGCTTCCTGCCCATCAGCGCCATCACCGCGGTGATGACACCGAGCGCTGCGGTCACGATCAGTGCGGCCGCCCACACTGGCAGCGGCACTGCCAAAGCCGCGATCGCCGTGGCGACCAACGCCTGCAGCATCAAGAAACCCACGACTCCGGCGCCGCCGAACAGGCCACCGCCCTTGCCGTAGCGCTCGCCTTTCTCCTTCATCTCTGCCTGCGCCAGCTTCATCTCGCCGCGCACCAGCTCGGTCAGCTGCTGCGAGGCGCGCTGAACCAGCTCACTCACCGGCTCACTGCCCGAGCCCCGGCTGCCGTGGACACCGTCGGCGTACGACGGCGGTATGTGCGACACGGCGCTCACCTCCCATCACTCGCTTCTTCCGCGGCCCGACAACGCCACGAGGACGCCATCGACGTGATCACGCGGGTACCCCGAACAGGCCAGTGCAGGACACGCCTTGAGGACCGCCGGGGACCGGGCGGAACCGGCCGCTCGTGCGCAGCGGGCCGGCGGTGACCTGAACGGTCGCGCGCTCGCACGTGGCCGTACAACCTCGGCGAGCCGGCTCCTCGAATCGAGCGCGGGAGCAAGGTAATTACCCCCCATGTCACCGCACGCCCGCCCCACCGTCGCTCGCACCCGCGTTCAAGTGCCGCTCGACCGGTTGGCACGGTCTTCCCCAGGCGAGCAGGCCCTGCGGGGGAGGCGATGGGACACCGGCACACGAAGCCCCCCAGTCCTTGGCCGGGGAAAATGAAAGAGCCGGGGCCATCTGCCGCCGCTCGCCCGCAGCCTGATACCGGGCACCCGCGTAGCCTCACCGCCACGCCGGTGCGGGCACGGGTCCGCCGGCACGGCCGATGCCCCTTGCGTCACGCGATCAGCCCCCGACAGGCCCCGAGATAGCGCGTCGTCAACTACGGCCGATGAGCCGGTGGCGCAGCAGGCGCGGAGCGCGGCGCGTGAGCCCGGCGGCGGCCAGGCCGATGACGGCGCCCGCAGCGACGTCGCTGGGGTAGTGAGCCCCACTCTGCACCCGCTCGATCGCGACCGCGGCCGTCGGCACTGCGCACAGCGCGCCGGCCAGCGGCCACGCCGGTGCGACGGCCGCGGTGAACGCCACGGCGGCCGCCGTATGCCCGGAAGGGAAGGAAGAGGAGTCCGGGCGGTCCTCGACCTCATCGTGCGGAATCCAGTCCTTGGGCGGCCGGCGCCGGTCGGCCGCCTGCTTGCACACGCCGTTGGAGACGAGCTGCGCCACCACGACAGCCGCCACGCCTGCGGCTGCCGCTCTGCGACCTCGCCAGCCGCCCAGCCACGTCATCACCCCGGCCGCGCCGCACCACAGTTTCGTGCCCTCTGCAGCCTCCTCGACCACCGACAACCCCTTCGCCACCCTGGAGGGGATGCGGGAAGCCGCCCCTTTGGTCAGCAGCCGGTCGGCCTCACGTACTCCGTCCAACAACCTCACGCACTGCCGGTACCCCAGGTCACCGGGTTACACCAAAGATCGACCCACACCCTTACTCCCGTCGGCGACGATCGGTGCCGTCCCACTGAGGGTGTCGCGCGGCCGGGTGCAGGGCCCGTCCTCGGTCCGGTGGCCGACATTGCGGTGGGGTGAGGTCAGTGGCGTCCCGTGTCGGTGGCCCATTCGACGAACTGGACGATCACTCCGTTGGGGTCGCTGACCTGGAACAGTCGCTTGCCCAGGGCTCCGCCGCTTGGAGCCCTCGCTCTCCCACTACGCAACAGCGTGAGTCATGCGTCGCTCAGCCGATGCTCCGCTGCCGCCATGCCCGTGGCAACGAACGTGATCCACTGAAACGGCCGCCCCTGGAAGCGGAGCGGACCGCCGAGACGACGATGACGGCCGCGCGGCGGGAGGCCGCGGCACCCGCAGCCGCCGAGGTGGCCCGGACCCGAGGCCGAAGACGCGGACGCAGCGGCCCGCCGCCCAAACCGGGACCGTGGAGGCCAACGTAGAACTGCGTCATGCCCGTGCGTCCATGCCACGTGCCTCTTCCCCGGCCACAGCCCCCGCCGCGGCCTCTCCGCCACCGCGCCGTCGACCACGGCGACACCGCCTCTCCGCCACCGCGCCGTCGACCACGGCGACACCGAGACCCTGATCAGCTTGGCGTTGTGGCGGGCGGGGACGGGGAGGGGGCCGAACGCCTTTCTATGGCAGGCCGCCGCCCACGGGAACACCGACGCCCTGGTCCACCTGGCTCTGCTCACTCCACAGCGCGGCCGATGAGTTTGTGTCTCGTGGCCGGTCCAAGTTTGTGACGTCTCAGGAAGGGGACCGCCATGTCGGAGCTTCTCGTCGACTTCATCACTTCCCTCGACGGTTATGCGTCGGGGGAGGGATGGCCCGGGTTCTGGGGCCTTGAGGGCCCGGACTACCTCGCGTGGCTCGGTGAGCAGCCCAAGGCCACCTACTTGATGGGAGCAAACACCTACCGCCTGATGTCGGGCTTCGCCGCAGGCGAGGTCCCGAAGGGTCAGGACGAATTCAGGCCCGAAGAAGAGGCGTCCGTCGACGAGCTCACGCGAGCGTCCAAGGTGGTGTTCTCCTCCTCACTCCAGGAGCCACTGAAGTGGGCCAACTCCACGCTGGTCCGCGATGATGCCGTCGAGGCGGTCCGCGCCATGAAGTCGAGTGGCTCGGGGCTCCTCAGCACGATCGGCAGCCTCAGCCTGTGCCGGTCCTTGCTGCGAGCCGGACTCGTCGACCGCTTCCGGGTCGTGATGTTCCCGGTGATCACCGGGGCCACGGGTGAGGAACGCATCTACGACGGCTATCCGGACGTTGCCCTTGAGATGATCGACCACCGCACCTTCGACGGCCGTATCCAGCTGGTCGAGTACAAGCCCCGCGTGCTGGAGCACCCCCCGCTCGGCGTCCCTGAGTGACCACGCGCTCGTCCGCCGGTTTGGACGGCCGCCAGGCCGGCGCCGGCGGGCGTGAAGCAAGACCTGAAGGGGGACGGTCAACACCAGGTGCCGTCCCCGCCTCACGGCCGGAGCCGAGGCTACGCCCAGGCGGGATCACGGCCGGTCAGGCCGATGATGCGGTCCAAGATGGGAGCGTCGGCCGGCACGGCGACCTCTGGTCCGTACAGGCCCATCTCCCGCCCCTGTTCCACGCCGACGAGCATCGTGTCGTGCAGATGCGCCAGCAGATCGGCGGGCAGTTCCAGCCGCTGCCCGGTCGCGACCGCCAGGTCCCAGCCGTGCACGGCCAGCTCGCTCACGATCATGTCCCCCATGACGGGCGCGGGCAGCGAGTGCGGCGTGCCCATGCTCGTCTCGCCCTCCCAGGCGCTCGGCGGCGCCCACGACGACGTGATGTCGTTCAGCAGGGCGAGCAGACGGCCGCGCCAGTCGCCGCCCGTCAGGTCCACATCGGACTCGGCGGCCGCCGGCTGCGGAACGGACTCCTTGCGGCCGGCGCCGGCGAGCGACGGGCCCCAGAACAGGAGGTGGTTGACCAGTGCCCGCACGTCATACTCCGTGCACGGAGTCTTGTTGGCGAGCTGGTCGTCGGTGATGGTGCGGGTGACTGCGGCCATGGCCTCGGCCGCGTTGGAAAGATGAGACATGGCGGCGACGCTAGGCGCTGTGGGCTGAGGGGTATTGAACAAAGGCGACATACACTCTGCCGTATGGGGCGGGACGTTCGTGAGCTGCGGAGTGCGTGGAGCAGGTATCAACGCCACGCGTTCCACAGTCCGTCGCCGGCGCTCGCGCCGTGGGTGGAGCGGTACTGGGAGGTTCGCTGGGACTACCCCGAGCCCTACCGGCAAAAGATCGTGCCGTACCCGAATGTGCACCTGTCGTTCGGCGGCGGCCGCGCTGACGTCAGCGGCGTGTGCAGCGGATACCAGGTCAAGGTCCTCGAAGGCCGCGACCACGTCTTCGGCGTCGCGTTCCGGCCGGGCTGCTTCCGGCCGTTCCTCGATGCCTCCGTCTCGACGATCACCGACCGCGTCATCTCGGCGACCGAGGTGTTCGGCCCGGACCTGCCCACGACGCTCGACGTGCCGACCATGGATGCGTTCCTGCTGAAACACCTGCCGGACGGCGACCCCCGGGTGCGCCAGGCGGTGGCCGCGGTCGAGCTGATCGCTCAGGACAAGGCCGTGACCCGGGTCGAACAACTCGCCAGCGAGTTGGGGCTGAGCATTCGAGGGCTGCAACGACTCTTCGCGGAGTACGTCGGAATCGGGCCCAAGTGGGTGATCCGCCGCTACCGCCTGCACGAGGTGACCGCACGCATGGCCGCCGGCGGGACGATCGACTGGGCCACGCTGGCGGCGGACCTCGGCTACGCCGACCAGGGCCACTTCATCCGCGACTTCAAGAGCATCTTCGGCGAGCCACCGACCCAGTACGCGCAGCGGTATTGACAGAGCGTTGTTGTCAAACCTTGGCGAAGCCTACTCGGGGTGCCGACGGGTCCTGGTATCAGCTGGCCAGGTCGGCTTTGCCGAACAGGACGGCGTAGCCGGAGGGGAGCTGGCTGAGGATCTGGTTCAGCTCGCCGCCGGAGACGGCGGCGGCCAGTGTGGTCAGGACCGCGCTGGCGTCCCACTCCGCGGTGCGCGGCCGGGCGCCGGTGCGCTCCGCGACCCTGCGGTAGAACTCCGCGATCCCAAAGCTCTCGGCCTGCGCCTGCTTGGCCGCGGCCAGTGCCTGGCCGAGCGGTCCGGGCAGCTGGGAGGCGAGGTCGTCGACCTCACCCGGGCTGATGCGCTGGGCGAGCACGCTCAGCACCGCGTCGGTGACCTTCGCGGCTTCGTCCTGGCTTGCGTATTCGCCGAGCTCGCGTACACGAGCGAGGAACTCGTGGTGCTGCATCGTTCGTCACCTCCGCTTGCCAGTGATTCTCGGGGCATCGAATGCGATGCCCCTTCTCCGGTACCCAGGTAGGGGCAGGCGTTTCAGGTCGGCGCGACAGGCAGGGGCGGCTTGTCCGCGCGGGCGGATGCACCCCGGACGCCGCACTCGGGCCCCGGTGCGTTCTTCGCGGGCGGGGCCGGCCCGGTGACCTCGACGGTGGCCGGGCGGAGCAGGTTCTCGCCCAGCCGGTAGCCGGGCCGCAGGATCTGCGAGCACACCAGGCGTTCCGACTCGGGGTCGATGCGGTGCGTCAGGGCGTCGTGGCAGGCGGGATCGAACGGATCGCCCACCTCGCCGAACGACGTGACGCCCAGCGAGCCGAGCTGCTCCTTGAGGCTGTCGGCGATGTCTTTGAGACCGGGCGTGAGTGGCTCGTGCGCCAGCGCCCGGTCGACGGCGTCCAGCACGGGCAGCAGCGCCTTGAGCACGTTGGCCGCGGCGATCTCCCGCACGGCCAGGCGGTCCCGCCGCACCCGCTTGCGGTAGTTGTCGTACTCGGCCTTGATCCGCTGCAGGTCGGCGGTCCGCTCCTGAACCAGGCGCCGCAGCGTGTCCAGTTCGGTGCTCTGCGGACCGCTCCTGGTCATCGTCAGCCAGCCTCCGGCTTGTCGTCGTCGACGATCTCGGCGTCCACCACGTCGTCCTCCGGTCCAGCGGTCGCACCGCCGCCTGCCGACGCGCCGGCCGGCTGCTCGGCCTGGGACTGCTGATACAGGGCCGTGCCGATCTTCTGCGCGGCCTGGGTGGTGCGGTCGATGGCCTGCCGGATCGCGGCCGTGTCCGCGTTCTCGTCCTTCAGCTTCTCCTTCAGCTCGGCCAGCGCCGTCTCCGTCTCGGACTTGGCGTCCGCCGGGATCTGCTCGGCGTTGTCCTTGAGGAGCTTCTCGGTGGAGTAGACGAGCTGCTCGCCCTGGTTGCGGGTCTCGGCGGCCTCGCGCCGCTTGCGGTCTTCCTCGGCGTGCGCCTCGGCCTCGCGGACCATGCGGTCGATGTCGTCCTTGGGCAGCGCCGAACCGCCGGTGACGGTCATCTTCTGTTCCTTGCCGGTGCCCAGGTCCTTGGCGGAGACGTGCATGATGCCGTTGGCGTCGATGTCGAAGGTGACCTCGATCTGCGGCACCCCGCGCGGTGCCGGCGGCAGACCGGTCAGCTCGAACATGCCGAGCTTCTTGTTGTACGCGGCGATCTCCCGCTCGCCCTGGTACACCTGCACGGTCACCGAGGGCTGGTTGTCCTCGGCCGTGGTGAAGATCTCCGAACGCCGGGTCGGGATGGTGGTGTTGCGCTCGATGAGCTTGGTCATGATGCCGCCCTTGGTCTCGATGCCGAGGGACAGCGGTGTGACGTCGAGCAGCAGGACGTCCTTGACCTCGCCCTTGAGCACGCCGGCCTGCAGCGAGGCACCCACCGCGACGACCTCGTCGGGGTTGACGCCCTTGTGCGGGTCCTTCCCGGTCAGCTCCTTCACCAGCTCGGTCACGGCCGGCATCCGGGTCGAGCCGCCCACCAGGACCACGTGGTCGATGTCGGACACCTTGATCCCGGCGTCCTTGATCGCGTTGTGGAACGGTGCCTTGCACCGCTCCAGCAGATCGGCGGTGAGCTGCTGGAACTGGGCGCGGGTGAGCTTCTCGTCCAGGTGCAGTGGGCCCTCGGCCGAGGCGGTGATGTAGGGAAGGTTGATGATCGTCTCGGTGGACGACGACAGCTCGACCTTCGCCTTCTCCGCCGCCTCCCGAAGGCGCTGCACGGCCATCTTGTCCTTGGACAGGTCGACGCCGTAATGGTTCTTGAACTGCTTCACCAGGTGATCGACGATCCGCTGGTCCCAGTCGTCACCGCCCAGGTGGGTGTCGCCGTTGGTGGCCTTGACCTCGATGACGCCCTCGCCCATCTCCAGCAGCGAGACGTCGAAGGTGCCGCCGCCCAGGTCGAAGACCAGGACCGTCTGGTCGTTCTCCTTGTCCAGGCCGTACGCCAGCGCGGCCGCGGTGGGCTCGTTGATGATCCGCAGCACGTTCAGGCCTGCGATCTCACCGGCCTCCTTGGTGGCCTGCCGCTGGGTGTCGTCGAAGTAGGCCGGGACGGTGATCACCGCGTCGGTGACGTCCTCGCCCAGGTAGGACTCGGCGTCCCTCTTCAGCTTCTGCAGCACGCGCGCGGAGATCTCCTGCGCGGTGTAGTGCTTGCCGTCGACGTCCCCGTGCTCGGGAAAGCGCCAGGCGTGGTCGCCCATGTGCCGCTTGACGGACCGGGCCGTGCGCTCGACGTTCGTCACGGCCTGCCGCTTGGCGACCTCGCCGACGAGCACCTCGCCGTTCTTGGAGAAGGCCACCACCGACGGGGTGGTCCGTGCGCCTTCGGTGTTGGTGATGACGGTGGGCTCGCCGCCCTCCAGGACCGAGACCACCGAGTTGGTCGTTCCCAGGTCGATACCAACCGCCCGTGCCATCTGTGCTCCTCCTTCCTCGTCCTCACCTCGTTCTTCGTCTCACCGGCCGGGAATCCACCGGACCGGCCCCGCCCGCAGCGGCGGGTCACGCCAGACGTCCCCGAGTACGGCGTACGGCCGCGCGGGCCGCGCGAGCGCGGTAGGGGCCGCTCCTCGATCGGACGCCGGCAGCGTGCGCTCGTCGAGTCGCTGGTCGAGTCGCTGGTCGTAGGCCGCCCGCAGGACCGGATCACGCAGCGTCGCGTACGCCGCCTGCACCTGCCCGAACCGTGCGGCGGTGTCAGCGTCCACGCGGGTGTCGGGGCGTAGTTCCCGCACCCGGGCGCGGAAGGCTGAGGTGATCTTCTCGGCCGTTGCCGAAGGCTGCACCCCCAGCACCGCGTACAGGTCCGATTCCTGCTCGCGCACCCGCACGTCCGGCCACCTCCTCGCCTGTGCTGATCTGCGTTTTCATGCCATCTTGCCTACCTCTATGGGGTAAAACTTGAGTCTTGCCTTGTCAAGTCTGGGCGGGGTATAGGGGAAGTATCCGCAGTACTGCCCAAGGCAGACCGGTGCAGTGGGCGAAGGAGTTGCAGTAGAGATCCAGGACCGCCGACCGGGGGCGGCCCATGGGGCACTGAGGAGCAGAGAGCGGGGTGCGGACCATGGCAGTGTTCCTCGCGGCGCACTGGCACAACGGCTGGGCCGTGATCGAGATCAACGGCGTCCTGGACGCGGCCACGACCCGGGAACTGCGTGACTTCGCGACCTGCGTCACCGCGCAGCAGCGGCACGAGCATCTGATCCTGGACCTGTCCGAACTGACCCATGCCGACGCCGACGGCCTGGATGCTTTGATGTCTGTGCGGGCGCTGCTGGACCAGGATCAGGGGGAGCTACGCCTGGTATGCCCCCAAGGGCGCATGGAGCGGCTGCTGCGCAGCAGCAGCGCTGCTTCCGCTCTGCCCTTGTACCCCTCTCTTGATGCGGCCCTGTCAGCCCCCCGGACCGTTTCCGCACACCGGATGGGAGGTGCACTGCAGTGATCACCGAACTCGCTGTCGAACGCGTGGAGTTCACCTGCGGTTCGTGCTGGCACAGCTGGAGCGTCGACTACGACGTCCAGCGCTACCGAGACTCTCTCGACGCCGAGTGGGAGGTCTTCTACCGCGACAACACCGCCGTTCCCTCCCCGTACACGCCGCAGGGCGCCCCGCCCTGTGAGCACTGTGGCCGCCGCTGGGTCGGACGTCTGGCGGCGCGTCGGCCTGTGCCGCTGCCCGGTGACGCCGAAGCGCCGCGCAGCCGTGTGCAGGTCGAGGGTGCCGACCGTCCCGAGCGGCACGCCGCGCCGATGCTGCACGCCGCCGGTCACCCGCAGCCGCAGCCTGGCGCACGAGCCGCCCAGGCGTCCATGAAGCCGTCACGGTGACCCCGACACTGCGCGCCCGCCCTTGACGGCGGGCGCGCACTGTCTGCCAGGGACTTCGCGCGCCCATTTCCTGGGCGCTGCGGCGGCCCCTCAAGGCGTCATGATCGGCACTCACGTGTGAGCTGCGGCATTGCCGGCCCACGCGGTCGGCCTCCACGATGACCGGACCAGACGAGGTCAAGGAGGCGGCTCCTCATGGGTGATCATGTGCATGTGCGGCTCAGCGAGGGATTGAGCGTGTCGGCCGACGGCGAGCTGATCGAGCACTCGCGTTGCCGGTGCGGGGCCACCTTCACCAAGGTGTTCGACGCCGACGGCGGGGAGCCGGAACGCCTCCCCGGGTCCTGATGCCGGCCCCGCCGCCGTGCGGCCGGTGCCCAGGTCAGTCGCCGTGATCGGCGTGCTCGGATCTGCCAGACCGGTCAGCGGCCGTGGCTCGGATCACGCCGCCGCCTCGCGACGTCGCAGCCGCTTACCCCGCCCACCGGGCCCTCGCCCGCCCTCGGCGTCGGGCTTTGCCGTGCGGGAGCCGGACTACGGCAGGGACGCGGGGCCTGTCAATTGCCGGCGCTCCGCGGTCGTATACGCGCGAAGGGTCAAAGACGGCGTCAGGGCCCCGGGCCTGATGCCCGGGGCCCTTGAAGAGATGGCGTTGCTGTGGCGTCAGCCGCCCAGTTCCTTGCGGTCGCTGCCGCCGCTGATGGCGATCTTGCGGGGCTTGGCCTGCTCAGCGACCGGGATCCGCAGCCTCAGCACACCGGCCTCGTAGGAGGCTTCGATCTTCTCGGTGTCGAGGGTCTCGCCGAGGAACAGCTGCCGGCTGAACGTCCCCGCGGGCCGCTCGGTGACCACCGTCTCGGTGTTCTCGCCGTACGTCGGCTTGCGTTCGGCCTTCACCGTCAGGACGTTGCGCTCGACATCGAGATCGATCGACTCCGGGTCCACGCCCGGCAGGTCCAGCTCCACGAAGAACGTGTCACCCTCACGCCAGGCGTCCAGCGGCATGCCCGCCGGGTGCGCGGCCGTGCCCCAGACCCGCTCGACGAGCCGGTCAAGCTCGCGGAAGGGATCCGTACGCATCAGCATCTGTCATCCCTCCTTCACGTCGTTCCCGCGTCCTGTTCGCTCTCCTTCTTATGTACCACTACGTCGGAAACTTGACAAGACTCGACTCAACTTTTTGAGGGCTTGGCGTTGGCCTGCCGCAGCAAAGCCGCGTCGGACTCCGGATCGAATGTGGACACGGCCAGGCGGGCGTAAGGCGCGTCGCGGCCGGAGGTCGTCACCACGAGGACGGGGCCCTCGGCGCGCAGGGCGGCGAAGTCCCGGCCACGCTTGTGCTCCAGCTCGCCCACGCATCAGCGCCCCGGGCGGAATCGGCAGCGGCGCCCGGAGTGCGGGCGCACCGCGCGCCACCAGTGCGGCTCCACGCGGACCTCATCGACGAAGCGAAGCGGCAGGCGCACGCTGCGGCCTGCCTTCCAACATCCATGGCGCACCGCAAGCCCGTGGCGTGCGGTGCGCCGGGCCCCGGGGTTGTGGGGGCGGCGGTGTCAGAGGGCCATGAGCGCTCCGGACGGCCGCCCGGTCCACGACCGCGAACCGTGCCCGGTGCCGGTGCGGTACTCCCGCCAGGCGGCAGCCAGCCACAGGCCGCCCATGATCAGCGCGTGCCCGCCCAGGATGAGCGCGACGGCCACCGCGTCGGCACCAGGGCGCAGCCACAGCAGCACACCCGCCGCCACCGACACGACGGCGGCCACCACCACGCGTGCCGCAGCTCGTGCCGCATCCGCGTGGCGACCCACAACTCCAGGCAGCCCGTGACGATGGCCCAGGCGCCTGCCATGACCACCAGCGCCAGGGCCGCCAGACCCGGCCACCCGTCCGGCCTTCCCGTGCGCCGACCGTCCGGACCGCCTTCTGCGGTCGGAGACATAGGCGCGACCGGGTGCTCACTGCCCGTGGAGGAGATTGAGTCTCCTGCTGTCAACTTCATGTAGTCGCAGCTTGTCAGTGAATCTTCGGTCGGCTATATGGATAGGTGGTACTCGATCGCCGGGCTGCGGTCCCGGCGGCCTGCTTTCAGGGAGGGAGAAATTGGACATGCTTGCGCGTACGGGCGTCCTGGGCGATCTCGACCGGCTCACGCAGCAGCTCGCGAACGGCGCCGCCTCCGCCGGCACCATCATTCCGGCGGATGCCTGGCGCGACGACGAAGCGCTGTACCTGCAGTTCGACCTGCCCGGTATGGACCGCTCCAGCATCGAGCTGACCACAGAGCATCACTCGCTCATTCTGACCGCCGAGCGGCCGTCCCCGGTCCCCGCCGATGCCCGTCCCGTGCTCACCGAGCGGCCCGCCGGCCGCTTCACCCGCCGCCTGGCCCTGTCCGACGCCCTGGACACCGCGGCCGCCGAGGCCGCCTACGACAACGGCGTCCTCACCCTGCGCATCCCGCTGGCCGCACACGCCAAGCCCCGCAAGATCGCCATCTCCGGCGGCGCCCCCAAGCAGCTGACTGCCTGAGCTCCGCCGGCCCGTCCGTCCCATCGCAACGAAGGAGGCTCACACCATGGGCGCCCTGCTGTGGCTGCTCATCCCCCTCTTTGCCGGTATCGCCGCCAGCGTCTGGGCCTGGGGCACTGGACGCCGCAACCCCAGCCCGCCCGACCACAACACCTGGGAAGACCTCGACCGTTACCAGCAACTGCGCATCGTCCTGAGCAGCAACGAACACGCCAGGATGGCGTAAGCGCGGCGTCTCGACGGTCCCGATGCCGGTGGGGCTGCCGGGGGTCGTCCACGGTGGGCGCTCCTGATCGTCCGGTCCTACGGGCCCTGCCGACAAAGCGTTGCTGTTCTCGTACACGAAGCCGGCGGTCCGCAGCACGCCGTAGGCCCCCGGGGCCTGCTGTATGGGGTGGCTCCCGCGCAACCGCCGCGGACACGGAGCAGGAGCGGGGAGCGTGGCTGCACCCCGTGCGCTTTGCGCGGCTGCGGCAGGACATGGCTGCCGCAGACGTGCCGGCGTTCGGCGCGGGCGCAGTGCCGGCTGGCAGATGAGGTCAGCTGCCGGGCCAGTGACTTTTGATGTCACTCGGGTGCTGCGGGGCCACTCCCTCCAGTTCCAAGCTGAACCGGACGCCTCAAACCCCTGCTTCGCGGCCTGGCGTCGAGGTGGTCTGCCGGGACTGCGCGCCGTTCTTCGCAGAGGGCCGCCGCGGCGGGAGCGCCGCAGGTGCTGCAGGTCGCTGACCGCTGGCATCTCTGTCGGCACGACCGGAGCGATGTTGAGGAGGTCGCCGACAGGCTGACCCTTGGACGTCAGGTGTGGTTGTCGTGGAGGAAGTCGTGGATGAGGGTGGCCCATTCCTCGGGCTGCTCGACGAACGGGAGGTGCCCGGTGGTGATCTCGGCAAAGCGTGCCCCGGGGAGGGCCTCGGCGAGCTGCCGATGGTGGTGTGGGGTCACGAGCTGATCGAGCGTGGTGGAGATGACCAGGGTCGGCACGGCCAGTGCGGGAAGGTCGGCCCGGACGTCGACGTGGTCGATCAGCAGGTCGAGATGATCCGGCGTGCCGGGCGGGACCGTGGCCGCGGTGGTCTTGAGGACGGCGTCCAGATCGTCCTGGCTGACGGCATCCAGGGCAGGTGCGCTGAGTCCGATCAACGAGACAAAGGCGGCCAGCTGCTCCAGGTCCCCGGCCCGGAACAGGTCGCGCCACAGGTTGGCGGCGAGGCGGAAGCGCGGGTTGGGGTGGGCGAAGCCGGCGGTGAGTACGAGGGCGGTGACGCGGTGGGGGTGGCGGGTAGCGGCCCGGATGGCGACCGCGCTGCCGAGGGAATACCCGGCAATGGCGAAGGTCTCCACCCCCTCCTCGACGGCGGTGGCGACCAGTTCGTCGGCCAGGCCGTTGAGGGTGAGCGGCCCGTCGGCGCGCTCGGTGCGGCCGGTACCGGGGTAGTCCGGGCCGACCACGGTGTGATGGGCCGTCAGGGTGTCCATGATGGGGCCGTAGTTGGCGTCGATCCCGCCGCCGGCGCCGTGCGCGAGCAGCAGGCCGGGGCCGGTGCCGCCTACGAAGCGGCCGAGGCGGGAGACGGGCAGAGCGGTGGACATGTTTCATATCTCCTTCGGGTTGCGGCAGTGGGTGATCACTGGTGGCTGGTGCGGTGGCGGCGGGCGGTTGTGGCCGCGATGAGCACGGCGCCGCCGGTGAGCAGAGCGCTGGTCCAGGGCGGATCGGTCAGGTCGAGGCCGATGGTGGCGGGTCCGCCGACCTGGCGGCGGTGACCCACTCGCCGGTCCCTGCGACGAAGAGCTACGAGCCGTACGGACGGGACGCGGGTCTCGGTCGCCGAGGGCGAGGTGGTGGTCGTCATGACCGGGACGCTAAGGTCTCACATCGGTGTGAGAGTCAATGCGGTGAGGTACAGATCACGTGCGCATCGGGGAGATGGTCCGCCGGACCGGGGTGAGCGAGCGGCTGCTGCGCTATTACGAGGAGCAGGGGCTGCTGGCGCCGACGAGGCTGCCCAGCGGCTACCGGGTCTACACCGACGCCGACGTGGACGCCGTCCGCCGCATCCGGACCCTCCTCGCCGCCGGCCTGCCGACCGCGACCATCGCCCAGGTCCTGCCGTGCGTCCGTGACGACGGGGCGAACCTGGCGCCGGTGTGTTCGGACCTGGTGGCGGAACTGCGCCGTGAGCGCGAGCGCATCACGCACGCGATCAAGAACCTGCAGACGACGCGAGACCTGCTCGACGCGGTCATCGCCGCCGGCCCAGCCGACACTGCGGCCGAGCGGTCCAGCAGCCGCAGCCGGCGGGTTGACGCGGGCCAGATCTCGGCCGGCTGACTTCGGGGGCCCTCGCGGTACATCCCGTATGACAGACGGGTGTCGCTGGGCGCGTCGACGTCAGGCTGTCGCATGCGCGGACCGTGGCACTCCCTCGGCCACGCGGAGCATGTCGCCGAGTGGGCGCGCACCCGGGCCAGCGATGGTGACGTGCAGCTGGCCTGAGCCGACCCGGCCCTGAGGTCGCGTCGGCTGACGACCGGCCATTTCGTATGACGGAGGGCCTGTGGCTGCGCTCCCGCACGTGATGACGGCCTGGGCCGATTCGGCATCAGTTCAGGGTGTGGGGTGCGGCGGTGGCGATGTGGGTGAGCTTGGCGGGGTTGCGGACGAAGTAGATGCCGGTGACGAGGCCGTCGTCGACGCGGATCGTCATGACGCTGTCGATCTCGCCGTCGAGGCGCAGGAGGAGTGCCGTATCGCCGTTGATGGTGAGGGTTTCGCCGGTGAGAGTGCCTTCCTTGTTGCCGAGGCCGGCCAGGAGGAGGCGCACCACCTTCGCGGGGCCGGTGACGGGCCGCAGCGCGGCGCTCCTCACGCCGCCGCCGTCGCTGATCAGGACGACGTCGGGGGCGAGCACATCGAGTACGCCCTGCATGTCGCCGGTCTCCACTGCGTGCAGGAACGACTGGACGGCGGCCTGGGCCTGGCGCGGGGAGACCACGTGGCGGGGGCGGCGGGCGTCGACGTGTTTGCGGGAGCGGTGGGCGATCTGGCGGACGGCGGCGGGGGTCTTGCCGACCGCCTGCGCGATGTCGTCGTAGCCGACGTCGAAGACCTCGCGCAGGACGAACACGGCCCGCTCGGTGGGGGAGAGGGTTTCCAGGACGAGCATCACAGCCATGGACAGGCTCTCGGCGAGCTCGGCGCTCTCGGCGACGTCCGGTGAGGTGAGCAGGGGCTCGGGCAGCCAGGGGCCGACGTAGTTCTCCTTGCGGCGTTGCAGGGCTCGCAGCCGGTCGAGCGCTCGCCTGGTGGTGACGCGTACGAGGAACGCGCGCTGGTCGCGGACCTGTGCAAGATCGACTTGGGCCCAGCGCAGCCAGGTCTCCTGCAGGACGTCTTCCGCGTCGGCCGCCGAGCCGAGTATCTCGTAGGCGACGGTGAAGAGCAGGTTGCGGTGGGCGACGAAGGCGTCGGTCGCCGGGTCCACGGTGTTCTCTGGCATCTTCGAATCCTTTCATGGCGGCCCGTGGCCGGGGTGGGACATGGGGGAACGGCGGGGCGTGGGCCGCCCGCCCCACCGGTTACGACACGTGCGCGGGCCCGTTGGCGCGCGCGGCCTGGACGCGTTGCCGGCGTGTGTCGTCCGTGGCCTTCAGGGTGCGTGCGCCGGGCCTGCGCGCCTCGTCGGAGAGCTGCTTGACGGCGTGGGAGACGACCAACTCCTTCACTCGCGCGCCCGGGCGGCCGCCGATGTGGAATCGGACGGCGGTGTCGTCCTTGCGTGCGAACTGGAAGATGCCGGCGCTGCGACCGAGGCTGACGCACAGCCCGGCGAAAGCGATGCTGACGGCTTCGGGTCGCCTGCCCTCGATCCGGCTGAGCACGGCGTCGGCGGCGTGCGGACCGAGCTGGACGGCGGCCTGGCAGCCCATCCGGTAAGCGAGGCCCGAGGGCGAGGCGGCGTCCCCAGCGGCGACGATGCGGTCGTCGTCGATGCTGGTCAGGGTCTCGTCGGTGAGAAGGCGGCCCGTCTCGTCAGTGCCGAGGCCGCTGCGGGCGGCCAGGTCGGGAACGCCGAAGCCGGCGGCCCAGATGGTCAGGCCGCCGTGCACCTCGCGGCCGTCGGCGAGGCGCACAGCGCCGGCCGTCACTGAGGCCGCCCTGGTACCGGGGCCTTCGAGGACGGTCACGCCGAGGGCCGCCAGCCGCTTCGCGACGAAGCGGCGGCCGTTCGGGTGGAGGTAGGGGCCGAGCTGTCCTCCGCAGACGAGCGTGACGGTGCGGCCCGCCTCGGCGAGCTCGGCTGCGGTCTCGATGCCGGTGGCTCCGCCGCCGACGACCGTCAGCGTCGCGGTGGTGGGCGCGGCGGCCACGGCCTGGCGCAACCGCTCGGCCTCCTCCAGCGTGGCGATCGGGTAGGCGAACCTGTCCGCGCCGGGCACCTTTGGTATGCCGCTGCGGCTGCCCACCGCGTAGATCAGGTGGTCGTACGCGAAAGTGCCGCCGCCGGCCAGCGAGACGGTGCGTGACGTTCGGTCGATCAGGGTCGCGGTGTCGACCACGAGGTTGACCCGCTCGCTCAGGACATCCTTGTAGTCGACTACCGCGTCGTCGGACCCGGCGACCAGCTGGTGCAGACGCAGGCGCTCGACGAACGTGGGGCGCGGGTTCACGAGGGTCACGGCAACGTCGTCGCGACGGGTCAGGCGGTTGGCCGCGAGGACCCCGGCGTATCCGCCGCCGATCACGATGACTGACGTATGGCCACCGGTGTACTTCGTCATGGTCTGTGCTCCGTTCGCTCGGGGTTCGCACACAAGGCGTAGGGCAGAGGTCACTTGTGACAGCCTGTGTTCCAGATCACATGCCCGCGTCTGGTGCGCACAGCGAGCGACAGGCTGCGCTGGAGGTCGGTCCTCATCCGGAATAGGCCAGGGGCTACCGCACTGGTGCCATGCGGGGCGGGCGCGGAGCGGGTGATCGCCCGGGCGCCGGCGCTGCGCTCCCGGGGACTGAGCTGGCATCAGACCCCGCCCGTGGAGCAGGACCGGCTTGTCGAGACGCTGCGCTTTGCCATGAAGTAGGGCAGATGGCCGACCCGGCGGATATGTGTGGGCAGACTTGCCAGTGTCCCATGGGTACTTCCGCACGTGGGCGAAGATCACTTCTCACGTCTATGCCTGGTCAGGCGACGAAAGAACCGCTGATGCACCGTTCCTTGAACGAGCAGGCCTGTGCACACCGCTCTCCTATGTCCCCGAGGCCGCTCCGTGGCCTCTGACGCTGGAGGACGTCCGCAGGCCGGCCTGCTCTACAAGCCCGGCGACACCTTCGTGCTGTACACCGACGGACTGATCGAACGTCGCAGCGAGGACGACGCCGGCCTCGGCCGTCTCGTGGATGTCCTCGGAGAATGCACCCGCCTGCGACCCGGGCAGCTCGCCGACACCGTCCTGGCACACCTCGGCGTCTCCAGCGGCAGCCAGGACGACATCGCCCCGGTCATCCGCCGCCTCTGAGCGACAGCGACCGGCCTCGAAGCAACGGGCCGGTGGGCTGGCGCTGAGATGGACCACGGCCCTTGCCGGTCCCTGACGCACCTAGGATTACGAGGGTGACGGTACGTACCAGTGATATCGAGAAGGCAGCCGGTGTGCTGCGCGGGGGTGGCCTGGTGGCCCTCCCGACCGAAACCGTCTACGGGCTGGGCGCCAACGCCGAGGACCCGGCCGCCGTGGCGCGCATCTTCCAGGTCAAGGGGCGTCCGCCCTCCCACCCGCTGATTGTTCACATCAGCGGCGCGGAGTATCTGGACGACTGGGTGCAGGACGTGCCGGCGACGGCACGCCTCTTGGCCGAGCACTTCTGGCCCGGACCGCTCACGCTGGTCCTTCGGCGTGGTCGCCGGGTGCCCCTGGAAGCGACCGGTGGCCTTGAGACGGTGGCCGTGCGCGTGCCGGACCACCCCGTCGCACTCGCGCTGCTGTCAGCCTTCGGCGGGGGTGTCACGGCCCCGTCCGCCAACCGCTTCGGCTCCGTCAGCCCCACCACGGCTGCCCATGTCCGAGCGGAGCTCGGTGATGCCGTCGACTTCGTGCTGGACGGCGGCCCCTGCGACATCGGCGTCGAGTCGACCATCGTCGACGCCACCGGCGAAGTCCCGAGCATCCTCCGGCCCGGCGGAGTGACACGCGAGGCCCTCGAAGCCGTCCTGGGCTGCCCGATCTCGGTCCCCTCGACGAGCCTGGTCCGGGTGCCGGGCCAGCATCCGTCCCACTACGCGCCGCGGGCGCGGGTCATCCTCGTCGAGCCCGAGAAGGTCGCCTCCGAAGCCGAGCTGGCGCAGGAGCAGGGGCACCAGGTGGGCGTCCTTCTTCCTCCCGCCTGCGCCGGCGCTGCGGTGAAGGCGCACGCGGTGGTGGCCCTGCCCGGTTCGATGGCCGCCTACGCGCGCGGGTTGTACGGGTTCCTGCGCGAGCTCGACCAGCAGGGGTGCGACCTCATCGTTGCTTCCCTGCCGGTGGAGGAGGGGCTGGGACTGGCGATCGCCAACCGGCTGCGCCGCGCAGCGGGGCCCCGGCCCACCGTCTGACGCGCACCGGCGCCTTGCCTTTATTTCCCGGGCGCGGGGCACCGGGCGGGCGTGACGGGTGACGGATCCGGCTCAGCGCCCGCCCCTCCGGCAGGCCGGGCACAGCGTGTGTCGCCCGTCGTCGGTGACGACCGTTCCCCATCCCCGGCACCCGTCACAGTCTTCGGCCCGCGCCAGGTCGGCGCGGGGGACGTTGCCGGGTACCGGGTCAGCTGGGTGAGCCATCGAGAAGGACTCCTCACAGGGTGATCAACGCGCTGAGCCCGATGGGCTCGGCATCCACGTATACGGAAATCGCACAAGGGCGGCAAATCTCTCTCAAAGGTTGACATCCGGGGCGGTCAGGAGGCGGCGGTGACCGGCACGTCGAGGCCGTGGGCCGTGACGAGCTGCGCGCTGCCGTCAATAAGAGGGCTGTTCTGCCGCTGAGCTACAGAGGATTGGCGGGCCGCGCCCCTCGGGGAAGGGAAGGGAGAGGGCGCGGCCCTGGTGGCGGCCGGGCTGGGGGTGACCCGGCCGCCGGTCTGCTGTTCCGCCAGCCGGAGGCCAGCGAGCGGATGATGGGGCTGGCGGCGGACGTGGAACGATCCGGACATCTCGCCCCACGCCTCGGCGAGCGCGAAGCGGGTCTCGGCGAGGCCGAGCAGGTCATGGCGTGGCAGATGCTGCACGCGCACGAAACGGCGAGCCACAGGCCATGCAGGTCCTTGAACGAGCCGTGGTAGATGACCAGGCATGAGAAAGTAGGAGTTAACACAAGGCTGTACTCGTGCTTTGTTTCACATGACGCCTATCTGCTCATGACACGAGAAAGTGATCACCATGAGGAGGGACCTGCCACGAGTGCACCGGCGCAAGGTTGCCGAGGACGCACTTTCCAAGTTGGAAGCCGCGCTTGCGGACCTCGGTCTACCGCCGGCGTCCCGACGGCTACGAGTCGCCCTCCGAGCGAGGCACTACGCGTCAAACCTCGGCCACGCCGTCGTTGTGATGTTGAACGCGTTCATCGGCCTCATGTGGTGTGACGCCCTGATCACAACGCTCGTGAAGGGCGAACTGTGGGGACCGTTCAAACCCTTTGCTGCGGCGCCACTTCGTGCGTGGGAAGAACTTCGCAGTGGACGCTTCGACTCCGTCGCAAGCACCCTCAGCTGGCCAGTTGTGAACGCGATGGGCGCCGCGGCAATCGGACTGACCTTTTGGGTCGCCCCCATAGTCCTCGGCTTCGGAACTGCGGCAGGCCGAAGCTGGTCACTCTCAACGTCAACCAGATTGGCCACCCGTTTCGCCTCAGTGGACGCTGCCGCGCAAGCAGTCGCCGTGTGCGTCCGCGTCAGGAAGGCGCGCTGGGTTAAGCGTCCAAGGGAACTCAGGCGCTTGGCCAATGCGTTGGCCCGACTGAACGACGAGCTCATGCGCCTGCATCGGTCCAGTGGGCACCTGCTAGCTCGCTCCCATGGACGGCACCACCTCAAGCACCACGCAGGACTAGTCGTCGCCGCCATACGGCGTGCTCACCTGCGTGTGGACGAGGAGGGACAGACAGCGCTGGTACCACTTGCCACCCTCCTCATCGCAGTCGCCGAACGCGTCGCGGAAGGGCGCATCGGAGCCCTCCTCGACGACAACCAGCTCGATGCAGAGCTTGGGCCCGCGCGTGACTGGGAACCCCTGCGCCTGGCCACCGCCGCACTCCTCGTAGCTGCCACCGCAGTTGGCGTCGCCTACCTCCCCCTCCCTGACGGGGCCGACGTCTACATCATCGGCGGGTGCGGCATTGCGATCCTCGCCCTCCTTTATGGACGGCGAGTGCATCAGTTCCTGGACTTGTTGAACGTGATCCGAGGCGGATAATTGGCCCTGGTGCAAGCCGCGTTGCCCTGGGCCAGTGGGCGGTGGCGGTGCCCTCACCCGCAGTGTGCAGCTGCGGCTCACGTCAGATGGGCGCTACGTCCAGTGGCGTTGTCAGACCTGCATGCCAACATATGCGGTTGGAGGGGGTGTTGCATGACGAGATATCCAGTAGGGGACGGGCTTCCTGCGTGGCTCCAAGACCCTGCCGCCAGGGCTCGCGCTCTGAGCCTTCCTCGGCCTCGGCCGAAAACTGGCCATGTAGTGATGGCCACTGGGAGCGGCAAGACGGCGAGCTTCCTACCCTTGGTAGTGCAGGCGCACCGGACGCTACCTCTGTGTGTTCTTGACGACTACGCCGACTCACTGCCCTACACCGGCATTCTAGTCAACGGGAACTCTAGAGCTCTTGCCCTCTCTGAGCTGTGGGGGACAGCCGCCAGGATCGGTCCCCGGGAAGCTGCCGAACCGCCGCTGCCGCTGAGCCCCATGCCGTATGAGCGTCGCAGGCTGCGAGTCCTGCGAAGCGACGAGCACTACGTAAGGGTCATGGCAAGAGCTGAGCAACGGGAACGTGACGGACTGGATCGGCAGCGGACCGAGCAGACGATCACTCGGCGAGTGCGCAGCATGTCCGTGCGCAAGGCAGTGCTGTGGCGGTCGAAAGGGCACTGCGAAAATCCCGTTTGCCGAAACAACAAGGAGCCCGTGGGGTGGACAGATAGCGGTGACCCGATTTTGGAGGTTGACCACGTCGTAGAGCACGCTGCGGGTGGACGCGATCACGGAGAGAACATGATCGCGCTCTGCCCAAACTGCCACGCACTCAAGACACGTGGGCAGAAGCGTGCTGAGCTGACTCGAAGTCTCGTGAGCGTGGCCGCCGACCTACATCGTGCTGTCATGGACCGGTGTGCATAAGACCAGCCTCCGGGTGGCCCCGACTCATGACGCTCAGTTGTTCGGGAGCAGATACAGCCGGGGCCCGTTGTAGCGAATTGGTGCGCTGGTGTCTCCGTCCTGGGACGCATCATTGATGCACCAGGCCCGCGGCCGGTCGTCGTCAGCGCGCCCGTACACGGTGCGCTGCCCGCACGCCAGGCACAGCGCGTGCCGGGAGTGCACCGACGAGCCCCGCAGACCGAGCACCGTCAGCACCGTGCCGTGCCAGCGGCCACGATCCTCACGGCCTCCCCCACGCGGCCGGCGTTCTCCGCCGGGCGTGATCGCGGGCAGCGCCCGGGGCCAGGGCTGGGTATGCGGCGAGCCGCGCAGCTAGGGCCACGGCCTCGGCCTTGATGCGCTGCGACCAGGACACGGCCTCCAGAACGTCGGCGGCCGGGACCGGGCGGAGCTTGTCCGCCGTCCGAGGCCGGCCGCGTGCGCACCCCGAGGGTGTCGAGCCGAAGCAGCAGGCCCGGACCGCCGTCACCAGGGTGCTGGTCATCGCCGGTTTAGCGGTCGATGAGGTCTGCGATCAGGTCGTCAAGCGTCTGCACGAGCACCCCCAGCGGAGGCATCAGGCGCGGCATGGATCAAGGGGAGGCAGCCGTATGGGCGGCTGGGCTGGGCATCTTGGAACTCCGGTGGGAGCCATCGGTGACGCCCTGGTCCAGGGGTTCTTCAAGCGGCAGGTCAGCGCGCAAGAAGCAGTGGACGTCCGGCATCGGCTTCGCGGGGAACGCCGCACCGCGTTCGCCGCAGTTCTCGACCGCTGCGACGAGGCTGGAGAAACGCTCGACCCCGTCATCATTGCGCGAGCCAGTCCTGATTGGTGCGAGAGCGATGACCACCGGGACTTGTGGAGACCTGCGAATGACGCGCTGGCCGCGCTTCAGGTCAAAGAGGACTCGAAGCCACATGGGGTCAGTTCGTGGATGAAGCCCGCACCGTGTTGGACGCACCGCGCGGATAGTACAGGGCGCTGCGGAGCTCGCCGGGGCAGCTCTGACTCTGGCGGTCTCCTTGTTCTGCGTGGCGGCCCTCCAGGCGTCCACCACGGCCTTCGGGACGCGTCCGACAGGCGGGCAGGGGACTTTTGTTCTCTCGGGCCCAGGCGCGCACGACGGCGGCGTCGTAGCTCGGCGAGCGACGCTTCTTTAGCGCCAGCAGCTCCGCTTCGCGGGCGCGAGCTCGGCTAGCCGGGCCTCCAGGCGCTCGCTCTCGCTGGTGATGGCGGTGAGTTTTTGGTCCGCGGCGTACCGCTTCCGCAGGCCGGCGACGGCGGCACGGGTCCGGGCGGGCTGGTCGCGCACGTCGGGGTCGGCATGCTTGTCGGCCCACTTCAGGAGTCGGCCGATGGGCATCTTCTCGGCGTCCTGCCATGCGGGCAGTTCGGCGACGGCAACCACTGGGATTGCGTCGGCAACGGGGTCTCGCTGGCGGGTGTGGTGTCGGGCAGATGACGTGTTCAACGCCGGCACGGACCCTGCGGTGCTCAGCGTTGTCGTCTTCCTCGGCCTTCATCAGAAGGTGCCCGGGGCATTTGTGGTGCGGCACGGACATACCGCGGCCGGAAGAACTACAAGGTCCTCCGCGACTGCCGGCAGCGCGGCGACTGCTCCACCACGCTGTCCAGGCCGTCGCCCACATGCACAACCTCGCCCTCACCTCATGAGCAGACAGCCCCGTTCACCGGCTCTGACCTGCCCGAGCGCAGCCTTGCGCAACGCGCCTTAGTTCTCCGTATCCAGTCGGCCGGCCCGCAGAACGGGCAGGCAGGCATGGGCGAATCAGCCGCATAACCGCAGCCGGGGAAGGCGACACTGGTTCGCCTGTCTTTCCCGGTGGTTTCCGCCTGTTGTGTCGTCCACCATGCACAGAGATGGGCCGTTGACAGGCGTGCAGGCACCCAGGGAACAGGGTTGCCGAGGCCGATCTCAACCTTCGAAAGTTTTCGACTGACTCTGCATTCCAGCCCAAAAACCAGCAGTCTGCCGCAGTTTACGGGCCGGTTACAGCAATTCCCTTGCATGGGAAAGGAGGAGGCGTATTCAATGACGCCGCCCGGCCCGGCGACCGCTCCCTCGGCCGTCCGGTCACCGGCCCCACCGAAACGGGAAGGACAGGACAGTGCCGGACCCTGGAAGCAAACCCCCGATACGCACCTCGGCCGCCGTGGTCGTCCTGGTGGCCCTGGCCCTGGCACTGTTCTCGCTCAGTACTGTCGAGACGCTGCCCGTCGGTCTGCTCCCGTTGATCGCAAAGGACCTGGGGGTCTCCGAGGCGGAGGCCGGCCGGCTGGTGACCGGGTACGGCATCGTGGTGGCGGTCGCCTCGGTGCCCCTGACTCATTTGGTCCGCCGGGTGCCGCGACGGGCCCTGCTCGCCTGGCTGCTGATCCTGTTCGTGGTGGCGAACCTCGTCTCCGCCGCCACCCCCGGCTACTGGGTCCTGCTCGCGGCCCGGATCACCGTCGCGCTCACCCACTCGGTGTTCTGGTCGATCGTCGCGGCGACCGCCGCAGGTCTCTTCCCTCCCGAGGTACGCGGGCGGGTGGTCGCCGGGCTGTTCTCCGGCCTCTCGCTGGCCGGTGTGGTGGGTGTCCCAGCCGGCACCTGGCTGGGCCAGCAGACT
This sequence comes from Streptomyces sp. Ru71, assembly GCF_002920535.1. Lineage (GTDB taxonomy): Bacteria > Actinomycetota > Actinomycetes > Streptomycetales > Streptomycetaceae > Streptomyces. The sequence goes on along the minus strand of NZ_PQSS01000009.1, from coordinate 101,348 downwards.
GGCTGGCGGGTGCCCTTCCTGGTGATGAGCGGCCTCGGCTTCCTCGCTCTGCTCGCGGTCGTCACGCTGCTGCCCCCCACGGTCGGGGAGGAGAGCCACGCCACGACCGGCACCGAACCGAGCCGCCGCCGGTTCCTGGTGCTGATGGCGGCGATTGTCCTGGTGATCTGCGGCGTCTTCACTGGGTACACGTACATCACCGTCTTCCTCACCGAGGTGACCGGTTTCTCCCAGGCGGCCGTGGCCCCACTGCTGCTGGCCTCGGGCATCGCGGGCATAGCCGGCACTGTCCTGGCCGGCGCCGTGGTGGATCACTGGCCCCGCGGCACGCTGGTGCTGGCCGTAGGCCTGCTGACGGCGACGATGTTCGGCCTGTACGCGTTCGGCGGCACGGCCTTCTTGGCCGTCTGCCTGATGGCCCTGCTGGGATTCGCCATGTCCTCGATGACCACGGCTCTGCAGAACAGGATCCTCCATGTGGCGCCCGGCAGCACCGAGATGGCCTCGGCCGCCGGTTCCGCGGTCTTCAACGTCGGTATCGCGGGTGGCTCCTTCCTCGGGGGTTTCCTGCTGACCACCGGTCCCGGCGTACGGGGCGCGGTGCTCGTCGGCGGCCTGCTCGGAGCCTGCGCGGTGGCGGTCCTGCTCGCTGAGCCCCGGGCCGCCCGGCACGAGACACTCCGCGCCGCCACCCGGGAACCGGCGCGGGATGCGGCGGTCTAGCACCGCCGCAGTTACGGAGGCCGGTGGCCACGGCGGCGGTATTGGCTGAGTCGGGCTCGGTGTTGGTGGCGTCGTCGCCGGCGTGACCAGTGCAGGACGTGTTCGGTTTCGTGCCGGACGGCGTGGGCGAGCTTGCTCAGCAGGCGGCGTATCTCGTTCACGCTCAGTCGGATGAGGTCGGCCCGACGACCAACCGGACCACCGGTCACAGCAACTGCGGCTGCAGTACTAAGAGCACCCACGCGGTAGCCGACGTGCTCGGTGTCTCCCAGCGCACCATTGAGCGGTACATTCAAAGACCAGATCAAGCATCCCTGGCCCGACCTCGCGCAGCGCCTGGCCGATGCCGTACGCGCCCCGCACCTTCCGCGCCTACCTACGCAGACGCGGCATCAAAGCGACCATCCCCGAACGCGTCGACCAACTCGCAGGCCGACGCCGGCGCCGTGAACGGCCCTGCGGCTTCGAGCCGTCTACCGCCGCCGCAATGTCGTCGAACGCTGCTTCAACCGCCTCAAGCAATGGCCGGCATCGCCACCCGCTACGACGAACTCCCCGACCGCTACCGCGCCGCCATCACCCTGGCCAGGCGTGATCGACAGGACGCTACCTAGTCCTGGGGAGCGCCGTCGCACAGTGAGAAAGGCACGCAGTGCCCGCGGCAGATCACATAGTCAGGCCGCTGCGGTGCGGAAGACGCTGGGGCTGAGGCCGCGGTGGCGTTTGAATGCGGCGCTGAAGCCGAAGGCGTCGGCGTAGCCGACGGATTTGGCGATCTGGGCGATGGCGAGGTCGGTTTCGCACAGCAGAGCCTCGGCCTCGTCCATGCGGCATTCGGTCATGTAGGCGAGCGGAGGACGGCCCATGATCTCGGTGAAGCGCTTGGCGAACAGTGCCCGGGAGACGCCGGACTGGGCGGCGAGCGCGGCCACGGTCCACCTCTGGGAGGGCTGGGCGTGGAAGGCTTGGAGAGCGGGGGCGAGCATCGGGTCGGCCATGCCGCGGTACCAGTGCGGTGCGTCCGAACGCGCCTGCTCGAACCAGGAGCGCAGCGTGCACACCAGGGCCCAGTCCAGGAGCCGGTCCATCAGCGCTTGCGAGCCGGCCGAGTGCAGGGCGGCATCGACGGCGGCTTGCTCCAGCCAGGCGCAGACGTCGGCGTCCTCACTGACCACCAGCACCGGCGGCAGGCCGCGCAGCAGTCGCTCGTGGCGACGGCTTGAGGCGCGGTAAGCGCCCACGATCAGTGCGGTTGCTCCGTCCGGATCGTTGCCCCAGCGGATGCCGCCGAGGTTTTGGGCGGTGCACTCGGCGGATTTCGTGAAACAGGCGATCTCGTACTCGGAGTGGGGGCGGTCGAAGGAGGTCGACGCGTCCGCGAGGTGAAACGTGTCCGGGCCGCGTACGACGGCCGTGTCACCGGCGCGGACCGCTCGTTCGGTTCCGTCGGGCAGGCGCAGGGTGCCGCCGCCGCGCAACACGCTGACCATGGTGAGCGGGGCACCGTCGGCGAAGCGGATGGTCCAGGGCGCTTCCAGCACAGCGTGGCTGACCACCGAGCCCTCAGCCCGGATGCCGCTGAGTAGAGAACTCAAGGGATCCACGGGGGCCATCGTAGACGAACTCCTATGTCATGGAGCGTTTCTCCTATGGATCATCCAGTCGATCACTCGTGTACTGGACGGGCAGCACCGACCAAGACCAGTCAGGAGAAACGATGCCGCACCTCGACAGCACAGCCGGGACCGCCCTTGTGGTCGTGGCTCACCACCGCGCGGACTCCCTCACGGCGCACACGGCCCGCCGTACCGTCGCGCAACTGAAGGACGCCGGGTACAGCGTCGACCTGCTCGACCTGCACGCTGAAGGGTTCGACCCGCGGATGAACGTAGCGGACCAGCCCGACTGGGGTGACCGGGACAAGCCGTACTCGGACGAGGCGCAGGCCCACATGCGGCGCATCCTCGACGTCGATCTCGTCGTCGCCGTGTTCCCCGTGTACTGGCAGAGTGTGCCTGCCCTCCTCAAGGGCTGGATCGACCGAGTATGGAACTACGGATTCGCCTACGGCCGCAGCAAGCCCCGCCTGGCCGGCAAGCGCATGCTGTGGCTCGGCCTGGCCGGTGTCACCTCCGACGATCCCGTCACCGAGGGGATGCGTGCCGTGCTGGAGACCAACCTGAGCGAAGGTATCGCCTACTACTGCGGATTCGCCTACTCCTCCGTCGCTCTCCTCCCCGACGCCGAAGAGCGCCCGCAGCGCCTCGACGCCGAGGGAAACCTGCTGGTCGGCGACGCGGTCGCGGGAGCCGAACGCGAGGCTCAGTACGCCGAGTTCGACCGCCGCGCGAGGAAGGCTGTGGAACGGTTCCTCGCGGCGGAGCCGGTGGCGGGCTGAGAGCACGGCAGCGACGGGCCCCGCGGACGCGGGACAGCCGCCGCGGCGCTGCGCGTCGGCCATGGCGGCGGCGGGACCATCCCCGCATGCGCGGGAAGCAGAACCGGGACGGGCGCAACCCGCCCCGGCGTCCGGCTGGCATCTGACTGCGACCGTGTCGCCGTCCATGCTGTGCGCCTCGACGAGCGGCAGTGGCCGGTGATCACACTGATTCGGCGGAGTACGCCCCGGACGCAGCGCACCGGGGGGTGCGCCGTCCCGGGGGACGGGTCCGTGATGAACCAACTGATCTTTCCAGGAGAGGAGTTACTCGTCGTCGAGCCTCTGCAGAACGTGCGTGAAGTCGCCGGAGTCGAGCAGACCGGCGAGTACCTGGAACATGTTGGCGATGCCAGGGTCCCGGACGATCAGGCCGTCGGAGCACCAGAAGTAGCGGCCGCCCAGCACTTCGTCGGTTCGGGACCATGTCTGCATCAGACGCTCAACCACGGTGAGGGTGAAGACGGTAGCGCTCCACCGGGAGGCGTCCGCCGTCCCGGGTACGGCAGACGCTGCCGGCGTGCATGTCACAGGCCCAGTTGTGACGGGCTACCGCCCCCCGACCGTGAGGGTGGGCCGCCGGTCGCGGAGGCGGTGCGCAGGGTCGGCGTCAGGGCTCTTCGTCCCGATACGGCGTCGGGTCCGTGACCCAGCCGGCCGCCAGTGCCAGCCGGGTGTGCCGCTGCACGGCGAGGAAGCCGAAGGGTCGGTCGAAGCGGAGTCGAACGCGGGTGGTCAGCCAGCGAAGCTGGGGTATGCCGGCCCCGGCGGCCCCGATCACTGTCACGGCGGCGGCCTCGAACCCGTGCGATCCGAAGCGGGCCATCGCCGCCTGGCGGGCCGACTCGACGGCCAGGGGACGGGTTCGGGAGATCCCGGGGAAGTGGCCGCGCGTGGTGTCGCTTGCGGTGGTGAGCCCGAAGAGGCGGGACCGCTGTAGCAGTTCGTGCTCCGCCGCGAGGTCGAACGCCACCGTCATCACGTCCAGCGTCGGCGGGTCGGGCGTCTCGGACCGCTCGCGTACCACGGCCAGCCCCGGCCCGACCGATCCGAACGGCAGCCGCGGTCCCGGTGTCACATGGTGTCGGCCCGCGAGGACGCCGACGCCCGCTCCCAGAACCTGATCTGGCGTCATGTCCGGTTCTCCCAGTAGCAGGTGAACGTCGAGGGCGTTGTCCCCGAGCACCTTCAGTTCGGTGACGAAGCCGTGCGGGGTGTCCGCCACGCCGACCCGGTCCAGGAGCACGGTCTGCCGCCACAGGCTCAGCAGGCCGCGCCCATCCCAGGGGCCGCCCTCGAACTCCACCGGACGCTCGCTGAACGGCTGCAGCCACCGCGTGCGCAGCGCCAGTGCGGTCGCCAGCACCAGGTCCGTGTCGTCGGTGAGCGCGACCGGCATCCGCTTGACGAGTCCGCGCGTTGCCTGCGCCGCCCAGGCGTCCAACGCGCCTTGGTCCGCCTCGGGGTCACCGGTGAGCACGCCGTGCGCCCCGGCCGGCAGCCCCGCCCGCCACGCCTCGCGCAGCTCCAGGCTGCGCGTGGTCCACACACCCAGCGCCGCGTCCAGGCCACGCATCACGCCCAGGGTCTCCAGCAACTCCCGTGCGAAACCGCCTGCTTCATCGGCGGGCACTCCCAGTGCATCGGCCAGCTCCGCCCGAGCCGGGCCGTCCGCGCCGTCGGCGAGGAACGCCAGCAGCGGCCACAGCCCCGCCGCGGAGAACACCGTGCCGCCGCCCTCCGCCCCCGCCCAGCGGGCGGTCAGCTCGTTCACCGCCCGGACCGTCGCTCTTCTGACCGACATTCCGCCCCCAGTCCGACTCGTCCATACGATGCGCTCAGTCGTACGCCATCGCATGGCGGTGGCGCATGCGAATATCGGACGCGCACCCGCCCCCATCGCGGACATTGTCCGACCGCACCGTCGGAGCCCCCCGACCGTACCGCCCGAAAGTATTGCCGCGCCCACCTGCGCCGACGCGGGATCAAGGCAGCGATTCCCGTCCCGGCGGACAGGGTGCGCAACGCCAAGAACCTCGGCTCTCACGGCGGTCGGCCGCCGAAGTTCGACGAGACCGACTACCGCATCCGCCACGCGGTCGAGTGCGGGATCAATCGCCTCAAGCGCCACCGTGCGGTGGCCACCCGCTATGGCAAGTCGGCCGTCCGAGATGAGGCCACCGTGCTGGTCGCGGTCCTGAACGAATGGCTGCGACCAGCAGCGGAATCGTCCTCATCGGTCACCTTGTAGCCAGGAACGGAGGGCCAGCGGACTGTCAGCACCACGGACTCTTCCTCCGCGAACCATGAGTGATCGACGCCCCGGCCCCACACGACGTAGTCCCCCTGCTCGGCCAGGAGAACACTGCGCCCCGGCAGTTCCACCCGGAAGCGCCCGCTGATGAGGACCAGCAGCGCGGTGCGCTCTTCGCCGGTCACCCACTGAGCCCGCTCATCGCCCTGCGGGTGGACGCCCCACTTGATCTCCACGTCCTCGCTATGACGAGGATCGGAGGCGTCCTTGAAATGCCCCAGCAGCCACCCCCGGTCCAGTGCCGCGTCCCTGCCCGCATTGCCCACATACACACTGTCGGTCATGGCTCCGGAAGGTAGCAGGCGGCCGCATCAGCATTCACGGGAGCAGCTACCGCCCCTTCACAACAGGCCCTTAGCGGTGAGGAGGCGGGGACTGCGGGTCAGGAGTGCATGCTGCCTCCTGGGCTGCCATCACCTCATCGCCGTACTCGAAGGCCCACGCGCCGACGGCGTCGATGGGCGCCAGCAAGGTCCGGCCCAGGGCTGTGAGTTGGTACTCGACCCGTGATGGCGCGTCGGGGTCTGCCTGCCGGTCGACCAGACCGTTGAACTGCAGCCTGCGCAGAGTCTCGGTGAGGACCTTGGAACTGATGCCCCCGATCCGCTCCCGTAATTCGACCGGGCGCCTGGGACCGTCGCGCAGTGCCCAGAGCACCACGGCGTTCCAGGTGTTGGAGAGCAGGTCGAAGGCGAGGCGGGCGCGGCAGTCGGCAAGGAAGGCATCACTTGTCACGTACCAAATGGTGCCCGAACGGCCTTCTAGCGTCGGTGTGAACAGTCCAAGCAGGCACGGAGAGGGGCCACGTGATGAGAATCGGCGTATTGGGAACGGGCAACATGGCCGACGCACTCGCCACCCACTGGGTGCGGGCCGGGCACGACGTGACCATCGGGGGACGGGACGCATACCACGCGGAGCGGCTCGCGACGCGCATCGGAGGCAGCGCGAGGCCTGCCAGTCTGCGCGCGGCGGCCGAGTCCGGCCAGGTGGTGTTGGTCGCGCTGCCCTACGGGGCGGGAGCAGAGGTGGCACGGGACCTGCACACGGCCCTGGAGGGCAAGGTGCTGCTCGACTGCTCCAACCCGGTCGGGCCGGGCTTCCGGCTGCTGACGGAAGGAGGCCCATCAGCCGCGCAGCAACTGGCTGCGGCGGCACCGGGAGCTCACGTGGTCAAGGCTTTCAACCTCTGCCACGAGGATGTGTGGCGCATGCGGCCGCCCGTCTTCGGCGGGCGACCACTGGCCGTTCCTGTCTGCGGAGACGACGAGACTGCCCTCAGGCGTGTGCGTGAGCTGGTACGGGACGTGGGCTGTGAACCCGTGGCCGGCGGCGGTCTCGAACGTGCGGGCCTCCTGGAAGCGACTGCCGCGCTGTTCATCGCGCTATGGGTCGGCCAGGGAGCGGATGCCCAGGCAATCGCCCCTCCGCTTGCATACGCGGCCGGAGCGAGCCACCAAGAAACGGAGGGCGGCACGGCGGCCTTCCGTCAGGGGTTCTCAGGCCAAAACCGGTAGGTAATCAGGTGAGGAGCCCCCAACGTAAACGCTGAGGGCTTCTCACCTGTGGAGCACGAGCACGTCGGTGCCACTGTCGTGGAGTGGCTCGGTGCGGTTGAGGGGCTGCGATCGCCGGCCTGGCCTTCGTCGGCATTGGATGTGCAGGACACGAGGAGAAGCGCCGAAGCCACTGTGGCACATCCGGCCAGCGCTGCTTCGCCGGGCCCGCGGATCATGACGAGGTCTCCCAATACTTCCAGCCCGTCTCAGACGTCGGCAGTGTCGCCGTGCCGTCGCCGATCTAGGACCCGCAGACACTGCTGCGGCGGTCGCTCAGGCTCCGAGTTCAGCGCGGCGTTCGCCGGATTTGATCAGCGGTTGGAAGACTGGGCATACCGGACGGCCAGACGTTCCTGATCAGACCGGACGGTGAGTACGACGTCCTGTTGAGACGCGGGCGGGCCGGCCTGGAGCGTGCATCTGCTCTGGGCCGGCCTGCGCACGCAAGGTCAGTTTGCGGCGGGGACCGGGTCGCGGGTTGGTTCGGGCATCGCCGCGGGTGCGGGCGTCTGCTTCGGATCGGGCTCGGCTGTCACCGCGGAGGGAGCGGGCGTGGGGGAGTAGGGGATCTCTCCGCGTAGGACGGCCTTGGCGCGGTCCTTGTCGAGCTCGCCCTCCCAGCGGGCGACGGCCAGGGTGGCGACGCCGTTGCCGACCAGGCTGGTCACGGCGCGGGCTTCGGACATGAACCGGTCGACGCCGAAGATCAGCGCGAGGGCGGCGACCGGGACGTGTGGGACGGCGCTGAGAGTGGCGGCCAGGGCGATGAAGCCGGAGCCGGTGACGCCTGCGGCGCCCTTGGAGGTGAGCAGCATGACGGCGAGCATGGTCAGCTGCTGGGTGAGGCTGAGGTCGATGCCGAGGGCCTGGGCGAGGAAGACCGAGCCCATGGTCAGGTAGATGGCGGTGCCGTCGAGGTTGAAGGAGTACCCGGCGGGCAGCGTGATGCCGACGACCGGTTTCGAGGCACCCGCGTGCTGGAGCTTGGCCATCATGCGCGGCAGGACGGGCTCGGTGGAGGAGGTGCCCAGGACGATCAGCAGTTCTTCCTTGATGTAGCGCAGGAAGGGCAGCAGCCGCAGTCCGTTCAAGCGCATCACGGTCCCGAGGACGACCAGGACGAAGAAGAGGGCGGTCAGCCAGAACGAGCCGACCAGCAGGGCCAGATGGCGAAGGGTGCCCAGGCCGTAGTGGCCGATGGTGAAGGCCATCGAGCCGAACGCGCCGATGGGGGCCAGCCGCATGATCCAGCGGATGAGCGTGAACAGGACCGTGGAGAACTTCTCGATGCCCCGGGAGATGCTCAGGCCGGCCTCTCCGCTGGCGTGCAGGCCGAAGCCGAACAGCACGGACACCAGCAGCACCGGCAGTATCTCGTTGCCGGTCAGGGCGCTGACCAGGGTGGCCGGGATGATGGCCAGGAGGAACCCGGCGAAGCCCTCGTGGGCCGTGGTCGCCTCCGGCGGCAGGCCCTTGGCGGACAGGGCCGAAAGGTCGATGTGCAGACCGCTGCCCGGCTTGACGACGTTGACGACGAGCAGGCCGATCACCATGGCCACGGTGGTCAGCACCTCGAAGTAGATCAGAGCCTTCAGGCCCACGCGGCCGACCGCGCGGGCGTTGCTCATGGAGGCGATGCCGTGGACGACCGTGCAGAAGATGATCGGCGCGATGAACATCTTCACCAGCGCGATGAAACCGTCGCCGAGCGGCTTGAGGTCAGCGCCGAAGGACGGCCACAGCCCGCCCACGGCGGCGCCGAGGAGGACGCCGATCAGGCACTGGATGTAGAGGTGGGACAGCATCCGGCGGATGCGGCCAGGTGGTGCGGTGACGGTACCCGGGGCGGCGTCGTTGCGGCTCATGCGGGGCGTCCTTCCAGGACGGGAACGAGGAGTTCGGCTCGGGCGATACGCCGGGCGGCGCGGTGCAGCAGCACCGTGGGGGACGCGCCGTCCGGTGCGGGGACGGCTTGGGTGGCGATCACGCCGGCGGGGGTGCCCAGGCGCAGCGTGCCGTCGGCGGTCTGCCGGGCGACGCGGTGGGCGAGGGTGCCAGGGGTGGCGGCGGCCGTGGCCAGGGCCACGGCGGAGGTCAGGCCGATCGCCGGGTGCGGGGCGTGCATGGAGACCATGCGCACGGCCAGGTCGTACTCGTCCTGGTCGACGAGTGTGCCCTGGGTGCTGCGATAGGCGGCGGGTCGGGCGACGATGCCCACTTTCGGCACCGCGTGGCTGACCGGATCGCCCTCGCGGGCCAGGCCCATGGCCAGCGCTGCCTGGCGGCGCAGCAGTGTCAGCGCGGGCACTGCGGCGGCGAACGCGGTGAGGGACTCCGTGCCGTCGAGGCCGAACGCCTTGGCCTCGAACAAGGCGGCCGGTGCGCCGGCGTCCACCAGGGATGCCTCGACGGGACCGTCCGGGCCGGTCAGCTCGTCCAGTGCCCGGCCGGTCGGCAGAGCGCGGCCGGTCGTCGAGCCCGCCGGGTCCTGAAACCCGAGCAGGACCGGAACGCCCGGTGCCGAGGTACCCGGCACCACGGCCGTGCCCTCCTCCGGGGCCACGCCCGCAGGGGTGGGGATCGTGCCGGTGAGGCGGGCCCCGGTGTTGACGTTGAGCATGCGGACGGTGGTGGTGTCCGACGCGATCGGCACGAGGTCGTGGTGGACGGCGTACAGGGCCACGGCGGTGGCGCAGTTGCCGCAGTTGCTGGCCCACTCCACGCGCTCGTCGCCGATGCCGACCTGCGCGAAGGCGTACTCGACATCCACGCCGGGTTGCGTCGACGCCTGTACGACGGCGGCCTTGGAGGTGGTGGAGGAAGCGCCGCCCACGCCGTCGATCTGCCGGGGGTCGGCGGCGTTGAAGGCGGCGAGCAGCAGGGCGTCGACGTCCACGCCCGTGGCGGCCACGTCGCGGTGGTCGAACAGCCAGCACTTGCTGGTTCCTCCGCGGATCATTTCGCCCTGCAGACGCAGCACAACAGACTCCTCACAAACATGAAAAGGGGAATCCACCGACGGTCTCGCCGCGCGTGGTGTCCTCCACGGTGGGTCACGGCAGCATGAAGTACAATCTCGGAAATCTGTATGGCTATTAAGCTGAAGTGAACGCTGGAGGTGGCGGCATGCTCGACGTCCGGCGCATCCTGCTGTTCACGGAGGTCGCCCGCCGCGGCTCGGTGACAGCGACCGCCCGCGCCCTCAACTACACACCGTCAGCGGTATCGCAGCAGATCAGCCGCCTGGAAGCGGAGGCAGGACAGCCCCTGCTGGAACGCCACGCCCGGGGCGTCACCGTCACCGACGCCGGACGGGCGCTGGCCGAACGAGGGGAACGGATCGAACGCGAACTGCAGGCCGCGGAAAACGAACTCGCCGACTTCGCCGGCCTGCGCGCGGGCACCCTGCGCATCGGCACCTTCCCCACCGTCGGCGCCTCGCTCCTCCCGCAGGCCGTGATCGCCTTCCGAAACGCCCACCCCGACGTACGGCTGACCGTCCGCAGCGCCCGCATCGCCGGGCTCTGGGCGATGCTGGAGAACCGGGAGATCGAGATGTCGCTGATGTGGGACTACGACTGGAGCCGCATCGACCGGGAGGACATCGTCGTCACCCCACTCCTCGACGACCCGCCGGCCCTTCTCGTCAGCGACGACCATCCACTCGCCGGCCGCGACACGGCCTCACTCGCCGACTTCGCAGACGACCCCTGGATCACCCGCGCCGACCATCACCCGGTGGCCGAAGCCCTCGTCCGCGGCTGCCGCGCCGTCGGCTTCGAGCCCCACATCGCCTACGAGGCCCACGACTACCAGGAAGCCCAGGCCATGGTCGCCGCCGGCATCGGCGTCGCCCTCGCCCCCACCCTGGCCCTGGAGGGAATCCGACCCGGCGTCAGTGTGCTGCCCCTCCAGCCGCCGGCCCCCGTCCGCCGCATCCTCCTGGTTCGCATGGCCGACCACTCGCTCACCCCCGCCGCCCTGGCCTTCGCCGCACTCCTCGGCGACGCCGCTGCGGCCCGAACCCTCTGACACCGAACCACGCCCACCGGTCATGGAACCGTCGCGCTCACCGCTGCCAATCCAGACCCCGCGCTTCGGTGTTGGACCTGAGCAGCGGGCGGCGGCAAGCAACCCTGGCCATACGGGTCAGGCTGCGGCGGGCCAGCATCCACCGCTGATGGGTCGGGTTGCTGGCGCTCCTTGAAAACGGTTCTGTCAGCGATCTCGTGACATGCCCGGTCAGGGTCGCGTGAGGAGACGAGCTCGCAAGAGCGTGACCATCGCCCGGGGCGAAGTTGTTGGCTCGGCAAGGCAGCGTGGAGGGGAGTGCAGTCGCCGATATGGGACGCGCTAGGACCCGCTCAGCAGGGGAGCGATCCAGCGTGCGAAGTCATCGATGCCGCGCGGCTCACGGCCGGTCAGTTCCCGCACCCAGTCGGTGGTGTACGCGTTCACGCCTGCGCGCAACGCGCCAAAGGCGGCCACGATCTGTTCTGCGAGCCATTGAGGTAGCCCTGCCTGCGCGAGACCGTTCAGCGCCGCCTCGTCTGTGACGGCCACATACGTGATCGGGCGGTCCAGGGCGTGCGACAGGTGCTCGGCGACCTCGCCGTAGGTGATGGCCTCGGGGCCAGTGAGGAGGTACGTTCGGCCGTCGTGGTCGGACGTCTCCATGACGAGGGTCGCCACCGCCGCGACGTCGCGTGGATCGATCATCGCGATACGGGCGTCACCGGCGGGCAGGAAGAAGCGTCCGGCCTGCTTGATGGAGTCGGCCGAGGCGCGGATGTTCGACATCAGGTGGCTGGAGCGGAGAACCACGGTCGGGACGCCGGAGTCCTGCGCGTGCTCCTCGATGCGGCCGTGCTGATCGAAGAAGACGGTCTGCGAGCCGGCCTCGGCCCCAACGGTGGACATCACGACGATCTGCCGGACGCCTGCCAGGGCTGCCGCGTCGATCGCGTTCGCCGCGTATTCCACCTGCAGCGGATCATTGGGGCACACGAGGAACACACGCTCGACGCCGTCGAGCGCCTGCCGGAGCGTGCCCACATCGGCGAAGTCCCCGTACGCGAGGTCGATGTCGTCGCCGAGGATCGCAGCAGCGCGAGCGAGATCCCGTACGAAGGCACGCACGCCGACGCCCCGGCCTCGCAGCTCCTGGACGACTTGCGCCCCGACGTTGCCTGTCGCACCTGTCACCAAAACCATCGCCACAAGAGCCAACCGTAATTTTCTTGCCACGTTACGTAACGAGGACGCGCCTGGGGCTGAGGAGGATTCGCCGAGTTGAATTTCCCCACCCCATGCTCGGTCAGAGGCCACACTTGCTCACCCGATTCCCCGCCTGGCCGAAGGGTGCCCGGGTCACAGTCAGACCTGAGACCCGCCCTGGGCCAGCGGGCACTTCACCGGCCGAAGCCTCGCGGAGTTCGTCGACGCTGATGTGCTCGAAGTCGTTGCTGACCCCGGTGGGCGGCACCGTCGGCCCCCGCGTCATCGCGGAGCACCTCCTCGCCGCTGCGCTGACCGGTAACGGCGAGCCGTGGGGCCGAGGGCCGGCGAACGCGGCCCGGCTGGCCGTGGACCGCGGGGTGCGGTGACGCGGTGCCTCCGGCCGGTCGCGGCCGGTCGGTTCAGCGGCCCTTCGGGGCGAGCACCGCAGCGATGAGTTCCCGGCGGCTGCTCACGCCGAACCGGGCGAACACCGCCGTAAGGTGCTCTTGCACGGTGTACCCGGAGACGTGCAGCCGGGCCACGATCTCCCGGGTGGAGCACCCTTGCAGCACCAGGGCGGTGACCCGGCTCTGGGCCGGGGTGAGGCCGTGCGCGGCCAGCAGCAGGGAGCCGAGCTCGGCGGCGGGCGCCGGCTCGATCACCACCCCGATCTGGTCCTCTGACCGCCCCCGCAGCCAGGTGGCGTGCAGGGTCAGCCACTGCCCGTCGGCGGTGCGCAGCCTGACCGAGCCGGGCCGGTGCGCAGCCTCATGCGACGCGTCGGGCGCCCGGGCCAGCTGGGCGGCTACCGAGTAGACCGGCATCGGCAGACCCTGTATCTCGGGCCCCTCAAGCCGGGCCAGCCAGCGTTCGGCGTCCGGGCTGATCGAGACCAGCGAGAGCCCCTGGTCGAGCACGATCACGCCGGGGCCGCCCGCGGTTCCGGCCCCGTCGTCGGTCAGCGCTTGGTGCACGACGGCGCGACGCAGGCCTTCGGCCAAGTGCGGGGCGAGCCTGCGCAGGACGTCCAGGTCGCTGCTGGAGAAGCCGGCTTCCGCGTCCGCCCTGTGCAGGCAGAGCACACCCCAGCACTCGTGCCCGACGATCAGGGCGGCTCGAAGCTCGTCGCCAAGCCCCAGGCCGGCCATGATCTCGCGGTAGCGGGCGCTGGCGGAGCGCTCGCCCCGGGTCGCCCGGTCTAGCGACATCACCGGCTCCGGGCTCCGGGCCAGCGCCGCGAACTTGTTGACGTCCGCGCGGCCATACTCGTTGTCCAGGAAGAGCGGGGTGGCACCGGCCAGCGGATCCTGGGCGACAGCCGAGGTGAAGAGCAGGGTCGCCGGGTCCACCGAGGCGAAGAACACGGCCTCCACGGGCAGGATGCCCGGCAGGCGGCGCAGCACCTCGGTGGTCAGGGCGGGCGTGTCCAGGTCGGCGTAGCAGCTGTCGATCAGCCGCTCGACGTGTCGCTCCCGCAAGGTGGCGACCATGGCACTCACGCTACGCCGCCGCCCGCTCCGGCACGAGCCCCAGCTGGCTCAGCAGGCCCAGCTCGTCCAGCCGGCCCCAGCGTTCGGCGATCCGGCCGTCCCGCAGCCGGAAGACGTTGATGCCCTTGAGCACCAGCGTGCGGCCGTCACCGGGGACGCCCATCACCTCGCCGTGCTGGGTGCCAGAGGCGGTGAACAGTTCCACCACCACGTCGCCCTCGCCGACCAGGCGCCCGAGGTCGGAGTGCCAGTCGGGGCACGCCTGCCGGAAGATCGCCCCTGCGGCGCGCATGCCCTCGCGGTCCGTGCCGACGCCCATGGGCGGGTCGTGGTTGACGAAGTCCTCCGTGAGGTAGGTGTCGACGGCTGACAGGTCGCCCCGGGTGAACAGCGCGTCGATGAATGCGGTCACTATCTGCTTGTTCTGTTCGATGGTGTTCATATGGCCAGCCTCGGCCTGCGGGCCCCGAACCGGAACCCCACTTTTCTGGGGTCCGCTCGTCCGGGGTCCGGACCGGTCATCTCACAAGCCGTTCGCGGCACCAGCGCACCGCGCGGGCCTCGCTCTTGGCCAGGACTCGACGGCTAGGGCAGTTCAAGAGATCACCGCGCGGCTGGCTCGCATCACGATCAGGATCCTGGGCAACGGACCTGTGGTGGTGGCCGCGAAGACGCCGGGATTCGCCAGTTTTCGCTGGGGCCTCGCAAGGCAGGAGACTTGGAGGCGTCACCCTGGCAGCCGTACGACCGCCACCACCACGACCATGGAACGGCTGCCAGTCCAGGAGAAGGCCCGGTAAACGGCCCGGCTGGTGGAAGGCATCCCGGTCCCACAATGGAACAGCCCGATCCGGCTATGACCACTGGGCCGAGCTGTTGAAACCCGCCGAGCTGCACCGCGGCCGGCTCCTCGACCGCCTCACCCCCGGCCGGCCCCTCGCGGCCTGAGCCCCGCGCGGGGCCCGGGCCGGCCCCCAATGCCCTCCGGCGCGTGCCCGGGGCCCGACCCTCCGGGCTGTGCCCCAAAGCTCGCCGTGGGGAAAGGCTCGGTCATGACCTTCAAGAATCCCGTGCAGCGCGGCGGCTCCCGCCGCGGCCGGTTCGAACAGTTCGCCGAGTACGCCTCGAACTTCACCAGCTCCCCGGCCTTCTTCCTCTTCTGCCTGCTGCTCGTCGGCTTCTTCGTCGCCGTCCACGCTGCCCACCTGCCACTCGAACTGCTGCTGCTCGCGGGCGAGGCCATGACGGCCGTCACACTCCTGCTGCTGGCCCTGCTGAAGAACGCCGAGATGCGCGCCGAGCACGCCGTCCAGCGCAAGCTCGACGCGATCGCCGCGGCGCTGCTGGAGGCGCACCGGGAGGAGCAGGGCCAGGCGTTCGAGGACCTGCGCCATGCGATCCGGATGGAGGAAGAGACCTGACCGAGGCCGGCGAAACGCCGACGCGGTTCTTCACGGCATCCCGAAGAGGGACGAACATGCCGTGTCATGGACATCTTGCTCGTCGCGAGCGCGTTCAACTCTCTCTCCCAGCGTCTGTACGCCGAACTGTCGGACCACGGGCACCAGGTGGACGTCGTCCTGGCCGCGCACGGCCCCGACCCGGTCCGGGCAGCCGTGCGCGAGCTGCGCCCGGACCTGATCGTCGCCCCGATGCTCAAGACCGCGCTGCCCGAGGACGTGTGGCGGGAACACACCTGTCTGATCGTCCACCCCGGCCCGCCGGGCGACCGCGGCCCCTCCTCGCTGGACTGGGCCGTCTCCGGCCGGGCGGAGCAGTGGGGCGTGACCGTGCTCCAGGCCGAGGCGGTCATGGACGCGGGCCCGATCTGGGCGGCCGAGCCGTTCCCCGTTCCGCCCGTCGGCAAGAGCGACCTGTACCGCAACGAGGTGTCCGACGCCGCCGTCACCGCCGTCCTGACTGCCGTACGGCGCTACGCCGAAGGCGCCCACAAGCCGCTGGCGCAGACCCACGAGTCGGTCACCGTCGTCCAGCGCGACGTCATCCGGCAGGAACGGCGGCGGATCGACTGGGAACGGGACGACACCGAGACGGTCCTGCGCAAGCTGCGCGGCGCCGACTCCCAGCCCGGCGTCCTGGACGAACTCCTCGGCCACGAGGTGTTCCTGCACGGAGGCCACCCCGAAGACCGGTTGCGCGGCCGGCCGGGCGCCCTGCTGGCCCAGCGGGCGGGCGCCGTCTGCCGCGCCACCCGCGACGGCGCCGTCTGGATCCCGGAACTGCGCCCCCGCAAGAACTCCGGCGACCCCGCACCCTTCCGCCGGCCGGCCGCCTGCGTACTCGCCTCCTGGCAACCGGATCCCGGGCTCCCCGAGGACCCCGCCCCGCTCGAACTGCCGTCCGGCCGGAGAACCTGGACCGACATCCGCTACCGGCAGCGGGGTGACGTCGGCTTCCTCGCCTTCTCCTTCCCGGGCGGCGCGATGAGCACCAGCCAGTGCCGCCGCCTGCTCGCCGCCTACCGTGAGGCGCTCAGCCGGCCCACCCGCGTCCTCGTCCTCGGTGGGCCACGGGACTTCTTCTCCAACGGCATCCACCTCAACGTCATCGACGCGGCCCCCGACCCGGCCCAGGAGTCCTGGACCAACCTCAACGCGATGGACGACCTGGTCGAGGCCGCCCTGCGCACCACCGACCGGCTGGTGGTGGCCGCGCTCGCCGGCAACGCCGCGGCCGGCGGCGCCATGCTCGCCCTCGCCGCCGACCAGGTGTGGTGCCGCACCGGTGTCGTCCTCAATCCGCACTACCGCCGGATGGGCCTGTACGGCTCGGAGTTCTGGACCTACACCCTGCCGCGCCGCGTCGGCGCGGAGCGGGCCGAACAACTGACGGCCGAGGCGCTGCCGGTCAGCTCGGCGACCGCCCGGCGGATCGGGCTCGTGGACCGGCTGGTGCCCGCCACACCCCAGGACTTCGCGGACGAGGTCGGCCGGCTGGCCACCGACCTCGCCGGCACCCCCGGCTTGGACCGCCTCCTCGCCGAGAAGGCCGCGGCCCGCGCGGCCGACGAACGGCAACGGCCCCTCGCCCGCTACCGCGAGGACGAACTGGCCCGCATGCATGCCCTCTTCTTTGACCCCGCGGCCCCCTACCACGCCCTGCGCTCCGCCTTCGTCCGCAAGACGCCGGGCGGCTCGCACCGCCCCCTCGCCGCCCCGGCCGGCGGAGATCTCCGGTGACGCCGCGGCTGCTGGTGGCCGGCGTCGGGAACATCTTCCTCGCCGACGACGCCTTCGGCCCCGAGGTGATCCGCGCCCTCGAAGAGCGCCCCCTGCCGCCCGCGGTACGGGTCCGCGACTACGGCATCCGCGGCATGGACCTCGCCTACGACCTGCTGTCCGGCTACGCGACCGCCGTCCTTGTCGACGCGGCTCCGCGCGGCCACCGCCCCGGCACCCTCTCCCTGATCGAGGCCGAACCCCCCGACGGCACCGTCCAGCCCGAGGCCCACGGCATGGACCCGGCCAAGGTGCTGGCCCTGGCCACCCACCTGGGCGACGAGCCACTGCCCCGGGTCCTCGTCCTGGCCTGCGAACCCGCCGTCATGCCGAGCGACGACGACCTCCTGCCGGGACTCAGCGCGCCGGTGCGCGAAGCAGTCGGCCGGGCCGTGGACGCGCTGCACGCGCTCCTGCCCGCCCTGCTCGACGACCCCGCCGCACCGCTGCCCCCGTTGGGCCGCCCGGTGGAATCCGGGACCCCGCGCACGGCTGCGCTGCCCGGCACCGCGCCCGGCGGCGCCGAAGATCGATGAGACTCCGAGCCGCACGGAAGGCGGCCCGGGCTTCGTCACCAATCCGAGGAGCAGCGCCCATGTGCGGGTCCGACGTCAGACAGGCCGTCCTGGCGAAGAACGACGACCTGGCCGCGACCCTGCGCGGCGAGCTCGCCGGACAGGGCGTGACCGTGGTGAACCTGCTGTCCAGCCCCGGCAGCGGCAAGACCGAACTGCTCGGCCGGGTGCTGGCCCGCGCGGTGGAGCAGGGCGTCCCGGTGGCCGCCCTCACCGCCGACCTGGCCACCGAGAACGACGCCACCCGGCTGGCCCGCTCCGGCGCCCCCGTCCAGCAACTGCTCAC
Source organism: Streptomyces sp. Ru71 (assembly GCF_002920535.1). Classification (GTDB taxonomy): domain Bacteria; phylum Actinomycetota; class Actinomycetes; order Streptomycetales; family Streptomycetaceae; genus Streptomyces. Next base: position 83,505 of record NZ_PQSS01000009.1, on the reverse strand, counting down.
CGACGGCCTGTGCCACCTTGAGGCCCGCCAGGTCCGCGCCAGGCTCGATGGCTGGCTGCCGCCGAAGACCTCCGTCCTCTTCGTGGAGAACGTCGGCAACCTGGTCTGTCCGGCCTCCTACGACCTCGGCGAGACCCTGCGGATCGTGCTGATGGCCGTCACCGAGGGTGAGGACAAGCCGCTGAAGTACCCCACCGCGTTCGGCTCCGCCCATCTGGTCGCCATCACCAAGACCGACCTCGCCGGGCCGGCCGGCTTCGACGAGAGCCTCTTCCGCGAGAACGTGCACCGGGTCAACCCGGGCGTGGAGATCGTCCGTTCCTGCGCCCGCACCGGCGCCGGCGTCGGCACCCTGCTGGAGCGTTGCCTCGCCGCCCGCGACGGCGCCCCGGCACACCGGCCGCCCCTCGCCCCGCACCCGCACGTCCACCACCACACCCCGGCCGCACCCGTAGCATGACCGCCCCCGCGACCGGACTGGTCCGCCGTCGGCTCACCGTGCGCGGCACCGTCCAGGGCGTCGGCTTCCGCCCGCACGTGCACCGCCTGGCGTCCGCGATCGGCCTGAGCGGATTCGTCGGCAACACCGGCGACGGCGTCCTGATCGAGATCGAGGGCCCGGCGGACGAGGTGGACCGCTTCTGCACGTTGCTGGCCGCTCAGCCGCCACCCCTGGCCACCGTCACCGCGGTCGACGGCGTCCACGTGCCCGCAACCGGCGAGACCGGCCCGTTCACCATCCGCTCCACCGAGCGGGCCCAGGGACGCACCCAGCTCCCGCCCGACACCGCGACCTGCGCCGACTGCCTGCGCGAACTGGCTTCCCCCGGCGACCGCCGCCACCGTCACCCCTTCGTCACCTGCACCCACTGCGGCCCCCGCTTCACCATCGCCACCGGCATGCCCTACGACCGGGCGGCCACCACCATGGCGGGCTTCCCGATGTGCCCCGCCTGCGCCCACGAGTACGGCGACCCGGCCGACCGGCGCTTCCACGCCCAGCCCGTCGCCTGCCCCGACTGCGGCCCGCGTCTCGCGCTCACCCCGGCCGAGGGCCTCGGGATCCGCCCGGCCCGGGACGCGGAGGCACTCGCGACGGCACGGGCGCTGCTCGCCGCCGGGCGGATCGTCGCCGTCAAGGGCGTCGGCGGCTACCACCTGGCCTGCGACGCCACCGACCCGCGGGCGGTCAGCGCCCTGCGCGACCGCAAGGAGCGGGGCGGCAAGGCGTTCGCGGTGATGTGCGCCGACCTGGCCACAGCCGAGCGGATCGCCCTCCTCTCCGACGCGGAACGCGCCGCCCTCACCTCCGCCCGCCGCCCCATCGTCCTGCTGCGCCGCCGCACACCCCCGGGCGGCCTCCGCCTCGCCGATCAGGTCTGTCCGGGCAGCCCGTACATCGGTCTGCTGCTGCCCTACACCCCGGTGCACACCCTGCTGTTCGGACTTCCCGGAGATCCCCCCGGCCCCCGGACGCTGGTCATGACCAGCGGCAACCGCTCCGGCGAGCCCATCGTCACCGACGACGGCGAAGCACTGAACCGGCTGGCCGGACTCGCCGACGCCTGGCTCGGCCACGACCGGCCCATCGCCGCCTTCTGCGACGACTCCCTGCTCCGGGTCCGCCCCGACGGCACCGAGCAGGTGCTGCGCCGCTCCCGCGGATACGTCCCCCGGCCCCTGCGCCTGCCGCGCCCGGTGCGCCCCACGCTCGCCGTAGGCGCAGACCTCAAGAACGTGCTCTGCCTGGGCGAGGGCGAGCACGCCTGGCTCGGCCCGCACGTCGGCGACATGGGTGAGCTGGCCACCTTGGAGGCCGCCGAGCGGGCCGAACGGCACCTGGCCCGCCTCACCGGCGTCACCCCGCGCCGGGTGGCGGCCGACCGGCACCCCGGCTACCACTCGCTACGGCGCGCTCGCGCCCGCGCCGCCGGACTGGGGCTGCGCGCACCGGTGCTCGTCCAGCACCACCACGCCCACATCGCCTCAGCGATGGCCGAGCACGGCCTCGACGGCACCACACCCGTGATCGGCGTCGCCTTCGACGGCACCGGTCACGGCGACGACGGCACGGTGTGGGGCGGGGAGGTCCTGCTCGCCGACTACAGCCGGTACCGGCGCTTCGCCCACCTGGTCCCCGCCCCGCTGCCGGGCGGGGACGCCGGCGTGGCCAACCCGTGCCGGCTGGCCCTGGCCCGGCTGTGGGCGGCGGGGCTGCCCTGGACGCCGGGGCTGCCGAGCGTCACCGCCTGCTCGGACACCGAACGCGCTGTCCTGCGCCGGCAGCTGGAACGCCAGGTGGCCTGTGTGCCCACCTCCAGCATGGGCCGGCTCTTCGACGCGGTGTCCTCACTCGTCGGCGTGTGCCACCGGGCGGGCTACGAGGCGCAGGCCGCGGCGGAACTTGAGGCGGCCGCGCTGGAGGCCGCCGGCTCGGACACCGTGGCGTACCCCTTCGGCCTGAGCGGCGCGGACAGCCTCGGCTGCGACCCCGCGCCGATGCTGACGGCCCTCCTGCACGACCAGGCCCGCGGCACCCCCGTGCCGGTGCTCGCGGCCCGCTTCCACCGCGGAGTCGCGCGGGCCGTCACGGAGATCTGCCACCGCGCCCGCACCGCGACCGGCCTGGCCACCGTCGCCCTCACCGGAGGCGTCTTCGCCAACGCCCTGCTGGAGCAGGAGTGCGCCGCTCTGCTCACCCGGGACGGCTTCACGGTCCTGCGGCACGGCGAGGTCCCTCCGAACGACGGGGGACTGGCGCTCGGCCAGCTGATGGTCGCCGGAACAGCCCACCACCACGAGACGGAGTGACCCATGTGTCTGGCAGTGCCCGGCAAGGTCGTGTCCATCGACCAGCGCGCCGACCCCCTCACCGGAATGATCGACTTCGGCGGAGTGCAGAAACAGGCGTGCCTGGAGTACCTGCCCGACGTCCAGGTGGGGGAGTACGTCATCGTCCACGTCGGATTCGCGCTGCAGCGCCTCGACGAGGAGTCGGCCCGGGCGTCCCTGGAGCTGTTCGAGCAACTGGGGTTGCTGGAGGAGGAGTTCGGCGACGCCTGGGAACAGGCCGCCCGGCAGGAGAACGGAAGTGACGTCCGATGAAGTACATCGACGAGTTCAACGACCCGGCACTGGCCCGCCGGCTGCTGGACGAGATCCGGGCCACCGCCACCCGGCCCTGGGCGCTGATGGAGGTCTGCGGCGGCCAGACGCACTCCATCATCCGCCACGGCATCGACCAGCTCCTGCCGGAACAGGTGGAGTTGATCCACGGCCCCGGCTGCCCGGTGTGCGTGACGCCGCTGGAGGTCATCGACAAGGCCCTGGAGATCGCCGCCCGCCCCGACGTGATCTTCTGCTCCTTCGGTGACATGCTGCGCGTGCCGGGCACCGACCGCGACCTGTTCCGGGTCAAGGGCGAGGGCGGCGACGTCCGCGTGGTCTACTCACCGCTCGACGCGCTCGACCTCGCCCGCAAGAACCCCGGCCGCCAAGTCGTGTTCTTCGCGATCGGCTTCGAGACGACGGCACCCGCCAACGCCATGGCCGTGCACCAGGCCCGCCGCCTCGGCCTGGACAACTTCAGCCTGCTGGTGTCCCACGTCCGCGTCCCCCCGGCGATCGAGGCCATCATGACGGCCCCCAGCTGCCGGGTGCAGGGCTTCCTCGCCGCCGGTCACGTGTGCAGCGTGATGGGCACCGCCGAGTACCCGGACCTGGCCGCGAAGCACCGCGTGCCGATCGTGGTGACCGGTTTCGAACCGCTCGACATCCTGGAGGGCATCCGCCGCGCCGTCCACCAGCTGGAACGCGGTGAGCACCGGGTGGAGAACGCCTACCCCAGGGCCGTACGCGACCAGGGCAACCCGGCGGCCCTGCGCATGCTGGAGGAGGTGTTCGAAGTCGCCGACCGCAACTGGCGCGGCATCGGACCCATCCCGGCCAGCGGCTGGCGGCTGACCGACGCCTTCCGCGCCTACGACGCCGAACACCGCTTCGACGTCACCGGCATCCGCACCGAGGAGCCCGCCGTGTGCCGGGCCGGCGAGGTCCTGCAGGGACTGATCAAGCCGACCGAGTGCGAGGCGTTCGGTACGGCCTGCACCCCGCGCACCCCGCTCGGCGCCACCATGGTCTCCAACGAGGGCGCCTGCGCCGCCTACTACCTCTACCGCCGCTTGACCGACGGCCCGGCCCGGCAGGGATCCCGTGTCCCCCGCGAGGAGATGAACCCCGTTGGCTGATCTCGCAACCGAAGCGGTGGAGGCGACCGGACCGGTCGTCGACCCCGCGAACTGGACCTGCCCCGCCCCTCTGCGCGACCAGCCGGTCGTCGTCATGGGCCACGGCGGCGGTGGCGCCCTGTCCGCCGAGCTGATCGAGCATGTCTTCGCGCCCGCCTACGGCAACCCCACCCTCGCCGCCCTCACCGACTCCGCCGTCCTCGGCCTCGGCGGCACCCGGCTGGCCTTCTCCACCGACTCCTACGTCGTACGGCCGCTGTTCTTCCCCGGTGGCTGCGTCGGCGACCTGGCCGTCAACGGCACCGTCAACGACCTGGCGATGAGCGGCGCTCGGCCCGCGTACCTCTCCACCGCCTTCATCCTCGAAGAGGGCGTGGAACTGGCCGTCGTGGAACGCGTCGCGCGGGCCGTCGGCGCGGCGGCCGAGGCGGCGGGCGTCACCGTCGCCACGGGCGACACCAAGGTCGTGGAGTCCGGGCACGGCGACGGCGTGTACATCACCACCGCGGGCGTCGGTCTCGTGCCCGACGGCGTCGACATCCGCCCGCAGCGGGCCCGGCCGGGCGACGCCGTCCTCGTCAGCGGGCCCATCGGCCTGCACGGAGTGGCGGTCATGAGCGTGCGCGAGGGCCTGGAGTTCGGGGTGGAGATCGCATCCGACACCGCACCCCTGGCGGACCTCGTGGCCACCATGCTGGCGGTCACCAAGGACATCCACGTCCTGCGCGACCCCACCCGCGGCGGCCTCGGCGCGTCCCTCAACGAGATCGCCCGCGCCTCCGGTACCGGTGTCCGGCTGCGCGAGCGGGCCCTGCCGGTCCCCGACGAGGTCGCGAACGCCTGCGGCTTCCTCGGCCTGGACCCGCTGTACGTCGCCAACGAGGGCCGGCTCGTCGCCTTCGTACCCGCGGGGGACGCCGACGCCGTGCTGGCGGCGATGCACGCCCACCCGCAGGGCGCCGGGGCCGCCCTGATCGGCGAGTGCGTGGCCGACCACCCGGGCATGGTGGTCGTCGCCACCGGGCTCGGCGGCACCCGGGTGCTCGACCTCCCGCTGGGCGAGCAGCTGCCGCGCATCTGCTGACCCGTCGCCGGACGGACATCGGCCCCGCCGTGAAGGCGGGGCCGATGTCCGTCTCACGGCTCAGGTCTGGACGCCGGTGATCTCCAGCTCGCGTCCCCTGCGCAGCTCCCGGGACGGCCGGTCGCAGCGCGGGCACCAGAAGAACGGGGGCATGCCGACCGCGAACTCCTCGGCACACTCCCCGCACCAGGCGTACGCGGGCACCTGCTCCACCACGAGCCGGGCCGCCGCGAGGGCCGTACCGTCGCGTGCCACCTCGAAGGCGAAGTGCAGCGCGTCCGGCACCACACCCGCGAGCTCTCCGACGCGGACGGTCACCGACGCGACAGCGTCGGCGCCGTCCGCGCGCGCGATCTCCCCGGCCTGCTCCACGATCGCGGTCGCGATCGACAGCTCGTGCACGCCGGCCTCAGGGGTACCGGTGGCGGGCGCGCAGCCCCCCGGTCATCCGATAGATCCGCAACTCCCGGACGATTCCCGGGAGTTCCTTGACGATCACCGTGGCGACCACGCTGCCCACCAGCGCGCCCTGCACCGCGAGCAGCTGCCGTCCCGACAGACCCCGCCGCACGGTCCTTCTTCTTCGCCCGGCTGTGCTCATCACGTTCATCGCGTTCATGGCCTTCATGGCGTCACTTCCGCTCTCTCATCCCGGTGAGATGTTCGGCATGTCCTTCACCAGGGCGTCATGCCGTTTCCAGTGGATACCGGTGGAGCGGCGCGCGTCGGAGGTGCCGTCCTGGTGATGTCCGGTCTGATGCTTGTACGGACCCCTGTTGCCCTGGTGCAGTCCGCGCACGTGGGAGGGGGTATCGGGCCTGGCCTGGGGCCGGCCCACCCGGATGCTTCCCATGTCCGATCTCCTTTCGGTCCTCACGACCGCTCGGTCAGCTCCCCGAAGAACTGTTCTACGGCCGGCCAGACCCGGCCGCCACCGGAGAGGCCCTGCCACTCGCGGCGGACCAGGGCGGTCATCCGGAAGCAGTCGTCGACCGGCACGATCCAGTGTTCGTCGAGTCCGCGTACGGTGTTCACCAGCAGTGCCTCCACATCCGGTGCCATCGTGGCCAGCTGCGGCACCGCGGCGACCAGCCGCCGCCAGGCCGCCGCGTCCACCTCCCAGCGCATGGCCCCGGCCGGACTCGGTCCCTGCGCGGTGACCGTGCCGTCGGCGCGCGGCACGAAGAACACCAGCCCGACCGGCACACCCAGCACCCCGGTGTCGACCGGGGTCAGGCGGAGCCGGCGCCGGGGCACGAGCCGGTAGCGGCCCTCGCCCGCGCCGTCGTCGGCGAACAGCACCGAGCAGGGCCGGCACACACACCGCACCTCGGCGGCACCGGTGTCGTACAGGTGGGGGTGCTCCTCGCCCACGTCGGCGGCGCACAGCTCGCAGCGCTCGGCCGCCGCCGACTCGGCGCGGCCGGCAGTGGAGCGGATCACCCGGGCGAGCGCCCCGTCCACGCTCACCGCGCCTCCTCGGGCAGCGCCCGGCGCCGGATCGTGCTCAGTGGTACGAAAGCCGGAGCCGCCTTGCGCTCCTCGGTGACCGCCTCGACCGATTCCAGCTCCGGGGCCACGGCGAGGACGGCGGCCCGCACGGCGTCGACGACGCCCTCCGACCCACCGCCGCATCCCGAACCGCAACCGCCGCCGCTGTCCAGCCGGACCCGGGCCACCTGCCCCTCGACGCCGGCCCACACCAGGTCGCCGCCGCGTTCACGCACCGCCGGCCGCAATTTGCGGACCGCGCGTTCGGCCCGGCGCTCCGGCGGCTCGGGGTGGATGTCGTGGAGTACCAGCAGGTGACCGAGCAGCTCGTCCTTCGCCAGCGTCTCCCGCAAGGGCCGCTCCGCGTGGTCCAGTACCCGGGCGAGGGCCTCGCCGTAGACCTCGGTCAGCAGCCGCACCGCCTCCATGGCCGGTCCGGGAGCGGACTCCAGGCCGGCGAGCACCTCGTCGAGGCGGGCGAGCCGCGCCTCCACCGCGGGGTCCGCCAGCCGTACGGCGGTGTCAGCCATGGTCGGCTCCGTACGTCGGCGAGTGCACGGTGGTCAGGGTCTTGCCCTTGCCCATGTACATGTGGACGCCGCACGGCAGACAGGGGTCGAAGCTGCGGACCGTGCGCATGATGTCGACGCCCTTGAAGTCGTCGGGCCCGTTCTCCTCGAAGATCGGCTGGCCCTGGACGGCGTCCTCGTACGGGCCCGGGGTGCCGTAGATGTCGCGGGGGCTGGCGTTCCACGGGGTGGGCGGGTACGGGTGGTAGTTGGCGATCTTCTTGTCCCGGATCACCAGGTGGTGCGAGAGGACGCCGCGTACGGCCTCGTGGAAGCCGCAGCCGATCGACTCGTCCGGCACCTCGAAGTTCTCGTACACCTTCGTGTCGCCGCTCCGGAGCATGCCCATGGCCTCCTCCAGGAACTGCAGGGCCATGGCGGCGGCGTAGGCGATGAAGTACGGCCGGGCGCGGTCCCGCTCCAGGGTGTTGCTCCACTTCGGGATGCGCCACTCCAGGGTCGTCTCCGGCAGCTTCTCCCCCTTGGGCAGGGTGATGCGGATACCGCCGCCGGTCGTCTTGACGTACGGCGTGTCGACCAGGCCGCTCAGCGCGGTCGACCAGAGCCGGGCGAGGGGGCCGCCACCGGTGTCCAGGGCGAGGTGGTCACCGGTCTCCTTGTGGAACCAGCGGGGGCTCATCACCCAGCTGTAGTTGCCCTCGAAGTCCCGCTTCTGCGGCACCGGCACGGTGGTCTGGTTCCACGGGTGGCGCATGTCGACCGGGTTGCCGAGCGGGTCGTGGGTGACGAAGGGGTCCTCGTTGACCCAGTCCTCGTAGAACGAGCTGCCCAGCATGATGCGCAGGCCGAGGTTGATGTCGATGAGGTTGTTGGTGACCAGCTTGCCGTCCACGATGACGCCCGGGGTGACGTACATCGCCTTGCCCCACTCGTTCATCGTCGCGTACCGGTAGTCGACGACGTCCGGGTTCTGGAAGGCGCCCCAGCAGCCCAGCAGGATGCGGCGCTTGCCGACCTCCTCGTAGCCGGGCAGCGCTTCGTAGAAGAAGTCGAAGACGTCGTCGTTCATCGCCACCGCCTTCTTGATGAAGTCGATGACGCGCATCAGGCGGCTGAGGTAGTCGGTGAAGGTGTTCGGCTGCGGCATCGTGCCGACCCCGCCGGGGTACAGCGTGGAGGGGTGCACGTGCCGCCCCTCCATCAGGCAGAACATCTCCCGGGTGATCCGGCTGACCTTCAGCGCCTCCTTGTAGACCTCGCCCTCGAAGGGGTTGAAGGCCTTCATGATCTCGGCGATGGTCCGGTAGCCGTGGATGTCCCCGCGGGGGGCGTCGGTGCGCTCGGCGCGGGCCAGGACACCGGGGTTGGTGGCCTTGACCATCGCCTCGCAGAAGTCCACGAAGACCAGGTTGTCCTGGAAGATCGTGTGGTCGAAGATGTACTCCGCCGCCTCGCCCAGGTTGGTGATGTGCTCGGCCAGCTTCGGCGGCTTGACGCCGTAGGCCATCTGCTGGGCGTAGTTGGAGCAGGTGGTGTGGTTGTCGCCGCAGATGCCGCAGATCCGCGAGGTGATGAAGCCGGCGTCCCGCGGGTCCTTGCCCTTCATGAACACCGAGTAGCCGCGGAAGAGCGACGAGGTGCTGTGACACTCCACGACTTCCCGGTTGGCGAAGTCGATCTTCGTGTAGATCCCCAGGTTGCCGATGATCCGGGTGATGGGGTCCCAGGACATGTCGACGAGCTGGGCGGGTTTGCGTTCTGTGGGCCGGGACTCGGTGGTGGTCATCTGCGGTACTGCCCCTCGCTGTTCGGGTCGATCGGGTCGGTGTCGGGGTGGGGACGGACGGCCTCAGGCACGCCAGTGCGGGTCGTAACCGCTGGTCAGCTTGCGCTTGTTGTGGCGCCACTTCGGCTCGTGGTTCACCATGTCGTTCGTCAGGCCGCGCAGCCGGCGGATGACCGCCCCGTACGGCCTGATCACCATCGTCGACAGCGTGCCGCCCGGGGGCTCGTCCATGAACGGCATGAACGCGTCGGGGAAGCTCGGCATCGTGCAGCCGATGCAGATGCCGCCGACGTTCGGGCAGCCGCCGATGCCGGCCATCCAGCCGCGCTTGGGCACGTTGCAGTTCACGACCGGACCCCAGCAGCCCACCTTCACCTGGCACTTGGGAGAGTTGTAGTCCCTCGCGAAGTCACCCTGCTCGTAGTAGGCGGCCCGGTCGCAGCCCTCGTGCACGGTCTTGCCGAACAGCCACTGCGGACGCAGCATGTGGTCCAGCGGCGGCGGGGGAGCGGCACCGGCCGCGTGCTGGAGCACCCAGATCAGGGTCTCCATGAAGTTCTCCGGCTGGATCGGACAGCCGGGCACGTTGACCACCGGCAGTCCGGAGCGAGCCTTGAAGTCCCACCCCAGGTAGTCCGCGAGGCCCATGCAGCCCGTCGGGTTGCCCGCCATGGCGTGGATACCGCCGAACGTCGCGCAGGTACCGGCCGCGACCACCGCCCATGCCCGGGGCGCCAGCTGGTCGATCCACTCGTTGAGTGTCTGCGGCTCGCCCGTCTCCGGGTCGTTGCCGAACGACGTCCAGTAGCCGTCGCCCTCGATGATGTTCTGGTTCGGGATCGAGCCCTCGATGACGAGGATGAACGGCTCCAGCTCACCGCGCGCCGCCGCCCGGTAGGGGGCGAGGAAGTCCTCACCGCCCAGGCTCGGCGAGAGCACCTTGTTGACCAGGTTCACCTTCGGCAGCCCCGGGATGAGCCCGAGCACCACGTCCTCGATGGACGGCTGGCCCGCGGCGGTCAGCGACACCGTGTCGCCGTCGCAGCTCATGCCCTCCGAGATCCACAGGATGGTGATCTCGTCGAAGCCCTCCCTGGCCTCGGCCCTGGCGGGCTCGCCGCCGACTTCGGTGGTTCCGCTCTGTGTGGTCATCTCTTGGCCTCCGTTGCAGCCGGGTCTGGAAAACCGTTCAGGCCGCGGCCGTCGGGGCCGCGAGGGACGGTGCGGGGGGTTCGCCGGGGACGGCGGCCGGCCGGTGGTGGCCCGCGGGCCCCTCAGGCGTGGGCATCGGACCGTCCCCTCTCGTGGCGGTCGGCCGGGTGTGCGGGCGGCGGGGACCCCGGCGCGGCCGGGCCGCCCTGGTCAGCTGCGTCCGCGACGGCGAGCGGTTCCACCTCGTCGGGGCGGAAGTAGTGGAACCGGCCGTACCAGCCGTGCAGTTCGGCGGCGGGGTCGTCGTCCACGGTGACGGCCAGGTGGACGCTGCCGTCCACGTCGTGGAAGAGCGCGGAGACCCGCGCGGACCGCCCGGCCAGGAACATGTCCTGGGCGTCGGCGCCCCGGACGCGCGGACGCAGCCGCACCCGGCTGCCGCCGCCCACGGGCACTCCGTCCACCAGCACGGTGTCCGTCGTGGGGAAGAGGCCGTCGTCACCGCCCTCCTGCCACCAGGCCGGCCGGGCCGAAGGGGGTGCCTCGGCCGAAGCCTGAGCCGGGGTCAGGGAGCGGATGGTGCCGTGCAGCCGGGCGAAGACCTCCTGAGGCATGGTGTCCACACGGTCGACGATCCGGGCGGCGCGCGGATCGGTGGCCCGCGCCTCGGCCTTCTCCTCGTCGGTCAGCAGCATCGTGCGCAGGGTGAGGATCTCGTCGATCTCCGCCGCGTCGTGAAGATCGCCGGGACTCTCCGGCGCCACCTGCGGATGGTCCGGCAGGATGATCGGCGCGGAGAGCAGGGACGCGCCGGTGGCCCCGTCCTCGCCGCCGGACTGTTGCGGCGCCCCGCCGAGCACCGGGAACGTGAAGGCGTTGCGGCAGCCGCGCACCTGTTCCGCGAGGCCGGCCGGCGGATCGATCAGCGACACGAACTCGACGCCGTCGCCGATGAGAAGAGTGTGCGTGGCGAGCAGTGCCTGCCCCAGCACCGCACCGCGCGGGGCCGCCGGGTCCGGCGCCTCGTCGGTGTTCTCGGTGCGCACACGCAACCGGTACAGCTCCGGGGCAAGGGGCTCGGCCACGACCGTCGCCTGGGCCCGTACCTCCCGGCGCCGCCGCGCCGTCCGCCCCGCTCCGGCGGGCAACGGCTCGTACTCCGTACCGGCCGGCGCCCCCACCGCGACGGTCCTGCCGCCGCGCAGAAGCTCCTCCAGGGTGAGCACCAGCTCGGTTTCGCGGGGCACCGCTTCCTCGAAGGACAGGTGTGTGACGCCGTCCGCCGTCCGCAACGACTCGACCGGGCGGTGCCCCCCGTCTCCGTCGGCCGCCTCCACCTGCTTGTGCTGGAACTGCAGGTACCGCACTCGCACCCGGACGGCGGCATCCTCGCGCCGCGCCCGGACCAGGCACTCGGTCTGCTGGTACCAGGAGTCGGCGGAGCCGGAGAGTCCAGGCGTGACCGGGCCGTCCCTCTCCACCCAGTTCCGGGGCAGCAGTACGCCGAACTGCCAGCGGACCCGGTTCTTCGCCGAGGACCGGCGGTACGGGTAGAGCAGGTATCCCTCGTACAGCACGGCGTCCGCCACGGCACTCAGCGCACAGCCCTGGCCGGCTCCGTTCACCACGCTCGCTCCTCGCCACTCGTGGTCTGCGCTTCCCTCCCCACGGTCACACCCGCGACGCCGGCCCGCCCCTCCGGCGCACCGTCATTGGGCCGGACAGGGGAAGCGCCGCCTCGACAGCGGGCTGCGGTGACCGTGCGACGGCGGGGGAGAGCAGCGGGCGGGAGAGAGCGGCGCGGCGCCGGTCTCATCGACCGGCCGGCGCGCGCCGGCGATCCCAACGACCGGCTGGCCGCCGGTTGTGGGGCGAGGCGGCGGGCCGGGGGCGGTGCAGAGGTGGAGGGTGTCAGCGCAGTGGCAAGTAGTGCGTTACGAGGGACTGGGCTCGGTCCGCGTCCTGACCCGGGCCCGGGGGGCCTGCCATCGGCGGTCGCCGTCCTGAACCTACTGGAGGGTGAGTTGAGCGCTGCCGAGACGGGCGCGCACCGGGCCCGGGCGGGGTTGGGGGGGCGGGAGCGGCCGGTCATCGGGTGGTCGCGTGCGGCTGCCGCGGGGCACGACCCGGCGGCGCCGACCAGTGGATCGCCGAAGGGCTGCTGATCCATCTGCCCGAGGACGCGGCAGACATTGCTGCCGACCCGGATCAGCGCGCGGTCGGCGGCGGGCAGTCGGATGGGTCTGACGTTGGGCTCGCGCGGCGTGCTCGAAGCCCTTCGGCGCGACCGCCGTGCCGGGATCGGCGGCGCTCCCTGTGGATCTCGGAGATGCCCGGCGACCCGATGGGCCGTGGGGAGCGGTCAGCGGACGATGTCGGTCATCTCTTGTCGGCGCACTCCTCCGCTTCCGCCAGATACCGCGCAATCGGTCCCAACGTCAGCATCCCGCTCGCCCCGCCCGCGTGTTCGGTGCGGGCGGCGCGCAGGGCCGTCGCCGCGCGGGCGGCGAGCGGGCGTTCACCGAGGCGGGTGGCGGCGTGGGCGGTCAGGCACCAGAGTGCCTCCTGCATGTGATCAAGGGGTGGTTCCGGCGCCATGGCCAGGGCGTTACGGGCCTCCTGTGCCCGGTTCCGGGCGAGCAGCACCAAGGGGTGCGTCCAGGGCTGGTACGGGCCCCAGTCGAGAGCGGGATCGGTGGGGGCGGGACGACCGTGCAGGAGACGTAGACCCAGGAGGGCGAGGGCGAACAGGCCCCGGTGCAGCCCTGGCATGCCCGCTGTTTCGGCCAGGGCGTCTTCGGCGGCGCGATAGTGCGCTGCGGCCGTGGCGGCGGTCGGTCCGCCCGGTGCGGTGCTGCGGGCGGCTGTGACCCGGGCGCGGAACCAGCCAGTGAGTACGGGGACGAGAGAAGCCTCAGTGCTGACGGCGAGCTGCTCGGCGGCCTCGGCGTGTGCGGTCGCGGCGTCGAGGTCGCCGAGAGCGGAGGCGGATTGCAGGCGGATGAGCCGGCCGAGCACGGTGAAGTTCGGCAGCTCGTGCCGGGTGGCCAGGTCGAGGATCTCGGCGCCGATCACGTCCCGTGCCGCCGCGAGCCCAGGCCGGGTGAAGGACTGGAGGAACACGCCGTTGAGGGCGAAGACCAGCAGGGCGGGATCGCCCAGCTCCCGGGCCAGGGCCTCGGCCTCACGCGCCGCCTGTTCGGCGCGCGTCCGTTCGATTGCGGACAGATCGGCGGTGCGGCTTTCGACCGCGACGGTCGCCAGCAGGCGGGCGCGTAGTTCGGCGGGGCCGTCGGTGCCGAGCGCGGTGAGTGTACGCTCGGCCGCCGCGACGACGGCGCGTGACTGCTCGGGATCGTCGGCCCGGCTCCACAGGGCGGGCACGTCGTAGGCGCCGATGACGCGGGCGGTCAGGGCGATGTCTTCGGTGCGCTCGGCCGCCTGGACGGCGGCGAGGCGGTCGCGCCGCGAGTGGACGAGCGCGTCACCACCCGCCAGGGCCAGGGTGCGGGCGAGTTCGACGGTGGTGCGCGGTCCGAGTCGTACGCCGGCGGTCCACACGGTACGCGGGGGCTGGAGCGTCGTAGCTCCCTGGAGAATGTCCGTCTCCAGGCGCCGGAGGTCGGCACCGGGGTCTAGCCCGAGCTGGTCCGCGAGCATCGTGCGGGCGCGGCGGAGGGTGGCCAGCGCGTCCGCCTGACGGCCCGCTCGGTGCAGTGCGCGGGCCAGCAGCCCCCAGGCCGGTTCGCGCCAGGGGTGTTCGGTGACGTGGGCGCCCAGTTCGGCGACCAGCTCGGCTCCTGAACCGGAGTCGAGGAGGAGGCGGGCGCGCAGTTCCACCCCCTCCAGCCTCAGCTCTCCCAGCCGGGTCCGTTCGCGCTGGGCCCACGCGGAGCCGGTCACGTCGGCGTAGGCGGGGCCGCGCCAGGCTCTAAGGGCCGCGTCGAGGTCGGTCAGCGCATCCGGGGTACGCCGGGCACGGGCCAGGGCGTCCTCGAACCGGTGGACGTCCACGGTGTCGCGTGGCAGGCGCAGCGCGTAGCCGGGGCCTTCTGTGACGATGACGCGCGGCGGGGTGCGGGGCGGCCGGCTGGGTTCGAGGGCGCGGCGCAGCGCGGCGACGAACGTACGCAACGCACCCACGGCGCGCACCGGCGGCTCGGCCCACAGGTCATCCACGAGGGTGTCGGTGGGGACCATCCGTCCCCCGGCGGCGACGAGCCGGGCGAGTACTTCACGGTGGCGGGGTCCGCCCAGGTCGACCGTGGTGCCGTCGTCGCGGAGGGCTCGCACGGCACCGAGGACGTCGATTCGCATGCCCTCCATCTTCCGTGTCGCGGGTCTGCGGCGTCGAAGCGTACTGATCGGCTGCTGATCGCTGTCGCCCACGCTGATTCCGTCAGTCCTCGGACCAGGGCTTATGCCCGGTCCCCCGACCCCAGGAAGGGGCCTTTCGTGACGCTCGCGATTCCCGGTTTCGACCACGTTCGTCTGCCAGGCGCCGACGGAGTGGAGCTGGCCGCCGCCGTCGGCGGCAGTGGCAGCCCGGTCGTGCTGCTGCACGGCTTTCCGCAGACTCACCTGATGTGGCGGCACGTCGCCGAGCGACTCGCCGGCGAGCACACGGTGATCTGTCCGGACCTGCGCGGCTACGGCGCCAGCGACAAGCCGGCGGCCACCGGCCCCGAGGTGTACTCCAAGCGCACCATGGCCGCCGATGTCGTTGCCCTGGCGGGGGCGCTCGGCCATGAGCGCTTCGCTCTGGTCGGCCACGACCGGGGCGCCCTGGTCGCCTTCCGGGCGGGACTGGACCATCCCGAGACGCTCACCCACCTGGGCATCCTCGACGTCGTGCCGACCCTGGACATGTGGAACGTTTTGCACGGTGTCCCCGCGGCGGTCGGCTACCACCTGTTCCTCATGGCGCAGCCGCCGGGGCTGCCGGAGACGATGATCGCCAACAGCGCCGACGCCTTCTTCGGCTCCTTCCTCGACGCCTGGGCCAGTAACCCGGCTGCCATGCCGGAACCGGTCCGGGCCGCGTACCTGCGGACGAGCGCCGCGGCCGTGCCGTCGATCGTCGCGGACTACCGGGCCTCGGCGGGCATCGACATCACGCACGACCAGGCGGACCAGGATGCCGGTTCGCAACTGGCCATGCCCGTGACGGTCGTTCAGCAGGACTGGGGCGCGCGACTGGGCTACGACGCCGCCGCGGTCTGGCACGCGTGGGCGCCCGACCTGGACCACCGGCTGACCGGCGCGGGGCACTTCATGGCCGAGGAGGCGCCCGACGAGATCACCGAGGCGATCCGCGACCTGCTGCTGCGCTGAGCCCTCCACCCGGCCCACGGGAGGCGGCGGGCACGCCCCGCTTTCCCGGCCACCGGACCGGCTCCGCGATCCGGTGGCCGGGGGCCGGGGGCGGCCGTGGGTTCCCGGGCAGAACGACCGCCATGGTGACGACACGGACCGGTGAGCGTGGCGGGAGGGCAGGTGACGCACGTCGTGAAGCCGGCCGTCCCCCGCCCCGCGCGGTCAGGCCATTTCGACGTAGCGGTGGACCCGGTCGAAGCGCCGGGCCGCCACGTCCCGCCGGCGGACCACCCAGTGGGCCACACCGGAGTCCAGTTCCGGGACGTCCTCGCCGCACCTCCACGTGGCCAGGAGAGCCCACTCGTCGGCGCCCTCTCCGTGGGCCGTGCCGCCCTGCTCGGAGGGACCGCGATCCTCGGGACCACGGGCGTAGTGAACGGGGTCGTTCTGGGGCGAGACCGGGTGGCCGCCGATCTGCAAGGCCCAAGAAGGGCGGTAGCCGCCCACGCCTGCCCAGGCGTCGCCGAGTTCGTCGGCAAGCTCGAACTGCTCGTCCTCGGGACAGTCGCCCCATCTGTCAAGGGCGAAGCTCTCCGGCATCTGCGCGCTCGGCTGGTGCCAGACCGTGCGGAGCTCACGCGGCCGGTACGGCTCGCGCCAACCGTGTTCGAGGGGGCTCGGGGTTGTAGGGGACCCGGCGGGGACGTACAGCACCGCGTCGGACACCTGTCCCCCGATACCGTGCACATCCGTGCCGGAGAAGAGGAGCAGATGGCCGTCGGCGGGGAGCGGGAGGCCGGTGACGCCCGGCGGGAGAGCCGCGAGGTCGACGGAGGCCACGAAAGGATCGGACGGCCGTGGCACGCCGTGCGGCAGCATGGGGTCCCCGCCGACCCGGGCCACGAGGGGACCGTTACCACCCTCAGCCAAGTACGCCGCCGGACGGGCGACACGTATCCATTCCTCCACCTCCTCCGATGGCAGTGCCCGGGATGCCGCCTCGGCCCGGAAGCGGTTCACTCTGTCCATGCTCGCGTCGGTCACCGGGCCACCCTAACCGCCTCCTGATCGGGCAGCGGAAGGTCCGAACTCGCTTGGACGCGAGGCGATTTGGCGCTACTGGCCGGTGAAGCGCGATGTCGGCTGGGAGCTGACGATGTGTGATCGGCGAGGCATGCCGCTTTTGACGGCACGTGTTGATGCGGCCGAGTCGTGTCTGGGGCTCGTGACAGGGCTGTCACGGGTTCCCATATTGCTTGACCTTGTTCCCAAGGGAAGGGCAACAGTGTTTTCGTCGGCCCAAGGAGTGTGCTCGCTGGCCAGGCGGGACGAAGAGGGGGAGATCGCGTGACTACGACCTGCGTCGTTCTCGACATCGGCGGCGTACTGGAGATCACGCCCGATACCGGATGGGTGCAACGGTGGGAAAGACGGCTGGCGCTGCCGCTGGGTACCGTGCATGAGCGGATGCGCGACGTGTGGCGTGCTGGAAGTGTCGGGAGGATCAGCGAACACGACGTTCAGTGGGAAGTGGCATCACGCTTGGGTCTCGACGTTCACCAGGTCGAAGCCTTCATGGCTGACCTTTGGGCGGAGTATCTGGGAACGCCGAACGAGGAACTCATCGCCTATGTGCGGGGGCTGCAGGGACGATGCAGGCTGGGAATCCTGAGCAACAGCTTCGTCGGGGCTCGGGAGCGGGAGACGGCGCTGTACCACTTCGACGAACTGGTTGAGCAGATCGTCTACTCGCACGAGATCGGGATTCTGAAGCCTGATCTGCGGGCCTTCGAAGCTGTTTGCGCCTCCTTGGAGGTGGCGCCGGAGAGCTGTCTCTTCGTGGATGATGCCGCAGTCAACGTTGAGGCCGCCCAGGCGGCAGGCATGCAGGCGCATCTGTTCGAGGACAACATCGGGACGATCACGCGCATCGCCGCTCATCTGGACGCTGGGCCCTTGACTCCAGCACGCGTCCCACTCGGGTGACGAATCGCCTCGCGAACCGTCCGCCATGACGCCCCTCGTGTCCGGCCGTACCGTCCTCTCGCGGTCGGCTTCGAGGCTGGAAGGCTGGGCCGACGCGCTGGTCCGGCCTGCCGCCGGCGCAGACGTGGCCTGGATGGAGATGAGCAGGGGCCGTCCATCTTCATCCAGCTCACCGGTGAGCATGGCTGCCCTGAGGTTGTCGTGGAGGACGAGTCGGGGTCACCGGCGGCACAGCCTGGAGGAGCCGGATCAGCCGGGTGACGTCACTGCCGTGGCCGCCGGAAACCGATCACCGTACGCGACGCGTCTGCTGTCACACTGGTCTCATGCCGAAGAAGCGAACGTCAGACAAGAAATTCGCCGACGTCGTGGCCGCCATAGAAGCCGCGGAAGGATCCGATCCGGTGGAGGGCGGGCGCTCTCCGGCGAGTTCGGGCGAGCTTGTCGACGAGCAGGGCTGTCTGTGGACGAAGAGCCGGGGGCCGTTGGACGTCCGGCTGGTCAAGCGGCTCGTACGGGGCGCGGACGAGATGATCGTCGGGGAAGGTGCCGGGGAGGTGCTGCGGCCCGTGCCGGGGGAGGAGCGCGAGGCGGCGTGGGTACTGATCAAGGACGGACTCGACACGGCCGGGTCGGGGACATGGACGTACCAGGCGTACGAGTTCCACTCCGAGGACGGCCGCACCCTGCTGTACGTCGAGGAGTTCTGCTGACGCCTGACGCCTGACGCCTGACGCCTGACGCCTGACGCCTGACGCCTGACGCCTGACGGTTGGCGTACGCAGCTACGCGTCGGGGCGGTCAGGAGATCCCGACCGCCCCGACGTTCATGTCACCTCTCTCGGTTCACCGGCCCGCTGCTCACCAGCGGTAGTGGTTCGTGCGGAAGATCCGCCCGAATCGGTTGATGAAGTCGACGTGGACGTGGTTGCCGGAACCGCACGGCCCGCGGTAGCGGCAGCGGCCTCCGGTCCGCGCGACCTGCTTGGCGTGGCGGATCGCGGCGGACTTGCTGCTGAACCGGGTGGGGTGCCACCAGTTCAGGACGTTGCGCTTCTTGGGGATGTAGCGGGCGCAGTTGTGGACCAGCGCCGACCGGCCGTCGGTGGCCACGAAGTAGGTGTGGCTGCCGGCGACGGTCAGGTTGAAGACGGTGCGGACCGCCTGCGTGCGGCTGGTGGCCGTGACCGTCGGCGCGAACCCGGTCGGGTTCGACAGGCGCGAGCCCGGGATCAGCTGGAACGCGTCGATCCAGCCGCGGCCCTGGACGAAGAACGGGTGGTTGGCGGTCGCGGTGATCTTCTTCGACCGGCCGTCGCCGTCCGCGTCCACGGACAGGGTGACGAGATCCTTGGTGCCGTGACCGATGATCACGTCGGAGACCGGGGAGATGGTGGTCTCACCGGTGATCTCGTCGACCGCCTGGACCAGGTCGCCGACCTCCACCTGGCTGATCGGCAGGGTGCTGCCGTCGGCCATGACGACCGGCGTCTCGGGCAGGAAGGAGTTCCAGCGGCAGCTGCGGCCGATGGCCCGTGCGGCCCGCAGGGCGCGGTAGCCGCGGTAGGCGCGGTAGCCCCAGGCGGCGGCGCCGAGTCCGGGGATGAAGCCGGCCGCGGTGAGCGCGATGTCCCACTTGTTGCGCCAGGCCCAGCGCTTGGCCTTCTTGAAGAACTTCTTCCAGCCCCACTTGCCGTCGAGGTCGAAGCAGTTGACGGGGTCGGCCGAGCAGTACTCGTAGGCGTTGGCGTTGCCGCCGCGCTGGGGGTCGACGGACAGGAACCTGCCGGTGGCGGGGTTGTACTGGCGTACGCCCATGAGGGTGAAGCCGGCCACCGTCTCGCTGGAGCGCTGTTTGCCGCCCAGCCAGCCGTAGCGCACGGCCTGCTGCTTGTCGCGCGGGTTGCCGTACTCGTCGGTGTCCAGAACGATCGGGGCCTCGCCCGCGTTGAGCGGGAGCTGGAGTGCCACGTCGCCGTGGATGTCGGTGAACTGCAGCACCGTGTCACCGGTGGCGCTGGTGACCGCGCCGAGGTTCCCGGAGAGGGAGTCCACGTTGCGGGTCAGGGCGCCGGTGGCGGTGTTCTCGATGATCCAGCGCGGATTGTCGTTGTCGCCGTCGTAGTGGTTGAGCTTGTTCTCGGTCGGCGACCAGGTCCCGCCGCTGTTGCTCTCCACGGTCCAGCCGCGGAAGCGCAGGGCGGCGTCGAGGGTCCAGGTCTGCCGCTTGGTTCCGACGGTCTGCTGGTAGGCGAGGTCGTTGGCGTAGTAGCCGACGCTCACGCCGCCCGGCAGGGTGGTGGTGCGGCCGAACGCGTCGTAGGCGTAGCCCGTGTCGGTGATGCGGTCGGCGCTGTCGAACGTCGAGGTCTTGCTGGTGCCTCCGGTGGTCGGGCAGTCCAGACCGGGCGCCGAGGCGGCCGTGGTCAGGGATGTGCGGTTGGCGTGCTTGTCGAATCCGTAGGTCCGCCGGGTGCAGACCGTGTCCACGGTGTCGTCGACCTGGACGAGACGCCCGGCGGCGTCGTAGCGGTAGGTCTGGTCCGACCAGCCGGCGTGGCTGGTGGTCTGGCCCTGCACGGACTCGGTGACCGCGTCGGACATCACCACGGTGCCGTCGCTGTCACGGGTGTAGGTGCGGTCGACCGCAGCGCCGGTGGTGTCCTCGGTCTGGGTGGCCGTGTAGCCGCCGGGCAGCTTCTCCGTGGCGACCGAGCCGTCCGCGTCGTAAGTCGCCTGGAAGACGCCCGCGACGGAGTCCGTGGCCTTGGTGGCCAGGCCGCGCGGCTCGACGGTGTGGTCGTACGTGAAGGTGACGCTGGACGGGACGGTGTCGCTGACCTTGACCGGGCGGTCCAGCAGGTCGTACTCGGTCGTGGTCTTTCCGCCGTCGGCGTCGGTGTACGAGGCGAGCCGGCCGAGCTTGTCGTAGACCCGCGTGATGGTGCCGCCGGTCGGCGACGTCGTACGGGACTCCTGCCCGGTGGCCGGGTCGTACTCGGTGGTGGCGTCCGGGACGGCCTGGCCGGTGCCGCCGGTGACCTTCACGGTGACGGGACGGCCCGCCGTGTCGTACGTGGTGGTCGTGGTGCGGGTGACGCCGTTCGCGGTGTCGGTGCCGATCGTGGCGTTGCCCCACCAGTCGTACTCGGTGGTGGTGGTCGGCAGTTGGGCCGGGTTGCTGCCGCCACCGGTGATGGCGCCGCCCGGTCCGGTGGAGCACACCAGGTCGGCCCACTCCGGGCGGCCGGCGCACGCGCCGGTGCCGGTCGCGGACCAGTAGGAGGTCACCACGGTTCCGGCGTCGGCGCCGGTGCTGCCCGTGTTGTACGTTTTGACCACACGGCCCAGCGAGTCGTACTCGGTCGTGGTGGTGATCGCCAGGCCGGCCGGGTCCTGGACGGACTTCACCGGCAGGCCCTTGGCCCAGTCGTACACGGTCTGCACGACGCGCGTGTCGCCGTGCACACCGGGGTGCTCCCGGACCTGGGCGCCGGTGGTGACCTTGGTGACCTGGTCCTTGACCTTGGCGGTGCCGTCGGTCGGGCGGCCCTCGTCGTAGGCGTTGACCGTCCAGCTGCGGGCGGTGACCGGCGAGCCCGCCGCCACCAGGGTGGTGGTGCCGGACTTCAGGTCGGTCGTGAGGTCGATACGGTGCAGCGGGCCGAACTCCTCCAGCTCCCGGGTGCCGTTGCCGTTGTAGACGGACTTGGTGGTGAGCAGGTCGGCGCGTTCGGACGAGGCGAGCGAGGCGATGCCCAGCTCGGCCTGCGTCGCACGGTCCTTAGCGGTCGTGCCGAGTGCCACGTCCCGGTTGGCCGCCGTCAGCTCACGGACGGTGTTGCCGAAGCGGTCGTACTCGGTCGTGGTGATGTGCCCGCCGGGCGTCGCGGCGTTCACCGCACGGCCCGAGGCGCCCATGTAGGTGATGTCCGCGCGCTGGTAGGACGTGGCGGTCAGGGCGCTGCCCGCGTTCGACGCCGGGACGGCGTCGGCGGGGAACACGGCGGTCGCGTCGGTCGGCGCGTCCGTCTGGCCCCAGGCCCGCACGTCGGCGGCGCCCATCTTGTAGGGGGCGCTGGTGCCGGTGAGCGGCACGTCGTAGACGACGCTGGTGGCGGCCTCTCCCTCGACGACGTCGAGGGTGCCCTGCTTCAGCGCGGGCCGGGACGCCTTGAGCAGCATGCCGTCACCGGCGGCGCTGCCGGAGCCGGCCTTGCCGTACGTGAACGTCCACGGCAGCTGACCGGGCGGGGTGACCTGGGTGACGCGGCCCGCGGCGTCGTAGCCGTACGTCGTCTTCAGCGCGGGGCTGATCAGCGGGTTCCAGGTCTCGGTGAGCCGGCCGGCGGCGTCGTACCGGTAGGTCTGGACGACCTTGGAGGTCGCCGCGGCGGCGCCGGGGTCGGTCGACCACAGGCGGATCTCCTTCACCTGGCCGGCGAAGTCACCGAGGGTGGTGGCGTTCGCGGTGGTGGTCGTGGCGTACACGAACTCCAGCGAGCGGCAGCCCTTGGTGGCCGGGGTGGCCGTGCAGGTCGCGGCGGACGCGGCCGACGTCGGCGCGATGACGCGCTTGGGGCGGGCCAGCGTCTTGCCGGAGACGTTCACCGTCTCGGAGACCACGGTCGTGGAGGTCTGGGCGAGCCCGTCCATCAGCGCGCTGGACACCTGCCAGGTGGTCGCGGCCGGGTCCGGCTTGGTGAACTCGGTGACCGTGCCCTCGGTGTCGGAGAGGGTGAAGCTGCCGGTCACGCTGCCGGTGAGGGTCAGCTCCTCGGAGCCGGGCTCCGGTATCCAGCCGGTCTTCGCCGCGTTGGCGGTGAAGGAGATCTCCTCGCCCTCCAGGTCCACCACGGCCACGGCCGTGTCGGAGATCCTCTGAAGGTGCGAGTAGTCGGAGTCGGTGGCCTCGGCGGCCGTGCCCGACACCCACTCCTTGCCGAAGATGGCCACCTGACCGGCCTGCTGCGCGCCGGCGTCCGGCTTGCGGGAGGACGCGGTGCGGGTCACCGACAGGTCGAAGTGCGTGGTGTCGGTGGCGGACAGGGTGAAGTCACCGGTCAGCAGGTTCAGCTGGCCGGGGCCGATCTCGTCGGTGGCGGCACCGGAGGCGGTGCGGTCGACGACGACGTTCAGCGGCTGCGTGCTGCCCGAGGCGCTGTTGGGCCCGGTGAAGTCGGCCTTGATCTGGACGGTGCCGTCCGGGTCGACCGTGCTGGTCGCGTCCCACACCAGCGGGGCGTTGCGGCCGGCGGTGAGCGGGACGGGCCAGGCGGTCAGCGGGGTGCCGTCGGAGGTGACGTGCGCCGCGGGGATCTGCGTCCATGCGTCGGCCTCGGAGCGGCGCCAGGAGAACGACACCTTGTCGTACTTCGATCCGTCGGCCTCCGCGACGAGCGGCAGGCGTCGGGCGGTGCGCTCGCCCTCGTCGGGCTGGACGAAGCCGCCCGGCCCGGCGTGGAA
This sequence comes from Streptomyces sp. Ru71, assembly GCF_002920535.1. Taxonomy (GTDB): domain Bacteria; phylum Actinomycetota; class Actinomycetes; order Streptomycetales; family Streptomycetaceae; genus Streptomyces. The sequence continues at coordinate 60,447 of NZ_PQSS01000009.1, read as the reverse complement.
GGTGTACTCGACGGCCTCGGACTTGTTGTCGGCCTTGTCGACCTGCCGGACCTGCAAGGTGTGCGTGCCGTCCTTGGGCGGGGCGATGCTGAGGGCCTTGGCGGCGGTGGACCCGCCGGTCGAGACCTTCGTCCAGGTCACGCCGTCCAGCGTCCACTCCAGCCAGTTGTGGTCGGTGCCGCTGGGAGTGACCGTGAAGGTGCCGGCCTGGCCTGCGCCCCTGACCCACGCGGTGGACGGGTAGTCCGTGGACGTGATCGAGGTGGGGGCGGAAGGCGCCGAGGTGTCGACCGTGAAGGTCTTCCACTCCGACCAGCCGAGGTTGTAGTGCGTGCCGTCGTACGGCGACGTACGGAACTTGTACGTCTTGCCGTTGCCGAGCACGCCGGCCGGGACGGTCACGGAGGCGACCTGCCCGGAGTTCACCCACGGCGAGACGATGACGTTGCCGACCTGGGTGTTGGTGGCGGAGTCGAAGATCTGGAAGGTGCCGTTGACCTTGTCACCGTTGGGGTCGACGAAGGTGTCCCGCAGGGTCGGGGTCGTGGTGTTGACCACGTAGGCGCCGCTGTAGGAGTAGTACGGCGGGCCCGCCTCCTGCTTGGTGCCCGTGCGCGGCCGGTAGTTGTACGTCACGACCAGCTTGGGCGGGTTGGCGGCGGCGTTGGCGGAGTTGACGCGCTTCCACTGCCCGGTGACGGTCTCGTCGGAGGCGCGCAGGCCCATGTGGGACTTCGCGGCCTTCGCCGACGCCCACTCCTGCACCAGCGTGGTGACGTCGGCGTTGATCCAGCCGTCCGGCTGGGTGGTGCAGGAGGCGTTGCCCCGGGTTTCCGAGGACGTGGCCTTCTGCGCGATCCACGCCGGCTGAGCCGTCCAGCGCGAGGAGGTGGAGGCGGCCCCGGTGGACCACACCTCCCACGGCTGGTTCGGGCAGGAGGAGCCGGTGTAGTTGCCGGAGTGGAAGTTCCACAGCGACAGCTTGGCGTCCATCACCAGTGCGTCGGCGATCGGCGCGGTGTTCCAGGAGATGAACGAACGGGCCGTGCGGAAGGTGCCGTCGGCGTTCTTCGTCCCCGGGTTGCCCAGGTCCAGTTCGGTGTCGGCGGACCAGTCGACGGTCTCGCCCTGCTGGACGTAGGTGTCGAAGACGTTGCTGAGCGCGGAGGTGGACGGGTCGACCGTCACCGGGTACTTCGTCTGCGGATCGGCGAGGAACTTCTCGTCCGGGGTGAGGACGAGGTCGACCGAGCCCCTGCGCTGGACCACCTTCAGGCCGACCTTCGCGCGGTGGGTGTGCTCTCCGGAGACCTTGTCGGTCGTGGCGTCCCACATCACGGGGGCGGGCATGACGGCCCGCCTGTTGTTCTTGCGGTCGGTGAAGAGGACGCTGCCGTCCTTCAGTTGCTTGACGTTCAGGCCCTTGGCCTTCAGCGGCAGCGTGTAGGTGTAGCCGGTCGTGGCCGGGCGCTGCCGGATGTCGACGTACTGCTCGTATCCGGTACGGGTCGCCTCGACGACGACGTCGGCACCGGGTAAGGCGTCCACGTAGGTGGCGCGGGTGCCGTCGAGCTTCGGCTTGGGCAGGCCGCCCTTCCACTGCAGGGTGATCTGCTGGTCGCCCTCGCCCAGGGTCACGAGGTCGCGCGCCCCGGCGGTGGCCGCCTCCCGCAGCGAGCGGGCCTTGGCGCCGCCGCCGACGTTGAGCCGCAACCCGTTGGGGTGGCCGACGGGCTCGACCGCGCCGCCGGCCTGTTCGACCAGCGTGAGGTCCACCGGGCGCCAGCGGCCGTCCTCCTGGAACCGGATCGGGCCGGCCGTGAGTTCGGTGGTGAGTGAACCGTCCTTGTTCGCCCACGTCGTGGAGGTCTCGGTCCGTTCGGAAAGGGCCTCGACACGTCGCCCCGACAGGCGCGCGGCCACTCGGGCTGAGGGGATGTCAGCGGCCTGTGTCACGGCCGGCTTCGACTGCTTGGCGGCCTTGTCCGCGTCGGCGGCGGCCGCCGTACTCGCGCCGTCGAGCAGCGAGACGGCCAGGGCCAGGGCAACGCTCCCCGCCACGTAGCGGAGTGTTCCCCCCGACCAAGGCCTGCCCCGCTCATGAGGAGCGGGCTTATGGATCGTCATGAATCTCGGCTTCTTCGTAGTTTGCTGTGTGCCACCTGTGTGACACCGTTGCAAAGGTAAGAGGGAGGTAAGAGGCAAGGAAGGGCGACAAGTTGGCACAACTGATCCTTGATGGGGCTCAAGTGCGCAGTGATATGAGTCACCGAGCCGGCCTGGGCGAAGTTGAGGCTTGCCCAGAACCATCACCTGTGGGATCAGATGACCAGCCAGGGGTGCCGCGATGGTGGGAGAAGGATCTCGCGTACCGCGGACGGTGGGCGCACCTTCCTCAGCGGCGGTACGCCGGCCCGCCCTGGTGCCAGGCGTAGCCACGGACCGGGTCGAGCTGAAGTTCATTGGGACCCGTACAGTCGGCGCCCAGGTGGCCAGGCGCGAACGCAGAGGACAGCCAGGTTGGGGCCGTGTGCGCCAGTTGGACCGCAGCGCCCGAGCCAGTTGTCCCCGAGTGCCAAGGGTTCGAGGGTGGCAGGACACCGTCTGGGTGGGCTACGAAGCTGCACGCCACCCGGCGGATACGGTCTCCTCGCTGTCGGCTCGTGGCAGCTCGCGCCCGGTGCTGCGGGCGGGGTCGCGGCTGGACGCGGCCGCTGCGACGAACGGGGCACCCCAACGGCTCGGGTTCGATGGCCCAGTGCCCGCGGGGGACGTCGGAGCGAGCCCGACCGTCAGGTCAGCCTGCGGAACGCACTCCTGGTCCGGAAGGCCGTATGCGGCTGACCGGAGCCGCCGCTGATTGACGCGTGCGGATCGTGGAAGAAGTGCTTGGCAGGGGTGGACCCTGCTTCGGGGAAGGGGGCACGGGCATGGCCGCAGACGCCAACTCCATCAGGATCACCGGGAAGGTGCAGGGGCGGGACATCGTCCTGACCGGTCCCATGTCGAAGGACGAGATCCGGGACAGGGTGTGGTGGTGGCAGCTCCCCGCCACGGAAGACCCGAACCAGCCCGATGAAGTCCCCCACGTATACGACGACTCGGCTCGTGACGTGATCGCAGCCCTGGGCGGCTACTACGAGGTTCCCCGCGATCCCCACGCCTCCGAAGCGAGCGATCTGATCGACATGCTGTACACGGAACTGCACCCGGGGGAGTGATGGAGCCGCACGTGCGGCCCGCTCCCCGCCGTTCCCCGGTGCGGTCGCTGCAACGACCGTGGGTGTCGCGGCCAGGCAGTGGACGGCGAGCACGGTGGCCCGTCACCGGCAGGATCTACCCCGTGATGCTCTGGCCGGACTTCCGGGCCCCCGACTTCCTCGCCTGCCTGTACGCCTACCGGCACCACTGACCGGCAGGACACACCGTGATGCAGGCCGTCCACGACGCCTACGGCCGCGTCACCCAGCACACCGATACCGAGGGCAGTAACGGCCACCTTCTCCGCATCCAGAGCCCGGAGGCCTTGGCCGGAAGTGACATACACAGGCCTGCCGGCATGGCCAACGCAGCGAACTCACACCCGTCCTCAGCAGCGCATTCTGCCCAGCGCCGCTCGCCGGTCTTCCGAACTTCCCCAACCCGGTCGTCGCCGAGTCGCTGCTGGACCGGCTGATCAACTCCAGCCACCAGGTCATCATGAACGGCCCCAGCTACCGGCCCAACAAGCGACCGAGGGGACCCACAACCCCGACCGGACCACCGGGGCAATAGGCAGTCCGGCGGATCACCGGTCGGCTCGGCACCGCTGTCAGTGGTGCGGAATACGATGCGGGGATGCGAGCTTCAGGAACCTTCAAAGTGGCCGACTTCACCCCAGCTCCGGTGCCGAGCCCGGCGATCGAGACCGCGGTGCCCGTCGGCCTCGCCACGATGAACAAGCAGTACGAAGGCGAGGTCGTCGGGCGCTCCGCCACCTTGTTCACCGCGGCGTTCGACCAGTCCACCGGCACGGGCACCTATGTCGCGATGGAGTCCTTTGAGGGGGAGCTCCATGGCCAGTCGGGTGCCTTCAACTTTGCACACTCCGCAACCACCCTGGGCGAGGGCAGGCAAGGCGACTTCTTCATTATCGTTCCGGGTAGCGGAACGGGTGAGCTGGTCGGGATCACCGGGGCCGGAGGCATCGCCGTCGACCCTGACGGCACACACCGGATCTGGTTCGACTACGACCTTGGCCAATAGCCCAACAGCTCAAGCCCTCAGCGTGATATTGAGTTCCGCGCTGACGCCGGACGGCTAGCGTTCCCCCGCCCCTCCGTCTGCCCCACCTCTCTTCCCGTCGAGCATCACATGGCCATGAGGTGGGGAATTACGTGCACACGGAGGGTTGGGAATCGGCTGACCGTCGACAACGTGCTCACCAACAGCGAGATCGCCGCCTTGCTCATGTGGTTCGATCGACCGCCTCAAGTACGCCGGCGTCGTGGTCGGTGCCGAGGAGGGCGACCCGCTCACCATCACCTATGTCACCGGCGATGTGAGGCAGGGGCTTTACGGGTTGGGGCGGAAGGCATACGAGACGCACCGAGCCCTCGACGCCTACCAGCTGCTCGACGTCATCGGGCCTGACGCTACGACTCCAACACGATACGGGCGCGCGGCAGCCGCAGCGCCCCCGACCCCCGGCACGGCCGCCCGTTTGATTCCCACCGGTTCCTTCGGCTCTGCCGCAGTCGGCATTTACTGCGGCCGTTGCGCACGCGTCTCCGCGATCGAGCATGCACCCGAATGTGGTTCCGCTGTGCGGACTTGAGGGGAGAGGACGGTCAGTGTCCGACGCCGACCAGGCCCGGTGTCAGCATGCTTACCTGGGTGATGCCCCCAGATCCTCCGTCACGGGCAGGCACTCGGCGAGCAGGTCGACTACGTCGTGCCAGGCGCGCTGCGCGTGCCGTGGGTGGTAGCCGACGCCGGGGACTGTGGGGTGGTCTACCGTGGGGTGGTGGAAGGCGTGCAAGGCGCCGCCGTAGACCGTGAGGCGCCAGTCGACGCCCGCGGCCTGCATCTCAGTGGTGAACGCGTTTCGTTGTGCGGGCGGCATGATCGGGTCTTCCGATCCGACCCCGGCCCACACCGGGCAGCGGATGCGCGCTGCCTCGCCCGGTCGGCCCGTGGTAGTTGCGTTGACCGTTCCGATCGCGCGCAAGTTGACGCCGGCTCGCCCGAGTTCCAGCGCGATCGCGCCCCCGGTGCCGTAGCCGATGGCCGCGATCCGGTCGGGGTCGGTCCGCGGCTCGGTGCGCAACACGTCGAGCGCCGCATGGCCGACGCCCCGCATCCGGTCGGGGTCGGCGAGCAGTGGCATGCAACGGGCGAGCATCTCCGCGGGGTCACCCAAATAGCGCCCGCCGTGAAGGTCGAAGGCCAGCGCTACATATCCCAGCTCGGCGAGAGCATCGGCCCGGTGGCGCTCGACGTCGCTGAGTCCCATGCCCTCCGGTCCGAGCAGCACCGCGGGCCGGCGGTCGACACCGGCCGGGAGCGCGAGGTGCCCGATCATCGTCAAACCGTCGGCCGGGTACTGGACCGTACGCGTCGTGATCGTCGTCATGAGACTGGACTGTAGGGATCGTCAAGCGCGGTACGGCCGGTGTTCTGCCGCTGGCAGAACAGCGCGGGTGCCCCTCTGAAATACGGCGAGGGCTCACAAGAACCGTCACAACCGCCGTTCCCGCGTCGGCACTGTCGGAAAGCCACACCAGGCCCCAGACGACGCTCAACATCACCACCAACAACACTGAGCCGAATGGGTGACGGGCGACGGGTGCTCAGGGCTTCAAGATCATCCCGTTGCCCCTTTGGTGCGTATCTCGGTCACACCCCTTCTGTGGCTGAGTGCGTGCGGCGAGCTCCGTTCAGTACGGAGTCGAGCAGGCCGGGGAACAGCGCGTCCAGGTCGTCACGGCGAAGCCGCACGAGTCGAGATCGGCCCTTGACGGTTGTCCAGGTAACTCCCGCCTCGCGCAGTACCCGGTAGTGGTGGGACAGCGTTGTCTGGTGAACGTCCAGGTCGCCGCCGATGGCGTTGCAGCTCTCCTCGCCGGTCACGGCGAGCCGCTGGATGATCTCCAGTCGTACCGGATCGGCCAGTGCACGCAGTACCTCCACCATCCGGATCGCCTCGGTCGCCGGCTGGGACACCTCACGCATCGCTTCCCTCCGTCCGTGCCAAGACCTGAGCTTACCCACTCATTGATTCATGGACAAGCATCCATGTATTGCTTACAGTGCCGATCACCTACCTGCGCGGCACTCCGGAAAGGCGGAATGATCCTTGCTGAAACGACTCCTTCCCCTGGCCCTGGCGACGTTTGCTGTCGGCACCGACGGCTACGTCATCGCGGGCTTGCTCCCGTCCATCGCTGCCGACCTTGCCGTGTCCACCCCGGCAGCTGGTCAGCTAGTGACAGTCTTCGCTCTGACGCTGGCCTTGTCGGCGCCGGTGATGGGGGCCCTCACCAGCGGCCTGGATCGGCGGTCGGCATTGCTGATCGCATTGGGTGTGTTTGTGATCGGCAACGCTGTCACCGCCTTAGGCACCAGTTACGCGGTGGTGATGGCCGCCCGGATCGTTACTGCCGTGGGAGCGGGCATCATCACCTCCGCTGCCTCCAGCACCGCGGCGGCCATCGCGCCGCCGGAACGCCGTGGCCGCGCGCTGGCCTTCGTGTTGGGCGGACTGACCTTGGCGACCGCGCTGGGACTGCCGCTCGGCACTCTGATCGGCCGCACCGACTGGCACATCACCCTGTGGGCCGTTGCCGGGATCGGCCTGCTGGCGATCGTCGGCATCATCGTCGGTCTCCCCAGCGTGACGCTCCCCGCAGCTTCCCTGTCCGACCGCCTGCGTCTGCTCAAGCAGGGCCGCGTACTGGCACTGCTGGCGGTCACCTCCCTCGCTTTCCTCGGTGCCTACACCCTCTACACCTACATCGCCCCGGCCTTGCGGGACGCCACTGGGGGCGACGAGTCGCTCCTGACCCTGATCCTGCTGGCCTGGGGCGTCGGCACCCTGGCCGGGAACATCGCGGCCGGACGCCTGGTCGACCGTCACGACTCCGCCCGAGTCCTCACCGGCTCCCTCGCCCTCGCGGCTGTGGTCCTGGCACTGACCCCGCTGGCGACACGTGCCCTCGCACCTGCCATGGTCTGGGCGGCGGTCTGGGGCGTGAGTGTCGGCGTCATCGTCGTCCCGCAGCAGCACCGGCTCATCGCCCTCAGCCCCGCCGCCGCGCCGGTCCTGCTCGGTCTCAACTCGTCGGCGCTCTACATCGGCGTCGCCCTCGGCGGCGGTTTCGGCGGGTTGGCACAGGAATGGTTCGGCCTTGCCTCAGCCGGACTTGGGCTGGTGGCTGCCGGCGTCACCGGCCTCACCCTCCTATGGCACCTGAGGACCACGCGCCGCCCCGTCGCGCCGGCCCCTGTGACGCCGGCGCCGACCTCGGCCGGCCCGGAGAAGTCCAAGGCGTGACTGGTCCCTCCTCATGGTGTGTCCCCGGGGTTGATACCCGCTCCGGGGCACACCGTTACGCACGGGCAGCCTCAACAGTTGGGAGGCACTGTAGAGGCGCCGACCTGTGCGTACGGGGGGTTGGTGGAGTTTTTGGTACTCAGGCGGCCGTGCCGAGGCCAACGGTGGTCAGGTCCTGCTGGCGCAGCGGGGTGGAGCCGACGTCGAGCTTCGGGTCGTACGCCTCCGGCTCGATGTCGAGTTGGTGCGTGCTGTACTCGCCGAACCCTTTGATGTGCTCGGTCAGGTACGGCGAGATGTGGGCCAGGTCCTCGGGATCGATCTCCCATCCCTCTCCCAGGAGTTGGCGGACGATCTCGGCGATGTCCAGGGCATTGTGGAAGATCACCGCGTTCGTGAGCAGAGAATGGTATTTCATCGCCTTGCCCGACTCGACCTTGTTCGTCGCGGCCGTCACCCGTCGGCGCAGCGGTGCGTCCGTCAGACACCGCAGCAGTTGCATGGCACGGATGACGCGGCCGACCTTGCGGAAGGCGACGTACGTGACGCTCTTGTGCGACCCGGACCGCAGCCTCTTGAGCAGCGTCGCCGAGGAGATGACGCCCTCACGCACCGAGACGGCCACCCGCATCACGTGCCGGAACTGGGAGTCGATCAGGTCGAAGCCGATATGGCGCTCCATGAAAAAGGCCATCCCGTGCTCGGGGTGACCCCGCACCTACTCGGTGGATCTTCCCGGGTATCTGGCGTTCACCCTGCTGACGAACCCGCCGCGGAGGTCTACCAGATCCGGTGGCGAGCACGGGCGGGGCGACGGTGCGACCTGAGCGCTCAGGGTCACGATTGGGGTGGTCGCAGGGCGCCGGCGATGACGGTGGTCACCATCTTCTGGATGGCGGCGGTCGGCGGTGGGGCGCTTGCCCGGTCGGCGAACAGCAGGTGTCCGGCCCCGACGAGGGTGGGGGCGAGGGTGTCGATGTCGGCGTCGCCGGCCAGGCGCCCCAACTCCCGCTCGGCGGTGAGGTAGGCGGCGATCATGGCGGTGCCTTGCACGGCCAGTGGAAGTCCGTTCAGACCGGCCTCGCGCAGCCGGGCGCGGAGGCCGTCGCGGAAGGTGATGAGCGCGACGATTGCCACCGTGACCGGCCCGAACAGGTCCTGCAGTGCGCCGGCGAGGTTGTCCGCCACGCTCCCGGTGCCGGCGGCCGCGCACAGGGTCGTGGTTCGCTCCTCGATGCTCCGGATGCGGTCGAGGACCAGTTCCGCGAGGAAAGCGTCGAAGTCGGTGAAGTGCCGGTGCAGCACACCCTTGGCGCAGTTCGCCTCCTCCGTGACCGCCCGGCTGGTCAACGCGCCGGGCCCGTCCCGCAGCAGGACGCGCTCGGCGGCTTCGAACAACTGGCCGCGCACGTTGTGGATGTGCACCCCTGACGGCATTGTCTCCCTTTCCGCGCCGACCCCTTACCAAGTGGGCGTCCGCCCATTAGTGTGGGCGCATGCCCACTTTATCGCAGGGACAGCCGGACAAGTCCGGACCCGAGCCCCACCGCCACCGGCAGACGGCCGAGTCCTTCGGTGTGGACGCCGAACGCTATGACCGCACCCGACCGCCGTATCCCCAAGCCCTGGTGGACAGGATCGTCGCGACAAGCCCCGGTCGGCACGTCCTCGATGTCGGAGCCGGGACCGGCATCGAGGCCCGGCAGTTCCAGGCGGCCGGCTGCACGGTGCTCGCTGTCGAGCCCGACGAACGGATGGCCGCCGTTGCGCGACGCAGCTGCGTCGAGGTCGAGGTTGCCAGGTTCGAGGACTGGCAGCCGGCCGGGCGGCAGTTCGACGCGGTCATCGCCGGCACCGCCTGGCACTGGGTGGACCCCGTCATCGGCGCGGCCAAGGCGGCCCAAGTGCTCCGGCCCGGCGGACGACTCGCTCCCTTCCACCACGTCCCCCAGCTCCCGGCCGAGGTGATCGACGCCCTCGCGGAAGCCCTCCAGCGGGTCGCCCCCGATTCGCCGTTCAACCCCGGCCTGCTGAGAGGATCGGCCGTGGATGCCTACCAGCCGCTCTTCGCGAGAATCACCGACGGCATCCGGCAGACCGGCAGGTTCAGCGAGCCGGAACAGTGGCGCTTCACCTGGGAGCGCACCTACTCCCGACAGGAGTGGCTCGACCAGCTCCCCACCTTCGGCGGCCTCACCCAACTCCCTGCACACAAAATGGCGGAGGTCCTCGACAGCGTCGGGACTGCGATCGACAAGCTCGGCGGCCACGCCACCATGCCCTACACATCCGTCGTGATCACCTCGACCCGCTCCTGAACGCCCTGACCACCGCAAACGCCAGGACTCACCGAGCGCGAGAAGAATGGCGAGCTCGGCAACGTCCCCGGGGCGGCGAGAAAAGGACTTGCAAGCGAGGGAGATCCTCCGGCTTCTTGCCTGGCCCTCGGCCGTCAGCGGCAGCGGCGCACCCCACCCGTCGCGGGCCGAGGGGGAGCGACGGTACTCAGCCAGCGCTGGTCCCGCACACTGGGCGGCCTCGTCCAGGAGAGAGCCAGGCAGGGGTGGACGCGTCAGCGCCCTTCGGCTGTGGCGCACCAACCATGACCTGTCTCTCGCGCCTGCCTGATGCCGTGGCCGGGATGCAGGGCCAGGGGAGAGGGGCAGATGATGGATGAGTAGGCCGCGGCGCGATCACCATCCTGGGGGCGTGGAGATGCGGCATGCCGGTTCACAAGGTCCGCCCGGACATCAGCGTTCTGAATGACAGCCTTGAGGCGCCGGGGATCGGCTACCTCCCGGTGAACGCCTTTGTACTGCTCGCCTCGCAGCCCGTCGTCATCGACACCGGACTTGGGCTCCCCGACAGGAACTTCCTAGAGGTGCTTGGTTCCGTGCTGGATCCCGCCGATGTGCGGTGGATCTGGCTGACGCACCCGGATCGTGATCACACGGGTGGGATATTCGATCTGCTGGCTGCGGCGCCCAAGGCGCGTGTCGTGACCACGTTCCTGTCAGCCGGGTTCATGTCATGCGAGAGGCCGCTGCCGCTTGATCGCCTGTATTTGCTCAATCCGGGGCAGAGCCTGAATGTCGGCGACCGCACGCTCACGGCGTTCAGGCCGCCGCTGTTCGACAATCCGGCCACGATCGGCCTCTTCGACGACCGGTCGGGGGTTTGTTTCAGCTCTGACTGCTTCGGCGGGCCGATGCCCAGTGCCGAACTGGCACACGCCGATGACGTCGGTGCGGTCGGCGTGGAGGAGTTGCGGGTCGCGCAGCTGCTGTGGGCCACGGTCGACAGCCCGTGGGTGCACAACGTGGATGTCGAGAAGTTCCTCGGCACCTTCCGGCCGCTGCGAGACAGGGAGCCGGAGCTCATCCTCTCTACGCATCTGCCACCGGCTCCGGGGATCACGGCGTCGATGATCGACACGCTCGGCTCGGCACCCCGGGAACCGGCGTTCGTAGGGCCGGACCAGGCGGCTCTGGAGCAGATGCTGGCAGGGTTCGAGCCCACCGGCGGCGGGCACCAGCCTGCACCCGGCAGCCCGGGATGACTTTGGCTGCCGTCGGCGGCCGCGGTCGGCTCCTCGGTGGCCGCGTTGTCCGCGGCGGGGGTGTTCTCCTCCGTGGTGGCTTCGGTGACGGCGCTGGTGGCCTCGTCGGGGGAGTCGGCGGTGGTCAAGAACAGCGGCGCCGTGCAGAGCGGGAAGCTGCGGAGCGGGAGGCGCGGCGGCCGGTGTGCACGGACTGCGGGCAGAAGTTCACCGACGAAAGGTGGGAGGCGATCGGCTACACCCGGGACCGGAGCACGCGCCAGTCGCACCCGCATCCGGCCTTCTGCGCGGCGGCCTGTTCCTCTGCCTCCAGGCGGCGGCGCTCCTGCTCCGGGCGCTCGCGTTCGTCGGCTTCTGCCTGCGCTTGTGCTGCGACGGCCCGGTCCTGGCAGTCCTCGCACAGGCGGCTGACTCTCCCGCTTCCGCACCTGACCGGGCAAGCCGCGGCGACCGGCCACGCGGGCAAGCCCCAGGCGGCCAAACCTGAAGCCACAACCTGCCGTGAAGAACTCTCCCAGTGCAACGGAGGAAATCTGTCACGGCCAAGGTAGACATTGGTCATCCGCAGAGCTACGATTTCTACCGTACCCAGGAAGTCGAAGTGGGCGCGGCAGACAGGAACTGCCGTGCATGCAGGTCAAGCAGAACGTGATCCGAAGGGGTCGCGAGCAGTACCCGCGTTATCCAGCAGTACAACCGAGTAATCGAAGGTAAGGAGCGAGACGCCATCAGGATCGCCCGGGCGAGGAAGCAGTCCGCCCGGGTACCGCAAGGCCCCGGATTGGAAGGTGGTCCCCGGTCACGCATCCGCGATCCCCGCATCCCCGCCCTCCCAGGCGGAACGTGCGGACAAAGAAAGCCGGCGCAGTCGGCCGGTAGATGGTGTTGAAAGCTCGGGGCCCGGGTGCCAGGACGGCACCCGGGCCCCCCGACGCATCCCCCGAAAGAAGAGGTCTATGCCCCCTCGCAGTACCCGGCCCGCCGACATCCTCGACGACGACGACTACCCCGCCTACACCATGGGCCGGGCCGCCGAGATGCTCGGCACCACCCCCGCCTTCCTCCGAGCCATCGGCGAACACCGCCTGATCACCCCCTTGCGCTCCGAAGGCGGCCACCGCCGCTACTCCCGCTACCAGCTGCGCATCGCCGCCCGCGCCCGCGAACTCGTCGACCAGGGCACCCCCATAGAGGCCGCCTGCCGCATCGTCATCCTCGAAGACCAGCTCGAAGAAGCTCAGCGCATCAACGAACAACTGCGCGCCCAAGGCGGCCAGCCGCAGCCGAAGCCCCCCGCCTGACAAAAACGCCGGGTGCCGCCCCCACGCCGACCGACCAGCGGTCCAGGCACCCCTCGCAGCTCCGCGCCGCCGCCTCGCTCCGGGCCGTAACCAGTACGCCCACAGCACCTCACAAGGACCCGACACACCTGCTGGGGTCCGTGGTCGTTCACGTGCTTCCGGAGGTCCTGCGAGAGGTGTCTCTTCGATCATGTGAGATCCATTGGATGGCTGACGGCAGTGGCCCATCACGGGAGTCGACGGGCCAGGAAAATGTGTCGAACCTAGAGTCGACCTTTGAGAAGGTCCTGAGTGCCCCGGAACTGCTGTGAAAGGAAGCCCGTGCCGCGTGCTGTCACATTGATTCGCTCTGCGTCCCTGTCCGATGTTGCGGAGTACGCCTACGCGGCCACGGCTCCGGCCGAGTCGCGGCTGATCTTCCTGGCCGGAGCATGTCCTCTGAATGATGATGGCTCAACTGCGGCGATAGGGGACGTCGCGGGGCAGGCGGCCAAGGCTGTGGAGAACATGCGGACCGCTCTGACGGACTCGGGTGCGTCATTGAACGATGTCATCAGCACCCGTGTTCTCGTTGCCTCTCACCGGCGGGAGGACCTGGTGACGGCATGGGAGGTTGTCCGGGACGCGTTCGGAGACCACGACGTGCCCAGTACATTGATGGGTGTCACCGTGCTCGGCTATGACGGCCAGCTCGTGGAGATCGAAGCCATCGCCGCCGTGCTTGATTGCTGAGCCGACCCGCGCGCGGCGCCGTACGGGCGGCCCTGCGGTACTCGCGCGTGGCGCTCCGTTTCTCGGGGTGCAGGGCAAGCACCGCGGTTCTCCTGACGTCCGCCGTGGGCGCGCGGTGAGGCAGTAACAGGAAGCGTGGCTGGGGTCGGTGGGTGGTCGCTGGAAACACACGCGCCCAGCCCGTTCGACCCACCGCATCGCCGTGGCTGACTTTCGTGGGCGGAGGAACGATCCGGGTAAGCCGAGGCCTCAGCTGGAGTGGTGTGTCAGTCGGGCAGGGGGTCACGGAGGAGGGGGCTGCTGAGCCTGCCCGGCTGAGTTCATGGCGCTGTGTGTCGCCCGTGCGAGGAGCCTCATGTCGTCCGGATCGCTGCGGCGCAAAACGAAGACCTTCGCCAAGGCCAGCAGGCTCGGACCGCATAGCAGAAGCGACAGCCACCAACGGTCGCCCTGCGCGACGTATACCCGCGCCGAGCATTCCCACCGCCACGACAGCGCCGACAGCCAGACCAGCCATGTGCCGGTTGTGCCGACGCTGTTCTCGACGTTCCGCCACCGCCCGCTCCGCAGCCGCCACGTCGGCAGCATGAGCACGTTCAGCGGCCGCACGCTGCATCTCCAGCCGGGCCATCACCACCTGATGGTCTCCAGCGCCTTGAGCGCGATCTCCAGCCTTTCTGGGTCGAGAACCTTGCCCCACTGCATGGCGATGCTCATACCGGCGGAGACCACAGGTCCAGGCGGTCGGCGTCGGGATCAGCAGGCGGCAGGGGCAGAGCGCCACTGTCTTCCAGACTCACAGCTTAGCTCCCCCGTCACCGCTGGTAGTAGGTGCGAAATCCCGTGCCAAGGAGTCGGGCGGCAGGCCCAGACGCAGGAAGAGACGTGCGAGCGCATGGTCGAGTGTCTGAGCCGAGTCAGCGGCCACGGCGCCCGCCTCCTGCTGAGTAGGCGGCGGCACATCCGCATCGGTCCGGCGAGCGGAAGGCCTAACCACGCCGGCGTCGTGCCGGTCGATGCGCAATGTGAAGTGGTCCGACACCAGCAGGTCGAAAGAGAAAGAGACGGGGCCTGGTAGCCCGAGAGCTTGAAGCACCTCTGAGCGCACGCGCGCATGGCTTGCTGGGTCGAGGAGCTCTGGAACGCGGGTCGGCCCGTTCTTCGGTGCGGACCCCGTGCATCACGAAGTAGATCGGTCCCGTGTAAGCACCCCAGTCGACCCCGTGTCTTTCCTCCAGGCGGGTGATCGCGGCCCGCACTTCCTCGTTGACTGAGCCGGCGACTGTGTGGCCAGAGCCGGCAGTGAGCGTGTCCGCATTCACCGTCCACCGGCGTCCTTCGCATTCGACGGCGACGAAGACGGCGCGGTTCGCCATGGCGTTTCGGTACGCGTTGTGGAATGCGTCGGTGCCCGTCACGTCGGGGATGAGGCCCGCGGGACAAGGAACGGGCCACGGCTGCATGAGGGCATTGTGGCCATGGCCGAGATCTGTTCACGCTCCGTGACAAGCACGTCGGCCACGACGCCTCTAGTCAGGCTGCTGCTCTTCGAGCACTTCGAGAACCTGGACTTTCGCCGCGGGCACGATGTGGGCTCCCTGCATGTCCAGGCTGGTCCACCAAGGGGTCCCCTCAGCCTCATCCCACGGCCGGCCCCACCGGAGCATTTCCAGTTCTTCTCCGGGACGGAAGATTCTCAGCCCCAGGGGGTCAACGGAGGTGGACTGATGTTCTGTGAGTATGCGGACACGGGCACGCATGAACCACAGGCCTGCGGCTAGGTCACCCCTCCCGGCCTTGCGATCGCTCATCCTGCCCTCCTACTCGCGCGTCGCCTGTCCCTCTCTCGGCACCACTACCTGCTTGCGGCAGGGTGCCATGCTTTGCTCCAGTCCCATCTTTCCTGCTGAGGAGCGCACCCTGCAGGAACTCGACGCCCCCCGCTGGCCACCTGCCTGTATGTCGTTTGCCACGACCGGCTACGGCCGACTGGCCTGCACCGGCCACCCCCCGCCCGTCCTCATCGCCCCCGACGGCACTGCCCGCATGCTCGGCCTGCCCTCAGGCGCCCCGCTGGGCATCGGCGGCATCCCTACATCACCACCGACGTCTGCCTGCCCCGGGGCAGTGTCCTGGTCCTTTTCACCGACGGCCTGATCGAGATCCGAGGCGGCGACCTGGATGAGCCTGAGTGACCTCACCGACCTGCTCACCGGCGCCACCGGCGGCCTCGACCAGCTGTGCTCCACCCTGATCAGTCAGTTCGCCCCCGCCAGCGCCCAGGGCGACATCGCCATCCTCGCCGCCCGCATCGGCTACACCGCCTGATACGCCCGAGCCATCCCAGGGGCGGTGCGGCGGTGTCCCGGCTGTTGCCGACACGCACGAGGAGCCGTCGCACCGCACCGGGAAATTCACCGCGGGAAAGCGTGCCCCCTCGGGGTGTCACTTCGTGCCTCGGACAGGAGGCTCGCCAAGGGGGCTGCTCTTCACGCGTTACTCCGCGTACCGGTCTCTGAAGCCCCCAAGAACTAAGTCGGGCGGACAGCCGGCCACAGCCACCGGGCGGCCTGACCTTGGACCTGCACATCGACATCCGGTGGCTCCTGGACCGGCAAGAGGAACCACCCGGTGCCGGGCCACGGCAGCTACGAGTGCCGAGTAGTCGCTGACAGCGAGGTCCTTGCCGAGCACTGGTGGGCGGCCGCCCTGCTGGAGCAGATTGTCCTCCTGCGGCCGCTGACGGCGCGCAACGAGTTCCTCGGCTACGGCGTGGCCGTCGCCTACATCCAGGCGTCCGGCGAGATCACCTTGCTGAACTGACGTGGGCACAGCCCAGTGAATGGGGCTATCCAGGAAGGCTCCGACGCTGTGATCACACCAGCCATCCGATGCAGCTGGGGCCGTGCGCCTGTCTGCGGGAGGTGGTCCGGCTTGCGGGGTGCAGCGCGAGCCTGCCATTGGAGGAAACTCCAGAGTCCTGCCGGGTAGTGCGTCGATCGAGTGGGAGGCATTGACGAGCAGGGTGACGCTTTCTACATTCCGTTGAACGCGGAATCACTATTCCGCATCATGGATCTTCTTATGGACCGGACCTGGGTCTCCCAGCTCCGGTGGGTGGGCGACGACGCAGCCGTCCGCCAGGGTCGTCCCAGCGTGACCGCGCTCGTTCCGTAGCTCGGTCGTCGTTCCCGGGCCCAAAGCCACCGCCAGATGTGGAGGGACAACAGGTGGAAGTTCAGACCGTGCTTGGGGCTGGGGCGTCGCGGCATCCTGTCGACGAGGTACTGCCACCGGGCCGGATGGCGGCCGTCGCGCTCCAGCACGTCGCCAGCATGTACGCCGGGGTGGCCGCGCCGCCGCTGATCATCGGGGCTGCGGTCGGCCTGAACGCGGCGCAGCTCACCACCTTGCTCGCCGCCAGCCTGGTCATCGCCGGCGTCGCCACGCTCCTGCAGACCCTGGGGGTCTGGCGTATCGGCTCACGGCTGCCGTTCGTCAACGGTGTCTCCTTCGCCGTCGTCTCACCGATCCTCGCGGTGGTCGGGGCGCAGAAGGGCGCCGCTCTGCCGCTGATCTTCGGCTCCACTCTGGTCGCCGGCCTCTTCTGCTTTCTGCTGGCCCCGGTCTTCTGTCGGCTCGTCAGGTTCTTTCCGCCGGTGGTCAGTGGCACCGTGATCACGCTGATCGGGATCTCCCTGCTCCCGGTAGCAGGAAACTGGGCGCAGGGCGGCAACTCCTCTGCGGCGGACTACGGTTCGCTGGCCAATCTGGGCCTCGCGGGGCTCACGCTGGTCGCCGTGCTGCTCTTCAACCGCTTCCTGCGCGGCTTCCTGCAGCGGATCTCGATCCTGCTCGGCCTGCTGGTGGGCACCCTCGCGGCGGTCCCGCTCGGCAAGGTCGACATGCACGCGCTCAGCAGCCTGCCGCTCTTCGAGCTGCCGCACCCCTTCGCCTTCGGTGCGCCGCGCTTCGAGGCAGCCTCGATCATCTCGATGCTGGTGGTGATGGTGGTCTCGATGACCGAGTCAACCGCCGACATGATCGCGCTCGGTGAGGTCGTGGAGCGGCCCGCGGACGACCGCACGATCGCGGGTGGTCTGCGCGCGGACGGGCTGGCGACGGCGTTCGGTGGGGTGTTCAACGGCTTCATCTGCTCGGCCTTCGCGCAGAACATCGGGCTGGTGGCGCTGACCAAGATCCGCAGCAGGTTCGTGGTCGCGTTGGCCGGGGTCTTTCTGATTGTGATGGGCCTGCTGCCACCGGTTGGCGCGCTGGTCTCGCTGGTGCCTCAGCCGGTACTCGGCGGGGCGGGCGTGGTGCTCTTCGGCTCTGTGGCGGTGGCGGGCATCCGCACGCTGGGCAAGGCGGATCTGAGCGCCGGGTCGAACGCGATCATCGTGGCGGTCAGCCTGGCCTTCGGGCTCTTCCCCATCGCCTTCCCGGGCTTCTATCACGCCTTCCCCGAGCAGGTCGCGACCGTGCTGAGCTCGGGCATCTCGGCAGGCTGCCTGCTGGCGATCACCCTGAACCTGCTCTTCAATCACCTGGGCAAAGGTCGCGAGGTCCCACCCGTACATGTTCCGCAGGAGCAGATCGCGGCCCTGGAGTAGGTGAAGGACGTGAGCTGACCCCAGTCAGCCGCCAGCCCCCGCGGGCTTATCACGACTCCGGGTTCGCGGGCCTGGGCGAGCAGCCGCATCAGCTCGCCTAGGCCGGCCTTCGCCCGGCGCACGACCGGGACGCGGCGGGACCTCGCGCCGGGATGCTGCTGAGAGCCGTCACCCTGCTGCTCGACCCCGTGCCCGTGGAGGCCCGAGCCGTGCCGGGGCAGCGGCATCACTCTCGGCGGCGTGGCCGCGATCCCGCTTCCAGGCGCTCGTACAAGGCGCTGGAAGACATCGACTGGTATCGCTCGCGGCTGAGGAGGGCCGAGGAGCCCCGCCGTCCGCCAACCGGAGTTGACCAGACCGCCGCTCCGCAGAGTCCCCACGGCTCTGCGGGGCCCATAGAGGTGACCTGCACATGCCCACACCCCCTTTCTCTCCCATCGAGGCCCGCGCCGCGCGCCTACGGATGGGTATGACCCCCGAACAAGTTGCGACCGAAATGGCCAAGTTGGGCGTATACCTTGGCCCCGACCTGGTGGAGGCATGGGAGATGGGCACCAAAGTGCCGTCGGAAAGCCAGCTTTTCGCGCTCGCCGATGTTCTGTGGTGCCCGACCCCAGTGCTGATGGCCATACGCCCCAGGACACTGCACGACCACCGCATGGCCAGGCAGCTGACCCGTGAACGGCTGGCCCACCGCGTGGGGATGGAACTGCACGCATACGCCAAGGCGGAAGCCGAACACCGCTGGAACGGCAATGAGCACCAGACACGAGCCCTGGCAGAGGCGCTGGGGATGCCTCCCGAGGACCTGCGGGAGATCATCGGCCAGGTCGCGAGACTGATCCAACTGCTGGCGCAGGCCGTTGAGGGCCATTGGAAGAGCCACGTCGTGCCCATCGCGGACCTCGCCGACGTTGACGAACACCGAGTGAAGTACGCGCTACGAGTGCTGCGCCAGGAGTACACGCAGATCACCCAGCGCTATATGGGCCATGTGGTAGCAGGCAGCGCAGAGGCCGTACTGCGGGAGATCGCCGGCGAACGGGCCCGATGGCTGCGCCGCCTGCCAGAGCACTTCTGGGAGCTGGTAGACCACGCCGCTGGGCGCCAATCTCCCCGTTCCGCTTCGGCTACCTGAGCTGGCCTGCAGCCCTTCCCACCTCGCCGCAGCCTCCGCGCTTGGCAGGGTACCGCACCTACGCAGCAGGCTTCCCCGCGGCCAAGGCCCAGCCCGGCACGAACGTCTCCTTCACCGCCACCGACACCCTGCGGATCAAGGACGGCAAGTTCGTGGAGTACTGGCTCAAACTCCGACACCCTCCAACTCCTCACCCGGCTCCACGCGCTGTAAGCAACCCCAGCGCTGCCCTCCCGGCCACACGGCCAGGAGGGCAGCGCTCCGTTATATGAAGGGAGAGTGTGGAGCACGTCCGCCGCCATGAACGCTCGCCAGGACCGACGTACGACGACGCCATCCTGCCCACCGGCAGCTTCGCCGGCACCCCCGAAGGAGCCCTTGACTGTGCCTGCGGCCTCGACCCCACCGCCCCCGGATCCCCCCTCGTTGATTTTGACTACGACGACCGGAGTACACCCCGTGACAGACGCGATGTCGTTCTCCTGGTCCGGAAGCGCGTATGCGGCTGACCGGAGCCGCCGCTGATTGACGGGTGCGGATCGTGGAAGGAGTGCTTGGCAGGGGTGGACCCTGCTTCGGGGAAGCGGGCACGGGCATGGCCGCAGACGCCGACTCCATCAGGATCACCGGGAAGGTGCAGGGGCGGGACATCGTCCTGACCGGTCGGGCGAGTTCGGCGGCGAGGTTGTCCGGTGCGGGCGCCACCGCCGTTGGTGAGCCAATACGCCTTGCCGCTCAGGGCATCGAGAGCCCGGAGGCCTTGGCCGGAAGTGACATACACATGCCTGCCGGCCATGGCCAACGCAGCGAACTCACACCCGTCCTCCGTAGCGGATTCTGCCCAGCGCCGCTCGCCGGTCTTCCGGACTTCCCCAACCCGGTCGTCGCCGAGTCGCTGCTGGACCGGCTGATCAACTCCAGTACGCTTCGCTCGCGGTCGGTGGCCAAGCCACGGACCGCGAGGGGTGAGGACGAAGACCTATGGACTCCCTCGAATCGAGAACTCAACTCGGATCCGACCAAGGCGACCTCTGATCAGCTACTCGCCGACTCAGACGTTGGGGACGTGCAGCTTGTACCAACTGGCCGTTGGCATCCTCACGTTCGAGCCTAGTTTTTGCTGCCAGGCTGCGTAGGACTTCACATCGCCCGGGCCCCAGACGTCGGCGTTGGCGCTCGACTGGTACCGCTCGCAGCCTTCGGCGACGAGCCGGTGGTGCATTGCGGCGATGATCGGCGATTTCTGTCCGGTGTGGCAGAACGACGCACCGGGGAACGGCTCGGTTTCCGTCACGGCATCGGGGGGTGAGTCCTTGAAGTGGTCGTACGCCTCCTGCGCCGCCGCGAGGACCTTGTCGTAGATGCTTTCCATGCACGGGCCGGCGCACTCGGTCGCGGACCAGTGGTGGTGGAAGAGGTTGTTCTTGCTGGGGCGTTCACCGATCGCCTTGGCGGAGAGCCAGCCCGCGAGACGTGCGGCGCTCTTCCAGGTGGAGTCGGCGACCCTCCAGCCGGGGCTGAGCGTGGCGTTCGCCATTTCAATGCTGATCGAGCGTTGGTCGCCGGTCACGTTGCCGACGGCCCAGGCGTACTCGTTCAACTTGACGTACTGAGCGACGGCACCGGCGGCGTCCACGTCGAAGTGCGCCGAACCCGGACGCGTCTTCCGTGCACAAAAGACGGTGTGCCCAGGCGGTGGTTCGCCGGCTGGCCGCCTCGGCGCGGACAACCCCGCGCACCGCTGACCGGCGCCGGCGGACGTAAGGGTTTCGTCATCTGTCGGGCAGCCCGGTCACGGCCGCTCTTTCCGTTGAATGGGAGCGAGATCGAGTGACTCCCCGGGGAGGTAGGCGGTATGAGGCGTGGACGACGAGTGCGGGTCAGGCCGTGGCTGGTAGGCGGGCTGGTCGTGGCGGTCACCGTGGTCGGCTTCGGGCTGTACTGGTTCCAGCCGTGGAAACTGTGGCAGGACGAGACGGTCCAAGAGGCGCTGCCCGTCACCGTGGACGCCTCGAAGCCCGCCGAGGCGCCGCCGTCAGAAGCAACGTCCGCACCGGCCCCCGCCGGGCCGGTAACGCTGGCCACCGGAACGCTGATCAGCCACGAGCACAAGACGTCCGGCACGGTGAAACTCGTACGGCTGGCCGACGGCTCCCACATCGTGCGGCTGGAGCACCTCGACACCAGCAACGGCCCCGACCTGCGCGTCTGGCTGACCGACGCACCGGTCAAGGAAGGCCAGGCCGGCTGGCACGTGTTCGACGACGGCGAGTACGTCAGCCTCGGCAAGCTCAAGGGCAACAAGGGCAGCCAGAACTACACCGTGCCGGAAGGCGTCGACCCGGCCCGGTACAACAGCGTCAGCATCTGGTGCGACCGCTTCGACGTCTCCTTCGGTGCGGCGGAACTTGCCCGCGGCTGACACGACGGCCGCGGTCCGCGCGTGGGGCAGAGGCACAACGGGAGCGGGTGGACGGCCCTGGTCGTCCCCGCCGCCCGTGACGACCTCCACCCTGACGAGGACCAGGACCCTCGCCTGCTGTTCGAACCCAAGAGTGTGCGCTTCGGCACCGGAGCTGGCAGGGTTCGAGCCCACCGGCGACGGCCACCAGCCTGCACCCGGCAGCCCGGGATGACTTTCGCATCGGGCTGGATCTGCACCGAATCCCCGGGAGCGACGTCGCTCCTGCAGGCGCTGTGCTCGCATCATGCACATCCATGCGACCCGGCGCGGTGGTCTTCTTCGCCACCGTCTTCGACAACAAGAAACACCGCGAGATCATCACCCGCCGCCGACCTCCGCCCTGGGGCCGCTGGCGGCCGCCTTGGCCGCGCTCGCCGCCACGGTGTGGTGTCAGCGCAGGGCCCAGCAAGCCCAGTGGGAGCAGGTGCGCACCCAGGCACTGCGGTATGGACTGGCGCAGTTCGATGCCCTGACCCACCGCGACTTCGAGTCCGCGGTACGCGACCTGATGCGCCGGGACGGCTGCCCGGACGCCGTCCAGGTCGGCGGCCAAGGCGACCTGGGCGCCGATGAGAAGGCGACCGACCCCTACGGCCGGCTCTGGGTGCTCCAGTGCAAACACCGCCGCAGCGGCGACCGAGGCGCCGTCGGCACGCCCGATCTCCAGGTCCTGAACGGCACCGCCCGGCCCGTGCACCGCGCAGACGTCGTCGTGCTTGTGACCAACGGCCGCATCACCCAACCAGGCCGAGACTTCGCCCAGCAACAACGCCTGCACCTCGTGGACGCCGCATGCTCGCCGAGTGGGCCGCCGGCTCACGGCCACTGTGGGAACTGCTGCGCGCGGTACCCCCGCCGCGCGGCCCGTCCTCCTTGGCCTGACCCACTCCTGCAGCAGGATCCTGCGACCGTCCGGCGGGACAGACGATGAAGTCACCGGGACTTTCACGGTGATCGTTGACTCCTGGGCGCCTTCCACAGCCCCTGCGGCCGAAGGCTTCTCGTGCGGCGGGGCTGCGCCGGCCTGAGTAGGTGTTTTTGATCCTGCGCCGAGAAGCGAGCCTGGCGAGTTCGCTGAGGATCAGCGATCTTGCGCCAGCTGAAGGCTGCCAGCAGGATGGGCCTGGCGGAGTTCAGCGGAGGGCAGGCAGTGTGGCTGGCCATTGGGTGAAACTCGAACTTGACGTTGCCGGATTCGATCAGGACCGCTTCGAGCAGTATGTGACGAAGTGCCAGTCCCAGGGCTTGCGCTTCGTCACTCTCGCGGACGTGGGGGACACGCCGGAGCATCGTAGGGCGCTGTACGAGCTCAACAAGGAGTGTGCTGCCGATATACCGGAGAGGGGAGATTTCTACTCTTTTGATGAGTATGTCGAGCGGCGCTTTGAGGTGGCGTCCTACGACCCGCGGGGTGTCGTGATCGCCTTGGACGGCGAGGCCTGGGTCGGTATGGCGGTGACGTCGAGACATGACGATTTCGTGTTCAACGAGATGACTGGTGTGAGAGCCGGGTATCGAGGCCAGGGCATCTCGATTGCCATGAAGACGTTCGGGATGGCATTCGTAAAGGAATGCGGAGCGAGCAGGGTCCGCACCTTTCATCATCCGGCCAACGCGAGCGCGATTGCCATGAACCGGAAGATGGGCTTCGTCGACACGGTCGACTAAGCGATGCTCCCTCGGCTTCAGTCACCCAGACTTCGTCCACTGGCTGGCGCGGGGCTTCTGCGGGTCAGGCGTCGGGCCATCATGGTGATGAGTGCCCAGTTCAGGTGTGCTTCGGAGTGCTGAGGCAGCCTTTCGTATGCGCGTGCGTTGCGGCGAGCGTTCATGCACCGCCCGATCGTGCGAGGCACTTCGTTCGCTGCCCGTTACCGGGTCAGGCCCGGGTGTCGGGTACGGCTTGGGCCAGCGGGCCGAGGTCGCCGTACAGGGATGCGTGCAGTGCGGCGGCGAGTTCGCGGGCCCTGTCTTCGAGGACATGCCTGCGGCCCGCCACCCGGGACGCCGCCGGGGGACGTCAGATCGTGTCCATCGGCCGCCTGCCGGGCAGCCGGTTGCGCGCATCAACGTCCCACGCCCCGCGAATGGATATGAGTGGCCCCGGCTCAACCGTGATCGCTAGCCTCACCAGCTATGAAGCAGCGCCAGCAGAAGAAGTTCTCCCGCCGTCTGTTCGAGGCGATCCTGACAGGTGACGCCAGGAGCACGAAGGCCCTGTTGCGCAGGGGAGCAAGTCCAGAGAAACCGAACAGCGACGGCAGCACTCCGCTGTACTTGGCCTCGGTGCAGGGCGAGACCGAAGTAGCCCGTCTGCTACTGGAAGCGGGAGCTTCCCCTGACGCGGAAAGCAGCGGCCTCGGCTCGGAGGGCACACCACTGTGTGCGGCCGCATGCTGGGGGCACACCGAAACGGTCCGGCAACTGCTAGCACACGGGGCCGATCCTAACCTTCGCGAAGATCACGGCACCGGCAAGTCCCCCCTGGAGTGGGCGGACAACGGACCCCACCACGGAACCGCCGAAGCCCTCCGCGCAGCAGGAGCGCAACCGACAACTTATCCGGCTCCGTAGCCAGCACGGGCTCAGCACTTACTTTCGCAACAGTTCTAGCTGTATTTGGCCAGGACGTTGGTTACGCCTGCGGGTAGTCGCGGGGCTGGCGGTTGGCCTCCAGCTGCACCGTGTGGTCGATGGTAGTTGTAGTGGATGTTCCAGACGCCGAGGGCGTCTCGGCGTTGATCCTCCGAGACCCAGCGGCGGGCGTAGAGGAACTCTTCGGCGACGATTCGGTTGTAGCGTTCCCCCCTTGCGTCGTGGCGAGGCGTGTACGGCGTGATGCGCTGGTGTCGCACTTCGAGCATGGCCCGGGCGAATGTGCCGGCGGGGTAGCAGGCGCCGTCGTCCGTGACGATGCATTCGATTTGGGCGATGCCGTGTGCTGCGAACCAGGCCCTGGCCCGGTGCGGGAAAGCGGCCGGCGCCATCTGGGATCCGGCCGACCTTCTTCACGTTGATGAGGACCATGTGCCCCCGACGGCGAGGGGTGATCTTCCGTGGTTCCCGGTTGGTTTCGCCGCTGGGATCGATGAACCGGCGCCGGTTCAGGCCGAGGGCGAGCAGATGCCGCGACACGGTGCGAGGACTGAGTGAGATCCCTTGGGCCTGGAACTCGAATGCGATCCGGGAGGCGGACCACTTCTCGGCACGGCGGAGTGCCTCGATTCTGGCGACGACATCAGAGCTCGTCGCCGTTGGCTGACGCCGAGGGGTGGAGGAGCGGTCCAGCAGCCCGAGTTCACCATGCTGACGGTATCGGTTGACCCATTGCGATGCGCAGGCACGGGAGATTCCCATCTCGACAGCCACGTGGGCGATCGGGCGGTGCTGACAACGCTGCACGAGCCGAACTCGCCCCTCCGGGGGACAGCGGAGCACTGCGATGAAGCACAGGCTTTCCTAGCGCCAGGGATCGAGGGCAAGCTTGCCCTGGCTCTGGCCCGCTTCGAGTTGCAGGAGCACCGTCGGTCCTTCGGCCAGGGGATGCACGTGTGGGGTGCCGGGCGGGTAAACGCCGTGGGCGATGAGCGCCTCGATCTCGACGAGCAACGACTGGTAGAGGGACGGGGCCGCGACCGCCAGTGCGCCGATGTGCAGACCCTTGATCTGAACCTGATGGGTGAAGACCAGGTCGTGTGTGGTCAGTGTGGCGTCGCCGGAAGCGGCGCCGAACACGATGATGCGTCCTGTGAAGGGCTTGGTAACCGACAGGCTGGCCTCGAACGTGGCACGGCCCACCGATTCCAGGACTAGGTCGACTCCGCCGGTCAGGTGGGTGATCTCCTCAGCCAGATCAGGGCGTCGGCTGTCCAGCACCTCGTCGGCGCCGAGGGCTTTGACAGCTTCGTGCTTCGCTGGTGAGGCCGTGGCAATCACCCGCGCACCGTAGTGGCGGGCGAGGCGGACCGCGGCCTGCCCGACGCCGCCGGCTGCGGCATGAACGAGGACCACCTCACCTGCCTTGATCTCACCCAGCGGCTTCAGCGCCGCCAAGGCGGTGGCCCAGTTCAGCACCAGGCCCAGGGCTTCGGCGTCGCTCCAGCCAGACGGCACAGGAAGCACACTCGCGGCCGGCATCGTCATGTACTGCGCGAAGGCGCCCGGGCCGGTTCCGACGACGTGGGTGCCGAGCGACAGCGGATTCTCGACGTCCGGGCCGACCCCCACGATCTCCCCCGCCGCCTCAAAGCCCGCCGCGTAGGGTGCCTGCGGGCCTCCTCCGTAGGTGCCGTGGGTCTGCATCACATCGGCGAAGTTGACCCCGGCGGCGCCGACGCGGATCAGGTACTCGCCGGGCCCCGCGGCGGGGCGGCGGTGATCCGTCGTGAGAGTCAGGTCCTTCGGTCCCCGGTGCGACTGCTGGACCAGTGCTCGAACGGTCTGCCCGGTGGTGTTCTGCTGCCCGTTGATCTCCATGCGACGACCGTAGGAACCTGACACTTACGTCAACGTCAAGCGGCTGTCAGAGATCAGTACGGCGGGCCTCTCGCAGGTAGGCGTCGAGTGCCGCCTGCTGATCGCTGAGAACGGCGATGCGAGCAGCGAGCCGATCGCGATATCCCTGCACCTCGTTCAGGAACTCCGCGCACACCACGTCGGTGCCGGCATCGGATCCGTCGGTGAGGCTGGGCAGGACTTCCCTGATCAACCGCACGGGCAGCCCGGACTCCAGCAGCGAGCGGATGACGAGCACTCGATCGATCGTGGACTGGCAGTAGTCACGGAACCCATTGCTGAAACGGCCAGGGACGATCAAGCCCTCATCCTCGTAGTGCCGCAACGACCGGGCACTCACGCCGCTGGCTCTGGAAGCCTCGCTGATCTTCATACCTGCAGCCAACGTCCGGGATGTACCGCACTCTTCCGGCACTCGCTACGACGAGTAGACGGCCTGCTCAGGTGTCAACAACCTCATGTCCCATAACAGTTAGGGCTGGTCAAGCTCCTGGCCGAGGGGCCCGCCGTGGAAATTCCCGCCGTTGCCGGTTACCAGGGCCTGGGCGTGCAGACCAGCGGCCGGGTGGTGACACCGCCCCACCGCAAGTTCAAGAGGAACGCTCCGGACTGGTACGAGGAGTTGTACGAGTGGCAGCGCAAGGCACAATCCTCACGACGCATCCGCGTCGAGCCGCCATTGGTGACGGTTCACCGTCACCTCTGGGAACGTACGATTCAGGGTCTGGAAGAGCTCCTGCGCCCACGAAGCGACTCCGTCCGGCGTTTTCTCCGGCGCTGGTACGGCATATCCGACGCTTCGTCCTAACCCGCGTTTTTGTCCTCGGGCCACTTGCCGCCCGACCTGGTCGAGTGGCACCGAGCGGCTGCTTCGACCGGTGTGGCGGTCACCTTCCGGGACCATCCGGTGGAACCGGAGGATCTGCGTCGGGACACAGACGGCATGCTTGTGTTCTGGATCGAGAATCCAGCACGGGCTGTGCAGCGACGACGCCCTGGCCAGGGTGGCCCCGCCACCGGCCGGCTATGCCCCGCCCGGCCAGGAGAGCTGGATGCTCACCGTCGCCGCCACTCCCGGAATGGACCTCCAGAGGTATCGCGCCGCCCTCGAACCGCGTTCTCGAAAGGCCGCGTCGCGACGAACGGCCCACCGCGGCACGGCCCTTCTGAACGCAAGGCACCTGGACGATCTGCTGCAGGTTCTGCCCCTCCTGGTCGGTCAGTCTGCGCACACGGACAGGCTCGGCCACCGCGCCTCCAGCGGTCGGATCGGACGTCACGGCACACCCAACCGCCACGACCACCAAACCCGGCGAACCCACGCGGTCACAGCACTAAGCAGTGGAAGGCAGCACGTGGTCGCCGATTTTGTCTGTGCTCAGGCACAGGGAGCAGACGAGCGCGTCGTGTGTGGCGCAGGCGGTCAAGTCCGGACGCTCGTACGGCTGGTGGCACACGTGGCAGTTCAGGGTGAGAGCGCTCGGGTTGCCGTCCGCGTCCAGCAGGGGCTCGTCTATGCCGTCGCCGGTGCGGCGCAAGTAGTACTTGCCCTTGGTGACGATCGCCATCAGCGGGGTCAGGGCGAAGGCGATGACGGCAGCGGCGACGGGGGAGTACGGCTGGAGGGTGTCGCCCAGCAGGTGAAAGTACATGGCGATCGACAGGCCGGAGGCGGCGACGAAGGCCACGACGCCGACCGGGTTGACGGCGTGGAGCATGCCCCGGCGGAACTCCGGCTGGAGCGGGGAGAGCTTCAGCAGGTACTTGTTGACGCCGATGTCGGTGGCGACGGTGACCACCCAGGCGATCGCGCAGTTCGAGTAGAAGCCCAGGATGCTGTTGAGGAAGCTGAACATGTCGGCTTCCATCAATGCGAGCGCAAAGCCCAGGTTGATCAAAACGAAGACCATGCGGCCGGGATAGTGCCTGGTGACTCGGGTGAAGGAGTTCGTCCAGGCGAGAGAGCCGGAGTAGGCGTTCGTGACATTGATTTTGATTTGGCTGATGACCACCAGGACCACGGCGAGCGGGATGACCATCCAGGAGGGCATCATCGCGTCGAAGGCCCCGCGGAACTGCTGGATGGGCTCGGTCGCGGCAGCCGGGCCGACCTTGGCGAGGATGTACACGGCGAGGAAGACGCCGATGGCCTGCTTCAGCGCGCCGAGTACCACCCAGCCGGGGCCCGCCATGACCACGGCCGTCCACCAGGTGCGCTTGTTGGTCTCGGTCTTGGGTGGCATGAAGCGCAGGTAGTCGATCTGCTCGCCTATCTGGGCGATGAGTGAGAGGCAGACTCCGGCGCCGAGCAGGACCGAGGCCGTGTTGACGCCGCCGTCGCCGTCCGTGCCGGTGTAGGCGAGGAAGCGGTCAACGGTGCCGGGATCCGTGGCGATCAGGTAGACCAGCGGGCCGACCATCAGCAGCAGCCAGATCGGGGTGGTCCACACCTGGAGCTTGCTGAGCGCCTTCATGCCGTAAATCACCAGGGGGATGACCATGAGCGTGGAGATCAGGTAGCCCAGCCACAGGGGCAGCCCCAGGCCGAGTTTGAGGCCCTGGGCCATGATCGAGCCTTCGAGGGCGAAGAAGATGAAGGTGAAGCTGGCGAAGATGACGCTTGTCAGGACCGAGCCGTAGTAACCGAAGCCTGAGCCGCGGGTGATGAGGTCAAGGTCGATGTTGTAGCGGGCCCCGTAGTAGGCGAGGGGGAAGCCGGTGATGAAGATGACCACGGCGGCCACCGCGATGGCAACGAGCGCGTTGCCGGTGCCGTGCGCCAGGCCGATGCCGGCACCGATGGAGAAGTCGGCCATGTAGGCGATGCCGCCGAGCGCGGTGGTCGCCACGACCATGGGGGTCCAGCGGCGGTAGCTGCGGGGAGCGAAACGGAGGGTGTAGTCCTCCAGCGTCTCCCTGACCGCCTGGTCGGCGGCGGCCTTCGGCCCGCCTACCGTGGGCGTTCGTGACTCGGTCGTGCTCAAGCCGTGCCTCCCGATGATGCTGGTGCGGGGTGCCTCTGTGGGAGGGAAAGCCCCGCTTGGCGTCATCGGCAGGACGGGGGAGCCGTGAGCCGTCGGACCATGGTGTGTTCCGTTCGGCCCTGTACACGACTCTGATCCCACGGCCGGTCACGCTAGAAAGCGGCTGTTACCGTCGGTGCCAGCCGTCGTGAACGCGAAGTTTCAGAGAACTCACCTGTTGTCGTCCGACGTTGGTTCAGCCCCGGTGGCTCGGCGCCGCTCGGTAGAGGCGGGGCTGGACGTCGCTTGCGATGGTGGCGGCCTTGTCCATGTGGTCCCCTGCCTCGGGGTTGGTGAGCATCGCGCGGTAGTGGTCCTCGCTCTGCGACTGGGCGTAGTCGATGACGCGTTCGCCGTCGAGGAAGGCGTGGAAGTTGGCGCAGATGAAGCTGGGTTGGTTCTTCATCGTCTCCTCGGTGGCGTGGGCGAGCAGGTCGACCAGTTCGCTCTGACGGTCCGGTGAGACGCCGAAGACGTTGATGAGCGGTGCCACGGTGCGGGTGGTGTCGATGCGTGCGTGGTGGTCATGGCGCAGGTCCGATTGCTTCGAGGTCTATAAGCGATGCCCCGGCCTTCGGGGGAGGGGTGGGTGGCCTGTATCCAGCCCCGGCGGCGGTAGAAGCCCATGGCCCGGGGGGGACCGGATCGAGGTGAGCAGCCAGGAGCGGCCTCCGGGGGCATCTGTGGTGACCGTCTCCAGCAGTCCGGTGCCAGCGGTCGGTGGGGAAGGGGGTCAGGGTGGTCCAGGCGGCGGCGAAGCCGACGATGTCCGGCCCGGAGAAGGCGGCGGCTGCTGTGAAGCCGGGGCGCTTGACGTCCTTCCTCAGGCGGCCGAGGAACGCGGTGGCCTTCCCCTCGTCCTCGTGCCAGGGCGGGGCGCGGAAGGCGTCGACGTAGACGGAGCACAGGGCGTCGGAGTGCGTCAGCAGTTCCTCGCCTGGAAGACGAGGATGTGCGTGGTCATCAGGCGGCCGCCCTTGCCGTGACTGTGGGGTGCGGTGCCGCGTGCTCCAGTGGTGCCGATGGGTCGATGGACACGTCCAGGGGTGCCGGTTCGGCTCCGGCCCATACGAGGAGGTCGCCGACGGCGGCGATCATAGCGCCGTTGTCCGTGCACAGGCGCACCCGAGGCACGCGCAAGGTGAGCCCGGCGGCCCGACATCGCTCCTCGGCCGGCGCACGCACTCGGGAGTGGGCGGCGACCCCACCGACCACGATCAGCGTGCCCACGCCGTTCTCCGCGCAGGCCGCGACCGCCTTGCGCGTCCGTACGTCGGCAATCGCCGTGGCAGCGGCCCCGGGTTGCTGGCGCTGGGCAGGGTGCACGCCGACACCGGCTACGGGAACGTGTGGTGACGGCTGGGCGTCATCGGCATCGGCTTCGCCCTGACCATGTCCCCCCTCACGGGCGCCGCCATCCAGGCAGTCGATCCGCAGGAAGGCGGCCTCGCCTCGGGTATCGGCAGCACCACCCGGCAGATCGGTGCGGTGCTCGGTGTGGCGGTACTCGGAGCCATCGTCCGCGCCCGGCAATCCCGCGGCGCCACCTTCGAGTCCGGCCTCGACAGCGCCTTCCTCGTCGCCGGCGCCGTCACGTCGGCCACCGCCCTGCTCACCGGCCTCTGGCTGGCGAGCTTAAGGCCCGCGGAAGGCGCCGCGACGCGGCAGCGTTCCACCGATCCACAGGCGGCCCCCACCTTGAACGAGGCATCCGCGAAGAGCCGTTGACGGCGACACAGGCATGC
This sequence comes from Streptomyces sp. Ru71, assembly GCF_002920535.1. Taxonomy (GTDB): domain Bacteria; phylum Actinomycetota; class Actinomycetes; order Streptomycetales; family Streptomycetaceae; genus Streptomyces. The sequence goes on along the minus strand of NZ_PQSS01000009.1, from coordinate 29,823 downwards.
ACCGGCGGGAGTCCCGCCGGACGATCCGAGCGGAGACCGCTGCGCGGCGGCCACGACCACTCCCCGACCGCTCGCGCCTGCCGGCATCACTGTCTCTGCCAGGGCACCCCGACGCGCGCGCCGACGACAACGGCCCCCTGGCGACTCGTCCTCCTCACCCACACCGGCTCGGCCTGCCGGCAGACCGCGGCATCCCAGCTCCAGCCCGAGGTCCGCCGCGGCCGTCACGCACTGGCGCGAACGACCAGGCGGGTCGGCAGGATCAGCGGCGTGGGGTCCTGTCCGTCGAGGAGCGCGACCAGCATGCGGGCCATCTCCCGGCCCAGCGCCTCTATGGGCTGGTGAACGGTGGTGAGCGGCGGGTCGGCGATCTGCGCGGCGGTCAGGTCGTCGAAGCCGACGACGGCGACATCGGCGGGGACCTGCCGGCCGGCCTTCCGCAGCGTGCGCAGCGCGCCCGCGGCCATGTTGTCGCTGGCGGCGAACACGCCGTCCACGTCAGGGCGCGTCTCCAGCACTGCGGCCATCGCGGCGGCTCCGCTGGCCTCGGTGAAGTCCCCCTCCTGGGGCGGGAACGGCTCTAGGCCGGCGGCGAGCATGGCGTCCTGGTAACCGCGGTACCGGGCGCGCGCGGCCTCGGTGTCCAGCCGCCCGCAGATCGCGGCCACACGAGTACGGCCACGTGAGATCAGATGCTCGGTCGCCTCGCGGGCACCGCCGACGTTGTCGACGTCGACGTACCACCGGGGCGCCGAGCCGACCGGGCGTCCGCCGAACACGACGGGCATCCGCGCCTCCTCCTCGGCGATCCGTGTCAGGGGATCCTCCTCGCGCAGCGCCATCAGCATGACGCCGTCGGCACCCCTGGATCGCAGGAGTTCCGCCACCCGCTTGCGGCCCCGTTCGGAGGCGGCCAGGCAGAGCATCAGGTGCAGGTCGGCCTCCTCCAGAGCTGCCGACGCCCCCACGATGACCTGGCCGAAGAAAGGGTCTGCGAAAATGGCCGAGTCCTCTCCCGAGACGACCAGGGCGGCCGCGCCCGTCTGCCGCGTGGCCAGAGCGCGGGCGGTCGGGTTGGGGACGTAACCGAGTTGCCGGACGGCCCGTTCGACGGCCTCGCGTTTGGCGCGGCTGACATGCGGTGCGTTGTTGAGGGCGCGGGAGGCCACGGAGCGGGAGACACCGGCGCGTTCGGCCACCTCGTCGAGCGTCGGATGCCGACGCGGCGCATCTTCTGCCATGAACCCGGAGTCTTCCACAGGGTCGGGAATCGGCAGCCACCTGCCACCTGGTAGCGCTTCCAGTTTACTGGCGCTTCCCAGTCCCGCTCGGTCCTTCAATCCCAACACTGCCACACCTATTGACACTTAAACCAGCCCGCCCCACGATTGGGACCGCTTCCAGTGGGAGCGCTCCCAACCTTCCCTGTCCTCCCCACTCCCGTGCCAGGAAACAGAGGTCCTGTGATGAGCCGCAGACTCCGCACCCTGGTGGCAGCGCTCTGCGCCCTGCCGCTGGCGCTCGCCGCCGCACCCTCCGCACAAGCGGCCGACCCCACCACCATGACGAGCGGGTTCTACGTGGACCCGGACTCCACCGCCAAGAGATGGGTGGCCGCCAACCCCGGCGACGGCCGGGCCCCCGCGATCAACGCCGCCATCGCCAACACTCCGATGGCCCGCTGGTTCGGCTCCTGGAGCGGCACCATCGGCACCGCGACGGGGGCGTACGCAGGAGCCGCGGACCGCGCCGACAAGCTGCCCGTCCTCGTCGCCTACAACGTCTACAACCGCGACTACTGCGGCGGGCACTCGGCGGGCGGTGCCGCCTCGCCGTCCGCCTACGCCAGTTGGATCGCCCAGTTCGCGGGCGGCATAGCGAGCCGCCCGGCCGTCGTCGTCCTGGAACCGGACTCCCTCGCGGACTACGGCTGTATGACCCAGGCCCAGATCGACGAACGCGAGGCCATGCTCACCGGCGCCCTCGCCGAGTTCAACCGACAGGCCCCCAACACCTGGGTCTACATGGACGCCGGCAACCCTGGCTGGGCCGGCGCGGCGACCATGGCCCGGCGCCTGCACGAGGCGGGCCTCCGCCAGGCCCACGGCTTCTCGCTCAACGTCTCCAACTACTTCACCACCGCCGAGAACACCGCCTTCGGCAACGCCATCAACGCAGAACTCAGCGCCCGCTACGGCTACACCAAGCCGTTCGTCGTCGACACCAGCCGCAACGGCAACGGCTCCAACGGCCAGTGGTGCAACCCCGCAGGCCGCCGCATCGGCACCCCCACCCAGAGGGGCGGCGGCGCCGAGATGCTGCTGTGGATCAAGACACCGGGGGAGTCCGACGGCAACTGCGGCGTCGGGACCGGCTCCACGGCCGGACAGTTCCTCCCCGAGGTCGCCTACAAGATGATCTACGGCTACTGATCCAGGTCCACCACCGCCATCACCCTCGCATCGGCATTCCGCGGGCGGCGGATGTCTGTCTCCACCACCGAATCGACCAGGAAGCAGCCAGGTAAGCAGCCATGCAACCACGCACCCCACGGCGTCGCGCGGCCGCCGTCATCGCGGCCCTCACCGCATTCAGCGCGCTCACCGCACTCGGCACGACACAGGCGCAGGCCACCACCCCCGCGCAGGACGTGGTCACCCCGGCGACGAAGTTCTACGTGGACCCGCACAGCAAGGCCGCACAACAGGCATTCGCGGACGCCACGAACGGCGACATCGAGAACGCCGTGAACATGGCCAAGCTCGCGAGCTGGCCGCAGGCCCAGTGGTTCACCGAGGGCACACCCGACGAAGTGCGCGCCAAGGTCGGCGAACTCGTCCATCGGGCGCGGGCCGTGGGCCGTACGCCCGTGCTGATCGCCTACAACATCCCGGGGCGGGACTGCACGCAGTACTCCAGCGGCGGTGCCGCGTCCTCCGCCGCATACCGGCAGTGGATCGACGCGTTCGCCGCCGGGATCGGCACCGACAAGGCGGTGGTCGTCGTCGAACCCGACGGCACGGCCCTCCTCCCCAAGGACTGCGGGCCGGCCGCGGACCCGACCGGCCAACTCACGGCCGCCCGGATCGCCGACCTCGCCTACGCCGTGAAGACCCTGAAGACCAAGCCCCGCACCGCGGTCTACCTCGACGCGGGGAACGTCCAGTGGCGCCCCGTCGGCGACATGGCCCAGCGGCTGCTGGACGCCGGGGTCCGCGACGGCGACGGCTTCGCCCTGAACGTGTCCAACACCCACCCCACCGACCACAACGCCAGATACGGCACCTGGATCTCGAAGTGCATGTGGTTCGCCACCGAAAAGGGTGGCCCAGCCGACTCGTGTGCCGGCCAGTACTACTCGGCGGCCGCCCCCAACGACGGCGCCCCCGGCAACGCGGTCTCCTCCACCGACCCCACCACCTGGCACTGGACCGACGCCTGGTTCGACCAGCACGTGGGCAACCCGCCCACCGACGCGCTGCATCACTTCGTGATCGACACCAGCCGCAACGGCCTGGGCGCCTGGACGCCACCACCCGGCAAGTACACCGGAGATCCTGAGGCCTGGTGCAACGCGCCCGGCCGGGGCCTCGGCCCGCGCCCCACCGCCGACACCGGCGTCCCGCTGGTCGACGCCTACCTGTGGCTCAAGATCCCCGGCGAGTCCGACGGCACCTGCACGCGCAACACCGGCGGCACCATCGACCCCGAGTACGGCATCGTCGACCCGCCAGCCGGCGCCTGGTGGCCCGACCAGGCCCACACCCTGGCCCGCAACGCGGCACCACGCCTGACGTTCAACCGCTGAGCCCGCTTGGGACCGGTGGGCCGTAGGGCCGTCCTCCGCCTCCCCCAACCCGACTCAGGCAGCTGCCGGGAAGGCTGGAACCGGCACGGCGCGGCACGCCCCGGCGGGAAGGGCGGCTCGTCGCCATCGGCCCGCTGAGCATCCCACCCACCGGCCAGAGGAAGCCCTGCCTGCGCGACGAACCGGAGATGCGCGACCCGCCCACCCCGCACCGTTCTCTTCGGCGGCGCGGGGTGGTGTGCCGCTGCCACCACGGCCAGGGGCGTGTCGAGCGACCCGCGTACCCTGGGCTCCGTGCCCCGCCATCCGAAAAGGCCCCGTCGGCTGATTGCCGACGGGCGCACGTATCTGTGGACGCTCCGTCACCGCCACAGCGTGACGGACAGTGGGCGGTCATGCCGCGAGACCCTGACGCTGCACCCGCAGCCGGCCGGCACGGGTGGAACCCTGCGCATCGTCTTCACCGAGGGCCCGGGCAGGTACGTCCCGGGCGGGGCTCCGCTGGGCTCGGGAGACGTGGGACATGCCCGCGGTGCGTCCTTGAACCTGCACGAACCCGGCGCCGTCCGGGCCCTCCTCGACGCGGCGTTGGCCGCGGGGTGGCAGCCGGAGGGACGACGGATGGTGGAGATCGACGGTTGGTCCCTGCTGGAGGCGGCGGCCGCCGCCCGGGCCGCAGCCACCGGCCCTGCGGGCCCGCAAGAGCGACTGCGATGAACTTCGGGCCGGGCGGCCGCGACTGAATCCGCCAGTTGGTCGCTCGGTGAGTAGGTCCGGGCGTCGGCCGGGATCGGGGGCAGGCCGCTCGGCGCTCAGGGGCAGCGTGCCCTGCTGCGTGGTCAGCTCGATGGTGGAGCGGTCCACGCCGGGCAGGTCGTACTGCTTGGAGAGCGCTTCGGCGTCACCCAAGGCATCGGCCGGTATGTGTGCTGTCGGCCGAGGCGCCGGCGGGCACGAGCCGGCCGAGATCGCCCAGAACGCCTGTACGCGCCAGAGATGTAGCCGCAGTGTGCCAAGACCCACCCCCCGGTCGCCGGATGGTCTCCACCCTGAGGGTGGCCCCCTCATGTCGTCATGCAGATCCATGACGCATCTCGACATGACCCTGGTCTAACCGCTCTTGGGCACCGAAGTCGCAGGACGACACCGCCCATCAACGGAAGGCGTCAACCACGAAGGTGATGCGGCGCATGAGGCCTTTGCCGAGTGGGAAGCGCTCAACGAACGCCGTGGCGGCGCTTCACCTGCTCCCAGACACCTGCGTCGCACGGCCGGCGAGCCGCCGGAACGCCTCATAGGGCAGTTCGCGCAGCGGCGCGGGCTCAAGCCAGCTGTCCCGTGCGGCGGTCGGGTCCCAGGAGGCCACCGGCATTCGGACATAGTCGGGGCGGCCGCTCTTGTCCGCACTGGTGACCTTGAGCACCTGGGCGTGATGGCGGAAGGTGCGCACCACCAGACACGGCCTGTCCTTCGAGCCGGTGCCGTCGTCGAAAGGAAGCTCGGCGAACCAGATGTCGCCCGGCGCGGGAGAACGCCCGCGGAACATGCCGGGATCCGGTGGCACGGACTCCGGGCCCTGGCGCGGTGGGGACGTGGGCCCACTTGGCTGACGTACGGATCCGTAACCCGCGCCCCCTCGTGGCGGTCGCACCGAACCCCATCCGGTGCCCCTGCGCGGCGGCGCCGCAGCGGGGAGTGGCAGGGCGCGGATCCGGGTGCCGAGGAGCAATCCTGTGACCAGTAGCGACACGCCGGCACCGGTCAGTGCGCAGGAAATGAGGTCGGCGCCGGTCGCTGCTGCGAGGAGGCCACCGCCCAGGGACTCGGCCGCCACCAGGCATGCCTGGATGCGCACCGAGCTGCCCTTCGCCGCTCGCGCCGGCGCGGGCCTTGCGCCCCCGGGCCTGACCGGTTCGGCGGGTTGCGGAGTACGAGCGCGGGCGCGGGCGTAGGCGATGAGCAGCGTGATCAGCAGGACGCCGACCAAGTCCAGCACATCAGAGAACCCGAAGTCGCCGTTGTCCTGGTAGCCCTTGTCGTAGCCAAGGACGAACAGGGCCATGGCGGTCAGGCTGGTGAGGGGAAGCCACGCGACGAGCAGGGCGACAGCCAGGACGGCGTACGCCGCGCTGCCGTGTCGCCCGCTGGTCTCCCGCACAGACACCTCCCCGTCCGGCGCCGACAGTACTGCCCTGACCTGCCGCCCGGAAACCCGAACGCCGGGACGGGTGGGGACCGGGCGGTGCGCCCCCTGGGGAAAGGCGAAGAAGCTGTATGTCAACGACTCAGAGTGGCCGCAGTGCCGTCGGTTGTGTGCGCCGGAGCAACCGCGGGGCCGTCGACAGCCCGGCTCGCCTGTCGGCTGCGTCCCACAGACGCAGCGCGGGTGGGTTGACAGGTTGAGGCTTCCCCGCAGGTCGTATCGGAACAGTGCGACGTTCTGCTGAGGTGCCCATCCGATGGCCGGGGAGGTGTAGCCGGTCATCGAGAAGAAGAGCGCGGCACGCTGCTTTGCGGTTGCCACCCCGTGAAGTTGCTGAACCGTCGGGCGGGGTGGTGGTGCTGCCTTCCTCCTACCCTGCGCCACAGCGCGCTCGGCGACGACGTCGATGCCCTCGTCCGCACCGATAGGAGGGCGGCGGCATCGGCCTCACGGGGCGCCAGTGCGACCCCCAGGCGTGAAGAGGGAGGGAACGGGACCGTACGGCCACTGGCCCGAGCCGGGTGAGACAGACGACACCGATGCAGAGGGTGGCCTCGGCGAGCTGGCGGCCGCCGTGGTGCCGCCGCCCAGCAGGCATGCGTGAAACGTGGCAGGGCATCCGGGGTGAGGAGCCGGGGTGCTGCCCGTCGACGTCACGAGCCTAGGAGGGGTGAAAGGTGAAGGGCTTCCGCAGCTTCATCCTGCGCGGCAATGTGGTCGACCTGGCGGTCGGCATCGTCATCGGAGCGGCGTTCACCGCCGTCGTCAATGGCTTCGTCAGCGCCTTTTTGACCCCGCTCGTGGGACTGGCCACCGGCGCCACCGGCGACATGGCCCGCAAGACCTTCACAGTAGGCGCCACCAAGTTCCCCTACGGAGCCTTCCTCAACGCGGCAATCAGCTTCCTCCTCATCGCCAGCGCTCTGTACTTCCTCGTCGTACTCCCGATCAACAAGCTGCACGAGCGCCTCGCTCCCCACCACGACGTCCAAGCCCCCAAGCGGGACTGCCCCGAGTGCCTCAGCCCCGTCCCGGCCCAGGCCCGACGCTGCGCCGCCTGCACCGTCCCCCTGCCCGCGGTACCCACCCAGACCGGGGAGACAACCCAGCGGGCCGGGTGACCGGCCCTCAGGTCGATCGGTGACGGCAACCTCGGTGCTCAAAGCATGGCCGGGTTGCCCCTGCTGCCGCAGCGCCGGCGTTCGGCAACCCCGCCCTCTGGGCCGCGGGCCTCCCGGAGACGGGCTGGGCGTCCGAGTACCCCCCGGTGCGGATCACCACCGCGACCGAGGAGGCGTTCCATGCGGTTCCTCGGTCGAGGTGGTGGCGGACGCGCAGATGACGACCGTGGGCGACGTCGGGCACTTGGTCGACGTCGTCATCCGCTCCGCAACCCTCAGCCCAGACTGGTGGAGGTCCGCGGGGGCGGCCTTGTCCGGCTGTGGGAGCGGATCGAACGTGTGCTGTCCGCGTACGACGAGGCGGGCCGGCCCGCGCCTCAGATGTACAACGGCGGGCAGCACCTGCGGTTGCCAAGGCTCTGTCGCGCCCGTGGTCTCCAAGGGCGCCCGGCGGGGGGATGTGACGGATCCCCGGCAGGGCGCCTGGCCCGTGTTCGGTCCTGGCGGGGGCGGGCTTCGGGTCGCCGCGCTCGGCGGCCAGGGCCTCGGCCCCGGCCCGCGGGCCGCCGCGGCTCGCTCCAGGTAGACCATTCCGTGATGCACGGGCCGTCGGCCGCCATGACGACGTTGGCTGGCTTCAGGTCGCGATGCACGAGGCCGCAGTCGTGGATCGCCGCTAACCCCTCGGCCAGACCGGCACCCAGCGCACCGCCCCTGGTGTGAGCGGACCGCTGTGCTCCACCAGCTCCTGCAGGGAAGGGCCATCGACGAAGGCCGTCGCCATCCAGGGGGCCTTGGCTTGGGTATCAGCAGTGATGACACGCGCTGTGTGACGGCCTCTTACGAGCTGTGTGGCCTCGACTTAAGATCCATTCCAACGCCTCGCATTGTCCCACCCAACTGCATGACCGGGAAAAGAGATCGGATTCGAGTCCGCTGCCGAGATGGGTGACGGTCCTATAGAGGTTGTCCCGAAACCGATGGGCAGTTGGTGCGTTGGCTGGGCATGGATGGGCTGATCTCAGCAGATGATCTGAAGTGGTCTGAGCCGTTCTCTGGGCTGACCGAGGTGCAGTTCGCCAGGTTGGTGGTGTCGGTTCGGCGTCGTGGAGGCGCACGAACCTCACGTTGCGGCAGCTGGCGCCGTTGTTCGGGGTCTCGAAGTCGGCGGCCGACCGCATCCTCGATCACCTCGCACCTCTGCTGGCCCTCTCGCCGGCCCGTCGGCCGCGCAAGGACACCGTCTACATCATGGACGGCACCCTGGTGCCCACCCGCGACCACACCATCGCCGCCTTCGAACAAGAACTACCGGTACTCGACCAACCTGCAGGTCGTCATCGACGCCAACAGCCGCCTGGTGGTGGCGATCGGCTTGCCACTGCCCGGCAGCCGCAACGACTGCCGCGCGTTCACCGAATCCGGCGTCGACCGAGCCTGCCGCGGCACCCCGACCATCGCCGACGGCGGCCACCAGGGCACCGGCCTGCTCATCCCGCACCGCAAACGACGAGGCCAGACCCACCTCAGCCCGCAACAGGAAGCGGAGAACGCCGTCCACCGCCGGGCGCGAGCACGCGTGGAACATGCCCTGTCGCGCCTGAAGAACTGGAAGGTCCTGCGGGACTGCAGACTCAAGGGCAACGGCGTTCACCAAGCCATGCTCGGCATCGCCCGGCTCCACAACCTGGCCCTCACCAAATAACTCACAGCCCATACGGAACAACCTCTAGCGTCGGGACTGTGACAGCCCAATAGCTCCATCCAGCTTTGCGCCATCCAGTTTCATCCCCTTTTGGATCGCGCCGGTGAAGTCTGCGTTCGTCAGATTGGCGCCAGTGAAGTCTGCGTTCGTGAGATCGGCGTCATTGAAGTGTGCGTTCGTCAGATTGGCGCTGTTAAAATCTGTTCTCTTCGCGGTGGCGTAGGTGAAATCTACGCCGGTGAGATCTGCGTACTCAAAAGAGGCCTCGTTCAAAGTGGCCGAATTCATGTCGGCGGTATGGAGATTGGTTTCGTCCAAAATGGCCGACTTTAGATCGGCGCTAGCAAATTCGGCACCGGAGAGGTTTGATCCCCCGAAATACGTGGCCTCGAAGTTGGTGTCGCCTCGCCCGGCGTCCAGCCCTCTTAGATCGGTGTGGCTTAGATCCTCGTCATGCGCCCCGTCGCCAAGCACCGGGAACGACATCAGGACGTCCGCTGCCGCAGCGATATCGGCGGGTGGCGGCTTGTCATCTTGGTAGCTTTGCGTCTTCTTTGCATTTTCTGCTGAAAGGTGGGCGTGGTTGCGAACGTACGCGCTAAGGATAATCGGTATCGTCTCTTCGTCGCGCTTAGAATCCTCCGAGAGGCGGTCCAGGGCGTAAATTCCGCCGATGCGCACATCGATGGATGGTGATCCTAAATTGGTGACAGCGGCGTTGAGGCGGCTGGTGATCTGTCCCTGCTCGCTGATATCAAGCTGCTTGGCGTTCTGCTTCACCTGCAGCCAGGTGAACAGCAGCGCGACCAGAGCCGCGAGCCCCGGCAGGCTGACCGCGATCAAGGTGATCCACTGTATTCGGTCCCGATTTGCAGGCCTTGGCGTCTTCGACAAGTCAACGGGTCGACGTGTTTTCGCCCGCTGGCGACTAGCTATACGGCGAAGGCCGTCGAGGCTAAGTTTTCCGGCCATAACTCCATGGCACCAGCATGTCGGGAGGTCAGCAACTGCTACCACTCCGCCGCCGTTGGTCCTGCCGCAGCGGGGCTCCGAACGCCCTGGTAGCGAACACGATGAGCCACCTTGGAGCTGTTCTGCCTCCCCCAACTTCAGCTTATAAAGGCTGTCCCGCTTTGTCGTGCCGCTCCGGACTAGGGTGTGACGTGCTCTGCGCCGCTGGCGGGACTACGAGGGAGTGCGTCGTTGGACCGGAACCCCACCTGTTGCTTCTGCTGGCTCGTCGTTGATCTCGAGCAGGATCGGATGCGAATGACCTTCGGCTTGGTCCCGCGCACTCCAGCAACGTGCGGCAGTTTGTGTACTCCCACTCGAGCTGTCTGCGTGAGCGCGTCCACCAGAAAATGGATCTGTGGTGGGAGCTGTGACGGCTGGAGTCGGCCCACGCCAGTGACCGTGCTGGGATGATCTCGGTGTGGGTGAAGTGATCACGGCGTCGCAGCCGTCCTGGATAGCCCCGTTTACCGGGTTGAGCCCTCGCTGCTTCCGCAAGTTGGTCACGGCTGTTTCGCAGGCAAGGGGCCGACGCCGTTCAGCGAGGCCGCCCTTGGGGCCTGCTGCTGGAGGACCGGGTCCTGTTGGTGGCGACGTACTAGCGAACCAAACTGACTCTGCGGCAGCTGGCCCCGTTGTTTGGGATCTCGAAGTCTGCGGCCGGCAGGATCATCGATCGTTTGGGGCCGCTCCTCGCGCTGCGGACCCGCAAACGGTTCCGGAGAGACACTGTGCTCATCGTCGACGGCACCTTGGTACCCACGCGTGACCACGCGGTGGCCGAGCAGTCGAAGAACTACAGGTACTCCACCAGCCACCAGGTCGTCGTCGACGCCGATACCCGGCTGATCGTCGCGGTCGGCCGGCCCTTGCCGGGCAACCGCAATGACTGCAAGGCGTGGGAGCTGTCCGGGGGGAAGGCCGCCATCGGCAACGCCATGGTGATCGCCGACGGCGGCTACCGCGGTACTGGGATGGTGATCCCACACCGTCGCGAACGCGGCCAGGAAGAACTTCCGGCATGGAAGGAAGAGCACAACCCTCACACCGCAAAGTCCGCGCGCGGGTGGAGCACACCTTCGCTCGCATGAAGAGCTGGAAGATCCTTTGCGACTGCCGCTTGAAAGGCGACGGTATACATCACGCCATGCTCGGCATCGCCCGCCTTCACAACCTCGCTCTCGCGGCATAGCCAGGCCGAACGTGGGCGCCGCACCCCTGCCCGCCAGAGCAAGTTGATCATTGCGGGACAACCTTTAGGGAACATCCGAACAATGCTGGCGTTGCTCATGTCGAGAACGCGGAGGTGGCTCCGTCCCAGGAACATAACGGCCACGAAAGGCCGCGCGACGGTGGGAGGATGACGAGCATGAACCCCGAGCAGATTGCACAGGAGCTGGCGGACGCGCACGAGTTGTTGAGCCAGGCGTCGATGGCGCGTCTGGCGTACAACGGACTCGACGGGCTGCCCCGTGTCATCCCGATCGGGATCTTCTGGACCGGCGTGGAGATCGTCATGGCGACCGCGGCCACGGCGCCCAAGGTGAAGGCGTTGTCCGCCCGCCCGGAGGTGGCCCTGACCATCGATGCCGGCGACACCCCCGGCTCGGCCAAGACGCTGTCGGTGCGGGGCGTGGCTCACCTGACGATCGTCGACGGGGTGGTCCCCGAGTATCTCGCGGCCGCGCGGAAGAACTACGACGCAGAGTACGCGGCCGAGTTCGAGCGTAACTGCCGGGCCATGTACGACCAGATGGCGCGTATCGCGGTCAAGCCGCAGTGGGCGCGCTTCTACGACTTCGGCGCCGGCCGCATGCCGCAGTTCCTCGCCGAACTTGCCAAGAAGATGAGCTGACCGGCAGAGCAGGGCCAGCAGCGTCGGCAAGGGTCGGTAGGCGGGGTGGCTTCAGCGGCCACCGGTGGAACGGTCTGCTGCACCTCTTCGGTAACGACGTACGCGCTAGCCACGCCCGGCCCGTCGCGCGCCGCTCGGTGACGACGTGCACCGCACGGCCCATTTGCGTCCTTCCGCCCCCCTGACGGCGTCGGCGGTTCTCGCCCCGCCTCGCGGCTCTATGGCCGAAGCCAGTGGCGCAGGATCAGGTGCGGGGCGCGGCGGGTGAGCCAGGCGCTGGCCAGGCCGATGGCAGCGCCGGCGGCGACGTCGCTGGGGGAGTGGGCGCCGCTTTGCACGCGTTCGACGGCCACCATGGCGGCCGGCACCACGCACAACACTCCGGTCAGTGGGCATAAGGGGGCTACAGAGGCGGTGAAGGCGACCGCGGCGGCGGTATGTCCGGAGGGGAAGGAGGAGAAATCGGGACGGTCCTCGACCTCGTCGTGCGGGAACCACTCCTTGCGTGGCCTGGGACGGTCTGCCACCTGCTTGCACACGCCGTTGGACACCAGCTGCGCCACCGTCACAGCGGCCAGGCCCGCGACGGCGGTCTTGCGGCCGCGCCAGCCGCCCATCAAGGCCATTACTGCAGTCGCGCCGCACCACAGCTTGGTTCCCTCCGCCGTCTCCTCCACCGTGCAGAGTGCACGGTGAAGGCCGGGTGAGGCACCGGCAGCGAGCCGCTTGGCCAGAGTCCGGTCTGTCTCACGAATCCCGCCAGCAAGCTCATGGTCTGGGGGTATCCCACAGATCACCAATCATGCCCGGCGCCGGTAGGAGCCGGTGGTCAGCGCGATCCGGGACGGCAGAGCGTGTCGACGGCCGTGGGCCCGGCCGATGGCGGGGTCCCTGCGGAAGGCCACGCCGTAGTCGCGGGCGAACTGGTTGGCCTCAGCGACGGAGCCGGTCAGGGCGCGCAGGTGGAAGGCGTAGGCCACCGACTCAAGTTGTGCGGTAGTGAGTGGCAGCCGCCAGCGGTTGTGTGGCCGGTCGAAGTAGGCGGTGCATACGCGCTCCACGCGTTCGTCGGCGGGCGGTACCCGCAGTGTGGGGGAGAGGCTGATGTAGACGCGCAGAGCGTCCATCTGTGCAGGCCGCAGCCGGACCAGCTGCTTTCCGGCGGCAGGGGGCTCGCTGTGGGGTGCCGGGGCGGGTGAGGCGTGGGCGTAGGCGAGGACGTCGTGGCCGTGGGCGGTGAGCCGGGCGGCCCACAGCACCGGCCGGCCTTCGTGGGCGGAGAGTTCCGCGCGCATGTCCCGGCCCGCCAGTTCGGCCAAGCCATTGTCCGCCGCAGCCTCCAGGGCTTGCTGGTGGCAGGGCGGGACATCCGTGGAGAGCACCCAGCCGTGCTCGGAGCGTGCTTCCTGCTCGTCCAGGAAGCGAAGGGCTTCCAGCTGTGTCCACCGCTTGTTCATCATCACCTTTCCTGGTCCCCGACGCCGCACAAGACGTTAGAGGCAGGACAAGGTCCGATACCGGGCTTCGTGGATCGTGGACGCGAATGTGTGACGCAGGAGCCGGGCTGGTCCGTCCACCGGCTCCTTGACCAAGCGATGCCCGCCCGGGGAGGCGTGCGCCCCGCCGTTGGCGTGAGCTGTCGGCCGCGGTGACCCATATCGAACGATCGTTCGTCCCAAAACTGTCTGTCGAGGTCGCGATGCCCGTGATGTGATCACGGCGAGTGATTCACTCGTCACCGGAGTCAACTCGTCTTCGGCCATCACGGGGGGAACCTGTGCGCGGCCCTGGCGAGCCGCCGGCCCGGAGGCCGGGCGCCCAGCCGCGACGCCGGGTCCTGGGACCGGGCGGATGAGCCCCCGCCCGGAGCCCGGGAGTCTGTAAGTCCGGCAGTCCGGTCTCCGTAGACCTTTCATCGCACGCGTGCGCAACATCGCTGCGTCATCTGCGCCTCACTGCTGCCGCACTACGCCTGGCCCTGTATCACCCCTTGCTGTTGAGGTGTGAGCGGGCGAGACGGGCGAAGTCATTGATGCGCTCGTAGAGTTGGTGGTGGACGGTTCGATATGCGTCGACCATATCGTTGGCCGCTGCGGTCCCAGCGTTCTGTTCGCCGTCCAGGGCAGCTTGAAGCACCGCATTCGTGATGTCGTTCGCCTCAGCAGCGGCGTTGGCAAGCATGTCAGGGCCTTCCAGGTAGACCAAGGTCCCTGTCGTATGAACTGGGTATGTTGACACGGCAGTCAGCTGCATAAAGACCGTTGATCTCAGCTGAGCCTGAGCTTCGTCGGGAGTCAGTCCCGTCGTTCGGTGAGTCATCTGCGTGCGATGCAGGACCGCGTCCCAGTCAGTTGCGTCGCGGTAGGCCCAGAGGGCGGCGAGGAAAGCCGCGTAAGCCTCGCGCTGATGTTGTCGTCGAACTGCGTCGACTGGCCCCAGATATGCTCCACGTCCTTGTAGGCGCCCCGCAGCGAAGGACGCTACGGAAGCGATGAAGGCCACGGGTGCCGAGATGAGGGCAGCAACGACGGCAGGGTCCTTGAGGGCGGCAGTGACAGATGGATCCATAACAGCTGATCCTTTCGGATGCCAAGACTTTGCGGGAGAGGCGCCCTGCTCTCGGCGCTCTCCAACTATCAGAAGAGGGCGCCGGGTGCTGGTGCCGGTTCGGGGATGGCCAAGGCGAGCTGCTGCTGTCCACGCTCTTCGGGGGCGTGACGGCGCAGCCGCCCTCTCCGCTGCACGGGCACGATCGGCTCCATGCGCCTCACCTGGACCTCGAATTTCAGACACAGCAGGCTGCTGTCGGCGGGAGCGCTTGTCCCGGGGCTGCTGACAAGTTCCTTGACGACCGCTCAGGCGTCCGCGAGCAATTCGGCAGGCGGTGCCGGCGTCCGTCACGGTGACGCCTCAGACGACCGCTGCCCAGGCGAAGGCGGCCTGCGATGCTCAGCTGGCGGCCGCACGCCAGACCGGCAGTGCCAAGCCGTTGGCGTGCGTTTCGTTGGGGGGAGCCGTCCGCTGGTGAGCGTCGCGCGGTCATCAAGGCGTGGCCGACACCGAAATGGTGCGACGAATCACGGCGCCGACAACCGCTGGTACGTCACCTGTTTGCAGGCGTGCGGCATCTTCAAGGGCGACCTTGTCGTGCGTGAGGCCCGCATGGGCCGCGAGATAGGGCAACATGCACTTCTTGGCCGTCGGCTACTCCAGAGCCACCGAACTCGCCGGGCCCGGCGGCCTGATCGTTGTCCTCGGCTCACTGCGCCTCGTAGCGAATCCCGCACCGCGATCGGCCTGCAGCCCGCGTGAGGAGGCGCGCGTGCGCACTTTGATGATGGCTACGTCACCGCCCTGACTCGCATGCGACCAGCCCGTCGCCCCGGGCGTTCCCCGCTCTTCGACACGAATCTCAAGCGCGACCCCCGAGCCCTGCCGGTCGTGGTGCCTGACTTCGTTCGCCCCTCTTGCCCAGCCGTTGCCCGGCCTCGATCGGGTCACGACCGAGGCCGCCGAACTGGACAGGGAGTTCGTGTCCATCGATCAGCGCCGCGAAGGCGGAGCCTGGCGTTCCGGGGTATCCCGCCCATCGGCTGGCGGACCGCTTCGCCGACGGCCCGCCAAGCTCCACCGCCGACAAGGGCTACGACTACGACCACCTGCGCCGATGGCTCCGGTCCCGGAACATCACGCCGCGCCTTGCCCGTAGGGGCATCGAGTCCTCCCAGGGGCTGGGCCGCCACTGTTGGACGGTTGTGCGGGCGGTGGCCTGGCCGGCTGCCGCCGCCTGCACCGTCGCTTCGAGGGCAAGGCGGAACACTTCTTGGCCTTCGCCGGAATCGCCGCTGCCCTGATCTGCTACGGCCGACTCGACCGGCCGGCCAGGTCACACGGCGCCGAGGAATCCCGGATCGACTCCATCGAACTGTCGGCATGAGTCCCGGGCGACGCCGAGGAACTCCGTCATGGGCACGGCTCGACGGCTGATCGGGGAGAGGTCCTGACGCGGCTCGGCAGACCACTACGGCGGAATCAGCGACAGGCCCTGATCACCGTTCAGCGCCTCGACCTCATCATTCCAGCCGGTGCACCGAAGAGGGGCAAAGCCGATGCGTGACTTCTTCGGGTGCGGGGGGCCTCCGGCGGCTGTCATGTTGCCGCAACTCCACAGCAATGCTTGATCACTAGGTTCACGGTGTCCCCCGACCATTTTCCTCGGAAGGCGTTGCCATGCGTAGCCGGACCACCGTCGCCGCCCTCGTGCTGACGGCGCTCGCCTCGGCCGTGACCGTGAAACCCGCCAGCGCGGGCGGCTACGGGCCGTTGCCGCCGGTGAACCCCTACACCGCCGCTACAGGCACCGCCACCATGCACGGCGACACGGCCAACTCCGACACCACGCCCTACGCGGGAACGGGCGCCTCACCGGTCACCGCGAGCCGCACCGCCTTGCAGTCCGCCTGCCCGACTGTCACGACCGGGTCCGACGGTCTCCTCGTGGCGCTGTGCACCCGCATCTTCGGCCGTAACCCGGTGGTCTTCCTCCTCGATCCCGCCGACGGCGACCGGCTGGCCACGCTCGACCTCCCCCAGGGCAGCCTCTTCGGCGGTGTCTACGCCTACCTCGACCACGAGAACCGGCTCGTCACCGTGGACCCCGAGGGCAACCTGCTCCGCATCGCGCACCGCCGCTCGCCCGGCGGCGCCTGGGAGCTGCGCGTCGACTCGACGGTCCCGCTCGGTACGGCCGCCCGGGGAGGCGTCGTGGGCCTGTCACCGGACTGGCGCGGGAACATCTGGTTCGCCACCCCCAGCGGCACGGTGGGGGTCCTCTCCCCGGACGGGGGCGTGCACACTCTCGCCATGCCGTCCGGCGAGACGGTCGCGAACTCCCTGTCCACAGTCCCCGACCAGACCGCGGTCACGACCAGCCACGCCCTGTACGCGCTGCACGCCGGGCCGGACGGCGTCCCCCGCATACAATGGCGCCGCGCCTACGACCGGGGCACCGCACGCAAGCCGGGGCAGCTGTCCTGGGGGACGGGCTCGACCCCGGTCTACTTCGGGCCCCGGGACGGCACCGACTACATCGCGATCACGGACAACGCGGACGACGAGGAGAACCTCGTCGTCCGCCGGCGCGACGGCTCCGAGGTGTGCACCGTGCCCGTCGTCGACGGCACCGAGGACGCCGTGATCGCCACCGGCCGGAGTGTCTTCGTCACCTCCACCTACGGCTACCCGTACCCGGCCCTGCCGGACGACGCCGGAGCCTCCCGCCCCTCCTCCGCGCCCTTCGCCGGCGGTCTGGCCCGCGTCGACATCGACGCGGACGGCGGCGGCTGCCGGATCGTGTGGCGCAGCGAAACCAAGAGCGCCGCCCTGCCCCGCCTGTCGGTGGCCGACGGGCGGATCTACACGATCACGGTCACCGGCCCGACCGGCAGCGCGGCCGGCATGAACACCTTCGCCGCCTACCACTACGCCGTGCTCGACTCCAGCACGGGCGAGACCCTCCGCAGCCGGTATCTGGGCACCGGTCTGCTCTGCAACCCGTTGCAGATGACCGGCACGACCACTGCCGACGGCACGTTCTGGCAGGGCACTCTCACCGGAGTGGTCGCGGTACGCCGAACGTCCTGAACGCGCGGCCCAGTACACCCGGGCCCGGTTCGAGCGAGCGTGGTCGCACGGCTCGGCTACGGTGCGCGGAGCGTACGGGCCGGCGCGGGGAGCCCCACGGCGCCCCGTGTCGGCTCAAATGGTCAGCGCGGTTTCCGTGGCTGGCCGCATCGCGCTGACGGTCTCGGGTCCAGGGCACAATCGGGCGATGACCGACCGCCGCCCCCTGGGCACCGGACCGGTCCACCCCGACACATTCCGCCGGCGCGAAACCGAGCAGCCCACGACGCCACGCGCCCAGCTGGCCGCTGAGCGCCTCCCCGCGAACCGGGCCGCTCCCGATCCGAAGCCCACACTGGTCACCGGACGCTGCGCCTTGGAGCGGGTGCCCGACGGCCGCCGCGGACGGATTGAACGTACCGCCCTGCGACGGGCGCCCGGTCATGTCCATCCGACGTCGTACCGGCTGTGCTTCATCACCGGCGGACGACAGGCGACCTCCGGTTGCCGGGACCATCCCTGAGTGCGCGGGGAGCGGGTCGTGACGGCGGTCAGCGGGGCCTCGATCGGGGGACCGTCCCCGCATGCGTGAAGAGGGACAGCCGTGCCCGGTCCACGTGGCGTGACCCATCCTGAGGTGGGCTGTGCACGGGCAGAGCGGACGCCTGCACCGGCTATGGCTCGTGGCAGGACACGCGCCCCGTCACCCAATCGTCAGTGCCAGCGGCGGCTGCTCTCGACGGCCGACGAGATCGTGCGTACTGACACGGGGTTATCTGGTGGTGGCTTTGACACCCCATTGCCAACGCGCTCCTGTCGGGCCGCCCTCACCCGCTGCGCCACCGCGATCCGCTCTTGACGGACTCGTTCTCGGAGCCTCTGGGCCTGTCTATCGGCCTTGGCGGCTCTCGTACGCTGCTTCTTCGCCACGCTTCAATCGTCGCTTAAAAGAGGAAAGTTGAGTAGCCCCGGCAGAGAAGGCATACCGTCGAACCGGTGGGACCATCCCCGCATGCGCAGGGAGCAGATGAAGACCACGTCGGGTTCGCCCGGCGTCCAAGAGCCATCCCCGCATACGCGGGGAGCAGCCCAGTCGAGGAGGCCTGACGCTCGGGGTGGCCATATGGATGGCCCGCTACACGTTCCTTCGACTGTGACCGTGCTGACGGCGTGCCAGCCCTCACGTAGTGGCGCGCACTACGCGCCGGGCCACTGGCGGCCGACGACCGCAATGCGACTCCCTCATAAAAATCGGTCTGCCTGACGAGGTATCGGCCGATTCCCGCCGCGGTGGCTTTATTCACGAGTCGTGGTTCTGGCACAGCTTCCGTGCAGCGGGCACTCTGAGTGACGGTCGGGCGTCTTCCGGCGGCGCCTGAGCTCGCCCGAAACTAAGCCTTGTCCCATAAATGATCTACGGCGTGTTGGCTGACATGCTCGTCTTCTCGGTCATCCGGCGAGGGCGAGGTTGTGCAGGCGAGCGATGCCGAGCATGGCGTGGTGGACGCCGTCGCCCTTGAGGCGGCAGTCGCGCAGGATCTTCCAGGTCTTCATGCGGGCGAAGGCGTGCTCGACACGGGCGCGGACTTTGCGGTGGGAGGCGTTGTGTTCCTCCTTCCAGGCCGGGAGTTCGCTCTGGTTTTTCTCTCGGCGGTGTGGGATGACCAGGCCGGTGCCCCGGTAGCCGCCGTCCGCGATGACGGTGGTTGTGCCGACGGCGGCCTTAGCCCCGGAAGGTTCCCATGCCTTGCAGTCTTTGCGGTTACCGGGCAGCGGTCGGCCGACGGCGACGACCAGGCGGGTGTCGGCGTCGATGACGACCTGGTGGTTGGTGGAGTACCTGTAGTTGTTCGATTGCTCGGCGATGCTGTGGTCCCGGGTGGGGATCAGGGTTCCGTCGACGATCAGGACGGTGTCCTTGCGGAACCGTTTGCGCTGCTGGAGCGCGAGCGAGGGGCCGAGGTGGTCGATGATGCGGTCGGCGGCCGACTTCGATACCCCGAACAACGGTGCCGGCTGCCGCAGCGTGAGGTTGGTGTGCCAGTACGCGGCGACCAGCAAGACTCGGTCCTCCAGCGGCAGGCTCCACGGCCGGCCCTTGCGAACGGGGTCTGCACCCTCGCGTCGTAACACCGTGATCAGCTTGCCGAACTGTCGCGGGCTCAGTCCGCTGAACGGGGCTATCCAGGAAGGCTCCGACGGGCACGTCACCTGCGGCGGCGCGTGTACCGCCGCGGAGGGGCATGCGCTGCCGAGGGGGCGCGCACAGCGATGATCTACGGGCGCACCGGGTGGAAGGCGCTCCCACGCTGGGAGCCGACGCGGTCGGCCAGCATGGGCCAGCTCCGCGATGTCGTCGAACGGCTCGTCGCTGCAGGCCGTGGGCGCTGGGCCAGGCCGGCGGGGAGAGCGGTACTCGGGGTACATGCTGAAAGGTGCCCGGTGGCCTGCGCCGAGGGAGGATGCAGGGGCCGTGGTGCTGTCCGTGGCGGCGACCGGAAGGATGAGTCGGTATGGCACGTTCGCGTGCGGAGGCGAGCATCAAGCATCCACGGCACGAACGCAGGGGCGAGGCTCGGCTGCCTGCGGTCATCGCGACGCTCGCCGCGATCGCCCTGTATTTGTTTCTGCCGCAACGGCTGCTGGTCGTTCCGCGCTACGTGCTGCCCGCCCTGGAGGTCCTGCTGCTCGTTCCGCTGATCGCGATCAACCCTAAGCGTCTGACCCGGCAGACGAAGGCGTTCCGGGTGCTCTCCCTCACGCTCGTGGCGGTCATCGCGGTCAGCAATCTGGTGGCGCTGGTCATCCTGATCCACGAGCTGGTGTACGCCGGAGTGAAGGACGGCCGGTCCTTGCTGGTGGCGGCGCTGCAGGTCTGGCTCACCAACATCATCGTCTTCGGCCTGGCCTACTGGGAGCTGGACCGCGGCGGCCCGGTCAGCCGCACCCAGGCGCCCCGCTCGGCGCTGCCCCTGGCGGATTTCCGTTTCTCGCAGGACGAGAACGACGACGCCATCCAGGAAGTGGCCGACGGCGCCAGCGGCACGTCGGACTGGGTGCCCACCCTGGTGGACTATCTCTATGTGTCCGTCACGAACTCCACGGCGTTCAGCCCGACCGACACGATGCCGCTGTCGACCCGCGCAAAGCTTCTGATGGGCATCCAGAGCGTCTCCGCCCTGTTCACCTCGCTTCTCGTGATCGCCCGAGCTGTCAGCATCCTGCACTGACCGGCCATGTGCCTTTAAGGCTCCCGTCCGCGACGGAGGCAGGTCTGTGCGGCCACGGTGGCCTGGGCGGCCCTCCGCTCGTCGCCACGGGCGTGGCGGCGGCAGTGCTCGGGTTACCGGAGTATGCCGAACCCGTCCAGGACGGCGCGGGGGAAGCGGTGCGCTCACTGACTTGGGCAGGGCGCCTGAGCCCCCCTGGAAAGTGGCCTCATAGAGGCGGCCGACAGGCTTCAGCCGAAGAGGTATGGAAAGTTGTCCCTCACTCATAGGCCCCCCTCAAGTGGCCTCCAGTCTCCCCAAGGGGGCTAGAACCGCTAGAGACCGTTGGGATCCTTCTCGGGCAAGTCGCCCACCAGGGCTGAAGCGACCGCGCACGTCCTCGCCGCGAAGATCGACAAGTACATGCGGTTCTGCCAGCGCAAGGTCAAGGACGTCGACGGCAAGGAGCGGCCGATGTGGCGCACCCGCTGGTGGGTGCCCGCAACGGCGACCAGCCGCACCCGCCGTTGCTACGCTCGACCTTGCGGTTGTGCCGGGGGCGTGTAGGGCTTGGTCCGCTGGTGGCGGGAGGCTCGCGAGGTCACGGAGCGCACGAGGACGGCGGAGCGGTGGTTGGCGCCTTGTCGGTGACCACGCGTGCGATCCGGTGGATGCTATGGGCGGCGAAGAACGCACGGGCGCGGCTGAAGAACGCCACGGTGATGGTGGCCTTCTCGTTGGGAAGGGGCTCGGTATAGGCCAGGCGGGAGAACCCGTCGACGGCGGAGTGCAGGTAGACATACCCGCCCTTGGCGCCGGCGGTCTGCGCGCGCTGGGCGGCCCTGGCCTGTTCGGAGTCGCGGCCGTGGGCCCGCCACCCACCGCCATCGGGGATGTGTTCGATCTTCTTGACATCCAGGTGGACCATGTGACTGGGGTAGCGGGCCACGATCCGTTTCTGCGAGCGCCGGTTGACGGACCCGTCGGGGTCGAGGAACCGGCGGTGGTTGATGCCCAGACGGGCCAGCCACCGGCCCACGGTGCGTTCGCTGATCCGCACGCCCTGGCCTTCGAGTTCGAGCGCGATCCTGGGGACCACTTGTTGTCCCGCCGCAGCCGCTCGATCCGTTCGACGACGTCGGGTGGGGTCTGGGTCGGTGAGCAGCGCCGGACGCTGGAGCGTTCCCGCAGCCCGGCCTCGCCGTGCGTGTCGTACCGGTTCTTCGAATTGGACAGGGCAGGCGCGGGAGACGCCGGCCTCGGCGGCCACATGGGCGATCGGACGACTGCGGCAGCCTTCCACGAGCCGTCGGCGTCCCTCGAAGTTCAGGGGGGGCGTTCGCGTGTATCACTGGAGCACCTCGGCGCTTCGGCCGGCCGCGAGAACCGTACGGAGGGGGAACGCGATGAGCAGCGCGGCAGCGACGAGCAGTCCGCTTGCCCACAGCGGCCCCAGGGCCCCGACTGCCGTACTGAGAGTGGCCGCGGCAATGAGGGGGCCGGCCGCGGCGCCAAGGTTGAGGGCCGCGGTCGCATACGCACCGGCCATGGTGGGGGCTCCGGCCGCCTCGTAGAGGACCCGGGTGATCAGTGTGCTGCCCAGCGCGAACGACAGCGCGCCCTGCACGAACACGAGGGCGAACAGGGCGACCGGCTGGTGGGCCAGCATGGCCAGGGCCGGCCAGCCGAGGAGCAGCAACGGACCACCGACTGCGATGACCAGACCGGGACGCTGGTCGGACAGGCGGCCGGCGACGGTGACGCCGACGAAGGAACCGGCACCGAAGAGCACCAGCGCGACAGAGATCCACAACTCGTCCAGCCCGGCGGTGTCGGTCACCACGGGGGCGAGGAAGGTGAAGCTTGCGAACGTCGCTGCGTTGACCAGCGCGCCGAGCAGCATCACAAGGATCAACCGCGGCCGGGTGAGCTGGGCGAGCTCCGTTCGCAGGGCCAGCAGGCCGGTCGCCTCTGCCTTCACACGTCCCGTGGGGATCCCCTTCAGGACGCCGAGAGCTGCGGGCAGGCAGAGAACGGCGATGGCCCAGAACGTGGCCCGCCAGCCGAGCAACGTGCCGAGTACCGACCCGCCGGGGACACCGGCGATCGTGGCCACCGTCGTGCCTGACAGCAGCACGGCCAGCGCACGTCCCTTCTTGTCGGGCGAGACCAGCGTGGCGGCAGCCGTCAGGGCGACGGCAAGGAACCCTGCGTTCGCGAGCGCGGCGACGACCCGGGTGGCGAACAGGACCGGGAAGCTGGTGGTGAGGGCGCCCACAGCGTGGGCTGCCGCGAAAGCGAGGATGAATCCGAGAAGGCTGGAGCGCCTGGGCCAATTGCGGGCAAGCGCGGCCACCAGTGGGGCGCCGACGATCATGCCGACTGCGAAGGCCGAGGTGAGCATGCCTGCTGTCCCGACGGTGACGTCGAGCTGTGAGGCGATGTCCGGCAACAGGCCGGCGAGCATGAACTCCGAGGTGCCCATGGCGAAGACCGCCAGGGCAAGCAGGTACAGCGGGAGAGGCATCGAGTGGCTCCGGGGTGAGGAGAGGCACGAGAAGGTCATCTCGTCACCGCGGCCAGCCCCAGGGGCACACGCGGTCCCACCGCAGATGCGGTGCGACGACAGGGCTACGAGCTCAGGGGTTCAGGGGGCTGACGGCGTGACCGAAAGCCCCCACCTTGTCTGACTCAGGACTCGACATGGCAGGCACGCTACCCGACCGATGCCCGTCAAGGCACCTCGGTTTCACCGACATTGGCCTGTGGTTATGTCGCTGGTTGTGGGAGTCGTTTGTCGATGAGTTTGGGCGTCACTCGTGGGCTGTGTCGGCCGGGGATGTCGGTGAAATTGGATGTCGCCCAGTAGTTCGATGGGCTCCGGCTTGGGTGTTGGAGGGGCCGTAGGATGCGCGTGTGACTCGGTTCGATGAGGTCAAGGCGACGTTCTGGGGCGAGGCGCCGTTTGGGGTTCAGGCGCCGTTGACCGACGTAGCTGTCGAGGACGCCGAGCGTCAGCTCGGGGTGCGTCTGCCGTCCTCGCTGCTGGAGATCTTGCACCTGCAGAACGGTGGCCTCGTGGCGTCCGACTGGGACGCCTTTCCGACCGGGGTGCCGACTTCGTGGAGTGAGAGCCACGTGCCGTTGGACGGGATGATGGGCATCGGCCGCCGCGAGGACCAGTTGTCGTTGCTGGACACGCCTAATCTGGTGGAGGAGTGGGGCCTGCCGTCCCCGCTCGTCCTGCTCTCCGGTGATGGGCACTGCTGGATCGCCCTCGATTACCGGCTCTGCGGCCGGCAGGGTGAGCCGTCGGTAACCTGGTTCGACACGGACTGGAACACCGAGCTCGCCCTGGCTGCGGACTTCAGGACGTTCATCGAGGGCCTCACCGCAGCCGCAACCTTCGATGCAGAATGATCAGCTTCCTGACCTGGTGCTTTAGCTTGCTGCTGGGTCTGCCTGGGCTTTGGTGTGAGCGAGGCGGTAGGACTCTGTTCCGGTCTGGATGATGTTCCCGCCGAAGGTGAGGCGGTCGACGATGGCCGCGCAGAGCCGCAGGTCGGTGAAGGTCTTGGTCCAGCCTCCGAACGATTCGTTCGAGGCGATCGCGACGCTGTTCTTCTCCTCCCGCTCGGTCAGAACCTGGAAGAGGAGCTCGGCGCCGCGGCGGTCCAGTTCCATGTAGCCGAGTTCGTCAATGCACAAAAGATCAACGCGGCCGTAGCGGGCGATGGTCTTGGTCAGCTGCTTCTCGTCCGCGGCCTCGACGAGCTCGTTCACGAGCTTGGTGGCGAGGGTGTAGCGGACCCGGTGGCCTTTCATCGCGGCCTCGCTGCCGAGCGCGATCAGCAGGTGAGACTTTCCGGTGCCGGAGTCCCCGATGAGGCAGAGGGGCTGGCCTTTGCGGACCCACTCGCACTTGGCGAGCGTGTGGATGACGGCCGGGTCGACGTTGGGGTGGGCGTCGAAGTCGAAGGCTCGCAAGGACTTGTCGCGGGGGAACGCGGCGGCCTTGATCCGGCGTTCGGACCGGCGTCGGGCCCGGTCGTCGCATGCGGCCATCAGGAGCTCGGCCAGGAAGCCCCGGTAGGACATCTGCTCGCGGGAGGCCGCGGCCGCGAGGTCATGAAAGCGGATCAAGCCCAGCGTCCCCAGCCGTCCGAGGCCAAGGCCGGCGACCTCGGCACACCGCGTGCCACCTGACCTTCTTTTCCAGGTGATTCCCATGACCGACCTGAGTTCGCTGCCGAACGAGAGGCAAGTCCTGGCGCCCAGAACTCAGATTGAGCGGGACGCCGGCCGCGTCTCCCGTCTCGCTCGATCTGAACTATCGCTGGTCACAGCCCCGAGGTGGTTCACCCTCAGCGTGAGAGCGGCTGTGGAGGCGGAACGCGCTATGCCGACTCCGCCAAGTCCGCTAACGCAGCTGCGCGTTCCGATGCAGGGCCTGCTCCAAGGCGGCTTCGTAGGCGTGCAGGGCGGTGATGACCGTGGTGCGTTCCGCAGGGCCCAGACCCCTCATGACACTCTCCCAGGCAGAGGCGCTGCCAGAAAGCCATTCGCCGATCGGTGCGACGTAGGCGGGGGCAATGGCGATGATGCGGCGGCGGCGGTCGCCGGGATCGGCAGTGCGCTGCAGGACGCCCAGCCGTGACAGCTCGCTAACCATGAGGCTGACGGTTGTCGGTGCCACCTCCAGCCGGGCGGCCAGGTCGTTGACGCTGGTGGGACCGTCGTACTCCAGGTGGGCCAGCAGTGCGAGATGCCGCGGTGCCAGGTCCAGGCTCTGGAGCGCCGGAGGGATGGGCAGGCGCTTGGCGCGGCCGACGAGCCGTGGCATGAGCAGCAGCAGGGTACGGACGGCTTCGTCGACGGATGGACCGTCCGATTCCGTGGACATCAGCGACCTCTTCCAGATACCTTTAAAAACAAAGGCTTTGGAGTCAAAGGGAACGAGGTCCACTATGCCGCATCTGACCGTCCACCTTCCAGAGAACAGGCTGACCGGCAACGAACCCGTGCTCGTCGCCGCACTGACCGACGCGATCGTCGACGTCTATGGCGAATGGGCCCGCGACCTCGTCAGCATCCACCTGGCCGGAGTCCCCACAGGACGTTTCGCGCAGGGCGGCAAGCCCGTGGACACAAACGCCTCGGTGATCTTGGGCGTCCGCGCCGGCGTCTTCGACCGCCCCGACGCCGCCCAGATCACCGCGCGCCTCGGCGCCGGGCTCACCGGCGCGATCACGCGCGTCCTCGGCGATGACCTCCGCGCCGGCACCATGGTCGAACTCGTGGCGTCACCGCCAGAACGAACCTTCGTCGGCGGCGCCCGCGCCGTGTGACCCCCCGACTGGGCCACCTCACGACCTGCCCTTGGTGAAGGTCGCTGGATCAGTGTGGCGAGTCGAGGAGGCGTTCCAGTCCGGAAAGGGACGGGCCGGACTGATGAGCACCAGGTCCGCCGCCACACACCCCCGCTCGGGTGCCCTGGCGACGCCGCTACCAGGCCCGATCCCGAGCAAGTCACTACCACTGCCAGAATGCCGCCCTGACGTGATCAGCGGACTGCATGGGCTAGGTTCGGTGCAGCCTGACGTGCCCTCATGAACCAGTCACCCTTGCCGGTCCAGCGCGGCGAGCAACTGGCTCGCGCGTCCGTCGGCCGCGGCGAAGGCGAGGTGGTCGTGGAGAGAAACCGGGCAGTGGCCACCGGTTCGACAAGCTCGCCGTCCGCTTCGAGGCCACCGTCCACATCGCCGCCATCAGCGAATGGCTGTGACTTGGCGGGGCTGTCCGCACCGCATGCCATCCTGGCGGCGGCAACCCGCAGCATGTCGGCACGAGGGAGACAGCGGACCAATGGCGGCTGAGTACTACTGCGCCGACAGCGAGAACGGCCACCACATCGACGACCCGTCCGAGGACGCCCTGTTTGACCTGATCAGTGAACTGAACGACGCGGACAACACGTTCATCGTCATCCAGCCCGACCAGGACGACCCTGCCTGGTTCGTCTCCGTGACCGTCCTCGACGGAGGCGGCTACGAGATCGTCCGCCGCGACACCGCCCGCCGCGAACACGAGGTCACCACCGACACCAGCATCGGCTGGATCGCCAACGACCTCATCATCTGGCTGGCCGCCCGCGACTTCCCCGGACGGCCAACCCCACAGACCAGCTCGTTCTAAAACACGCCCTAGTGAGGTGGCGGTCCGACCGCGATGCGGCCGAGGTCTGGGATTAGGTCGGCGGCTTCTGCCGGCTCAACTATCGAGCGCCGCACCGGCGCCGCTTGACGACGTGCCAAGGTGAGGTGTCTACGTTCCGAGCGGTCTGAGACTGTCAGGGTTCACGATCTACCGCTGGAGTACTAGGTCGGTTGGCGGCTTGCACCGACGCCTCGCACGCCTCATGCTGAGCGGGCCCTTCTGCGGCCGCTACCAGGCACACCTTCGACGGCTGTTCACCAGCTGCCGGCCGTCAGGCCCCACCGGTGCCCGAACGGATCGATGACCTGTCCGTGCCGGTCGCCCCAGAAGGTGCCCTGCAGAGGGCGGAACACTTCCGCCCGGGCCAGCGGTGGAGATCGACGCGCTGGCGGTGCTGGGCTGACGCGGAGCTCGCAGCGACGGTTATGCCAACTTCAGCAGCAGCCAGGCGAAGTTGAGAAGGATACCGAGGGCCAGCAGCGGCAGCGACCCGATGGCGAGGGCGAGCAGGCTGGCGAGCCTGAGCTGCCGGGGCAGCGGCACGGTGACGCCGCGTCGCCACCGCCTGATCCGGCGCAGACTGTCTTCGGCCGCGAGCCACATCATCACCGCGCCGATGAGCAGCGGCACCACTCCGAGGAGCGACCACCGCAGATTCAGCCACCCGCCGGTGACGCCGACCCATATCTGGTTCGCGACGAGCGCGAAGAGAATAGCAACGGTGATCCACCCGAAGATGCTGAGCGGCCC
Organism: Streptomyces sp. Ru71; assembly: GCF_002920535.1. Taxonomy (GTDB): domain Bacteria; phylum Actinomycetota; class Actinomycetes; order Streptomycetales; family Streptomycetaceae; genus Streptomyces. Next base: position 2,323 of record NZ_PQSS01000009.1, on the reverse strand, counting down.
CGTCCGGGACCGGGCGGCGTCCTCTCCCTCTCCGTCCCCGGCCTTGGGAACGTCGGCCTGCTTCCGATCCTGAACCATCTGTGCGCCTGCCCCCGGGAAACAGCGCGATGCCCGTCATCGCGGTGCTCACGGAACATACCGGTATCTGCCGGGGGCCACGCGGGTGGGGCATCGTTCTGACGCGGAGTCCTATGACGCCCATGCCTTGGAACGTGCGGCGGCAGGACCATACTGTGCGCGATCCCTGCGGCCAGCCTTAGGCCGCTTCTTTCAGATCATCTGATCGCTGGTTGATGTGTGTCGTTGACTGACGCCCAGTGGGCGAGGATCGAGCCGACTGCTGCCGGATCGGACACCGAAGCGGGGAGGGCGTGGCGTGACCACCGGCAGGTGATCGACGCGATCGCCTTCAACGGGCAGATGAGCGCCGGGTCTGGCGGGTCATCCGCGGTCCGAAACGGCCCCAGCGGGTTCGCCGGAGGAGGCTGCCGGACGCGCTGCCGACTACCTGGAAGGCCGGTAGGAGCGGCCTCTGTTCAGCACAGGATGTGCCGCCCGTAGCGCACGAGGGGCTCGGCGAGCGGGCGGTTGCACCTCGCAGGCCGGGCCCCGTCCGCAGGCCGGGGCATCGGCCTGCGGGCGGCAGCGGGGTGGGTTTCCATGGCCGGGCCGGTCGGGCGGCGGCTTCGCGTCGCCTTTGCTCGGCCTGTTCCTGCTGGAGCCGGGCCTGGTCGGCCTCCCGTCGTGCGCGGGCGGCCTGTTCGGCCAGGCGCTCGGTCATCGCGGGCGGGATCGTCACGCCGTCGGCGTCCAGGCCGCGGCCGAGTGCAGCCCGTGTCCGTTGGAGGCCGCGTTTCCAGCGGTTTCGGTGGTTCGCTGGCCTGCGGGGATGGCTGCCCGGGGTGGGCGGTGTCGTCGGTCAGTGGAACTGAGCAGTCGTCATGCTTCTGAACTGAGCTTGTTCTTTAACCTGATCGCAGTCGGGCACGCAGGACTGCCACACCGTCCCCTTCAAGGTCCTCGCAGGCTGTTGCGCGGCCTGCCATCCCCATCACCAGCGAGAGGGTCGGCCCCCGGAGCAGATCCCCCGAGCCGGTGGTGAAGGGTCCGTCTGTGGCTTCGAGCCGCAAGCCCGCGGTTGCGGTTTTGCTCGCCACGGTGAAATCGCGGCTGGCGAAGAACCGGGCCACGGCAGTCGTGGTGGCCACCGGGGGTGTGCGCACAAGACCCAATGGCCGACGGATGTCCTCGCTGTGGACGACGATTTCGCCCAGCCAGGCCGCAGTATGTCCTGTCGGGCCGGCGGGCCCGGCGACAACTGCGCGAAATCGCCGCAAGGTCTCTTCAGGTGTAGCACCCCGGTGCTGTGCGAGCCGTCGGTCGTTGTGCACATCGGGGTTGAACCGTGCGGCCAGCATGCTCAGCAGCCAGCGCCACATCCTCGTGCTGGCACCTGCCGTCAGGTGGGCTACGACCTGCTCCACGGTCCAGCGTTCACACAGTGATGCTTTCGCCCATTGGGCCTCGGTGAGCTCAGCGAGGTCTTGAGCGAGCGCCAACCGCTCGACGTGGATCGCCCGTTCCAGAGCCCTCTGAGTTTCCAAAACGTGTGGTTCAGCCATAGGGCAGCCTCCAGAGATCGGGTGTCCTGCATCAGACTCCTATCGCCGCCCAAACTCATCGAAGGATGTTCTCGGCGCCGTCGTCCGGGCGCCGGTCCCAGCGAAGAGGCCGCCCTGTCGGAGATCCTCGGCCGCTGCCCCAACGTGCCGGTCACCGTCACCCTCGCCCGCTAAGGCAGACCCGGACGCGGGACACTGGCTTGGGCCTCCCCGCCATCCGTCGGCCCTCAGCCATCCGCACTCACTGGCACGCGGTATCGAGCTGACGACCAGCGATCTTTGAGACCGCTGGTCTGTTGCCCTGGTTGGGTCACTCCAGGTCGCCCCATGCCCATGAAGGGGCGGCACTCCCATCGGGGTCCCGCCCGAATCGGAACCGGTTCTTGTGGTCGCCGAATTGGATGAACTCAGCGAAGCGCCCCGCAGCGGGCAATCGTGCGGTTACGGCGGCAGCCTGCTCGTCCGCCCCGGCCTGCAGCAGCCTGCGGAGCAGGCGGGCGACGGCGTGCAGGTCATCGATGGGGGCGTGCGCGGCGGGGTTGCGGGCCAGCAGGGCGTCGACCTGCTCCTTCGCCCCGGCCTCCAGCAGCCCGTGGAGCAGGCGGGCGACAGCGTTGGGGTCATCGATGGGGGCGTGCGCGGCGGGGTTGCGGGTCAGCAGGGCGTCGACCTGCTCCTTCGCCCCGGCCCCCAGTAGCCCG